>JBBRYN010000045.1:0-29544 GCA_038237645.1 Mycobacteriales bacterium
GTCCAGCGTCAGGTCGAGCCGGCCGACGTCCTGGTCGAAGTCCACCACGATCACTTGCCACGGCAAGGCCAGTCCCAACGCCGCTCCGAACATCGAACTCAAATCCACCCCTGACACCCCCTGCCCACCACCCCGTCGACCGTCCCGGCAACGCCACCAGGAACAACCACAGAATGGCCGAAGATCAACTCAGTCACCCACACGGAACGGCGAGGAGCCGACGAATGGGTGCTGGCATTCCAGGAGTTGAGCTACGGCCGCCCCACCGGAATGTACGAGGTGTCGGTCGTCGCGGTCGGGAATCGACTGTCGAGTCAGCCGCCTCGCCAGCGGCATTCGGCCGTCCTCCGTACGCGCGAGGTCATCACGGGGCCGGGTGGCGCCAGCGGGTTCGATCACGAGCTTCGGGACTGGCTGCGGGATCTGCGTTCCGTGACGTTCGAGGTCAGGGGACGACCACTGGACCGCAAGTTCACCTGGCGCGACTACCGGGCGGCCGGCATCTACTGGAAGGCCATCGACCACAAGTGGAGCGCAGCGGCCGACTCCGACCTGATGGACCCGGCGGCGGCGTTCGTCCGGATGCTCGCGCATCACCTCGGTGACGAGGTGCTGCTCACCCCGCAGGAGATCCTCGACCTGCTGGGCCGGCGTGAGACGAGCGTCGGAACTCCGGCCGGTGCGGCGACCGCATACGGTGGAGGGTATGACCGCGGCCGCCGACAAGCCCGTGCTCGAGGTCGAGACTGTCGAGGAGTGGGAGGCCTGGCTGGCCGGCAGTCCTGACTCCGACGGCGTGCGGCTTCGGTTGCGCAAGAAGGCGTCGCAGCGATCGGGAATTACCTACGCAGAGGCCCTTGACAGCGCGTTGTGCTTCGGCTGGATCGACGGGCAGGCCGGCGCGCTCGACGACGACTACTACCTGCAGGTGTTCACGCCGCGTCGGCCGAGGAGCGTGTGGTCACAGCGCAACCGTGACTACGTTGCCCGGCTGAGCGCCGCCCGGCGGATGCGCCCCGGTGGTGTCGTCGAGGTCGAGCGGGCCAAGGCGGACGGTCGCTGGGATGTCGCTTATCGGCAGAAGGACGCGCCGGTGCCAGACGACCTGCAAGCCGCGCTAGACGCCCGCCCGCGGGCCGCGGCATTCTTCGCCGATCTCACCGCGCAGAATCGCTTCGCGATGCTCTTCCGGATCAGCAGCGTCAAGCGCGCCGCGACCCGTGCCGCGAAGATCGAGGCGTTCGTCGCCATGCTCGAACGCGGCGAGACCCTTTACCCCCAGAAGGCCAAGCCCTGAAGCACGGGTAGGACGTCTGCGAACGTACGACGGCCAGCGAGCGGTGCGGCGCGGACGTGCGTGGCGTCCGGGCGAGGCGATGACTCGACCGGCACCAGCCCGGGGCCGGCCCCACGATCGAAGAGCCGCTCGCCGCTGCCGAGCGCGGGCACGATGTCGAGGTCAGTCACCGCCGCCCCACGCGGATCGGGCCCAACATTGTTTCGGCCCACGAAGTAGGCACCTCGGCGCCTGAGCAGATCGTCCCGCGGCCGGCGTCCGCCTCGCGTGAGCATCGAGCGAAACGAAAAGCGGAGCGAGATGACAAATCGAATGAGCATTGAGAGGAGCGGGAGCGGTCATCGGTAGGCGACCGATAATGGATGCCGTCCCGCGCTCGGAGATCGCGACGGCGACCTCGCGGAAGGTGCTGAGCCAGCAAGATGCCCGGTTGCCGATTTTCTGGCGGTAGTTGAACCCAAATGTATGACCATATGGAGTTGATGCAATACGCTCGGTGTGGCTGACCGCCAAATAGTGGTGGTCGACGTTCGAGTGGGGGCCCGGTGGCCAACGGTCGCGTGCTCGCCAAGGTGCTAACCGAGTTGGCCCGCACCCTGGTCACCGACTACTCCGGCCAGGTGGTCCTGCAACGCTTGGTTCGGCGGGTTCCCGATGTACTGCCCGGGACCGGGGCCGGGGTGTTGATCGGATCGCATCGTGACATGCGTTTCGTTGCCGCGTCCGACGAGGGGCTGCTGGGCGTGGAAACCCTCCAGCTCGGCTCAGGTGCGGGTCCGTGCTTCGAGGCCTTCCGTACCGGCGAAGCTGTGCTCCTTCCCGACCTGGCCTTCGACGAGCGATTCCCGCAGTTCTCTGCGTTGGCGCGCAGCGCGGGCAGGGCGGCGGCCGTTCTCGCCCTGCCGATGTTCGACACGGGGAAACCGATCGGAGCTCTGGACCTCTACTTGCCCGAGCTCGGCGGCCTCGACGACGACGACGCGGCTGCGGCCAGGGTCCTCGCCGACGTCGGCGCCTGCTACATGATCAATTGGCAGGCCCGCAAAAAAGCGCGCAAAGGGCCTGCTGCCCGGCCCGACCCGGACCTGCACGACGGCGTGACCGGCCTACCCAACCGTTCCTTGCTCCGGGACCGGCTCCAGCAGGCGCGCGCCAGGGGGCAGCGTAGTGAGCTGACCACCGCCGTGCTCTCCATCGACCTCGAGGGTGTCCAGTCGACAAGCGACGGCCACAGCCAGCAGGTCGGCGACGAGGTCCTCAGCACCATGGCCCAGCGGCTGCGGAAGGTCTTGCGCCCGAGTGACATGCTGGGTCGCCTGCCCGGTCATCAGTTCCTCATCGTCGTGGAGAACGTGCACGATCCGCGCGTTGCCGAGCACTTGGCCAGCAGGGTCGCTGACATCCTGGCCAAACCCCTCACCACCGAGACCATCGGCCAGATCGACCTGACCACCAGTGTCGACGTGGCCTTTGCCGGCCCGGCCCGAGACCTGCCGACCAACCTGCTGGACAACGGCAAGACGTAATTCGTCGGACGCCGGCGTCGCTCAACCGTCCCACGTCTGCTCGAACGCACGCATGAAATTCTCGCCCATGATGCCGGTGATGTCGTCGTCGCTGAAGCCGCGCCGGCGCAACGCCGGAGCGATATTGCCCGCCTCATCCCACCACGAGATCCCGATCGGCCAGGTCCACGGCGGGCGGGGGTAGTAGCGCTCGTCGTAACCGAAGTAGTCGTAGTCGTTCTCGTCCTCGTCGGCAAAGTCGAGCCCGAGGCCCACGTGCCGAGCTCCGACGAGCTCGGTGATGTGCACGGCGTGATCGACCAGTTGATCCAGCGTCGGCACGGCGTCGCTCGACACGAACGCCGGGTAGGCGCACAACCCGATGACGCCTCCGGTCGCGGCGACCGCGCGGATGACGTCGTCGCTGAGGTTTCGCGGCGACTCGCAGACCGAGCGGGCGTTTCCGTGCGATACGACCATCGGCCGTTGCGCGATGGACAGCGCCTCGAGACAGGTTCGTTCACCGGCATGTGCGAGGTCGACGGTGATGCCGATGTCTTGCATTCGGCGCGCGACCTGGCGGCCGAACGCCGTCAGCCCGGCGTTTCGCTCTTCGAGGCATCCGTCGCCGGCCAGCTCGGCGTAGTTGTATGTCAGCTGGATGACCCGAACGCCGAGGCGAGCGTAGGTGTCGACCATCTCGACCTGCCCGCCGAGCGGGGCTGAGCCTTGAAAGTGCAGCACCACCGCGAGATCACCCGCCGCCACGACCTGTCGGATCTGCTTGACGCTCGTGGCCACGCGGGCACCCCGGTGTAAGGCGCGATCGACCTTTCCCCACTCGTTGACGGCGGTGATCGCGGGTTGTGGCGCCTCCAGCGCGGCGACCGTTGCGAGCACCGTGTTGAGCTCCCCCCTCCTGATCCGATCCAGTTGCGTGGACAGGGTTCGCGGGGTCAGCTCAGGGCCGGCAGCGTCGAGGCGGACAGTGACTGGTCGGGTGCTGTCCACGAGACAAAGCATATGGCCGAAAGGGAGTGCTGGCGCCGCTCGATCCGGCAGCGGCACGAACCAGGTCGCGCGCATCGATCGGACACCAGATGCGCGACGAACCGTTCCCAGCACCTCCGGGAGCAGTGGCAACAGCGCGATAGTCTGCCCCCGTGCCGGTCATCACCGAACACGAAGCGCAGGAGATCGCCGCTGTCAACGCCACCGGGCGTGTCCCGGTGGTGTTCGTTCACGGTTTGTGGCTGCTACCGAGCAGTTGGGACCGGTGGGCAGCAGTCTTCAACGACGCCGGCTTCGCGTCGCTGACTCCGGGATGGCCCGACGACCCCGAAACGGTTGCCGAGGCCAACGCCCATCCCGAGGTGTTCGCCGGCAAGACGGTGGGCGAGGTAGCCGACCACTTCGCGGCGGTGATAGGCCAACTGGAGCGGAAGCCGGTCGTCATCGGGCATTCCATCGGCGGTCTGCTGGCCCAGATCCTCGCCGGCCGCGGGCTGTCCGCGGTGACGGTCGCGATCGACCCTGCGCCGTTCCGAGGGGTGCTGGCGTTGCCGCTCTCCGCACTGAGGTCAGCCTTTCCGGTGGTCGGCAACCCCGCCAATCGTCATCGTGCGGTGCCCCTGACCTTCGACCAGTTCCGCTTCGGCTTCGCCAACGCGGTGAGCGAGGTCGAGGCAAAGGAGTTGTACGAAAGCTTCGCGGTGCCGGCATCCGGCGCTCCGCTCTTGCAGGCCGCCACCGCCAACCTCAACCCGCGGACCGAGGCGAAGGTCGACACCGAAAACCCACAGCGCGGGCCGCTGCTGATCATCTCCGGTGAAAAGGACAACACGGTGCCGTGGGCCATCGCGAACGCCGCCTTCAAGCAGCAGCGGGACAACCCGGCGATCACCGAGATCGTCGAGATGCCCAACCGCGGTCACGCCCTCGTCGTCGACAGCGGCTGGCCTGAGGTCGCGGACACGTCCCTGGCCTTCGTCCAGCGATTTACCTAGTGGTCACTAGCACTAGCTCCGCTGTTTGACCGGCAGCGCGTCACTCCGGCGCGTTGCCGTGGGGACCGCTGGCCCACTCTTCACTGCGGTGTTTCATCTCGGCAATCGACAACTCCTCGCGCGGGGTGGCCGAGGACCAGCGATGGCCGTACGGATCCGCGACGATCGCGTAACGGTCGCCCCAGAAGGCGTCTTGCGGCGGCATGAGGGCGATCGCGGCCGCCGCTACCGCCGTGGCGAACACCTCGTCGACCGCGTCGACGTAGATGCAGGGTGATCGGCATGCCGCCGAGGGCGACCGGTGTCTGGTCACGCCGCTCGGAATAGTCGTCGTGCAGGAGCAGCCGTCCGCCGTTGACGAGCAACTCGCAGTGCATGACCCGGCCGTCGGGGCCCAGGTGACGCAGCAACTCGTCGGCGTCGAAGGCGGCCCGGTAGAAGCGTACGGCCGCGTCCGCATCGTCGACCGTGAGCTGCGGCGTCACGCCGGGAAACTCACCGCCGAAGGCAGTCACTTCGCCATCCGCCGGGGCCCGCGTTGCAGGAGTCGCTGCGCGGCATCGCTGGCCAGCATCGCGGCCAGCCGGCGGGCCTCTTCGCGCGCCGTTGCACGGCCGGCCGGGGTGATGCGGTAGCTGCGGCGGCGCTCGGCCCGCCGGTCGGCCGCAACGGCGACCGCATTCACCCCGATCTCCTCGATCAGCCCCTCGACCCGCATCCGCTGCAGCGTGCGGTAGAGCGTGCCGACCCGAGCCGGGACCCGGACCTGAACTCCCCGCAGACGTCGCGGTCCGGCGCGTTCCACGGGATGGTGCTGCGAACGCTGCTGGGAGAGGGACCGGCCACGCTCACCCCGGAGCGGCCGCTGGCGCCGGGGTAGGTGGTACTCGGCGGCGTCCGGGCGCCGCGGCGGAGGCACAGTACATCCAGCAGGCCGGCATCCGCTGGCACGGCGTCGAGGACTTCGAAGCGGTGCTCGACGGTCTGACCGGTCCGGTGTACGTCCACATCGATCTGGACGTCCTCGATCCCGGGGCATTCGGCTCGATCTGCTATCCCGAGCCCGACGGGGTGCCGCCGCAGCGGCTGATCGATCCGGTCTCCAGCTTGGACAACGTTGTCGGGGCGGCCATCACCGAGCACGCGCCATCCGGCGGCCCCCGCGATGCCGGCGACGCCGCAGTCATCGGCCGGTTGGCCGCCGCCCTTCGCCTATGATCTGCCGGCCATCGGGATTGTCACGAGCCGCTGTCGTTGCCGCCGTGGCGTGAAAAGCTGCGCTGCTGTCGCTGGTTGTTCCTGACCGGTCCGCTACGGAGCAGGTGCGCAGATGTCGCGTAGGTCGCGGAGGGCTCTGGGGGTGGTGGGCGTTACCGGGTGGGCAACTGCCGCACCGACCGGCCGCATCACGTTGGCCGGCAGCGCTCCGGCATACGCGGTGTCGACGAAGTCGGCCGGCTCCGCGGCGCCGGGCACGGGCTCGGTTTCCGTCCGGGTGTATCTCGTTCCGCGAGGTGGGCAGGCCGGCCTCAACGCCGCGGTCGCCGCCGTTTCGACGCCGGGCACCGCCGGCTACCGGCACTTCATCACCCCTGGGCAATACCAGGACCGTTACGCGCCCACCAGCGCGGCGGTGGCCTCCGTTCGTGACTGGCTCGCGGCCAGCGGCCTGCAGGTGACCGGGGTGGCTTCGGGCAACCGCTACGTCGAGGCGATCGGTCACGTCGCCGGCGCCCAGCGCGCCTTCGGTGTGACCATCCGCCAGTACCGGCAGGGCGGTACGGTCAAGCAGGGCGCCGTCGAATGATCTGTCCGTGCCCAGCAGCGTCGCGGGCAGCGTCCTCGGCGTCACGGGGCTGTCCCCGGCATCCTTTGTGCACCGGGCAGCGCCGTCGCCGGCCCCGCCGCCGGCAGACCAGCGGGATGATCGCCGCCTCCGAACAGGTGTTCAAGCAGGGCGCGATGCAGGGCATCGGCTTCATGTTTTCCTCCGGCGACAGCGGCGACGATGTCGCCTCGACCGGTCTGAAGCAGACCGACTACCCGGCCTCCGACCCGTACATCACCGCGGTCGGCGGCACCAGCACCGCCATCGCCGCGGACGGCTCACTGCAGTTTCAGACCGGTTGGGGCACCAACAAGTACTCGCTCTCGGCCGACGGGAAGTCCTGGGAGCCGCTGGGCTTCCTGTACGGGGCGGGCGGCGGGTTCTCGACGCTGTTCAACCGACCGTCCTACCAGGACGGTGTTGTCCCGAGCGGCGCCCCCGCGGGCCGAGCGGTCCCTGACATCGCGCTGGACGGCGACCCCACGACCGGCATGCTCGTCGGTGAGACCCAGACCTTCCCGACCGGCGTGCTCTACGACGAATACCGCATCGGAGGCACGAGCCTCGCTGCGCCACTGATGGCCGGGATGCAGGCCCTCGCGGTCGAGAAGGCAGGCGGGCGGCTCGGTTTCGCCAACCCGCGGATCTACCAGATGCAGAAGGCGGGCGGACGCGGGCTCACCGACGTCACGCGCACCCATGCCGGCGACGGCAACGTCCGCCCGGACTACGTCAACAGGACCGATCCGGCCGACGGCATCGTCTACAGCGTCCGGGAATTCGGCGAGGACGCGAGCCTGACCACCGGGCCGGGCTGGGACGACGTCACCGGGGTGGGCACCCCGAACGCCGACAATTTCGCCGCTGCGGCGGGCCGGTAGGGGGTCGGATCACCGAGCACGCCACCGACACGCACGGGTCCACCCTGGTCAACTTCGCAGTATTCGACCTGCTCGTACGGACATTCCAGGCACCCGCTTCGAGCGTACAGTTGGGTCACACCAGAAGTGTTTGACACATCGATCGTCACGCTCTCAGACTTCAACCTGACACATTCCGGGTTGGGGAGGGCCGTCATTACCGATCATCGAGTTGGTTACACCCGCGTCAGTACGTTGGGCCAGAACCTCGAGCGCCGGCTCGACGGCATTCACCCCGATAAGACGTTCGCTGAGCACGCCTCCGGCAAAGACGCTCAGCGTCCGCAACTCGAGGCGCTGCTCGCGTTCGTCCGTGACGGCGACACCGTCATCGTGCACTCGATGGATCGGCTGGCCCGCAACCTCGATGACCGGCGCGCCGTCGTCCGGCCCTCACCCCCCGCGGGGTGCGGGTCGAGTTCGTCAAGGAGCAGCTCACCTTCACCGGTGACGACTCGCCGATGGCCACCCTCCTGCTCTCGGTGACCGGCGCGTTCGCCGAGTTCGAACGCGCCCTGATCCGTGACCGCCAACGCGAGGGCATCGTGCCGGCCAGGCAACGCGGCGGCCGCCGATCCCTCACCAGTCAACAAGCCGCGCTCTTGGCGGCTCGGGCAGCCGCCGGCGTCGCGACGGCGGAACTGGCTCGCGAGTTCGGTGTCAGCCGCGAAACGGTCTACCAATACCTGCGTGCCGGGGCTGGCCAGGCTCAACCATTCGTGCAGGCGGACAAGACCAGCGAGCACCGCACCAGGACCGGTTCGGGCGGCATCAGCGTGACGCTAGCCAGAAACCCGTGGACGTACCCGACTGTTCTACGAGCGAGCGTGACTGCGATCTGCCTGGTCGCGGGTGTCGTCTGCGGCGCCGTTTCGGTGTTCTCGGATAGCCGCCTGGCGTGCGCGGCGTGCGTCATCTTGGCGACGGTTTTCACGTCGCTCGCCGGCTTGGTCTGCGGATCGAGCACGCGGGTGTTTCGTTCGGAGCCATCAGGGTGAGCTCGTCCGGCGGCCACGACGAGCGGCGTCGGGCCGGGATGAAGTCGGCGACCGCGGCGGGTTCCCATGACGTGCACCGGGCACCGAGTCGCGAGCGAGCTGAACCGAGTGCCGCCTTTGCCCGTTACGTGGAACAAGAGATCGAGATGCTGCTGCGGGTAGCCCGCACACTGACCGGCTCCTGGCCCGATGCCGAGGATCTGGTGCAGGACACCTTGGTGCGCGCGTACAGGGGCATCAGCGGGTTTGACGGCGCCCACCCGCGGGCCTGGCTGCTGACGATCCTGCGCAACACGAATGTCAATTCCCGGCGTCGTCGGCGCCCGGATCTGCTCGATGGCGACGGCGAGTTGGACCGGCACCGGCCGGCGTTCGGGGCCACGGTGGCGCCGAGCCCGGAACAGACCGTCACCGATCGAGTCCTCGGCGACGAGCTGCAGGGCGCAGTGGACGCCCTCGATGATCGGTTCCGGGTCGTGCTACTGCTGATCGATGTCGACGACCTCACCTGTCGCGAGGTCGCTGATGTCCTCGGCATCCCGGTCGGGACGGTGCTGTCGCGCTTGAGCCGAGCCCGCGAACGCATCCGCGTCCACATGCGCACCAACCCACGCGCGGGGAGGTCCTGATGATGGTCCATCCGAGCAGGATGTGGACGTGTCACTGGGCACGTCGTTGCGTGCACCGCTACCTCGACGCCGACGGTTCGCTGCCTCTGACGGATCGAGAAATCCGGCGCTTGGAAGCCCATCTGGCCATCTGTGCCCGGTGCGCTAGGACGGCCGAGGATTACCGCAGGCTGCGGCGGGCCCTCGCCGAGTGGTCCCAGCGCCGCGCTCCGGACCCGGCAATGGTGGAGCGGATGCACGCCACGGTCCGGGCCCTGGTCGCCGGCGATGCCGGATGACGAACCTGTGCCGCACGTCCGATGGGGCCGTTGGGGGGCATATCCTGGCGGCGGGCGTGAGTGGGCGTCACCCGAAAGCCGGGGCGGGAAGCGCGGCGTACCCGCGCCGGGTTACCGCTACATGGGTGAGTCGTCGGTGATCGTGGTGCAGGTGTACTGGCGGCCCGGCTGCCCGTACTGCCGTCGACTCCGGCGGGCCCTGACCCGCCGGGGCATCGACGCGCAATGGCACAACATCTGGGCCGATGACACGGCTCGCTCCTTCGTACGGCAGGCCAACGGGGGCGACGAGACGGTGCCCACCGTGCGTGTCGGTGCGCGGATGATGACCAACCCCACCGTCGAGCAGGTCGCCGCGCTACTGCCAACCTGCGCCGGCGACGCCGCGCGGCCGGGACAACCAGCCCGCCGGGCGACCGCATGGTTCATCCGGCTGACGGGTCGGTGACAACGTCGTCGGGCGACCCCGAGCCGAGTCTCCGGCTCCGACGACTGCCGCCAGACTCACATCGGCCAGGCCTGAAGCCGGGAGTGCCAGTCAGATGAGGCTACGGCGCTACGGTCTGGGGGCCCGGTTCTACGACGTGCTGTCCGGTGAGCGGGCGGTGTATCGCGCCGGTCGGGAGCGCGGTATCGCAGCTCTGAATCTCCAGCGCGGCTTCCGGGTGCTTGATGTGGGATGTGGCACGGGGTTGAACCTGGCACCGCTGCTCGTGCGGGTCGGCGCCAGCGGCGCGGTTCTCGGGGTCGACCGCAGTGTCGCGATGCTGGGCCGGGCCCGCGGCAAGGTGGCCGGGCACGGCTGGCGCAACGTCGACCTGCGGTGCGGCGACGCCGCACGGATCGCCGAGCTTGCGGGCGGCGCTGCTTCGTTCGACGCGGTTGTGTTCACCTACTCGCTGTCAATCATCGAGGGGTGGGCGGAGGCGTTCGACCAGGCGCTGGGGCTGTTGCGGCCCGGCGGGCGGATCGCGGTCGTGGACATGGCGATGCCGGCCGGGCGCTGGCGGGTGTTGTGGCCGCTGGCCCGGTTGGCCTGCTTCACCGGGGGCGCCGACCCCTACCGGGCACCGTGGAACCGACTGCTCGCCACTACCGAGGAGCCGATGCACGAGATCGTGAAGGGTGGCCACATCCATGTCGCGGCCGGCACCCGACCGGCACGTACGGTCGGCGGGTGATCCCCGAGAACCTGTCCCCGCCCGACGGGCGGGCGTGGGACCTGCTGGTGATCGGCGGCGGCACCGCGGGCATCGTCGGGGCGAAGACGGCGGCAAGCCTGGGCGCGAGCGTGCTGCTGGTCGAGCGCGAGCGTACCGGCGGCGACTGCCTGTGGACGGGTTGCGTCCCGAGCAAGGCGCTGCTCGCGGCGGCGCACGCCGCTGCAGACGCCCGTGGCGCAGCCCGCTACGGGATCCACGTCCAGCGGGTCGAGGTGGACTTCACCGCCGTGCTGGCCGGCGTGCACGCCGCCATCGCGGCGATCGCGCCCGTCGACTCAGAAGAGGCACTGCGCGCGGCCGGCGTGCACGTCGTCAGGGGGAGCGCGCGGCTCACCGGGCCGGACACCGCCGAGGTCGACCACCTCGCGGTGCGATTTCGACAGCTGCTCCTCGCGGCCGGTGCCGCGCCATCCGTGCCACCCATACCGGGGAGTACTGGACCCGCGTTCTACACCAGCGACACCATCTGGGGACTGCCGAGCCTGCCCGGGCGACTGCTCGTCCTCGGCGGCGGCACTATCGGCTGCGAGCTCGGCCAGGCCTTTGCCCGGCTGGGCTCGGCGGTGACGCTGGTGGAGGCCGGGCCGCGGCTACTGCCGCGGGAAGACCCCGACGCCGCCGCCCTGCTGGCCGGCACGTTGCGCGCCGACGGCATCGACGTCCGCACCGGCATCGGCGTCACCGGATTCGCTGGGTCCATCGCCGACCTGGCCGACGGCTCGCGGGTCGAGTTCGACGTCGCGCTGCTGGCCGCGGGCCGGATGCCGCGGACGGCCGGGCTCGGGCTGACCGAGGCCGGCGTCGAGGTCGACGCGGGCGGCCACGTAATCGTCAACCACCAGTTGCGCACGTCCAACCCGCGGGTCTGGGCGGCCGGCGATGTCACGACCTACCCGCAGTTCACCCACTCGGCCGGCGTGGCCGCGAGCACGGCGGCGAGCAACGCGGTGCTCGGGCTGCGCCGGTCGGTCGACCCGGACCGGATCCCGCGGGTCACGTTCACCCAACCCGAGATCGGCGCTGTCGGCATCGGGGTGGACCAGGCCCGGCAGGGCCGGCTGGCCATCCGACAGGTCGAGCATCGGCACGTCGACCGGGCGGTGGCCGAACAGCAGACCGGCGGGTTCAGCCGGCTCGTCCTGGACCACCGGGGCCGCATCGTCGGAGCCACGCTGGTCGGACCGCGGGCCGGCGAAGCCCTGGCCGAGGTCGCGCTGGCCGTCGCCAAGGGGCTGCGGCCCCGCGACCTTGCCGGGTCGATGCATGCCTACCCGACCTACGCCGACGGGGTGTGGAACGCTGCGATCGGCGAGGTCCAGGCCGGCCTGCGGCGACCGGCCGCGCGGCGGGTCACGAGGCTGCTGGGCCGCCTTCGTCGGCGGCGGGTGTCGCGCTGAGCCCCGACGAGGAGGCCGCGCGCCGGCGCCGGTTGCGCTGCCCGGACACCAGACCGACGACGACCAGGACCAGTAGCCCGCCGAGTGCGACGAGGAACGGCACCGAACCGGGCCTTGATCCATAGGCGCCCAGCACCACGTACGCGGCGGCGGCGGGCAGGATGCCGAGGGCGGTGCCGAGTAGATAGGCCCGGAAGCGGATCGAGGTCAGGCCGCTGACGTAGTTCACCGCGGCGAACGGCAGCACCGGCAGCAGGCGGACCGCGAGCACGGCGAGGACGCCGCGGCGGGCGAACCGCTCGTCCAGCTTCTCGACCGACGCGCCGCTCACCCGGGCGACGAAGTCGCGGCCGAGCACGCGGGCGAGCCAGAAGCCGATCACCGCGCCGCCGGTTGCGCCGGCCTCTACCACGATCAACCCTTCGGTGACGCCGAACAGCGCCCCGGCGGCGAGGGTGAACACCGCGGCCGGCAGCGGCGCGAGGCTGACCGCCGCGTACAGCCCGGCGTACACGACGCCGGCCCAGACGCCGAACTGGGCGAAGTCGCTGCGCAGCCGGCCAATCCCCGGCACACCGACCGACACGCTGATGATCACCAGCGCGGCCACCAGCAGCACGACACCGGCCAGCTTGACCCAATGTTGCCTGGTCACGACGGCTGCTTCGTCATGAACGCGGTGCTGGCCTCGGCTGGTACCCGCACGTGCAGGTGGCCACCGATCTGGACCGGGCTGTCGACGGGGACGTGCACGCCGAGCGCACCCGAAGCAGTCGCGACCTCGAGGGCCAGGTGGGTGCCGGCGAACCGAGCAGCGGTGACCCGACCCGGCAGCGAATCCGGGGACTCCGTTCCGGAGATCCGCAGCGCCTCGGGTCGGACGACGAGCACGGCCGGGCCGTCGGCGAGGTTGCAGCGCACCGCGAGCCCGGACCGATCGCGGAAGCAACCCGAGCAGACCGAGCCGACGATCTCGTTGGTGACGCCGAAGAAACGCGCTGCCTCCAGGGTCGGTGGCGCGCAGTAGAACAGCTCGGGCCGGCCGTGCCCGGCCAGGCGCCCGTCGAGCATGAGCACGATGTCGTCGGCGACCTCGACGGCCTCGGCCCGGTCGTGGGTGACGAACAGCGTGGTCGTCGTGGCTTCGTCGTGCAGGGCGCGGACCAGTGCCCGCATCTCGGCCCGCAGCTCCGGGTCGAGCTGGGAGAACGGCTCGTCGAGCAGCAGCAGCCGGGGCGCCAGCACGAGCGCCCGGGCGAGCGCGACCCGCTGCTCCTGCCCACCGGAGAGTTCCCCGACCCGCCGTGCGCCGAGCCCAACGAGCTGCACCCGCTCCAGCATCGCCTGCACCCTCGGTGCGATGTCCCGCCGGGTGAGCCCGCGCATGCGCAACCCGAATCCGACGTTCTGCGCCACGCTCAGGTGCGGGAACAGCAACGGCTTCTGGAACACCAGCGAGACCGGACGCCGCTCGGCCGCGACGCCGAGCAGCGAGGCACCGCCCAGGGCGATGTCGCCCGCCTCGGGCGCGAGCAACCCGGCCAGCATCGCCAGCGTGGTGCTCTTGCCGCAGCCCGACGGGCCGAGCAATGCCGTGAACGACCCAGCCGGGAGCCGCAGCGAGAGGTCGGCGACAGCGACCGTGTCGCCGAAGCGCTTGCTGATCCCGGCCAGCTCGACCGACGCCGCACTGGCCCTCATAGCCGGCCCAGCCCGATCGCCGCGCCGGATCGTCCGGCCAGCAGCCGCCCGGCCAGCCCGATGAGCAGCAGCGGCGGTAGCACGACCAGCACACCGAGCGCTGCTGCCGCGGTCGTGTCCGAGGAGCCGATCGCGGCGAACAGCAGCAGCGGCAGCGTCTGCACCTGCCCCGCGCCGACGAGCAGCGTGAGCACGTACTCGTTCCAGGAGATCAGGAAGCAGAACAGTCCGGCGAGGATCAGCGCCGGGCGCAGCAGCGGAATGGTCACGAACACCAGCGTGCGCACCGGCCCGGAGCCGAGGGCGCGGGCCTGCCGCTCGTAGTCGAGGTCCAGGTTCGCGAACGCGGCGCCGAGTACGGTAGCGGCGTAGGGGACGGTAGGCAGCAGCTGCACCAAGACGACACCGAGCGTGGAGGCGGCCAGTCCGTAGTGGATGAAGAAGACCTGGATGCCCAGGGTGACCGCCAGGCCCGGCACGATCACCGGCGCCAGCAGCAGGAACTGCACCAGCCGGCGGCCGCGGAACCGGTACACGCCGATCGCCCGGCCCGCCGGCAGCCCGATCGCGCAGGCCAGCGCCGCCACCGACACGCTGATCAATGTCGAGGTGAACACGCCGGACAGGACGTGTGAGCGCGGGTCGGTGAGGATCCGCACGCCGCGGCCGCTCAGCCGCTGCGGCACCAGGCCCGGGTAGCGCCACTGGCCGCTCACCGCCCACGCGAGCAGCGGCACGAGCGGGAGCAGGAGCCCGGCGATCAGCAGCGCGAGCAACGGGCGCCCCCATCCCACCCGTGCCGGCCTCACCCGCACCGGTCTCACAGTGGCCGGCCCGACAGCCGCTTCGCCAGCGCCAGGTAGGCGATCACGAGCACCGTCGTCAGCAGCGTGATCACCACGGCCACGGCCATCGCCTGGGGACGCACGCTCAGGTCGGTGTCGCGGTAGTCCTGCAACGCCACCACCGACAGCGTCGCCGGATAGGAACGGCCGAGCAGGTAGGGCACCTCGTAGGTGCCGGCGGCGAAGGCGAACACCAGCACCGAGGCCGCGGCGACCGGCGGCGCGAGCAGCGGCAGCGTGACATGGCGCCGCCGCTGCCACTGCGTGGCACCGAGCACGCGGGCGGCGTTCTCCAGGTCGGCGACGCCGCGGCTGAGCGCGGCGAGGGCGATGATTCCGACGAACGGCGTCTCCTTCCAGGCGTACTCGGCGATGATGCCCCAGCCGAACCGGTCACCGGTCAGTTGCGGGAACGCCGCCGGCGAGGTGGACAGCCCGGCCGTGAGCGTCAGCCGCGCGATCACCCCGGACTGGCCGAGCAGCAGCAGCATGCACAGCGCCCCGACCAGGTGCGGCACCGCAAGGTTCACCTGGAACAGGCCAGTCACCCAGCCCCGGCCGCGGCGAAGGCCGCGGATCGCGAGCGCGGCGGCCACCCCGGACACGGCCGCGATCACCGTGGACGCCAGCGAGACGCGCAGGGTGATCAGCAGCGACGCCCGCACCGCGGGGTCGAGCCAGATCGCCCGGTAGGCGTCGGTCGACCAGTGATAGTCGGGCAGGAACGGCTGATACCCGAAGCTCTGGGCCACCGCCTGCGAGACCCCACCGAGGAAGAAGACACCGATCACCACCGCGGCCGGGCTCAGCAGCAGCGTGATCCGCAGGCCGCGCGGCAGCCGGCTACTTCTGAAGGACGGCACTCTTCCAATCCTTGTCGATCCGGGTGACATAGCCGCTGGCCAGCTCGGGCTGCGCGTTGCGCAGCAGCGCGGCCAGCGGCAGCACCGACGGGCTCGGCGCGATCGCGGCGAACGCGTGCCTGATTGGTGGGCTGGTCCTGGTCAGGTCGATACCGGGGTAGATGCCTTCGGCCTGGTACAGCGCGAGCTGCGTGGCCGGATCCTGCAGCAGGTTGGCCAGCACGAGCGCGGCGGCCCGATGTGCCGCGTCGGCCGGGATCGCGATACTGCTGATGTTACCGATGTTGCCGACCGACAGCACCGCCTCGCGCGTCGTCTTCGGGTACTGGCCCTTGGCGACCTTGTCGGCGACCGCGCCGGGCCCGTAGGTGTAGTAGGCGTCGATGACGCCGTCGGCGTAGAGCTTCTCCACCGCGTCTTCCGACTGCGGGTAGGTGCTCCCACCGCGCCACAGCGACGGCGCGATCGCGGTGAGCCGCGCGAACAACTTCGCCGCCGCCGGCGCGTATTTCGCCTCGTCGAACGGCCCGGACAGGCTCCGCGGGCCGCCGATCGTGTCGTAGAGGATCGTCCGCACCGCCATCGACCCGGTGAAGTCCGGCAGCGCCGGGTAGGTGAACCGGCCCGGATGCCTCTTCGCCCACGCGAACAGCGAGGACACCGACCCCGCATCCGCAGCGGACAGAGCCCCGCTGTTGTAGACGAGCGCGGAGTCGGCCTGCTGCCACACGGATTCGCACCCGTTCACCGGCACCCCGAAGTCGCTCGACACCGCCGGGTCGGTGAAGTCGACGTAGCGGGCGTTCGGGAGGTCCTTCACCCAGCCGCAATACCAGAGCTTGGCCTGCGCACCGGTCGCGAAGTTCTCCCCGTTGATCCAGATCGCGTCTACCGCGCCACCTGCCGTCTTGCCAGCTTGTTTCTGCCCGAGCACCGCGTTGACCGCGTCGCCGGTGTCGGTGACCTTCACCTGGTTGAGGCTCACGCCGACCTTCTTCAACCGGTCGGCTACGTAGCCGTTGACGAACGTGTTGAGTGTGTCGTCGCCGCCGTACATGTACCAGTTGACGGTTTGCCCCTTCGCCGCCGTGAGCACCGACTTCCAATTCGGCGGGTCCAGGCTGGACGCAGGCGTGTCGCCGGCAGAGGATGAGCACCCGGTCAGGGCGAGGACACCCGCGGCGAGCGTCGCGAGCAGTCGGCGGCGCGCTCTGGTCATCTGATCCCCTCGCGATGCCGCTCGGTGGACGAGGCGATCGACGGCTTCTGGCGCAGCAGCGCGACGCCAAGCACGACCCGCTGTCCGGCGGTGATCGCGACCGCGGCGGTGAACAGCCAGGCAATCAACTCCGCGTGGCCCGGCAGCAGGCAGAACAGGACGTACACGATCACCGTCTCGGTGCCCTCGGCCAGGCCGCCGACGAACCGCAGCGAGCGGTCGTCCTGCACGCTGGCCCCGCGCCGCTCCAGCAGCGAGGACAGCGCGAGAAACGCAGTCCCCGACACGTAGTACGCGACCAGCAGCGCCAGGCAGGCCAGCCGCGCCTGCGGCCGGTCGACAGCGACGCCGAGCACGAACCCGGCGTAGATGCTGAAGTCGGCAACGATGTCGAGAAAACCGCCCAGCTCGGTCGCGCCGTGCTGTCGCGCCAGCGGCCCGTCGAGACCGTCGAGCACCCGGTTGACCAGCCACAAGACCAGGGCCAACTTCCAGGCCCCGAGCCCGGCGCCCAAGCACGCCCCGACGCCGGCCAGCCAACCCGCGCCGGTGAGCGCCAGGGGCGGCACCCCGGCCACGGCCAGGCGGGCGGCAACGCCGTCCAGTGCCGGCGCCAGCGCGCGGCGAACTCGGGCGTCAAGCACCGGCGCGTCGGGTCGGCATCGGCAACATCGTGCGTAGCGCGGTGTTCTCGGCCGGGTCGAGCACGCTGTGCTGCACGCACGCGGGCACGAGCTCGCCGGTCTCCGGGTGCGCCATCGTGTAGAAACACGCCTGCAGCCGTTCTTGGGTGGCAGCAATGCGCGGGTCGTCGCTGGTCTGCCCGCGCTGCATGCCCGCCCACGCCGGGGCGACGTCGGCGGCGTCTATGAACGAGTGCATCGTGAACGCCACCGGCAGGATACGGCGGTGCCGCAGCAGCCGCCGCAGCCCCACCCGCCGCGCCTTGCGCGCCGCCCACCGGACGATCACGGCCACCATGCGCGGGTGCGCGACGGCGACCCGGGTCAGCTTCGCGGCCAGCAGCGGCACCGAGCGGTCGGCGAAGTTCATCCCACCCAGATGGGCGAAGTACACGTCACGGGCGTGCAGATCGGCCGGGTCCTGATCATCGAGCAACGGAAACCAGTCCTCGCCGACGTAGAAGCCGTACGCGGTCCGGTTGCACCGCTCGTCACCGATCTGCAACGCCCGATACGGTAGCCGCGTCCCGGCGCCCGCCTCGACCTGCGCCCACACGTCATCGTCACTGGTGTCGCGATAGCCCTCATGCCAGCGACGCTCGTCGCCGACGAACGCCGCTGGCTGAAAGGAGAACATCGCGAACCCGTAGTCGCGGCACTCGCGGATCACCCCGGCGACCTGGTCCAGGTTGCGGGGGGTGACGGTCATGTTGTGCGCGAGGTAGTACCGCACCCCGTGTTCACGCTTCAACCGCACGAACATCTCGACGAACCGGCGGCGGTAGGGGTTGAGCGCCGCCTCGTCCGGTGGGCGTTCGATGCCCCGGCGACCGAACATGAGCATGTCAAAATGTCCGGCGAACGACACCCGGTCCAGCCGCCGCCCGTCCGGTCCGACCGCCATCGCGCGCAGATAGTCGTAGTCGAAATCGCCGTGAGTCATGCTCATCGGTTCGCGCCCGTGCGCCCGCATCAGCTGCAGTGCGGCCGCGTGATCGTCGGGGGCCAGGAGGCTGACCTCGCCGCCGATCAGCTGCGCGTGTGCCCGCGGGCCACGCCGAGCCCGCAGCAACCCCAGCTGCGCCCGCACCTGGTCCAAGGTGTGCGTGCCGTCGACGCGGACCCGGTTCGCGTCGCGGGAGTGATAGCACGGCGTGCAGGCCAGATTGCAGCGCGGAAACACCCCGTGCGTGCCCTCACAGCCAACCGCATTGCGACCCAACGTCTGCGCCGGCGTCCGGACATGTTCAGGAAGCTCGGCCCACCGCTGCCGCATGACCGCCTCGGTCTCCGGGTCGACCGGACGAGTGGCCCGCTCAAGCTCACCCAGGCGCCGCAACACCCTCATCCCGCCTCGCGCGCCGGCACGCCGATCACCTGCACGCCGCCCCAGAACGCCACGTGGTTCTTGATCCTGCCCGCCAACGGCGACGGGTGCCGGTAAGTCCAGGCCGCATTCCGGGCACGGACACCGTCAACCTCGACCGTGTAGTAGCTGGCCAGCCCCTTCCATAGGCACAGCGACTTGGTCCGCGACCGCACCAGAAAGCTCTGCTCGACAGAGTCGGGCGGAAAGTAGTGATTCCCCTCGACCACCATGGTGACCGCGCTGCGCGCCACCACCACCCCGTTGAAAATCGCCTCGATCACCGCTTACCCCTTCCATGCGCACGGTGTGCCGCAAAGCGCACGACGGCGCGGCCGACGTCATCCATGCCATGAGGAACCCGCCGACACACCAATCCGCATCCCCGCCCGACCTCAACCACGCGGTCCGCGAGCCGGTCCAACTGGTTGCCCTGGTTGCCGTTTCGGACTCAGGTCAAGGCTTTGCAGAAGCTGTCAGAAGCAGCCCGGACTCGCTCGACGCTCTAGCGTTGGATTCTCGGCGGTTACTACATTCAACCCCTCGAAGGGCAGGCGCGCCCGGCGCAGAGCCGAGCACGCGGTGTGCCGACGTGGTTGTCGGACCTCGGCAACGAGGAGAGCCACCGGAACGGACCTCGAAACCGCGCGTGCTGCGGCCGCGGATGCTCCGGATAGTGAGGCCGTTGCGCCTGCAGGGAAGGCGGGTCCCCTGGTCTGACGGTGAGCATAGGCCGGCGTGGCCCGTGTGCCACTATCGTGGCTCCCCGGCGATTACCCGCGAAGGAATGCCATGCCCCACGGCCGATCCGAACTCTCCGGGGAGGCGCCCGTCGCTGTTGCGCCCGGCCGGACCGACGGCTCGGTCGGCGGATCGCGCTCAGCTGCCGCACGCAAGCGGCCAGCACTGGATCGGGTGCGGCGCTCTGCTGCTCGCGCTGGCGCTCGTCGCCACCGTTCTGGTGGTCAGCCGGCGCCTTGCCGGGCCCCATCTCGCGTGGAGCGGCCCTTACCAGCCGGCAAGGTCGAGTGAGTTCAACCAACCCGGCCACGAGGCTTCGGACCTGGTCGGCAGTTGGCTGACCGGCACGGCGATCGTGCGGGGGCAGCCGGACTGAGTGCGGGCGTACGACCAGCGCACCGGAAAACCTCTACGATCCGTTCCACCGGTCTGCATCGCCCAGTTCTGCGGCACGAGTGGGCTAGTTGTCACCTACGACTACGTCGGCCGGAAACTTTTGTGGCAGAAGCGCGTCGAGTCCGCCGCGGTGAGCGCGTTTCCGGTGGTCGTCGAGGGTCCAGCGTGTTGACACTCTATGGTGGCGACGCCGTGGGACGCCACCATCCCCGGATCGTGACGTTCGATCTGGCGACCGGCGCCGCCAACTACGGGGCGAACCTGCGCAATGATCCGTACGCCGACGTCAGAAACCGGGAGCCGTACGGTGAGGGTGGGTTTGACGGTCAGGTGCGCCGCAGGCAGGGACAGGCTCCTTTTCCTGTTGCCGTTCGAACGCAATCCGTACCTCGGCTGGCCCGCTGTGGCCGCGCTGAAGGGATAACGACTCGCGTCGATGCCGGGTTGTGCCGCTCAGCCGAGCACGACGTGCAGTTCGGTCAGCCCGTTCATCAACATGCCGGGGTGTCGGGTGGGCTCGGCTGTCGGGTCGGCCAAGCGCATGTCCGGAAACCGGTCGACGAGTGAGCCGATGGCGATCCGGCCCTCCAACCGCGCGAGCGGTGCCCCGAGGCAGTGGTGGAGGCCGTGGCCGAACGCGACATGGGAGGCGGCGCTTCGGGTGAGATCAAGCTCGGCCGGCCGGGTGAACTGCCTGGGGTCACGGTTGGCGGCGAGCAGGACGGGCAGCACCACCTCCCCGGCCGGGATCGTGACGTCGCAGATCCGCACCGGCGCGGCAGTCACGTAGGGGACGGTCGCCTGCAGCGGTCCGTCGAAGCGCAGCAGTTCTTCGACGGCGGCCGGCAGTCGCTCGGGTGCATCGCGCAGCAGGCGCAGCTGATCGGGATGGGTGAGCAGGGAGTGCATCCCGTTGCAGATCAGGTTGACCGTGGTCTCGTGGCCGGCGACGAGGAGCAGGAAGACCATGGAGGTGAGCTCGTCCTCGGTCAACCGGTCGCCGTCGTCGCGGACCGCGATCAGATCGGACAGCAGGTCGTCGCCGGGGGCGGCTCGTTTGTCGGCGATCAACTCGCGGACGTAGCTGACCATCGCCGTCGCGGCGTCGACGAACGTCTCGATCATCTGCACGGAGCCGGCCACCAGAATCCCGGACCATCTCCGGAAGTCCTCCCGCCGCTGTTCCGGCACGCCGATGAGGTCGGTGATCACCCTGATCGGCAGCGGATAGCCGAACGCCGCGATGAGCTCGACCGGCCGGCCACCGACACCGGCGACTGACAGGCCGTCAAGGAGTTCGCCGGTGATCCGGCGGATGGCGGGTTCGAGTGCGTCGCTGCGCCGGCGGGAAAACGCCGCCGCGACCAGCCGCCGCAGTCGAGTGTGGTCCGGCGGGTTGGCGGTCAGCATGTGCCGGTACATCGCAGCCGCGATATCGGCCGGCAGGCCCTCGCGAAGCGGACCGGGCAGTGGCGGGATGCCCACTTCCTTGACGACATCCGGATGCGCCAGGAGTTGCCGGGTCTCGGCGTACCCGGTGATCAGCCACACCGGGACACCCGTCGGCAGGGTGATCCGCTTGACGGGACCGTTCGCGGCCCACTCGGCGAAGGCCGCGAGACGGTCCGTGCCGGTCGTCTCGGCGAACGGCGACGCCGACGCCGCTGTCGGCAGGGCATCAGGGGTCATATCGGCAAGATTAGGCCATATCACCCGGCGCGGCACAATCAGCGGCTGCGCGGTGCCAGCCGTGGCCGAATGCGTCGGTTCACCCGGCGCTAGGGCCAGGCGGCCCCGAAGCAGCGCCCGCGG
Source organism: Mycobacteriales bacterium (assembly GCA_038237645.1). GTDB lineage: Bacteria > Actinomycetota > Actinomycetes > Mycobacteriales > QHCA01 > QHCA01. Next base: position 21,708 of record JBBRYN010000045.1, read on the forward strand.
TGGTGTCCCGATCGGTGTCTGGGGTGCTGTCGGGGTCGCTCGGACGGCGCTGCTCGACGATCTGGACGGGCCGGTGCTGCTCGATGCGGTCCTCGCGCTGCTCCCGCTGTTTGCGATGGCCGTACGCCGTCATGCCGCGTGGCTGGTAGATCGCCAGCCACGTGGCCACGACCACCACCAGCAGCGCCAGCACGGAGTGCAACACGAAGGCAGGCGCCCGCAACTCGGCCAGACCGGCGCCGGGATCCCCGGCAAGGGACTCGAAGGCGTCCAGCGTGCGCGAGTAGATCACCACGACGATCACCGCGAGGACGTTGAGCGCGAGCTTAAACAGCACCCAGTAGTGCCGGAACAGTCCCCATCCGGTGCCCAGCGAATGGATGATTCCGGTGATGAGTTGGCGTGACGGTGAACGCCTCCATGCCGGTTCCTACCCGCCGGGGCAGCTACCCACCGTGATCTTGCCGGTTGCTGTCGGGTCTTGCGAGACGGTCAGGCATACCTCCTGCGCGTCCACGACTACCCAGAGGTCAGAACTAATCGTGATGTGGCCGGTGGTCTGGTAATCGAGAGCCGGCGTCATCCGCTCCGCCGCGGCAAGCTCTGCTGCGGGCACGCAGGCGTCGTCCAGGGGCGAGACAATCGGGGCTGGGCGGCTCGGTCTCGGCTGCGGGGACGGCCGCGGGGACGCGGATGTGGTGCCGGCGCGTTTCCGGCACTCGGACACCGCGACATCGTGCGCGACCTGACTGATCCCGTTGTCGGCCAGGGCCGGTTCACGTGTGTCGCCGCCGGTCGACGCGGCAAGGTGGCGGATCGCCCGATCGAGCTGGACGGCTTGACCGCCGACGGTGCCCGGGGCGGTGTCCACCTTGGACTGCCGGACGACCCCGATCACTCCGACGGTCACCAGCACTATTCCGAAGATCACGCCCAGCGTTCCGGTGACCCGTGTCGTGGCCAGCCGCGCGGCGCTGGGTTTCAGCCGGTCCGGCTCGGCGTACTCCCACCGCGTGCCGTACAAGCGCATGCGCCACGCCAGCCGCGGCCGGACCACGCTCACCAGGTGCCCCAGGATGAACAACGTGCCCAGGGCGATGAGGACGACGTGCCCTCGCATCAGCCCTCCTACTGGTTGTCGACGCCCAGCATCGCAGTGGTGGCCGGGGCCGGAATCGGGCGGCGAGGGTAGCGTCCCTGCGGCGAACCCGGCAACGTGTGGTGCCACCGCACGCCGGTCGCGAATGCGTCAGCCGGCCAGCCGAGGACGCCGTCTGCCCTGGCGGAATCCGGGCGGGTTCCAGCTCGGCGTCGCGAGCAGGGCGGTGATGTCGCGTGGTGGTGTCGGGTGCGCGAACAGGAAGCCCTGGGCCATGTCGCAATCGAGCCGCTGGAGCTCCGCGAGCTGCTCGGGTGTCTCGATGCCTTCGGCGATCGCGACGAGCCCGAGAGCGTGCGCCAGGTTGATGATGTTGCCGGCGATCACCGCGTTTTTCCCGTGGTGCTCGATCCCGGCGACGAAGGACCGATCGATCTTGAGCGCGTCGACCGGAAAGCGGGTCAGGTGGCTCAGCGAGGAGAAGCCGGTGCCGAAGTCGTCGATGGCGATGTGGATGCCCATGTCGTGCAGCGCGTCGAGCTCATGACAGGCGTGCTCGAAGTCGGCATCGTCGGCCACCAGCGACGTCTCGGTGAGCTCCACCCCCAGCCGCCACGCCGGCAGCCCGGCGGCGTTCAGGGCGGCCTCGACGGTGTGCCGGATCCCGCCTGCCGTGAGCTGCTTTGCCGAGACATTGACCCAGGTGGTGAAGGTGTCCGGCAACAATCCCTGGGCCAGCCACTGAGCGGTCTGGGCACAGGCGCTGACGAGTGCGAACTCACCGAGGGAGACGATGGCCGCCGTGGACTCGGCCGCGGGAATGAACGCCATCGGCCCGACCATGCCCCGGGTCGGTGACATCCAGCGCATGAGCGCCTCGACGCCCAGCATCGTCCCGCTGGAGAGGGAGAGCTCAGGCTGGTAGTACATGACGAACTCGCCCCGTTGCAGGCCGACTTGGATCTCGTGCTGCAGACCCAGCAGATCACCGGCCTGGCGGGCGAGTTCGGGGTGGAACATCTCGAACCGGTTCCGGCCGCTGTGCTTGGCTGCATACATCGCGACGTCGGCATGCCGGATCAGGTCTTCCCCGCTCGCTCCCGGGAGGTTGGCCATGGCGACGCCGACGCTGGCCCCGACGACGAGTTCCCGGTTGGCCAACCGGACCGGCAACGCGGTCTCGGTGACGATCCGCTGGGCGACAACCCGGGCCATGCCCTCGTCGGTGTCCTCCAGGATGATGGCGAACTCGTCGCCGCCGAGCCGGGCGACGGTGTCTCCCGACCGGGTGATGATGGCGAGCCGGTCGGCGATGGTGGTGAGCAGCTGGTCACCGAGATTGTGGCCGAGGGTGTCGTTGACCTGCTTGAACTCGTCGAGGTCGGTCATGAGAACGGCGACGGTCTGGCCGCCGCGGGCTGCCCTGGCCAGCGCATGGTCCAGCCGGTCGCGGAACAACGCCCGGTTGGCCAAACCGGTCAACGAGTCATGGAATGCCAGGTGGTTGAGCTGTTCCTCGAGAGCGACCCGCTCGGTGACATCGCGGCTGTTGAGCACGATGCCCTGGACGTGTCGATCGGTACGGAGATCGGTGACGGTCGCTTCGAGCTCGCGCCAGTCGACGCCGGCGCGCAGCCGGAACCGCAAGGGACTCGCCTCGGCGGCACCTGTCGACGTGAGTGCCAGCAGCCGCGATCGGTCATCGGGATGCAACTGTGAACCGAAGCCGGAACCGGTGAGCGCACCGGCGTCCGGGCCGACCATCCGGGTCACCGAGGGGCTCACGTAGCGGCACTTGCCGTCAGCGCCGAGAATCACGACCAGGTCGGTCGAGGCATGGACGAGGCTGCGGAAGTGTGCGGTCTGCCGGCGGATCGCGGCGATCAGCAGCCAGGCCAGCAGCAGCGAGCCGAACAGTCCGAAGGCGCCGAGCAGCACCTGGAGCCGGACCAGCGTGGCCAGCTGCCGGTCTGCGTCGGTGGCGATCGTCCGGGCGGCGTTGAGCGACACGTTCGACGTCAGGGTGCCGAGGACGCGCAGCCTGGCCTCGGGGTCGGCCGGCACCGAGTGCTCGTCGGCGGTCAGCTTCAGGCCGGCCACGGACCGGTGCTGCAGGAGCGCTTCTCCGGTCGCGGTGAGGTCCCGGATCAGGTGCAATGCCCTCTCGAGTTGCCTCCGTACGGTGGCGCCCTGCGCTGCCGGCACCGTCGTCTCGTCGTCGTCCCCGTCGACCGCCGGGGCCGTGCCTCCGTCGAGCAGCGCCTTGCCGCTCAGCACCAGCAGCCGGCCGGTGCCCTCCGGGTCCGACTGCTGCCCACCGAGGCGCAGCAGCACGTCATTCATGTACCGCTCGGCGAGGGTCCGCTGCCGGGCCGCCACCTCGATCACGGCAGCCCGATGCTGCGCACGTACCGTAGCCAGCGCCGACAGCCCCACACTGGCCACCGAGGTGACCGCGAAGATCACCAGGAGGAAGGCCACGGTCCGCCGGCCCTGACCGCGGAACGGCTGGTGATCGCGCAGCCAGCCGCGCAGCCAACCGGGCAGGATCGCCGATGGCAGCACGCGCGGCACGCCCGTCACGGCGCCACCACAACGAGGAAGGTGTGCATGCCGGTGCGGTAGTGGCCGGCCATGTTGCAGAAGACCTCGTAGCGTCCGGGTGCCAGGTGCATCCGCAGCGTCCGCCCGGTGCCGGACAGCACCGTGTCGGCGGAATCCACCTTCTGGCTCGCCAGCGCGTCCTCGTCGACGGTCATCCCGTCCGAACGCAGCGCGAGGTCACCTTCAGCCGCGGTCGTCCGGACGATGATCATCTCGTGGGTGTCCGGCCCCCGGTTGCTGACCGATACCGACACCCAGCCGGCGGGGACCCGGGCCGGCGTGACGACGAGACGGAAGTCCTCCAGGGACACCTTGACCGTCGTCGTCGCATCGCGGGGGGCCGCCGGCATCGCGCATGACGAGCCGGCAACCAGGACGCCGAGCGAGAGCAGGATGCCCGCACCTCTGGCACGCATAAGGTCCTCCGGCTACCGTGCGCTGAACTCTTCAGGCGCGTCGCTAGCGCTTCGGCACTTTGCCCGGCGAGCTTGAAAACCGGCCTGCTGTGCAGGCTCCAGCGCCTGGTCCCAGCGTCACTCTGCGTTGAAGCAGATCGGTGCTGCACCCCGATCGGGTGGCGCCGGTCATTCGCCGGTGGCGCCGTCGAGCAACTCGCGGGTCGCGTCGGCATGCCCGGCGTGCCGGGCCGTCTCGTTGATCAGGTGGACGAGAACCCAGCGCAGGTCCGTGTCCTGCCCCCAGCGGCAGCGCGCCGCCAGCGCGGGTATGGCCCGCACCGCACGGTCGGTCGCGGCCGCCCGCTCCCGATAGGCGGAGACGGCCGCCGGCACCGTGAGCTCTGGACCGGGCCGGAACTCCTCGTCGCTCCGGCCGACCTCCGCGCCGAGCATCCCGCCGTCGATCCACCGCCATTCCACGAGCGTGAGGTGGTTGACGATGCCCAGCAGCGAGATCAGGGCACCGTCCGGCGTCCACCGGGCATCGTGGTCGGACAGCCCCTGCACCTTGCGGATGACGGCGCCGCGCAGATAGCCGAGCCACCGCAGCAGCAGTTCACGCTCGTCGGGCGTGCCCGCGGGAAAGCCGTCGTCGGTTGGCCTCGGCATCCGACCGTCGGATCCTTGCTAGCGCTGGGGCCACTGCGGAGGCTGGTGCTGGGGCCACTGCTGCGGCTGCCCGTATCCAGGTGGCGGCGGGCTGGGAAGCGCGGCAGGTGCGGCAAAACCGGTGGCGGGTTGGCTGCCCGGTGCCGGCAGCCTGCGGATCGACAGCCAGGTGCAGAAGTTCAGGATCAGCGTTATCGGGTTGCCGAAGAAGAGCGACATCGGGGACCACCAGCCGAGCAGCAGCGAGTTGCGGGTCATGCTCTTGAGGGCTGCCATCCCGTGATTGCGGCAGTAGGGGGGCCCTTGAGGCTGATCATCGACATCAGGACCAGCATGCCGTGATGTTCGAAGACGGTGGCATTCCTTGCCGGCGTGCTACCGCAGAATCGGCACGTGATGACCCTCTCGACCGGCCGGCCATAGCCGTACGGTGCCTGGGGATACGGTGCCTGGCCGTACGGTGCCTGGCCGTACGGTGCCTGGGGATACGGTGCCGGCCGGTAGGTCTGGTGGCCGTCGGGGGCATAGCCGTTGGGCGCCGGTGGATGGTACGGCTGCTGGGGCGGGTAGCTCATGGCTGCGGCTCCGAGACTCGGCGTCGAGCGGGCGCCGGTTCGCGAGCCGGCGTTGGTGCCCTTGGCGGGGGCAGGTTAGCAAGTTCGAGCCGGCGCCTCCAGCCCAAGTGGTTTCCGTCCCGGGCCGGTCGTTGGGTACGCTGGCCGAGCCCCAGCCCCCTTAGCTCAGTCGGCAGAGCGTCTCCATGGTAAGGAGAAGGTCTACGGTTCGATTCCGTAAGGGGGCTCGACCACCGGCCAGCCGGCCGGTGCGCGGCGGTGTAGCTCAGCCAGGCAGAGCAAGCGGCTCATAATCGCTGTGTCGCCGGTTCAAATCCGGCCACCGCTACCACGTGGCCGGAGCGACCGGTCCTACCGTTTCGCCCTCCTTGCCACGCTGAGCTACCCTGAGTTCCCCTGTCCGGTTCGCGATCGGCTCGAGAGAGGCACGCGTGGCAGCCACCGATGTCCGTCCCAAGATCACCATGGCCTGCAACGTCTGCAAGCACCGTAACTACATCACCCGCAAGAATCGCCGCAACGACCCCGATCGGATGGAGCTGAAGAAGTTCTGTCCGAATTGCCGTGCCCACACGGCTCACCGAGAGACTCGCTGAGGATCTTGACCGACGGCTGGCACCGCCGAATAGATCTGGGGTGTTGTTGATGCCCGACGATCAGTATCCGAATGGGCCTCGGGTCCACGATCCCTGGACGCCCGAGGAGCACTACCCGACTGCCAATGACTCCTCCCTGTCCATCGATCCGGCTGAGCCGTCGACCGACAGCGAGCCGTTCTGGCGCTCCGAGTCCTGGCTGCTCGAGCCGTTGTCGGAGGACCCGCAAGGCCCAGCGGTCAACACCGACTTCGACTGGGGCAGCGACACCGAGACCACCGGTGAAAACGCCTCGCCCTACGCCAGCCCCCCCTCCTGGGAGCCGTCCCCGGCGTGGGAGAGCCCCGCGTGGGACACCAGCTCGATCTGGGAGGCCACCACCCCCGTCGAGCACGATGCTGCGCCGGATGACCACGGCGAACCATACGGCCAGGCCCCTCCTTCCTACGGCGACACCGCGGCCTATCAGCCGCCGCCCCTGGACACCGGTGGCTATGCCGCCCCGTCGGCCTACGACCCGGGGCCGGGGGACGGCGCCGCCTATCAGCCTCAGCCTCCGGCGCCCCACGACCCGGGCCCAGCGCTCGAGCAGCCCGGGGAGTACGACACGGCCCCGGTGATCGACTGGGACGCGCTGGCCAACGACGACTCGGCGCCGGTCAGCTGGAGCGACGTCTACAGCGATGAGGCGGTCAACAGCTGGGTCTCGTCGCTGCCCGATACCCGCCCACCGCCCCGGGAGGAGACCGCCCGGCCGTCCCAGGGTTACCGGCCCCTGCCCGCCGACAACAACCCGCAGTACGAAAAGGGCCTCGACCCGAATGCGGTGTCCACCAACGCTTCGGACTTCGCGGCACAGAAGACGGCGACGACAAACGACGACCCGCCGACCGCGGGGTTCCCGGCGCTCATCCACCGGTTCTCCGGTGGGCACGTCCGGATGAAGCCGACCAAGGACGAGCGGTCGCGCCGCCGGTGCGAGGACGACATCCGCCGCAACATCGCCGGCCTGCGCCAGATCACCTTCACCAACCCCAAGGGCGGCAGCGGCAAGACCACGGCGGCGCTGCTTACCAGCATGACGCTCGGCCAGTTGCGCGGGGGCTACATCCTGGCCTGGGACAACAACGAGACGCAGGGCACCCTCGGCGTCCGGGCGCGGCCCGACCACCACGCCAACACGGTGCGCGACCTCATCGCCGACCTGCCGTCGTTCTCCGGACCGGTCCCCGGCCGGGTCGGCGACCTGGCCAAGTACGTCCGCTCGCAGGGCGACGCGATGTACGACGTGCTGGCCTCCGACGAGCAGGCGACCGCCGGCGAGATGATGACAGCCGCAGCCTTCCAGGCGGTCCGCGAGGTAGTTGCCCGCTTCTACAAGTTGATCTGCGTCGACACCGGCAACAACGTCCGGGCCGCCAACTGGGCTGCCTCCATCGACAGCACAGACCAGCTCGTCGTCACTTCCAGTGTCCGGTGGGAGTCCGCCTACAGTGCCTCGCGGATGCTGGACTACCTCGAGCAGTCCGGCCGCGGCGACCTGGTCGCCAACGCGATCACGGTGTTGACCATGCCGCGGTCGATCAAGGGGCTCAACCTTCCCCAGGTGGAGACGCACTTCAGCGTCCGCACGCGCGAGGTGCTGCACGCACCGTTCGACCCGCAGTTGGACAACGGGGACCAGATCCGGATGTCGCGGCTGTCCGAGGAGACCCGCCAGGCGTGGCTGGACATCGCCGCGGCGATCACCCGCGGCCTCTAGTCGAGTGAGCATCGAGCGAAGCGAGGCGCGGAGCGAGATGACAATCAGTCGAGTGAGCATCGAGCGAAGCGAGGCGCGGAGCGAGATGACAATCAGTCGAGTGAGCATCGAGCGAAGCGAGGCGCGGAGCGAGA
>JBBRYN010000046.1:0-29500 GCA_038237645.1 Mycobacteriales bacterium
CAACTCATCAGCCATCGCCCGAAGCTCCGCGTTCTCCGCGGCAAGCTCCTCATAGGACAGACGTCGACCGACAGGCACCACACTATGATCAACACACTGAAGAGAAGATCAACCAGCCACGCCGAAGACCTGACCAGTTACGCCTGGGCAAGCTTTTGCACGCCCGCTCATTTGCCTCCAGGTGCCGACGTCAAATTCCAAGTCGTAATCCCGCAGCCGGGCATAAGCCCAGGCTTGCCGTGGAGACCGCTGGGCTGCCCGTACTCACCGTAGAAGCGCAGATAGCCGTTCGGGTGCTGTGAGGTTGGGTCCATCACGCCCATCATGTCCGCGTTCCCGCTGTCGCCTGGCGCTGCCATCGAGATCGCCCGGTTCAACGCTGCATATTCGGTGACCCTATTCGCTCGTTGCAGTTGTTCAAATGGACCTCCCGGGCTCGATCATTAAGATTAAGACAGCCCACCGGACGGCTCTGCCGGGACTGCGCCATACGCGACCACGCCGGGCACCTCGGAGGAACGGCGCGGGTCTCGGTTGCCAGTCCGCTTGCGGGGATGGTTTCCGGGCTGCTTAGGGTCGGCAGTGTGTCTCCCACCCTCGCCACGCGGGTGATCGTGCTGAACGGCGGATCGAGCTCGGGTAAGTCCTCGATCGCCAGAGTTCTCCAAGAGCTGCTCCCGGGCCTCTGGCTCACCTTCGGCGTTGACGCATTCATCGACGCGCTGCCCGGTCGCGGCGACAGCCCACGTGCCAACATCACCTACCTGCCAAATGGGGCCGTCGAGACCGGTCCCATGTTCAAGTCCCGCGAACACGCCTGGTACCAGGGCCTCGCGGCGATGGCCCGTGGTGGTGCGCCACTCATCCTCGACGAGGTGTTCCTGTCGGGTGGTACCGCGGCACAGGAATTTGTGCAAGCGACGCTGCAGGGGATCGAGGTGCTGTGGGTTGGTATCCGCTGCGACACCGCCGTTGCGGCCGCCCGCGAGATCCGGCGTCCGGATCGGGTTTCCGGCATGGCGCGCAGGCAGGCGCAGAGCGTGCACGTCGGCATGACCTACGACCTCGAGGTCGACACGACGGAGCTGTCACCCGAGGAGTGCGCGCGCGTCATCGCCGCTCATGTGAATCGTTGATTCCCGGACGACCGTCGGATTTCCCTGGACGATCATCTGCTGATGCGCAGAGTTGACATCCGCTCGACTATCGGTGCGGGCCGCACTCGACGTCGTGAGAGTCAGACGCCTCGTGCCAGTTGACGCCTCCGCCTTCGGCCGGTTCGTGGAATGTGTCCCGACGGGGCGGATACCGTAGCCCCCAGGTGCGTCCACGGCACCGTGACCCAGCCCGTCCGGGGTGCGCACGAACACTTTCGTGACGTCGTAGGGGTGGTAGCACACCTCCCACAAGCCACGGCGAGCGGTCATCACGCAGACGCTGTAGCCGGTAGGCGCCCAGCACGGTGCGTTCCGGGCCCCGCTGGCCCCCGAAGGACGTCGGGTTCGGACCGGGGTCGTACGAGTTGCACTGCGTCGAGGACGTCATGCCCGGACGCCGCTGCTACTCCTCGGTGAGATCCACCTGGCAGGACAGCCGGGCCTCGATGTCGGCGGTGATGCCGGCCAGCAGGTCGACCGGCACTGGTGAGTCGACCGTCACCGCCATGACCGTCTCCCCGCCACTGACCGAGCGGGCCACCTGCATACCGCCGATGTTGATGCCCGCCTGGCCCAACAGGTGGCCCAGCGTGCCGACGATGCCCGGCCGGTCGGTGTAGCGGAAGAACAGCAGGTGGCCCTCGGGCACCAGGTCGATGCCGAAGCCGTCGAGTTGGACGAGCCGCTGCACCTGACGAGGGCCGATCAGGGTGCCGGACACCGAGACCGAGCGGCCGTCGGCGAGCGCACCCCGCACGGTGATCAGGTTGCGGTAGTCGGGACTGTCCGCGTCGGTCACCAGGTCGACGGCCATCCCGCGCTCCGCCGCGACCAGTGGCGCGTTGACGAAGGTGACCGGATTCTCGACCACGTCCCGGAACAGTCCTTTGAGGACAGCCAGTTGCAGGACGCTGACATCGTGCTCGGCTATCTCACCGCGCACCTCGACCGTCACCGAGGCGGCTATCCGCCCGGCGACGGCCGTGAACACCCGGCCCAGCCGCTCGGCCAACGGCAGCCCCGGGCGGACGTCCTCGGCCACGATGCCGCCGGCCTGCACGTTGACCGCGTCCGGCACGAAGTCGCCGAGCAGGGCGAGCTTCACCGACCGGGCTACCGCGAGGCCGGCCTTGTCCTGGGCCTCCACGGTGGAGGCGCCCAGGTGCGGGGTGGCCACGACGCTGTCGAACCCGAACAGCGGGGAATCGGTGCACGGCTCGGTGGCGTACACGTCGACCCCCGCACCGGCGACCCGGCCTTCCTTGATGGCCTGCGCCAGGGCGTGCTCGTCGACCAGGCCACCGCGAGCGGCGTTGATGACGAACACCCCCGGCTTCACCAGCGACAGCTCGCGCTCGCCGATGAGGCCGACCGTCTCGGGGGTCTTGGGCAGGTGGATCGAGATGAAGTCGCTCTGGGCCAGCAACTCGTCGAGCGAGACGAGGCGGACCCCGATCTGGGCTGCCCGGGCCGGCTGTACGTAGGGATCGAAGGCGATCAGCCGGGTGCCGAAGGCCGACATCCGCTGCGCGAACAGCACGCCGATCCGGCCGAGGCCCACGACACCGACGGTCTTGTCGGTGATCTCCACGCCGGTGTACTTCGAGCGCTGCCACCTGCCCTGCTTCAGCGCGGTGGCGGCCGGGACGAGGTTGCGGGCAGCGGCGAGCAGCAACGCCACCGCCTGCTCGGCGGCGCTGACGATGTTGGACGTCGGCGCGTTGACCACCAGCACTCCCCGGCTGGTCGCCGCGGGCACATCGACGTTGTCCAGGCCCACGCCGGCCCGGGCGACCACCTTCAACCGGGGCGCGGCGGCCAGCGCCTCGGCATCGACGGAGGTGGCGCTGCGGACGATGATCGCGTCGGCATCGGTCAGGGCCGCGAGCAGCAGCGAGCGGTCGGCGCCGTCGACATGGCGGACCTCGAAGTCATGCGACAGGACTTCCAGCGCTGTGGGAGCTAGCTCCTCGGCGATCAGGACGACAGGCTGCGGCACGGGGCACCCTCACGCTGGCTGGGACGGGCACCGGTAAACCACGGTGTCCCGCTGTCAGGCGAAAGTCTACCGGCGACCCGATGCGCCCAGCCGGGGCCGGTCAGCCCTCCTGGTTGGGCGCCGGTCAGGCTTCCCGGCCGGGTGCCACCCAGGACATCAGGCTGCGCAGCCTGGCGCCGACCTCCTCCGCCGGGTGCATGGCCGACTCCTTGCGCAGCCGGTCGTACTCCGGCCGGCCCGCGTCGTCCTCGGCCACCCACTCGCGGGCAAAGCTGCCGTCCTGGATCTCGGTGAGGATCCGCTTCATCTCGTCGCGGGTGTCCTTGCCCACGATGCGCGGGGCACGGCTCAGGCCGCCGTACTCCGCGGTGTCGCTGACGACGTCCCACATCCGGCTCAGGCCGCCGTCGTACATCAGGTCGACGATCAGCTTCATCTCGTGCAGGCACTCGAAATAGGCGGCCTCGGGCTGATAGCCAGCCTCCACCAGGGTGTCGAAGCCGGCCTGCACCAAGCCGGCCAGCCCACCGCAGAGCACCGCCTGCTCACCGAAGAGGTCGGTCTCGGTCTCCTCGGTGAAGGTCGTACGGATCACTCCGGCCCGGGTGCCGCCGATGCCCTTGGCATAGGACAGCGCCAACTGCTCGGCACCGCCGCTGGCGTCCTGTGCCACCGCGACCAGGCAGGGTACCCCTTTGCCGTCGACGAACTGGGTGCGGACCAGGTCGCCAGGACCCTTGGGTGCCACCATCGCGACGTCGACGCCGGCCGGCGGCTTGATCAGGTCGTAGCGGATGTTGAAGCCGTGGGCGAAGAACAGCGCGTCGCCGTCGATCAGGTTGGGCTCGATGGCCTCGGCGTACACCGCGCGCTGGGCGGTGTCCGGAATGAGCACCATCACCAGATCGGCGTCGGCGCAGGCGTCGTAGGGCTCGAGTACGGTCAGCCCCTCCGTCTGTGCCTTGGCCCGGCTGCGCGACGTCGCCGGCAGGCCGACGCGGACGTCCACGCCGGAATCCCGCAGGGACAGTGCGTGGGCATGGCCCTGGCTGCCGTAGCCGAGGACGGCTACCCGCCGGCCCTGCACCAGAGCCAGGTCGGCGTCGTCGTCGTGGAAGATCTGTGCTGCCATGTGGTGGGTCCTCTCTGGGGTCACGCTGTGCTGCGGAGAGTGGTGGGCGCGGTGATCGCGCGGGCGCCGCGGCCGAGGGCCACCATGCCCGACTGCACCAGCTCGGCGATGCCGAACGGCTCGAGCACCCGGATCAGCGCGGCAAGCTTATCGGCGGTCCCTGTGGCCTCGATCGTCACCGCGTCAGGAGCGACGTCGACGATCCTTGCCCGGAACAGTTGGACGGTCTCGAGCACGTGCGACCGGGTGGTCAAGTCGGTGCGCACCTTGATCAGCACCAGCTCACGCTGGACCGACGCGGGGGCCTCCAGCTCCACGATCTTGAGCACGTTGATGAGTTTGTTGAGCTGCTTGGTCACCTGCTCCAGCGGGAGATCGGCGGCGTTGACGACGATCGTCATCCGGGACACCGCGTCGTTCTCGGTCGGTCCCACCGCGAGGGAGTCGATGTTGAAGCCGCGGCGGGAGAACAGCCCGGCCACCCGGGCCAGGACGCCGGGCTTGTTCTCCACGAGCACCGACAGCGTGTGCCTGCTCATACGTCATCCTCGTCCCACACCGGCCGCACATCGCGCGCGGCGAGTATCTCGTCGTTGCTGGTGCCGGCCGGCACCATCGGCCAGACCATGGCGTCCTGGCCGACCACGAAGTCGATGACCACCGGCCGGTCGTCGATCGACATCGCCTTCTCGATCGTGGCGTCCACATCGGACTCGGTCTCGCAGCGCAATCCGATGCAGCCGAAGGCCTCGGCCAGCTTCACGAAGTCCGGGATCCGCCGGGCGTGGGTGTTGAGCCCGGTGTTGGAATAACGGCCCTCGTAGAACAGCGCCTGCCACTGGCGCACCATGCCGAGGTTGCCGTTGTTTATCACGGCGACCTTGATCGGGATGTTTTCCAGCGCGCAGGTGGCCAGCTCCTGGTTGGTCATCTGGAAGCAGCCGTCGCCGTCGATCGCCCACACCGTCGCCTCGGGCCGGGCCACCTTGGCGCCCATGGCCGCGGGCACGGCGTAGCCCATCGTGCCCAGGCCGCCGGAGTTGAGCCAGGTATAGGGACGCTCGTAGGAGATGAACTGCGACGCCCACATCTGGTGCTGCCCGACGCCGGCGACATACAGCGCCTCAGGGCCGGCGATGGCGCCGATGCGCTTGATGACGTATTGCGGGGCCAGTGAGCCGTCCGGCGGGTCGTCGTAGCCGAGCGGGTAGGTGTCGCGGGTCCGGTCGAGCTGGCGCCACCACCCGGTGAGATCGGCCCGGCGGCCGGCCACGTGCTCGGCCTGCAGGGCGGCGGCCAACTCGGCGATGACCTCGCGGCAGTTGCCGACGATCGGCACGTCGGCGACCCGGTTCTTGGAGATCTCCGCCGGGTCGATGTCGGCGTGGATCACGGCCGCCGACGGGGCGAACGTCGAGAGCTTGCCGGTGACGCGGTCGTCGAAGCGCGCACCGAGGGCGATCAGCAGATCGGCCTTCTGCAGGGCCGTGACAGCGGCCACCGAGCCGTGCATCCCGGGCATCCCGAGGTGCTGCGGATGGCTGTCGGGGAAGGCGCCCCGGGCCATCAGCGTCGTGACCACCGGGATCCCGGAGAGCTCGGCCAGGGCCTTGAGCTCCGCTGCAGCCCGGGCCTTGAGAACGCCGCCGCCGACGTACAGGACCGGCCGGCGGGCCAGGGCGATCAACCGGGCGGCCTCGCGCACCTGCTTGGTATGCGGCCGGGTGGTCGGCCGGTAGCCCGGCAGGTCCATCACCGGCGGCCAGTTGAACGTGGTGGCCGCCTGCAGGATGTCCTTGGGCAGGTCGACCAAGACCGGCCCGGGCCGTCCGGTCGACGCGATGTGAAAGGCCTCCGCGATGGTTTGCGGGATGTCGTCGGCCGACTGGACCAGGAAGTTGTGCTTGGTGATCGGCAGGGTGATTCCGCAGATGTCGGCCTCTTGGAACGCGTCGGTGCCGATGGCGGCGCTGGGCACCTGTCCGGTGATCGCGACGATCGGCACGGAGTCCATGTAGGCGTCCGCGATCGGCGTCACCAGATTGGTCGCGCCGGGCCCTGAGGTGGCCATGCAGACGCCGACCCTGCCGGTCGCCTGCGCGTAACCGGTAGCGGCGTGCCCGGCGCCCTGCTCGTGCCGGACGAGGATGTGCCGCACCCGCTCGGAGTCGAAGAGCGGGTCGTAGGCCGGGAGGATGGCGCCACCGGGGATACCGAAGACGACCTCGGCTCCCACCGCCTCGAGTGAGCGGACCAGTGACTGGGCTCCGGTGACGGGCTCGGGATCTGACATCGCGTTGGCCTTCGGAGTCGGGGCGGGCGGCGTGGGCAACAAAAAGCCCCTCGTGCTCTGGCACGGAGGGGCGGCGCGGCGATCGCGGAGCGGACCGGCGCGCTAGCTGAGTACTACTCGGAAGAGGGGCATGGGGGAAGCCTACACGACTCCTATCACTCGATGGCAGGCCCATCAGGAGCTGTCACGATGGAGCGATGCGCTTCCGGTACGGCGCCGCCCAGCGGGCCGCCGCAGTCACCTGGCTGGCGGCCGGCACGGCGCTGGCCACGGCCCGGTGGTGGCTGCTCCCGGTGCTGCTGGTACCACTCGGGGCGGTAGTCGCGGTCTTCCGCCGCGGGACGGACATCGACGACGACGGCGTACGGGTGCGCGCGCTGCTCGGCAGCCGTCGGCTGCCCTGGGCCGAGGTCGCCGAGCTGCGGCCGGTCGGCCGGCGGCGGGTGGTCGCGGTGACGGCGAAGGGCCGGGCGCTCGGCCTGCCCGCGGTCTACCCCGCCGACTTGGCAAAGCTCGTCCGATAGGGTGCCGCACGTCCGGCGGAACTGACCACTATTGTTCGCCACATCGTCGGGCAATCGGGATCATCATGGTGCAATACGGGCCAACTCAGTGCGGCTGCAACACGTCGTCACCTCCCACCCGCTGAGGCCGCCCGCCCCCCGACTGAGCTGCGCGCCTCACTCAGTAGCCGTTCACCACGAGGTTGTCCAGCGGCTCGCCTTCCGCGTAGCGCCAGAGCTGCTCGGTGACCATCCGATACGCCCTGGGCAGCAGGCCGCGCACCGACCCGGCGACGTGCGGCGTGAGCAGCAGACCCGGCACGGTCCACAGTGGATGATCGGGCGGCAGTGGCTCCGGCTCGGTCACGTCCAGGGCCGCGCGCAGCCGCCCGGCGGCCAGCTCCGCGACGAGGGAATCGGTCCGCACGACCGGCCCGCGAGCGGCGTTGACCAGCAGCGCGCCGTCGGGCATCCGGGCGAGGAAGGTCGCGTCGACCAACCCCCGGGTCGCTGCGGTGAGCGGCACCAGGAGGACCACCACGTCGGCCGTGGGCAGCAGGTCAGGCAGCTCGTCAACGGCGTGCACTCCCGCTCGGGCGCGGCGGGCGACCCGTACCAACTCGACATCGAAGGGAGCGAGACGACGCACCAGCGCATCGCCGATCGAGCCGGCCCCGACGATCAGGACCCGTCGGCCGGCCAGCTCGCCTGTTGTCGCGTGGTCCCACACACCGGCCGCCTGCGCCCGGGCGAAGCGGGGGAAATCCCGCAGCACCGCGAGGATCGCCGTCGCCGCCCACTCCGATGTCGAGCTGTCGTGCACCCCGCGGGCGTCGCAGAGCGTGACCTCGGCGGGTAGCCGGCCCGCCCAGGCGTCCGCACCGGCAGTCAGCAACTGGACAACCGCGAGCGCCGGCATCCGATCGACGCCGGCCGCCGCTGCGTCGGACGCGAGGAAGGGCGGCACCCAGAACTCCGCCTCGGCGGCAGCCGGCGGCGGGCCGGCAGAGCCGTCCCAGACCGCGACATCCGCCTCCGCCGGGAGATCTCCCAGCAGGTCGAGCCCCTCATGATGTGGCACCAGCACCTTCACCGGGCCACCCTACGAGGAGGAAGCAATCATCGGAGCAGGCGGGAGAGACCGTGCGGCGATGCACCAGGATCACACTGCGCTTGACACCCACCGGGGCACTCCTCGCAGCGCTGGTGTTCGCCACCGCGTGCACGGGCAAACCGGTGCCCGATGACCCGCACCAACGCTTTCCGCGCACCCCGGTGGTCACCGTGCTCGCCACCGGGCTGGCGGCCCCCTGGGGGCTGGCGTTCCTCCCGGACGGCTCCGCGCTGTTCACCGAGCGGGACACCCGGCTGATCAAGTCGCTGCACCGGGACGGGTCGGTGCGGACGCTGCAGCGGGTCACCGAGGCCGACTCCTCCGGGGAGGGCGGCCTGCTCGGCATCGCGGTCTCGCCGCACTACGCGCAGGATCGGCTCGTCTACGCCTACTACACGACGGCACAGGACAACCGGATCGCCCGCTTCACGCTCGGCCAGCGACCGCAGCCGATCGTGACGGGCATTCCGGTGTCGGGAATCCACAACGGCGGGCGGCTGGCCTTCGGCCCGGACGGATTCCTGTACGCCGGCACCGGCGACGCTTCGCAACGTGGCCGGTCGCAGGACATCAACAGCCTCGGCGGCAAGGTGCTGAGGATGACCACCGACGGCAGGCCGGCGCCGGGCAACCCCTACCCCGGCTCGCTGGTGTGGAGCCGCGGGCACCGCAATGTGCAGGGATTGGCGTGGGACTCCGACGGCCGGCTCTATGCCTCGGAGTTCGGCCAGAACCGCCACGACGAGGTCAATCGGATCCTGCCGGGGCACAACTACGGCTGGCCCGCGGTCGAGGGCTTCGGCGGGGGCGGTCGCTTCACCGATCCGCTGGTGACCTGGCCACCGATCCAGGCGTCGCCGAGCGGTGTCGCCATCCTCGATCAGGTGCTGTACGTCGCCTGCCTCAAGGGCCAGCGCCTCTGGCGGATCCCGATCCGCACCGACGGAAGGCTCGGCAGCCCGCAGTCGTTGCTGGTGGGACGGTACGGGCGGCTGCGGCATGTCGCGGCGGCGCCGGACGGCTCGCTGTGGGTGCTCACGTCCAACCGGGACGGCCGGGGTGATCCGGTGCCGGCCGACGACCGGATCCTGCGGCTGGCGCCAGCGGCGCTCACCATCTCCTGAGCACCGGGGTCGGCCCGGCCGGCAGTGCCGCGGCGAAGGCGGGTGCCACCTTGCGCAACCGCAGCGATTGCCCGCCCTGGGTGACCTGACTGCGAGCGACGACGGCCGGCGGCCTGCGAAAGAGCGCGACCATCGGGCCGAAAGTACCGAGCAGATCTCCGGGAATCACCAGTAAGCCCCAACTGGGATCGCGTCCGGGCGCAAGGGAGCCGGAAGCGAGCATGATCGCCATGCCGAAGAGGAACAGCGCTGCGGCAGTGAGCCAGAGCCTGCGTTGTCGCCGGCGGCACCGGGAGCAGAGCGGCCAGCCGGCCGCGTAGAGCGTCTTGCGCGTTGCCGATGCCACGACCACGAAGTGCAAAACTCCCGGCAACAGCAGGAGGTAGACCCAACCCGGCGGGCGGGAAACGAAGATCACCCTGCGCCGATATGTTGCGGCCTCACCGTGCCGGAGCACATCGGCGGGACGCCGACTCCGCTCCGCACCATCTGGGCGGGCAGGAAAGCGTTCTCCATGTCTGCTCCTCAGCGCCACCGAGCGGGAGCAGCGAGGTTACCGCCCGGCCGCTGACTTTCCGAGTCGGCTGCGGCCACCGGCGCGTGCGAGGAATCAGGCTCAGCTGTGGCCTAGCTGCCCCGCGTACTTGGCGACCGCGGCGTCGAGGTCGAGCGTACGGACTCCGCTGGTGCGCTCGTGCTCGCCCCACAACTCACGCGGCACCATCCACACGATCTCGAACTCGTGGCCGTCGGGATCGGCGCCGTACAGCGACAGGGTGGCGCCGTGATCGCTCTCGCCGGTCAGTGCGCCGAGCCGGGCCAGGCTCTCGCGGGCGGTGACCAAATCCGTCACCGCATCGACCTGCCAGGCCAGGTGGTAGAGCCCGCTGATGCTGCCGGTCGGCGGGTGCGGTGCACCCGGAACGGCGAACAGGCCCAGGTCGTGGTGGTTGTCACCGAGCGGTGATCGCAGGAAGGCGGCCTGCCCGCCCATCTCCTGGGCGACGATTTCGAACCCGAACGCCTGTGTGTAAAAGGCGACCGCCGCAGGTAGGTCGGCGACGAACAGGACGGCGTGGTTGAGCCCGCGGATCGCGATCATGTGAATCCCAACGCGGGCCAGCCGGACGAGCTTCCCGTCACCACCCCTGTGGCGGGCTGTCGGGCGTCGGGGCCCAGGTGGGCGGGGGCGTCGCGGGGAGGGCGGCCACGAACCCGGGCGAGACCTCCCGCAGCCGCAGCGCGGACCCGTCGCGGGTCACCTCGGCCCGTGCGATCCAGCCCGGACCGGCCAGGGTGAAGGCGACCAGGCTGGCCACGAACAGCATGAAGGCGAGCAGCAGCAGCAGCGCCACCGAGGTGGAGCTGTGCCCGGCAAGCGCGATGGCGCCGGCCAGGGCCGCGAAGGTCGCCACGATCAGGCCGAGGGATATGCGCTTGGTGATCTTGATCTTCTCCGAGCATTGAGCGCAGAGCGGCCATGCGGGGCAGGCCAGCTGCTTGCGCAGGGCCATCGACACGATCGCGAACGGCAGCACACCGACCAGCAGCAGGGCATAGGTCCACCCTGGGGTGCGGGACTGGAACGCCGCCCTGCGTCTGAGGACCGCCGGCTGGCCGTGCCGGGTGCAGACAGGGGGGAGGTCGGCACCGCTGTGCACGAGCTCTGCCGGGAGAAACAGGTCCTTGGGCGCCATATCCCTACTCCCCGTCCGTTCCTAGTCGGTCGAGCAGCAGAGCGCGCACCGACGCAGCGTCCGCCTGCCCACGGGTCGCCTTCATCACCGCACCGACCAGGACACCGGCTGCCGCGACCTTACCCCCGCGAACCTTGTCCGCGATGTCCGGATGGGCGGCGATCGCCTCGTCGATGGCGGCGGTGAGCGTGCCGGCGTCGGTGACGGTGCGCAGGCCGCGCTCGTCGATCACCCGATCGGGGTCGTGCCCGGTCTCGAGCACGCCGTCGACGACCTGCCGGGCCAACCCGGTGGACAGCGTGCCGTCGGCGACGAGCGCGATCACCCGGGCCACCTGTTCGGGGGTGATGGACAGGGCGGCCGGCTCGACATCGGTGGCGTTGGCCTGCTGCGCCAGGTGGCCCATCCACCAGTTGCGCGCCTCGGCGGCCGACGCGCCGGCCGCCACTGTCACGGCGACGAGGTCCACCACGCCGGTGTTGGCCATCGCGATCATGTCACGATCGGAGGCGCCCAACTCCCCCGCGATGCGTCGGCGGCGGGCCGACGGCAGCTCCGGCAGGCTCGCCTTGATCGTGTCGACCCAGGTGGGCTCGGGAGCCAGCGGCACCAGGTCGGGCTCGGGGAAGTAGCGGTAGTCGGTTGCCTCCTCCTTGGACCGGCCCGGCCGCGACCGGCCGGTGTCCTCCTGGAAGTGCCGGGTCTCCTGCACGATGCGCCGGCCCGTATCGAGCAACTCCGCCTGGCGAAGCATCTCCGATCGCACGGCCCGCTCGACCGAACGCAGCGAGTTGACGTTCTTGGTCTCGGTACGGGTGCCCAGTGCACTGGCCGCGATCGGCCGCAGAGAGGTGTTGACGTCGCAGCGCAGGCTGCCCTGCTCCATCCGCACGTCGGAGACGCCCAGGGTCCGCAGGATGTCGCGCAACTCGGTGACGTAGGCCTTGGCGACCTGCGGTGCCCGGCTCCCGATGCCGGCCACCGGCTTGGTAACCACCTCCACCAGCGGGATGCCCGCCCGGTTGTAGTCGACCAGGGAATGGGTCGCGCCGTGGATCCGCCCGGTCGCGCCACCGACGTGCAACGTCTTGCCGGTGTCCTCCTCGAGGTGCACCCGCTCGATCTCCACCCGTACCGTCTGCCCGTCCACATCGACATCCAGCCAGCCGTCGGTGCACAGCGGCTCGTCGTACTGGCTGATCTGGAAGTCCTTCGGCATGTCCGGGTAGAAGTAGTTCTTGCGGGCGAAGCGGCACCACCGGGCGATCTCGCAGTTGAGCGCCAGTCCGATCCGAATGGTGAATTCGATCGCCGCGGCGTTGGTGACCGGCAGGCTGCCGGGCAGCCCCAGGCAGACCGGGCAGGTCTGCGTGTTGGGCTCGGCGCCGAAGGTCGTCGAGCAGCCGCAGAACATCTTAGACGCCGTACCCAGCTCGACGTGCGTCTCCAGTCCGATGACCGGCTCATAGCGGGCGATGACGTCGTCGTAGGAGAGTGTCTGCGTCATAGCTCGGGTGCCTCATCGATGAAGGGGCTGTCGTAGGAAGCCTCCAGCGCGGCGGCCACGCGGTAGATCCGGTCATCGGCCAGCGCCGGCGCCATCACCTGCAGGCCGACCGGCAGGCCCTCGGACAGTCCACAGGGGACGGAGAGGGCGGGCAGGCCGGCGAGCGAGGCAGGCAGGGTGCACAGGTCGGCTGCGTACATCGCCATCGGGTCATCAGCGCGCTCACCGATCGGGAAGGCGACCGTGGGCGTCGTCGGTGACACGAGCACGTCGCAGGTCTCGAACGCCGCCCGGAAGTCGCGGGTGATCAGCGTGCGCACCTTTTGCGCCTGGCCGTAGTAGGCCGCGTAGTAGCCGCTGGACAGCGCGTAGGTGCCCAGGATGATCCGCCGCTTGACCTCGGCGCCGAAGCCGGCCTCGCGGGTCAGCGCCATGACCTCTTCCAGCGTCCGGGTGCCGTCGTCACCCACCCGCAGGCCGTAACGCACGCCGTCGAACCGGGCCAAATTCGACGAGGCCTCGCTGGGCGCGATCAGGTAGTAGGCAGGCAGGGCATAGCCGAAATGCCGGCAGGAGACCTCTGCCACCTTGGCACCGGCGGCCTCCAGCCGGGTGAGGGCGTCGGCGAAGGCGGCGGTCACCCCGGGCTGGTATCCCTCGCCGCTCAACTCCGTCACCACCCCGACGGTGAGCCCGCCGAGATCGCCGGTGGCGCCGCTGCGGGCCGCGGCGACGACCGGCGGCACGGGTGCGTCGATGCTGGTCGAGTCGGCGGGGTCGTGGCCGGCGATCACCTCGTGCAGCAGGGCGGCATCGAGCACCGTACGGGCGAACGGACCGGCCTGGTCGAGGCTGGAGGAAAAGGCGATGAGGCCGTAGCGCGAGACGCCGCCGTAAGTCGGCTTGGCACCGACCAGGCCGCACACGGCGGCCGGCTGGCGGATCGAGCCGCCGGTGTCGGTGCCGATGCCCAGCGGCGCCTCGAAGCCGGCAACCGCCGCCGACGAACCGCCGGAGGATCCGCCCGGCACCCGGGCCAGGTCCCACGGGTTGTGGGTCGGCCCGAAGGCGGAGTTTTCCGTCGAGGAGCCCATCGCGAACTCGTCCATGTTGGTCTTGCCGAGGATGACCACTCCCGCCTCGCGCAGCCGGCGGGTGATCGTGGCGTCGTACGGCGGGATCCAGCCCTTGAGGATCGCCGAGCCGCTGGTCGTCTCCAGGTCCTTGGTGACCACGACGTCCTTGAGGGCGAGCGGCACACCGGCCAGGGCACCGAGCCGGTCGCCGTTCGCGCGAGCCGCGTCGACGGCTCGCGCGGCTTGCAGTGCCCCCTCGGCATCGACCTGCAGGAACGCGTGCAGCCGGTAGTCGACGGCGGCGATGCGGGCCAGATGGGCCTCAGTGACGTCGACGGCGGAGACCGTCCCGGCGGCAACCGCCTCGGCCGTTGCCGCGGCGGTCAGCCGGGTCAACTCCGTCACTGCTCGTCCTCGAGGATCTGCGGCACCCGGAACCGGCCACCCTCCGTGGCCGGCGCCGCGGCCAGCGCCTGCTCGCGAGGCAACGACGGGGTGATCACGTCTGGCCGCAGCACGTTGGTCAGCGGAACAGCATGGGTCATGGGCGCGATGTCGTCGGCGGCCACCTCCCCCACCCGGGCCACCGCCGCTAGGATCACGTCGAGCTGACCGGCGAAAACGTCGAGCTCCTCGTCGGTGACGGCCAGCCTGGCCAGCTGAGCGAGGTGCGCGACTTCGTCGCGGGTAATCGGCACACTCAGGAGTCTAGGGGCGACCCTCTGGGTAGCTCGGCAGGGTTTCCTGCGGTCGGCCGCTTCCGTCGAGGTATCGAGCACCGAATCAGACTTGACAGGATCGGGCCAGCGGGATCCCCCGACAGGTGGATCCCGACCCAGCCAAGGACGGAGACACGAGATGAGCGCGCTGGACGACGTCGGCCAATTCATCAAGATCGTGCGCGACCACGACGGTGTCGTCAACGTCCACGAGGAGGGCTGCCCACCCGAGCTCGTCGAAGAGGCGCAGGACGTGCTCGGCCTCACCTTCCCGCCTTCCTACCGCCATTTCCTTGAAGAGCTCAATGGATGCGATATCGAGAGCGAGGAGTTTTACGGGGTGTGGCGGCACGATGGCGCAACCGAGTTTGCCGGCACTGTGTTCGTCACGCTCAAGGACCGTGAAGATGCGGACATGCCCGCCACCATGATCGTCCTGCAGGAAGACGGTATGGGCGGGATGTACGTGCTGGACACCGCGAGTCTCGACCAGGACGGTGAGGGACAGGTGGTGGTCTTTCTGCCACCATGGGTCACTGCAGGCAAGCCCCTTGAAGTCATCGCGCCGAACTTCGGCGCGTTCGCGCTCGCCAAGACCCAGCGGGCCATCGGCAGGTAGGCGGGCGGCGTGGACAAGCCATGCCGCGGCCGGTCGATGACGCATATGCGTCCGGACGCGATGACACAGACCCTGTCCGAGCAGTCGAGGAGCAGGCTCATCGCGTCGCTGATCCCCTGGCCGCCTTCGACCGTAGCCACCGGCCTCAAGCTGAGTAACCTGACTCCGCGAGATTGGTCGATACGCAACGCGGGCACTGACAGCGGCGTTCGGCTGTCAGCCCTCGGCCGAGCAGGCCGCAAATCGGGGAGCCATTGCTGGTGGCCGGACCAGAACACGTGAGCGTGCAGCGCCGTGCCCGGATGGCTTCTGACACCCCCTGGTTGGAACGTCCCGCTCGCCCGGTCAGTGACGACGCGGGCAGCCGGCTTCGGCACTGGCGTCTGCTCACCGGCAAGAGTCAGGAGTCGGTGGCAGCAGCCCTTGGTATGACTCAGCAGCACCTCAGCCAGATCGAACTGGGGAAGCGTCCGCTGTCGGTGGCTCAGCGTCGTCTCATCGTCGCCGAGTTGGGCGTTGCCGCCCAGGACATGGGTCTGGCGCCGCAGGCGCGGATCCGCGTAACCGCGGACCCGGACGTCGCCTCCAGTACGGCGCGCTGGCGGGCGGAGCGCCGGTGGCTCAACCAGCATCGCGCGGACCTGGCCCGGCTGGCCGTACGGCTGTATCCGGCACAGCAGCAGATCCCGGGGACGACGCTGATCGCGGAGCCTCGGTGGATCCCTTCCCTACCGCTGGACATGCGATCGCTCGCACTGGAACTGGACGACCTGCCGCGGCCGGTCAAAGTCGACGGGTCGGAGCCGGCGACGTTGCCGGTCCGGCCGCTGCGCTCGCCGGGCATGCACGACGATCGCTACACGGCCGCCATCAGGCGGATCGATCCCCCACAGCTGTTCGAGTCGCGTCCCGGCTATCGACTCCTGCGTGTCGACCTCGACCGCCGGTCCCTGGGATTCGGCATGTCAACGTACTTCGACAAACTGGATGTCTCCGAAGCGCTCGGCCACGAGATGGCGCTGGCGTGCCTCGCACGCAGCGGCGGATTGCCAGCCGCGGTCGAGATGCTCAAGGACGCTCTCCCGTTTCGCGAGCTTGTCGGTGACCCCTTCGACCCGGCTCGCCGTGCCGTCATGCCGGCGATCACCACACTCACCATCCGGCTGCGTCGTTGGCCGGCAGAGGCGTCATTTCTGCTGCACTGGCGGGACCCGGCCAAGGTCGCGACTGCCGGCGGCATGTACGACGTCGTGCCGGCCGGCGAGTTTCAGCCGTCGAGCGTTGCCCTGTGGGACCGGCGCCATGACTTCGATCTGTGGAAGAACATCGTCCGAGAGTTCGCAGAGGAGGTGCTGGCGGAGCCCGAGCATGACGGCACCCGGTCGGCGCCGATCGACTACGAGGGCTGGCAGCTGTTCCAGGACTTGAAGGTCGCTCAACGCCACGGGCGCGTCTCCGCGTTCCTGTTGGGGTTGGGCCTCGATGCGTTGACCCTGGCGGCAACGATCCTGACCGTGGTGGTCATCGATGACGACGTCTTCAGCCGGCTGTTCGGCGAGGCGGTCCGTTACAACGACGAGGGTGAGATCGTGGCGGTGGGTGACGGTCGGGCCGCCGCAGGAGTGCCGTTCACCCGATCGGCGGTCGAGCGGCTGCTGACGACCGAGCCGATGGCATCGCCCGGCGCGGCTTGCCTCGCCTTGGCCTGGCAGCATCGCGATGTCCTGCTGGGTGTCTGAGGCCGGGCCATGACGGGCGAGCGGTCGCACACACTCACGGACAGCCAACAGGCATGGTTGACCGTCCGGAGTCATCTGCTCGAGCACCGGTTCGAGCTGGCGTTGGCGGCTGCCGAGGGCTACCCCTGGGAGCGCCGGGTCAGCGACACTGCGCTGCTGGCCGACGTGCGTTGGCTGCCCGAGCAGCCGCTGGAGCTGGGCACGGTTGAGCTGGTGATGTCCCCGGACCACCACTCCCGTGCGACGGATGGCGACGTGGTCGACGCGCTGTCGGAAGTCGCCCTTCCCACCCGACCCGACGGCACGAGATATCCGAGCTACTCCGCCGTGGTCGCGGACCTCTCGCCGCCGGCGGCATTCGAGAATCGGCCGACGTACCGCCTGCTCGACGCCGATCTCGGCGTGACGGCCGGTCGCATGGCGTTCGGTCGCGGCCGATACTTCGATGGCGTGGACATCGGGGAGGCGTGCGCCCACGAGTATGCGGCCTCGGTGCTGATGGGAGGCCCGAAGCCATTGCGCGAGGCGATCGGTGCGCCCTGGGACCTGTCCCGCCGCCCGGCCAACCTGGCGATCAGCGCGCTCACGCTCCGGGTCGACCAGGGGACCGGCGACGCGAGCTTCCTGATGCACCGGCGAGATGCGACCAGGGTCGGCCACGCCGGTGGCTTGTACCAGGTGCTGCCCGTCGGGATCTTTCAGCCGTCCGGAAGCGCCGAATGGAACGAACGCAACGACTTCGACCTGTGGCGCAACCTCACCAGGGAGTTTGCCGAAGAACTGCTCGGCGCGCCGGAGGACTACGACAGCGAGCGAGCTCCCATCGACTACGAAGCATGGCCGTTTGCCAAGAGGCTGCTCGCAGCACGCGACAGCGGCGCGATTCGTGTCCATGTGGCTGGCCTCGGCTGTGATCCCTTGACATTCGCCACCGACCTGCTGGTGGTCGTGACGATCGAGGCACGCACCTTTGACGAACTCTTCAGCGATCTGGTTGCCAGCAACAGCGAGGGCGAATTGGTAGCCCCGGCACGTCAAGGCGTGAAGTTCACGCGGACCAACGTATCCCGATTTGCACGTCGGGAACGCACGCAGGCTGCGGGTGCTGCGTTGCTCGAGTTGGCTTGGCGAAGACGGCACGAACTCCTGCCCTGACGCTGACGTCATGGCGGTGACGTCATGGCGGTGCCCACAACTCTGCGTTGTACAACACGCCGCTGTTGGCCCGAACGTCGTGTCGCCCCGGACGCTTGCCCACGTCTTCAGAAATGGTGGAAGGGGTGGACGATGGTGCGGCCGTTGGCGTTCGGCTATCTCCGGGTACAGCCGGGCGATTCTGTCGAGGTCCATACCGGACTCGTCGAGGACATCCGTCGTTTCGCCGACGATGAGGGGCTGACGCTGGCCGAGGTCTACACCGATCCGTATGACGCTCCGGACGAGCGGCAAGGCCGGTCGGCGTTCTGCGCGCTGATGGATGCTCTGCGCCGAAGCGACGCCGAGGCCGTGATCGTGCTCTCCCCCGGTCACCTGTCCCGGCAGCCGTACGGCTATCGCATGCGGACAACGATCATCGAGGTGGAGGCGGGCGCCCGGCTGCTGGTCATACATCCCGAAGGTGAGCGCCGATGACCGAGAGTCACACGTGAGCCGGCCCTCCCATCCACGACTGACCGCTGCCCAACAGGGGCTCGGGTCGCTGATCTCCAGGGTGCCCTGCCTCCCGCCCGGGTAGATTGGCCCTTTCGAGCGAGCTTCCGGGGTGCAGGCGTGACAGTCGGGGTGCGACCGCTTCCCTACCACTACGCGGTGGCCGCCATCCTGGAGCAGGAAAACTCGAAGGCCTTCGCCTCTTTGGGGTCAGTTCCCCCAGCGAGCTCGCCCGAACTCGACCAACTGCTGCTCCGGCAGACCTACCGGCTGGATACCGCAGGGCATTCCGACGTACACGCGGCGGCCCAACGCGCAGCCGACGCGCTGGGCCTCGACGTGCCGGTGGAGGTCTACGCCGACGAGGGCGGCCAGGCCGACAACGCAGAACTGATCTACGTCCCCGAGCGGGCCGTGCTGCTGATGAGCGGCAACACCCTGAACCTGCTGGACGGCGACGAGTTGTGCGCCGTGGCGGGCCATGAGCTGGCCCATCACCAACTGTGGGGCATGGAAGGCGGCCGCTTCCTGGCAGCGGCACGGCTGCTCGCTGCCGCCGACAGCGATGCCCGTACACCGTCTGAATACCTCGAGACGGCCCGGCGCTTCCGGCTGGCGACCGAACTGTTCGCCGATCGCGGCGCGCTGCAGGCCTGCGGATCGCTGTCCGCGACGGTCCGCGGCTTGCTCAAGATGACCACCGGGCTGGCGAAGGTCGACGCGGATGCCTACCTCCGCCAGGCCGCCGAGGTCGACTACAGCACGCCGAGCTCAGGCAGCACCCATCCGGAGACGGTGCTCCGAGCTTGGGCACTGCAGCAGTGGGTAGAGCGGGCCGCAGAATCCGAAGCGGACGTCGCCCTGGCACTCGCGCCGCAACTCGACCTGGGATCGCTCGACCTGCTCGGGCAGGACCAGCTGGCCGCGATCAGCCGGGACCTCGTGGTCACCCTCCTGGCTGACGATGCCCTCCGCAGCGAAGACTCCGTAGAGCTGGCCCAGCAGTACGGGGTCACCGGCGCGAGCCGGGTGACCGTTCCGCGGGTCTTCGACGCCGGGATGGTCTCGGCAGAGACGCGCCGGTATCTCGCCGCCGTACTCATCGACTTCGCCACCGCCGACGCGGACGCGGGCAACGACGTCCTGAGTAGGGTCATCGCCCTTGCCCGGCAGATCGGCTTGGGCCGCGACGTGGAACGGATGGTCGGCGCCGACCTCGACCTCGGTGAGCGGGCTCAGACCAAGGTGCTGGCCCGCGCGGCAGAGATCACCGCGACCCGTCAGGCAAGCGGCGGGACCGCCGGCTGATGCGCGAGCTGATCGACCGCGCGGTGACGCGCGGCGGGCTCCCCGTCGATGACGTGCTTGCCCTGCTGCTGCCGCTGTTCCGCAGTGTGCAGGCTCTGCACGAGACCGGCCGGGTGGCGCCGCTGCGCGGGCTCGGTCTGCTGCGCGCCGACGGCGGCGATCCGGTCAGCGCCGACCTCAGCGCAGCCGGACCACCACAGCGGAATCGCAGCGCGGTGGCGGCGATGGAGCGGGCCGCCTCGTCGGCGCTCGAGGTGCGCACGGGTGCGACGGTCGAGCGGGATCTCAGCGGGTCCGGCGACCCACAACCGTTGCGGACCGCCGAGCCGAGCGGGCCGGGCATGGTGATCGTCGCCGGGTGGCAGCGCTGGGAGCACCTGATCGGCCACCAC
Source organism: Mycobacteriales bacterium (assembly GCA_038237645.1). Classification (GTDB taxonomy): domain Bacteria; phylum Actinomycetota; class Actinomycetes; order Mycobacteriales; family QHCA01; genus QHCA01. The sequence continues at coordinate 20,030 of JBBRYN010000046.1, forward strand.
GACGAGCTCACCGACATCGCCAGCCTCGGCGAACTCTTCACCGCGCTCGCCTGCGGGCTCGACCTCGCCGAGACCGACGACGCCGATCAGCTCGGCCGTCATCACCGCAACCTCTTCGCCGTGAATCCCCGGCTGCACCCGGTGCTTGCGGCGGTCGCCAGCTCGATGATCGCCCCGGACCGCCGGCAGCGGGCCCAGGACCTGCACGGCCTGATCTCCCGGCTGGAGACCTACCGCGACCAGCCGGAGGACTTCGACCTCGACCGGGTCGTCGGCGTGGCGGCCGGCCGCGCCGATCGGCGGGCCGCGGTCCTCACCCACCTGCGCGACCGGCTCTTCGACGTCTCGCGGCGCAACCTGCTGCTGCACTTCCGCCGCAGCCAGCGCAGCCTCAATCTGACCGAGGCATCAGTACCCCTCGTGCTCGACGTCGGCAACATCCGGCCCTCCCAGCTGTTCACCTGGGGCGGTCCGGCAGCAAAGCGACTGGTGGAGGGCAAGGCCGTCGACGTCGGATCCGTCGTGCGCTGGGACGACGCCCCCTACGCCTCCGCGGCCCTCGATGCCCTCATCTCCACGGCCCGGCGCGATCGGGCTGAATACGGCCAGGACCAGCTCCGCCTCGTTGTCGCTTTCCTGCGCTGGCACAACCTCAAGGACGATCCGGCAACCCCGATCTTCTCCCCGCTGGTTCTCGCCCCGGCGACACTGTCCAAGCAGCGCGGCGTACGCGACTCGTACCGTCTCCAGCTGACCGACAGCCAGGCGGAGATCAACCCGGTGCTGCGCCACCAGCTCGACGACCTTTACGGGTTCACGTTGCCCGAAGCTGTCGACCTCGCCGATCCGCAGTCGATCGAGAGCCTTCGGCTGGCAGTCCAGAGCCAGGCGCAGGCGACTCAGCCCGGCCTGAGTGTCACGACCGTCGACAAGCCACGGATCGAAATCGTCAGGCATCGGGCCCTTGTGGCCATGCAGTCCTACCGGCGGCGGCGTGCAACGTCGCGCCCGGCGATCGGTCGCCGTCAGTACGCCTACAGCTACCTACGCCCCGGCTGGGCACCGCTGGGCATCCAGATCTTCCGCGACCGCATCGAGCGCAGGCCGTTGCCGCTGTAGGCCGAGCTCGGTGACCGGCCCGCGCCGCGCCAGGCGATCGCCGCGGACGGTGTTGTCGAGCGGGACATGTACACGTTGCGGGCCGAGGGCGACTCCAATCCTTATGCCTGGGACCTGGACCTGTGCTCGGTGACCCTCGCCAACTTCAACTACCGGACGCTGAGCCTGGTCCGCGACTACGACGCCCTGGCCGCCGAGCCGAGGCCCAACCCGGCCTTCGACGAGATGTTCTCCGCCGCGCCGCGCGACGTCCCGGGACCCGGCGAGGCGATCCCGCTCGCCGAGCGCTACCTGGTCGTCCCCGCCGACGGGTCACAGGTGACCGCGCTCTCCCAGGCCCGCGCCGACGACAACTTCGTGATCCAGGGACCACCGGGCACCGGGAAATCACAGACGATCACGAACCTCGTCGCCGACTTCGTCGCGCGCGGCAAGCGTGTGCTGTTCGTCTGCCAGAAGCGCGCCGCGCTCGACGTCGTGCACGCGCGGTTGCGCGCGCAGGGCCTCGACGACATCTGCACGCTGGTCCACGACAGCCAGCAGGACAAGAAGGCGTTCGTGCACGGGCTGCGCGAGACGTACGAGCGGTGGCTGGCCGCCGACGAGCCGCTCGACGCGGTCGAGGCCCGCCGCACCAGCCTCATCGCGGAGATGTCCACCGGCCTCGACGAGGTCGTCGCCTACGAGCACGCGCTGGCCGCCACCCGCTCCGGTGTGACCGTCCTGACCACGCTGGAGCGGCTGATCGCGCTGCGTAGTGCCCGGTGGGGCGACGATCTGACCCCAGCCGAGCAGCGCCTGCTGCCCCCACCGGGCGACTGGCTGGCGGCCCGCCCCGCGGTCGACGCTGTCGTGGCGGCGCTGGCACGCGGCGGTGGCGAGCCGATCCTCGCGCGCAGCCCGCTGCGGCTGCTCGACCCAGCCGTTCTCCACGAACCGCGAGCCGACGCCGCCGTCGCCGAGCGCGCCGAGTCGGCCAGGCAGGCGATCGACGCCGTCCTGGCCGGCCTCTCCGCCGTCGCCCCCGCACCGGATGTCGAGGGGCTCAGCGAGGACCACGTCACCGAGATCGTCGCGATGCACACCGTGCTGGGCCCGCTGGCGCACCGCGGCCTCGGTGAGGTGCTGGTGACCGCCGCACCCGCCGCCGCGCAACTGCGGGCTGACCGGGATCAGTCGCTGCACCTCGACCAGGTGGCGGCCGCGGCCGACCAGGCGGCGGCCGGCTGGCGCGAGCCGCTGGCCGCCGACGACGCACGCAGCGCCCTGGAGGTCGCTCAGCGTCGGGAGCGTTCGCCGTTGCGGCTCCTCAACGCCGACTGGCGGCACGTCCGGCGGCTGATCGCCACCCGCTTCGCCGCCGGTGACCGGGAGATGAAGCCCTCGGCGACCCAGGCACTGCAACTGCTCGTCGCGCGCTACGACACCGCCGCCGAGGTCGGCGCCTTCGCGGCGCAGTCCCGACAGCGGTGGGGGCACGCCGACGTCGCTGGGCTCGTCAGGAGCATCGCCGCCATCCGCCGCCACACCGGGCTCCTGGGCCGCTGGCGCGGGCGCATCACCGGCCACGAGGCGCTGGACGCTCTCGACGGGCTGGCCGGGGACCTGCCGGCGGCCCGCGCTGCCCTGGCCGGACTCGTCGCCGGGACCGGCGAGCTGCCACTGCGACAGCTGGGGCAGGAGTTGAGCGCGCTCGCCGGGCCGGCGGGTCGGGCGCAAGTCCGCGCCGCAGGGCCGGCCCTGCGCGATCTGGCTCAGACGCCGGGCGGCCCGGCGATCCTGCCGGTTCTGCGCCGCCTGGCGGCCACACCGGACCAGCTGGAGTACGCGGTGGTCGCCGCATCCATGCGCGACGCCAGGGCCGGCGCCCCCGCCCTCGACCGGGTCGACGGTGGCCGCCTTGCCGACCTGCTCACGGCGATCAGCGAGCGGCTGCCGGCCTTGCAACGGGCCAACGCCGAGGTCGTCAAGGCCCGGCTTCGAGAGCGGTTCGCCGAGTCCGTGGCGCACTCGCAGCGCAGCGTCAGCGGGATGAACCCAGCCGACCGGGACCGCAAGAAGACCTGGGCCACGGGACGGCGCGAGCTCGAGCATGAGTTCGGCAAGGTCAAGGCGTACAAATCGATCCGGCAGCTCGCCTCTGGCGACGCCGGCGCCGTGGTCTCGGCGATGCGCCCCGTCTGGCTGATGAGCCCGCCGTCGCTGTCGGACACGCTGCCGCTGGAGTCGGTGTTCGACGTCGTGATCTTCGACGAGGCGAGCCAAGTGCCCGTGGAGGAGGCGGTCCCGGCGCTGTACCGCGGCCGCCAGGTCATCGTCGTCGGCGACCGGATGCAGTTGCCGCCCACTCAGTATTTCCAGGCCCGGCCGCCCGACTCGATCGCCATGGACGGCGCGACGGAGGAGTCCGGTTCGGACCGCACCGACGAGGCGGAGGCGGTTCAGGTCGGCGTGGTGCTCGACGCCGACAGCTTCCTTGCCGTCGGCTCGGTGCGACTGCCGTCGACCATGCTGACGTGGCACTACCGGAGCCGCTCCGAGGCGCTGATCCAGTTCAGCAACGCAGCGTTCTACGACGGCCGCCTGGCCACCATCCCGGACCGGGCGCTGAACCACGTACGTGCCCGCCCGCTGGAGTATTCCATCGGCGAGCGACCCGATCCCCGTGACGTGCGCGAGTCCGTCGACGGCCTGCTCGACCGCAGCATCAGCTACCTGCGGGTTCTCGACGGCCTCTACATCCAGCGCACCAACCCGCAGGAGGCCACCTGGATCGCCCACCTCGTACGCGAGGTCCTGGTCCGCGAGACCGGCCGCACCATCGGCGTCGTCGCCTTCTCCGAGGCGCAAGAGAGCGAGATCGAACGCGCCCTGGAGCGGCTCAGCGGCGAGGACCCCGACTTCGCCCGCCGCTACGAGGCCGAGCTCAACCGCGAGGAGGACGGCCAGGCGATCGGCTTGTTCGTCAAGAACCTGGAGAACGTCCAGGGCGACGAGCGTGACCTCATCGTCATGAGCGTCTGCTACGCCGCCGGGCCCGACGGCCGGATGCGAATGAACTTCGGCCCGATCAACAACGCCGGTGGAGAGAAGCGGCTCAACGTGATCTTCAGCCGCTCGCGGCATCACATGGTGGTGGTCTCGAGCATCGATCACGCCGCCATCACCAACGTCTACAACGACGGCGCCAACACGCTGAAGAACTTCCTGCACTACGCCGAATCGATCTCCAACGGCGACGTGGCCGCCGCCGCCGGCGTCCTGGCCGGCCTGCGCAAGCGCGAGGGCAGCACGCAGGACGCCGGCGGAGAGACGCCGGATCGTGTCCCAGATAGCCGAGGCTCTCCGGGCGCGCGGGTTCGAGGTGATCGCCAACGCGGGACAGTCGGTGTTCCGCTGCGACCTGGCGATCCGGCGGCCGGAAGCGGATGCCTTGGCGACCGCGATCCTCGTCGACCACAGTCGGCGGCTGGCCGGTCAGCCTCTCGACGAGCGGCGGGTCACCCAACCCGCCGCCCTCGAGTCGGCCGGGTGGCGGGTCGTGCAGGTACTCGCCACCGAGTGGGAATCCGAGCCGCAGCAGGTCGTGGAGCGAATCATCTTGTCACTCTGAGTGGACGCCGCGGTGACTACTGTCGCGTTTGGACCTGTGGATGGGAACCGCACCGACCCAGCGGCGATAGGCGTCCATGTCGACATTGCTGCCGCACACGATGGTGACTACGTGTCGGCCGGCGAAGCGGTCGCGGTCTTCGAGGATCGCCGCGATGCCGAGCGCGGCCGACGGTTCCACGACGAGGCCGGCGTGGTCGAGGAGCATCCGCATACCGGCGATGATCGACGCCTCCTGGACCAGGACGGCGTCGTCAGCGACCACGAGGAGGTCGTCCAGGACGGCCGGGATGGGACGCCGGCCGGCGACGCCGTCAGCGATGGTGTCGGTCGAGTCGGTGGTGATGACCCGCCGTTGGCGCCACGAGTGCGTCATCGCGGGTGCGCCCAGCGGCTGGATGCAGATCACCTCGACTTCGCGCGCCCGGGCTTTCACCACATGACCCACACCGGTGGCCAGCGCCCCGCCGCCGAGCGCAATCAGGATGGCGTCGAACGACGGCACGGTGTCCATCAGCTCCAGGCCGATGGTCGCCGCGCCCTCGCAGGTCTCGATGTCCAGGCTGTCTTCGACCAGCCGGATGCCGTCGTTGCGCGCGAGGTCCACCGCCCGCTCGCGAGCCAGGTCGAAGTCACCGTCCACCAGCTCCAGCCGGGCGTCCAGTGCGCGGATGCGATCAAGCTTGGCCGCAGGCGCAGAGCGCGATGCCACAACGGTGACGTCGAGCCCCCGGCCGCGACCGGACCAGGCGAGGGCTTGGCCGAGGTTGCCCGCGCTGGCGCACACCACGGCTCCCGAGCCATCGTCGGCGAGCAGGCTCGCGACTATCTCGGTGCCGCGGGCCTTGAAGCTGCGGACCGGGTTCGCCGTTTCGAGCTTGATGCTCACCGTGCACCCGAGGTCGGGCTCCAGCGCCTCGCAGCGGTACAGCGGAGTGTCGAGAAAAATCGGATCGATCAACCGCCGAGCCGCCCGGATCCGAGCAGTGTCGAGGCGCGTCTCCTGCACAACACAGCAGCGTAGCGCCGCCGGCGCTGTTCCATCTGGGTGAACGCCCGGCGACCGGCACCCGTACTCGGAGGGGAACCTGCAGCATAGCCGCGGAGCACCGAGCGCCCGCATCTCGATTGCTGACAACCTCACGAGCGAATCGCTCCCGGGACCAGGACGGTCTGATCTGATGAAAGTCCGGGACCTTGATCGCGGCGGGCTGCCTACCTATAGGGCGTCCACTTCGCACAAAGATCGTCGCGGCGATACGTCTCCATGCGGTGCGACCACTGCGCTCGGATGGTCGGGTTGCTGTTCAGTATCGGCAGCACGCTCGTCACGAGCTTCAACTCGCGCACGCGACGCAGCACGGGAAAGCCGTCCCAGTCGGTGACGTCGAACCCGTACGCCGCGGCGAGTGGGGCTTGCAGGTCCCCGCCGTAGTCGAAGCGCCGTTGACCCACCGCCACGGGGATCAAGTCCCACTCCCGTGGCCCGTGACTCGTGGAGTCGAAGTCGCAGATCACCGGGCCGGCGGCACCCGGAATCATGTTGCCAAGGTAGGCATCACCATGGATGGGACCGGCGGGCAAGACGTACCGCAGGTCGACCACTGCGGATTCGACACGATTGCATTCGTCCGTCAAGTACGTGAGGGTCGCCGCATCAATGGCCTCCGCCTCGGCCAGCCGCTGTCGTATCTCCTCGAAGGGACTCCACGCGGGCAGCGCGTCGCACGGGCTCGGTAGCCCGTGCCAGCGAAGTAAGATCTCGGCCAAGTCCCGCACCGTCGGAGGTGAGCCGACGGCTGGAACGGCTCGCCACAGAGTTGCGGAATGCCTCCCTACCGCGAGTGGCTGTTCGGTGTTCGGCAAGAGCCGGACTGCAGGAAGGTCGTGTTCGGCGAGCCACCGGGCCACCGCCACGACCTTCTCGATGCGACTGCGTGCCACCGCCGATCCGGCGATCCGAACGACAACCGCGTCGTACTGCAGTCGGAAGACCGCATTGTTCGTGAACTTGATCAGCTCCGCGCCCCGCGGGTTCAGACCCACGTTGCGACACATCTGCGCGAGAAGTGCTTCCAACGTGTCGCGCGTCAGCGGGCCGTCGAACTGTCCGGCGGCAGCACTCATGCCGCTCGCAGTTTGACGATCCGTGCTGCGAGATCTCGGCCATCCGCAAGATTCGAGGCCTGCTCCGCCGCTGCTTGGAGGGACGCCAGGCGGTCCGCGATTCGCCTGGAGCGCAGACTCGCAGCCAGATCAACTGCCAAGTGACCCGCAGCCATCCCCTCCGTCGACGAGCCGTCGAGGAGCTGCGCCGTTGCCAATGCGGTCAGCTCGAAGGCGCGGCTCCGCGCCATGTCTGACCCGCGAAGCCCCAAGCTACGGACGAGGCTGTCGATGGCGGACGCCAACCCAGCCTTCCGCCGCACCCCGCGTTCGAGGCGAGCCATACCCATCAGGGCGTACAGGTCGGCTTCCTCGAAGAACCTCACCCAGGGTTGGGCCGCCGCCGGATCTGCGCGAGCAAATTCGTCTTGCGCCCGGCCGATGGACTTCAGCGCCTGCTGTTCGTCGTCTATGGAGCCATAGGCCCAGGCTTCGTTGGCGCACAGCATCGCCACAGTCAGCTCGCAGCCCGAGTCCTGCGCTGCAATCTGCCCGAGTTGGAAGAACCTCAGAGCTTCCTGGTGCAGACCGCGGTGCAGATGCAACCTGCCCATCCGGTGCGAGCCTGCGTCTGCACGTGAAGGACCCTGGCGCTCTCCATCAGCTCGCAGTCGCGAACTCCGATGACTACCACGCACTACTCTTTCGGTCCTGAGACCGCGTCGTTGGGCCTCAGGCCGGCGACCTGCCGTCAATCATGTTAGTGCACGAGGCAGGGCGCACAGCCCCGCTGGCCGCCACTGTCTGCAAGTGACACAGATCTGGAGCCATTCGTGGTAGTCGCAGAAGGAGCAGTGACCCTCCGCAGCCTGGACGGACTCCGGCTGGCTGGCACGCTGCGCAAACCACCTCAAACAACCGGGGCGGTGGTGTTGGTCCACGGCGGCGGCGTGACTCGTGAGGAGGGCGGGTTCTTCACGAGACTGGCGGTCGGCCTGGCCGAGTCTGGAGTAGCGTCCCTGCGCTTCGATCTGCGCGGTCACGGTGAGAGCGAGGGCCGGATGGAGGACCTGACGCTGGCAGCCGTGCTCAACGACATTCAGGTGGCGCTCGCCCACGTCCGAGACGCGACTGATACGGAGACGGTGAGCCTGCTAGGGGCCAGCTTCGGTGGAGGGATCTGCGCCTACTACGCGGCAAGACGCTCGCCGGAAATCGCGCGGTTAGTGCTTCTCAACCCACAGCTCAACTACAAGCGCCGGACCATCGACAACACGTCGTTCTGGGTGAATGACCACCTGACGCCCGAAGCTGCATCCGAGCTGACCGAGCAGGGCTACTTGGCGTTCTCCCCGCAGCTTCGGCACGGGCGGGCAATCTTCAACGAAGTGTTCTGGTTCAACCTCCACGACGCCATCGGGGACATCACCGCACCGACCCTCCTCGTGCACGGGACCGGAGACACCCTGGTACCGATCGAGTCGACGCGGGCACATCTCCCCTTCTTCCGGGCCGAGCACCGGTTCCTGGAGATCGAGGGAGCGCAGCATGGGTTCGCCGTACATGACGATCCCGGGTATCTCAACCCGCAGAGCCAAGCTTGGCAGGCCACGGTAATCCGTCAGGTCACCGCTTGGATCGCCTCCGATCGCGCTACAAGCTAGCCGCCCACCGCCTCGTTCAGGGCACGTACGGCGGGACGGGCGCTCCAAGGCCTGAGGAGCCCGGCGACGTACCCGAGCACTCTTAGCGTGCGCCGCGAGTTGGTTTCGATGGCTACGTCCACCGACGCGAGGGCAATCTCAGCGGCCTCGTCCGGCTCGCCGCATAACGCAAGTGCGGTAGAGCGGCGTGCCTTGAAATAGCCCTCGTCCCTTCTCGAAAGACTGCCGCTGGCTATAACTTCGCCGAATAGCGCTGCTGCCCGGACCGGTTGACCGGCCTCGGTGAAGCAGACCCCGGCGCGAAGTTTCCTTGTAGCGTCTGTGAACGGGGCGCCGAACAAAAGATTGGCTTCATCGTCCGGCTGGCTGCGGGCGAACAATTCGTCGGCGTCGTCCAACCATCGGGAAACCTCAGGCGCCTCCCCTGTCATCGCCAGGCCAAGCGCCTCCTGCTGGAGGACCTCGGCCCGGAGTCGGATCGGAAGGTGCCAGGGGCCCGCCTGCGCAGCTTGTGCCAGCGTCAGCATCCGGATTCCATCGCGCACGTCGTAGGCCAGTTGCGACCGACGCAACAGTACGAAGACCTGAAGGGTGCCGCTGCCTGCCGCCTGTGCCCACTCGGCCGCGCGGTCGTACCAGTACGTGGCTTGAGCGATATCCGCCCCATCGCGGTACAACCAGCCGGCGAACTCGGCTCCACGTGACGCGAGGCACAGCAGCTGTCGTCGTACCGCGGGACTCACCCGGCGGGAGCTGGCCTCAATCGCTGCCATCACGCCGAGCGTCGCCGGAAGCGCATGCATGGGTCCCCGACTGCCGTCCTGGAGCTGACATTGGTGGTCAGGGGCGCAGGAGCCGCGTTGCGGCCCTGTTTCCCCATCCCCCTTTCAAACCGTGCGTGCGGTTTTCCCGCACACGGCTTACCGATGATCTTCTTGGCATAGTTACGCAGCTTTCGGATAGCGGACGG
>JBBRYN010000047.1:0-29210 GCA_038237645.1 Mycobacteriales bacterium
ATCAAAGACGCCGCCCGCGTGGCGTTCGGGTTCCGCAACCTCGACAACCAGCGACGCCGGGTACGGTACGCCTGCACCAGGCGACAACGCCTGGCAACCGTCACATGAGGGTCACTTCCCCCTCAACTTCGAAGAGCCCTTATACCACTCCACGCAGTCATAGGCCATCGACATAGGTCCGTCAAGCTCGGGCCGCCCATTGAGACACCACTTGTGACTGCCGACAGACGCGCCTGTTCGGCCGGCTCTCGCTCATCGAGTATCTGGCAAGTCCGGTGAGGGCAACCGGCTCTGATTCACCGGACCGCTGGATAATAGGCGCCCAGACGAAGGCCAACATCTTGTCATCGACGACCTTCGGATCCACTCCGGTGATGGCTTTTCGAGGAATCGTCACTGATGACCAGAAGCCGCGAACCACCACTCGGTCAGGTTCGAGCTTTGCCCCCATCCGGACGACGCGAATACAACCCACGAGAGCAACAAGCGCGATGCACCCACCGAGCACTCTGCCCGCAACGCTGACGGTTTGGTCCGGTACGGCTGTTAACGCCAGCAGCCCGGGTGCCGCAAGGAGTAGCAAGGGGATGCTGTTCCACCGGTTCCTGAGCGTGATGGTGGCCCCTTTTCACCTATCCGTCCTGTCATATGCCGTCACGCGAGACGCGAAGAACGACGCAACCGGGCAGAGAGTTGGTGCCAAGAATAGCAAGCCCAAGGGCCAGTTGCCCGCCCGGGCAACTATTCGTCAACCGAGCCATGCGGTCCGTAGCAGAGCCTCATTACTCCCGTTCCACACCACCGCGGCCGGTCAGCCCCGCAACACCCGTGCGCACCGGGCCGGACCGAGGGACGCCGGCCGCGCGGCTATCCTCCCCGTCATGGACAGCCCACCCGCCGAGGGAGTGCGCACGATCGGCGGCCGCTATCGGCTGCTGGCGCAGATCGGCCAGGGCGGGATGGGCGTGGTCTGGCGCGCGCACGACGACCTGCTCGGCCGTACGGTCGCCGTCAAGGAGGTGATCCTGCCCCAGATCGGGCAGCTCGACCGAGCCGACCTGCGCAGGCGCACGATGCGCGAGGCCAGGGCCGCGGCCCGGCTGTCCCACCCCAACGCGGTGACCGTGCACGACGTCATCGAAGAGGACGGTCAGCCGTGGATCGTCATGCAACTGCTTGCCGCCGAGAGCCTCTCCGACCTGATCAAGGACACCGGCCCGCTACCGCCGCGCCGGGTCGCCGAGATCGGCCTGGCCCTCCTCGACGCGCTGCGGGCAGCACATGCCGCCGGGATCCTGCACCGCGACGTCAAGCCGGGCAACGTGCTGATCGGGCACGATGGCCGGGTCGTACTCACCGACTTCGGGATCGCCACGCTCGAAGGCGACCCGTCGCTGACGAGCACCGGCCTGCTACTCGGCGCCCCGGCCTACATCGCGCCCGAGCGAGCGCGCGGCGCGGCGTCGGGGGCCGCCGCAGACCTGTGGTCACTCGGTGCCACGCTCTACTGCGCGGTCGAGGGGCGGCAGCCGTACGACTACGAGACCCCGATGGCGACCCTGATGGCGGTGGCCACCGAGGACCCGGCGCCGCCCCGGCTGGCCGGCCCGCTGGTCCCGCTGCTCGACGGCCTCCTGCGGCGTGACCCCGCCCAGCGGGTCGACGGTGCGACCGCGCAGCGGCTGCTGATCGACGCGCTCAACGCCGACGGTCCGCACCCGAGGGAGACCACCCAGGTCATCGAGCCGCTCCCACCGCTGCCAGCCGCGCCGGACGAATTGCTGCCCGAATTGCGAGCCGAATCGACCGCCGAATCTCGGCCGGGCAAGCCGCGGAGGCGGGTGCTCTGGTGGGTGGCGGCCGCGGTCGCGGGGCTGCTCGCGGTGGGGTTCGGCGGCTCCGCCGTGCTGTCCGCCACCTGGCCCCGGCCCACGACCAGCCCCAGGCCCCAGGCGGCTCCCACGACGGTGCCGTCCGCGCAGGCAGCACCGGCCAACCTGCCCGGCCCGTTCGTCGCCGACTGGTCCGGCCGGGTCGTCCAGCAGCCGCACTCGACCACCTGGACCGCCAACGTCAACCTGACCGGTGGCCCGGTGGGCTCGGTGGTCGGCACCAGTCGCTACCCCACCCTCGGCTGCTCCGGGCAACTGCGTCTGGTGTCGGTGCCGTCGTCGGGCCAGGTGCGGCTGGCCGAGCGGATCGTGGTCCAGGGCCACCCGCGGTGCACCCCGACGGTCGGCATCGACCTCTCGCTCGGTGCCGACGGGACGCTGCACTTCTCCGGCACCGACGGCGGAGTCTTCGACGGCACCCTGCGCCGCCGATGAGGCGGACTGAGGCCGGAGTTCAGACGAGGTCGTGCAGCACGACGTTCTCGTCCCGGCCGGGACCGACCCCGATGACCGACACCCGGACGCCCGACATCTCCTCCACGGTCCGGACGTAGGCCTGCGCGGTGGCCGGCAGGTCGGCGAACTCGCGGCACTTGGAGATGTCCTCCGCCCAGCCGTCGAGGTATTCGTACACCGGCTTGGCGTGGTGGAACCCGGTCTGCGTCATCGGCATCTCGGTCGTCCGCTCGCCGTCGACGTCGTAGGCGACGCAGACCGGCACCCGGTCCAGACCGGACAACACGTCGAGCTTCGTCAGGAACAGGTCGGTGAGCCCGTTGACCCGGGTGGCATACCGCGCGATCACCGCGTCGAACCAGCCGGTCCGCCGGTCCCGCCCGGTCGTGACGCCCACCTCGCCGCCCACCGTACGCAGATGCTCGCCGTAGGAGTCGAGCAACTCGGTGGGGAACGGACCGGAGCCGACCCGGGTCGTGTAGGCCTTGAGGATCCCGATCACCCGGGTGATCCGGGTCGGGCCGATGCCCGCTCCCACCGCCGCGCCACCGGCCGTCGGCGACGACGACGTCACGAACGGATAGGTGCCGTGGTCGACGTCGAGCAGGGTGCCCTGCGAGCCTTCGAGCAGGACCAGGTCGCCACGGTCGAGGGCGCGGGCAAGCTCCAGCCGCGTGTCGGCGATGTGTGAGCGGAGGGTCTCGGCGTAACCGAGGTATTCCTCCAGCACCGCCTCGGCCTCGATCGCCTTGCGGTTGTAGACCTTGACCAGGATCTGGTTCCTTTCCTTGAGCACGGCGTCCAGCTTGGCGCGCAGGATCCCGGGGTCGAGCAGGTCCTGGGTACGGATGCCGACGCGGGCCACCTTGTCGCCGTAGGCCGGGCCGATGCCACGGCCGGTGGTGCCGATCTGCGCCTTGCCGAGGAACCGCTCGGTGACCCGGTCGAGGGCTCGGTGGTGCGGCATGATCAGGTGCGCATCGGCCGACAGCAGCAGCCGAGACGTGTCCACTCCCCGCTCCCGCAGCATCGCCATCTCGGCCAGCAGGACGCCCGGGTCGACGACGACGCCGTTGCCGATGACCGGCACCACTCCGGGAGTGAGGATGCCCGAGGGGATCAGATGCAGGGCGTAGGCCTCGCCCTCCGGCGTGACGACGGTGTGCCCGGCGTTGTTGCCGCCCTGATAGCGCACGACGTACTGCACCTGGCTGCCCAGGATGTCGGTGGCCTTACCCTTGCCCTCGTCGCCCCACTGGGCACCGATCAACACGACTGCGGGCACGGTGACAGGCTAGCGAACGTGGAAACGCTCCTCCTCGGCCCGCCCGCCCACCATGCTGCGGTCGCTGCCGCACGTGCGGTGCTGGCCGGCGACGGCGCCGTCGAGACGGTAGAACTGGCCGGGCGGGAGGTCCTCGACGCCGCGCTCGACCGGCTGGCCGCCCGGCGCCTGGTGCTGGCCGGCGGCGAGGGAAGCCTGCACGCGCTCGTGCAGCGGCTCTGGCGGCGAGGCGAGCTGGCCGGCGCGCCGATAGGTCTGCTACCGATGGGTACGGGCAACGATTTCGCCCGGTACCTCGACCTGCCGCTGGAGCCGGCCGAGGCCGCCCGGGTCGTACTCGCCGGGCGGCCGCGCCGGCTCGACCTGATCCGCAGTGACGGCGGGGGCGGCATCGTCGTCAACGCGGTGCACGTCGGCAAGGGCGCCGAGGAGGCCGAGCGAGCCGGCTCGCTGAAGGGGCGGCTGGGCAGGCTGGCCTACCCGCTCGGCGCGCTGGCCGCGGTGTTCGCTCCGCGCGGCTGGCAACTGCACGTCAACGTCGACGACGAGGTGCTGGCCGGCGGCACGTCCCGGCTGATGATGGTGGCCATCGGCAACGGCTCCAGCATCGCCGGCGCGCCGGTCTTCCCCGACGCCGATGCTGGGGACGGCCTGCTGGATGTCTTCGTGCTCGGCCCGGGCGGCGGGGGTGCCGCCGGGACGGGCGGGCAGGCCTTCCGCCTCGTCCGGCGGGCCCGCGGTCGCGCCGTCACCGTCTCATGTGGACCCGGTGTCGAGGTCGGGGTCAACGCCGACGGCAAGCTGGGGACGCTGCGCGGGCGGCGGTCCTGGTGGGTGGAGCCGGCCGCCTGGTCGGTCATCTGCCCCGAGGCCGCGCGGTGACGGTCACGGCTGCGCTGGTCTGGCGGGTTCCCCTCCCGTCGGCACCGGCACACGAGGAGGGCGGGACCGCCGCGGTCGACGGCGCCGGACGCACGATCGCCTGGTCGGGCGACTGGGAGGCTGGGCCGTGGGTCTACCTTGTCGACGCGCCGACTGGGACCGTGCTGCACCGGGAGGAGTGCGCGACCACAGAGCTGTTCGCCACCGGCGACGGGTTCGTCACCCTCGACGAGGGATGGCGGCCTGACGGCAGGGCGGGCAAGCGGCTGATGACCTTCCGCCGTACCGATGCGGGGCTGTTCGTCGATCGCCGCTCCGTGCCGACCGGCAGTTCGCTGATCGGGGTGGCACCGCAGGGCGACCGGGTCATCGCCCGCTCTCGCGGCGGCCGCTTGGAGCTGTTGAGCTGGCCCGACGCGGCGACGCTGGGCGGATGGGGCTGGCGGTGGCACAGCACTGGAGTCGACTGGGCGGCCGGCTGCGTGTGGGGCATGCCCGGTGACCAGGGGTTGTCGTTCGCCGCACTGGACGGGTCGTGGACCTCCACATTGGACTTACGACCTGCCTGGCACCAGAATGTCGAGGGCGTCGGTGACGGTGTGCTGCGCCTCGGCCGCTGGGGGATCCGGCTGTTCCGACCGCGCGGCCGGGTCCTCACAGTGCTGCCGCCGACGTCGCAATGGCTGCGGTGGGTGAACGTGACCGACGGTGGCCGCACGGTGCGGGCCGAGTGCCCCCTCCGGGTTTCGGTGCCGGCTGCCGGACCGCTCGGTGCCGCGGGCCTGGCTGGCCGGCAACCGGCTGCTCGCCACCCGGTTGCTCCACGGCTCCTACGTACTGGAGTTGTGGACCATCACCCGGCCCTCTGCCCCGTGATCATGCAGATTTGCACGCTGGGAGGGCCCACCAATGATCACCGCAATAGCGGATGGGTGGGTGGGCCGGCTCAGGATGCCATCGCGTCGGCGGCGACCGGGTCGCTGTCGCGCAGCAACCGGGTGCACCGCGCCGCCTCGTCGGTCTCGTCGATCTTCGTCGCGGCGCGGCCGAGTGCGAAGACGCACCGCAGCCAGCCACGGTTGGGCTCGTGTGCCCAAGGCACCGGGCCGTAGCCCTTCCAGCCGTTGCGCCGCAGCGCGTCCAACCCGCGGTGATAGCCGGTGCGGGCATAGGCGTAGGACTCCATGGTCGAACCCGCGGCGAAGGCCCGGTCGGCCAGCTCGGCCCATACCGCGCTGAAGGTCGGGAACTGCTCGGCGACCCTCGCGACGTCGGCCGCGTCGGGAGAGGTCACCGCGGCCGTCAGGGCCCCCCGCGCCGCCGACTCGTCGGGCAGCAGGGTCTGCGGGGGCTCGCCGAACAAGTTGCCGTGAGATGTGGTCATCCGCCCATCCTGACAGGGCCCCTCCCGGCGGGCATTGTGTGGTCTATGCAATCCCATCACGCAGGCACGAACACCGCCCGGCTCGTCGACGTCGGCAGCACCCGGCTGTACGTCGAACAGCGTGGCCCGGCCGGCGGGTTGCCGGTGGTCGTGCTGCATGGCGGAGGCCAGCAGGACGACCAGGGCGGCCCCCAGCAGGACGACCAGCAACTCGGCGATCGCCTCGACCCGCTGACCGGCAGCTACCGGCTGTTGCTGGTCGACCAGCGCGGCCAAGGCCGGTCCGATCACGACTGCCATCCCTCGACCCGCACGCTGGAGACGATGGCCGACGACGTGTCCCGCCTCGTCGCGGTGCTCGGGGAGACGCGGTATGCGGTGTTCGGGCACTCTGCCGGTGCCCTCGTCGCGCTGCAACATGCCTGCGACGCGCCCGGCGCCGCGCTGGCAACCATCGTCTCGGCGGCCGAGTCCCCGACCGAGGCGATTCGCGGCCGGCTGCGTTCGGTCCCGCAGCCGGTGCTGGTGCTGGCCGGCCGGCATGACCCGGCCGGGTCCCCGGCGGAGGCGGAGGACATCGCCGCGGCAGTCCGGAACGGCCGCTGCGTGATCTTCGAAAACTCCGGGCCTCTGGTGTTTGCCGACGAGCCGGAGCGGTTTCGCGAGGTCGTGCGTGGTTTCCTGGACGGGATCAGCGACACTGGCTGGGACTGCTGACGCCCTCGCTAGCCCACTCGGTATCCGACCGGGTGCGGCGCGGCTGCGTGCGCGGAGCTGGGGAGCAGGGAGCGGTTGAGCGGCCGGCCGGCCACGATCACGGCAAGCAGGGCCGGCAACCAGCCGACCAGGACGCCGTAGAGCGCCCCGGCGTACGCCTGCCGCAGGCCGAACAGCACCAGACCGGCGGGCCGGCCGCCGAGATCCAGGGCGAGCAACGGTGAAGCCACCAGGGCCGCGACGGCCAGGGCGACCGCCACGGTCCCCCAGACGGCGATCAGCAGCGCCGGCGCCCGGGGCGGGATGCGCATCGACCTGCCGAACAGGAACAGGGCAGCGCCGACGGCCAACAGGATGAGCACCACCTGCACATACCGGGCGGCGATCCCCTGAAGCGTCGGGTGGGCCCCCACGCCCGGCACCTCCCAGGACGGCAACCGGACCGCGTCGAGCAGCATCCACGGCGCGAGGAACGATCGCGTCCCGTCATTGGTCACCCCCGCCGTGGCCAGCCGCTCGGTCAGCCACGGATTGCCCAGCAGCAATATCAACTCGCCGACCGTGGTCACCCCCATCCAGACGACCCGAGCCGTCCACCGCCGGATGGCCCACGCGGGGGCCGGCCACACCGAGGCCGGCCAACCGGGTGGCTGCCAGCCCGGGGCCTGCTGCCAGCCGGGTGCCTGCCGGCCATGGCCGGGCCTGCCGGGGGCCTGCCACTGGCTGTCGTGTCCGTGGGTGACCAGCGCGGCCACCAGGCCCGGCAGCCAGCCGACCAGCAACGCCCACGCGGCGGCGTAGCCGACCTGGCGCATCGCGAAGTAGGTCCAGGGCGGCACGCCCAGGTGGCCGGGAACGGTGAGCATGTACGCCCCCCGCGGCACCGTGGCCCGCAGCAATGGGGAGGTCAGCAGGGCGGCCGCCGCCGCCGCGAGGATCACCACGCTCCACACGACCAGTACCAGTCCACCACCCCGGGGCCTGAGCTTCAGCGATCGTCCGGCGATCCAGAGCAACAACACGGTCAGGCCGATGATCAGGATCGTCCGCAGGTCGAACACCAGCGCCAACTTGGTGGAGGCGAAATGTTCGATACCGGGCACCGCCCACTTCGCGTAGCGGACCGAGGCCAGCAACTCCTCGATCGTCCGGTGCCTCCCGAACGGATCGTGGTCGATCAGCGCCTCGGTCAACCAGGGGTTGCCGAACAGCAGGATGACGCCGGTCACCGTCACCGATCCGGCGACGGTCGTCCGAGCGACCCAGGACCTCGCCATGGCGGGCAACCTAGCAGCCGCGCGGGCGATCTCCCTCAGCCACGATGGGTGCCGGCCGACCGCAGGTCGGCGCAGGCCTGCGCCACCCGGGCGGCCATCGCCTTCTCGGCCGCCTTGCCCCAGGCGCGCGGGTCGTACTGCTTCTTGTTGCCGACCTCGCCGTCGATCTTGAGCACGCCTTCGTAGTTGGCGAACATGTGGTCGGCGACCGGCCGGGTGAAGGTGTATTGCGTGTCGGTGTCGACATTCATCTTGACCACGCCGTACGACAGCGCCTCGCGGATCTCCTCCAGCGCCGATCCGGAGCCGCCGTGGAAGACCAGGTCGAAGGGCTTGTCCTTGCCGATCTTGGCGCCGACGGCCTCCTGGATATCCCGGAGGATCTCCGGCCGCAGCTTGACGTTGCCCGGCTTGTAGACGCCGTGCACGTTGCCGAAGGTCGCAGCGAGGATGTAGCGGCCGTTCTCCCCGGTGCCGAGGGCCTCGGCGACGGCCAGCGCGTCGTCGGGGTGGGTGTAGAGCTTCTCGTTCATCTCGCCGACCACGCCGTCCTCCTCGCCGCCGACGACGCCGATCTCCATCTCCATGACGATGTGCGCCTGGGCGCAGTCGGCGAGCAGTTCCTTGGCGAGCGCGATGTTCTCGGTCAACTCCACCGCCGAGCCGTCCCACATGTGCGACTGGAACAACGGCTGCCCACCGGCGGCCACCCGCTCCTGGCTGATCTTGACCAGCGGCCGCATATAGGTGTCGAGCTTGTCCTTCGGGCAGTGGTCGGTGTGCAGGGCGATCTGCACGTCGTAGCACTCGGCGACGACGTGCGCGAACTCCGCGAGTGCCACCGCGCCGGTGACCATGTGCTTGACCGCCTGGCCGGAGAGGTATTCCGCCCCGCCGGTCGAGACCTGCACGATGCCGTCCGAGCCGGCCTCGGCAAAGCCCTGCAGGGCGGCGTTCAGCGTCTGGGACGACGTGACGTTGATGGCCGGGTAGGCGTACTCCCCCGCCTTGGCCCGGTCCAGCATCTCGGCGTAGACCTCGGGAGTGGCGATCGGCACGATGGGCTCCTCAGTACGGGGGCTGCGGGGGACGGGGGCTGCAGGGACGGGCTGCTGTGGGCAGCACGGCTAATAAGTAGGTGAAGACGGAGAATATCCGGGCCGGGCCGGTGGGCCGGCCGCGGCATCGGGTCGCCGGGCGGGCGGGCGCCGGTCGGCGACCAGACCGACGACAAGGGCGGGGAGCCAGCCGACCAGGAAGCCCAGGGCAGCACCGGTGCCGGCCAGCCGCGGCGTGGCGGCCAGGGCGCTCGGGCCGAGGGCCCGGTCCACCGCCGACAGCAGCACGCCGGCCAGACCGCCGGCGACCGCCACGAGGCCCCAGCCGGTGACCAGCAGGCCGAGCAGGCCGGACTGCCCACGCGTCGACCGGGCGGACGTGAAGAGCAGCAGGCCGGCGCCGACGACGAGCACTACCGGCCCCATTATGGAGCCGGGCCTCGGAGCCGACCAGGACGCGAAGTCGAGTATGCGGGCCAGCGGGAGCAATGCCGCGTGCCGGCCCACTCGCAACGCCAGGCCCGGTGCACCGAGGGCGACGAGCAGGGCGGTCAGCGGCAACATCCCCGCCAGGGCCACCTGGGTGGCCCACCAGCGCGGCGGCGGCGATCCGGCCGATCGGGGCGGTCCAGAGGGTCCAGGCGGTCCGGCCGGCCGGACCGCAGGCGGCGGACCGGGCGGTCCGGCTGGTTGCGGCTGAGCCGGTGGTCCAGGTGGTCCAGGCAGTCCAGCGGCCGATCCGGCCTCCGGCGGTCGCGCCTGCTGGGGAGAGGGCGCCATGGGCACCCGCAGAGTCGCCGGGTCCGGTCGCGCGACGACCTGCGTCCGCTCCGATACCCGCGGGCTGGGCCCCTCGGCTGGTGGCGTGGGCAGCACCCGGGTCCGCTGCTCCGGAGAGTCGTGCAGCGCTTCGGTCAGCAGCCGCCGGGTCGTCGCCGCGTCCGGCCGCCGGGCCGGCTCACGTTGGAGCAGGCCGACCAGCGCGGGCGTCAGGCTCCCCGCCGCCCGGGGCGTCGGCGGGTCCTCCGACATCAGCGCGCTCAGGGTGGCCATCGGGGACTCGCGGTCGTAGGGCGGCCGGCCCTCGACGGCCGCGTACATGGTCGCGCCGAGCGACCACAGGTCCGATGCCGGCCCGGGCTTGCGGCCGGCGGCGCGCTCCGGCGAGATGTAGGCGGGGGCGCCGAGCATGAGTCCGGCGGTGGTCATCGACGGGTCACCTTCGAGGGTGGCGATGCCGAAGTCGGTGAGCACGATGCGCCCGTCGCGGGCGAGCAGCACGTTGGCGGGCTTGACGTCGCGGTGCACGATCCCGGCGGCGTGCGCGGCGGTCAGCGCGTCGAGGACGGCCAGGCCGATCCGGGCGACCCGGGCGGGCGGCAGCGGGCCGGTGGTCCGCAGCGCTTCGGCCAGGCTCTCGGCGTCGACCAGCGCCATGACGATCCACGGGTTCTGGTCCTCGACGACCACGTCGTGCACGGTGACGACGTTGGGATGAGTGATCCGGGCGGCCGCCCGGGCCTCGCGCAGGGCGCGCTCCCGCAACTCGTTGTGGTCGATCTCCGCCAACCGTGGCAGGTCGATCTCCTTGATGGCGATGGTGCGGCCGAGGAACTCGTCATAGGCACGCCAGACGGTCCCCATGCCACCCTGACCTATCCGGTCCGCCAGTCGATACCTACCGGCGATCAGCCGTACCTCCTGATCAGCCGGGGTGCCCATGGCCAGCGACGATACCGGCCGGCGGCCGCCCGAGCAGGGCTGCCAGGACCGCTGGCAGCCAGCCCACCCAGAAGCCGTAAGCCACGCCGTTGCCCATCTCGGTCAGGACGCCGGCGGCCGAGCCAGTGGGGAAGGACTGCAGGCCGGTGTCCACCACCAGCGCTGCGAGCAGCCCGGCGAAGCCGGCCGCCACCACGATGGCCGGCCAGACCATCAGCACGACACCCAGC
This sequence comes from Mycobacteriales bacterium, assembly GCA_038237645.1. Lineage (GTDB taxonomy): Bacteria > Actinomycetota > Actinomycetes > Mycobacteriales > QHCA01 > QHCA01. The sequence goes on from JBBRYN010000047.1 coordinate 10,904, forward strand.
CGGGCCGGCCGGGCGCGCAGCGAGCGGGCCGTGAGATAGAGCAGCACGCCGACCACGACGACGAGCAGCACGGTGCGCACGGTGCGGCCGACCTCCGGCGAGCTCGGGGCGGCCCCCGCGGCGGCACGCAGCGACCAGGCCGGGAAGCCCAAGACGCCGCCCCCGAGCGGGTGGCTCGCCCAGAACCTCGTCGCCCAGGGGTTGCCGAACACCAGGACCAACGCGACGAAGCCCAGCCAGCCGACGAAGGCCACCCGACCGGCCCACCGCGTAGCCATGCGGGGAAGGTACCCCGACCGGACGGTAGGGTGCCTCAGCGTGAGCACCCTTGCCCTGGGCGGCGGCCTGCTCGACTCCCGGCACCTGATCGAGACCTTCGGTCTCATCGGCCTGGCCGTGATCGTGTTCGCCGAGTGCGGGTTGCTCGTCGGCTTCTTCCTGCCCGGCGACTCCCTGCTCTTCACCGCGGGCCTGCTGGTCAGCAACCGCACACTGCACCAACCGCTGTGGCTGGTCGTCCTGGTGGTGTTCGTGGCGGCAGTCGCCGGCAACGAATGCGGCTACGCGATCGGCTACCGCGGCGGCCCTACGGTGTTCCGCAAGCGGGAGGGCCGGCTCTTTCGGCAGGAGTACGTCGACCGGTCGCGCGCCTTCTTCGACAAGTACGGCGCCCGCGCCCTGGTGCTCGGCCGTTTCGTACCGGTCGTGCGTACCTTCATCACCGTGATGGCCGGCGTGGGCCGGATGCCGCACCGGGCCTACCTGGTCTACAACCTCGTCGGCGGCGCGCTGTGGACGGTCGGGGTGACGCTGCTGGGCTTCTATCTCGGCAAGGTGGCCTTCGTGCGGGCCCACGTCGAGTTGATCCTGATCGGCGTGGTGCTCGTGTCGTTCGTCCCGATCGGCGTCGAGTTGCTGCGCAGTCGCCGCCGCCGTACCGAAGGAAGCGGATGAGTAGCGAGCGCGACGGCTATCCGTACACCGCCGACCGAGGGCGCTCCTTCGGCGCCGTCGCCGATGTCTACGCCACGACCCGGCCCGACTACCCGGCCGCCGCCGTGCGGTGGGTCGCCGGGCCGGACACCGCCGACGTGCTCGACCTCGGGGCCGGCACCGGCAAGCTGACCCAGGCCCTCGTCACGGCCGGTTTCACCGTGACGGCAGTGGAGCCGCTGCCCGAAATGCTCGACCGGCTGCGGCGCGAGCTGCCCGAAGTGCTCGGGCTGGCCGGCAGCGCGGAGCAGATCCCGCTGGCGGCGGCCAGCGTGGACGCCGTCTACGTGGGACAGGCGTTCCACTGGTTTCGGCCCGACGAGGCGCTGGCGGAGATCGGCCGGGTGCTCCGCCCGGGCGGCCGGCTGGGGCTGCTGTGGAACATGCTCGACACCCGGGTGGCCTGGGTGGCGGCGCTGTCGGCGGTGCTGCACGAAAACTCCGTCGACTACGACCCGGCCGGCGTCCGGCCGTTCGACAGCCCGCTGTTCGCCGATCTGGAATACCGGCAGCACGACCATCCCGGGCACCCGATCGACCTGCCGGGGCTGCTCGACCTGGTCCGATCGCGCAGCTACATCGTCACGATGCCGCCGGACGAGCGCTCGGCCGTGCTCGACCGGGTGGCCCGGCTGGCGGGCAACCATCCCGATCTCCGCGGCCGAGAGAGCTTTTCGGTGCCGTACGTAACCGACGCGTGGCGGGCTGTGCTGACTGCCTGACCGGAACCTGCCCCGCTGTGGCGCACCGGTCGAGCCTCCTGCCAGGGTGGCCGAAGGTAGCTGGCCAGCTGGTGAACGGGAGCGAGCATGAGAGCAGTCGGTCGGAGTCGGGCAACGGGTGCCCTGGCCTGCCTCGCGGCCGTGGTGCTGGCCATGTCGGCGGCGTCGGCCCACGCCGCCGGCACGGCCAGCCAGGTGAGCACCGACCCGTTCACCAACTCCAGCAGCCAGCACGCGACCGAGGTGGAGCCGGACACCTTCAGCTCGGGCAACACCATCGTGTCGGCCTCCCAGGTCGGCCGCTTCACCGACGGCGGGTCCTCCGACATCGGCTGGGCCACGTCGACGGACGCGGGCGTGACCTGGCAGCACGGGATGCTGCCCGGCATCACCGTCTTCCAGGGCGGCAGCTGGGCGCGGGTGAGTGACCCCAGCGTTGCCTTCGACGCCAAGCACGGCACCTGGCTGATCACCGGTCTGGTCATCAACAGCGCCGTCGACGGTCGGGGCGTGACGGTCAGCCGGTCGGCCGACGGACTGACCTGGCAGTCGCCGGTCGAGGCGATCAACGACGGCGCCAGCTATGACAAGGAATGGATCGTCTGCGACAACACCACGGCGAGCGCCTTCTACGGCAACTGCTACATCGAGGTGGACCAGACCTCGGCATTCAACACCGTCGTGATGAGCACCTCGACCGACGGAGGTGCCACCTGGTCGTCGCCGAGGACGCCGTCCGGCACGCCGCACGGTCTCGGCGGCCAGCCGGTCGTGCAGCCGAGCGGGACCGTGGTGGTGCCCTACTCCACCAACGGCAGTGGGATCCGGTCCTTCACGTCCACCAACGGCGGCTCCTCGTGGGGATCGGTCAGCCAGGTCGCCACGGTCAACGCCCACCAGGTCGCCGGCGGGTTGCGCGGCGGTGAGGGCCTGCCCAGTGCCGAGGTCGACGGGGCGGGCAAGGTTTACGTCGCGTGGCAGGACTGCCGGTTCCGGTCCGGCTGCCCGGCCAACGACATCGTCTTCGCCACCTCGACCGACTCGACCACCTGGTCGGCGGTGACGCGGGTGCCGATCGACGACACCGGCAGCGGGGTGGACCACTTCATCCCCGGGCTCGGCGTGAGCACCGCCACCTCGGGTGCCACCGGCCGGCTGGGCCTCTACTACTACTTCTACCCGCAGGCCAACTGCTCCGGGGAGGCGTGCGATCTCAGCGTCGGCTTCGTCTCGTCGGCCGACGGCGGCGGCACGTGGAGCGCACCGACCACGGTCGCCGGCCCGATGAAGCCGAGCTGGATCGCCGACTCGACCCAGGGCCGGATGGTCGGTGACTACATCTCCTGCTCGATCGTCAACGACAAGGCGATCTCCGTCTTCGCGGTGGGCAAGGCGCCGGCCGGCGGAGGGTTCGACGAGGCGATGTACACCGCCGGTGCCCTGCAGATCAGCGGCGGGATCGTGCCCGCCACGTCCACCGGTGCCCGGCTGGGCCCGCCCCACCCAGCGACACTGCACACCGCACACTGACCGGCGCACCCCCTCCGGCGAGTTCCGGGAAATCGTCGCAGCCAAGGCGGCTGAGAAGACGACTTCCCGGAACTCGTCGCGTGTCCCCACTCCATCGGCTATCGTCGATCTACGATGAAGCCTTCCCGGCCGTTGGACCGCCAGCTCGCGGAGACCTACGCGGGCTGGTTTCGCGCGCTCGCCGATCCGACCCGGGTGCAGATCCTGCATGTGCTGGCGACGGCCGGCCGGCCGCTCCGCGTGGGTGAAGTGGTGGCGCAGGTCCACGTAGGACAGTCGACGGTGAGCCATCACCTCAAGGTGCTGGCCGACGTCTGCTTCGCCCTGGCCGAACGGCACGGCACGACTACGCACTACCGGGTCAACTCCGCCTGCCTGCGCGCCTTCCCGAACGCCGCCGATGTGGTCATGGGGCGGGCGCCGGCGATCATCCGCGGACAGCAGGCCGGCGGATGAGCAGCGACCAGGTGCGCGATCGGTATGCCGCTGCCGCCCGGCGAGCCGGCGACGGATCCCTCGACGGCCGGCTGGCCACCGGCGAGCCCGCGGACGCCCCCGCCGGAGACCGATTCGGCGCCGGTGGTTACCAAGTCAGCGACATCGCCGGCGCCCCGGACGGCGCCGTCGCCGCATCCCTCGGCTGCGGCAATCCGCTCACCGTCGCTGACCTGCGGGCCGGTGACACGGTGCTGGACCTCGGCAGCGGTGGTGGCCTCGACGCGCTGGTCTCCGCCCGCCGGGTGGGGCCGGCCGGCCGGGTGATCGGGCTCGACATGACCGAGGAGATGCTCGCCCTGGCCCGCCGGCACGCGGCCGATGCTGGTGTGTCCAATGTGGAGTTCCGGCGCGGCCGGATCGAGGAGATCCCGCTGGAGGACGCCAGCGTCGACGTCGTCATCTCCAACTGCGTGATCGCCCTGTCCGAGGACAAGGCGCGGGTGTTCGCCGAGATCGCCCGCGTCCTGGTCCCGGGCGGCCGGGTAGGGATCAGCGACGTCCTTGCCGACGCCGACCTCAGCGACGCCGAGCGCGCCGCGCGGGCCGACAAGGTCGAGTGCCTGGCCGGCGCACTCACCGAGGCTGCCTATCGCACCCTGCTGCAGGCTGCCGGACTGGTCGCCGTGGAGGTCCAGCGCACCTACGAGGCAGGCGACAAGCTCTTCGCCGCGACGGTGCGGGCGGTCCGCCCGCTCCATGGGCCCGACGACGGTAACCGGTGAGCACCGTCGACCTGACCGCAAACCCGTTCAAGCCGTAGCCAGGCTGGCTCGGACTCCGATCGGGCGCGGGCCGGACCTCACCTGCCAGGACGGCACCGATCCCCAGCACCCTGGCGTAGGTTGGCGGGGTGCCCCAGGCAACGCCTGGCACGGGGGCTGAACGCCTCGTGCATCTGCAACGGCTGGCCGCTGCGCTCGGCGACGCGGTGTCGCCGGACGACGTCGCCCGGGTGACGCTGGCCTCGGCAATGGGGATCGAAGGCGCCGTCCGCGCCGGCATGGCCGTCAGTCGTAGCGCCGACCGTGAGCTGGAGTTCGTGTCCAGCGATGCCGACGCGGTGGGCCCCGCCGGCATCCGCTGGTGCCAGATCGACGGGCTGGCCGACGTGCCGCTGGCAGAGGCCGCGCGCAAGGGCTGCGGTGTCTTCCTGCCCTCCCTGACCGCGCTCGGGGACCGCTACCCGCACCTGCTGGAGCGACAGCGTGGACTCGGCACCCGGAGCCTGGCCGCCCTGCCGCTCGTCGTCGACGACCGCCGACTCGGGGCGCTGCTGCTCTCCTTCGGCACCGAACACGACTTCGACGTCGGCGAGCAGGCCTACCACGGCGCCTTCGCCGCCCAGATCACGCAGGCCCTGCGGCGCGGGCTCGCCTACCAACTCGAACAGACCACGTCCGAACGTCTGCAGCGCAGCCTGCTCCCACAGTCGTTGCCGGACATCGATGGGCTCGCCCTGGGCTCGCACTACCACCCCGGCGGCTACGAGGTCGATGTCGGTGGTGACTGGTACGACGTCTTCGACCTCGCCGACGGCTCGGTCGTGGTGGCCCTGGGCGATGTGATGGGCAAGGGCGTGGCCGCCGCCATAGTCATGGGTCACGTGCGCTCCGCGATGCGTGCCTACGCGCTGCTCGACCCGACGCCTGAGGTGACGCTCGGGCGCCTCGACACCCTGGTGTCCTCCCTCGCCGTGGCCGAGCAAATCGTCACCGTCGCCTATGGGCTGGTCCACCCGAGCCGGCGGCACATGACGCTGTCCGTCGCCGGACACCCCCTGCCGCTCTGCGTACCGACCTGGGGCCCGCCGGCCGAGGTACCCGCACCCGTCGGCCCACCGCTGGGGCTGGGCGCGGGTCCCTGGCCGAGCGCCCGGATCGACCTGTCCGAGGACGCAACGATCCTGTTCTACAGCGACGGGCTGGTCGAATCACGCGATGTCGCCTTCTCCGATGGCTTGCGGTCGCTGACCGAGCACATCGCCGGGATGGAGCCGCGCCGGCGCAACCCGCGAGAGCTGTGCGCCCGTCTCGGGGAGCTGATGGGACGGCCCGCGGCCAACGACGACGTGACGATGCTGGGCTTGACCAGCACGACCCACCGGCGGGTCCGTACGGCCACCGCCGACCTGCCGGCCGACACGTCGGCGACCCCGCGGGCCCGGCGGTTTGTGGCGGGCCGGCTGGCCGAATGGGGGTTGGCCGGGGACGTCGTCGGCCATGCGCAGTTGTGTGTCTCCGAACTCGTCACCAACGCGGTGATCCACACCGGCACCGGCCCTCGGGTCACCGTTCGGCTCGACGAGGAGTGCCTGCTGGTGCTGGTGCAGGACCGCGGCAGCCGCGGGTCGGCCCACCGGGCCGAGGCGCACGACCCGATGGACATTTCCGGCCGGGGCCTGCTGCTGGTCGACGCGCTTGCCACGACCTGGAGCGCGGAGCACAGCGCCGACGGCACCACGGTGTGGTTCGAGCTGGCCACATCGTCAGCAGGATGACGGGTAGGCTGCGCGAGTGCCAAGTGACACCGCCTTCAAGATCTTCACGGGGATCCACCGCGCGGTCTTCGACCTGACGAAGGGCCGGCGGGGCAGCACGTTGGCGGGCATGCCGATCCTGAAGCTGACGACCACCGGCCGCAAGTCCGGCAAGCAGCGGGACACGATGCTGGGCAGCCCGGTGCACGACGACGGGCGGGTGATCCTCATCGCCTCCAAGGGCGGGGCGCCACGGCACCCGGCGTGGTATCTCAATCTCCGCGACAATCCCTCCGTCACGGTCACCATGTTGGGCAGCACCCGGCAGATGACCGCGCGCACCGCCGCGGCCGAGGAGAAGGCGGAGCTGTGGCCCAGCATCGTGCGGGGCTTCAAGGGATACGGCGACTATCAGGAGAAGACCGATCGGGACATCCCGGTCGTGGTCCTCGAGCCCACCCGCTGAGCCGGCCGACCCGCCGAGCCCGGAGATTCGAGCCGGCCGACCGGCCTCCGGACCAATCCGTCTGCCTCGCAGGTGCGAACTCTCGGTGAAACCAGCGGACGCGCGCCAGTGCGGGCTGCCGGGCATCGACCCCCTATGGGAGGAAGCACCATGGCACACCAAGCCGCTCCACCGGCACCGACCGCGACCTGATCCAGCTCGCTGCCATGGTCGTCGGCGCCGTTTTCCTGCTGGTCGGGATCCTCGGGTTCGTCCCCGGGATCACCGCGCACTACGGCGACCTCAGCTTCGCCGGGCACCACTCGGAGGCCACGCTGCTCGGCCTCTTCCAGGTGTCCATCCTGCACAACGTCGTGCACCTGCTCTTCGGTGTGGCCGGGTTAATGCTGGCCCGCAGCCGCGACACCGCGCGGATGTTCCTCATCGGCGGCGGGGTGATCTATCTGGTGCTGACCGCCTACGGCCTGGTCATCGACAAGGACAGCGCGGCCAACTTCGTGCCGGTCAACGCGGCGGACAACCTGCTGCACCTGGGTCTCGGCATCGGCATGATCGGGCTCGGGGTCGTTTTGGGCAAGGGCCGCGCCCGCGGACTCGCTGCCGGCGCCTGACCCGCGCGTGCCGGCAGCGTCTTGCCGGCGGCTGGCCGGCCGCGCCGGCCCCGGGCAGCGAGCGCCCGGGGCCGGTGGCAAGCTATGGAGCCCATCAACCGGCGACGGCGTGCTGCCGGATCCAGGCGTGCATCGCGATGCCCGAGGCCACGCCGGCGTTGATCGACCGGGTCGAGCCGTACTGCGTGATCGAGCAGACCAGGGCGGCCCCGGCCCGGGCCGCCGCAGACAGCCCAGGCCCTTCCTGGCCGAACAGCAAGAGCGCCGATCGCGGCAGGTCGCAATGCTCGAGCGGTACGGCGCCCGGCAGGTTGTCGACAGCGACAATTGTCAGTCCGTGCCCCATCCCGTACTCGACGAGGCCGCCGATCTCGACGTGGTGGCGTACGTGCTGGTAGCGGTCGGTGACCATGGCGCCACGGCGGTTCCACCGGCGCCGGCCGACGATGTGCACCTCGCGAGCCAGGAAGGCGTTGGCGGTGCGGACCACCGTGCCGATGTTGAGGTCGTGCTGCCAGTTCTCGATCGCCACGTGGAAGTCGTGCCGGCGGGTGTCCAGGTCGGCGACGATGGCCACGCGGCTCCAGTAGCGATAGCGGTCGACCACGTTGCGGCGGTCGCCGTGTGCCAGCAGGTCCGGGTCGTAGCGCGGGTCATCCGGCCACGGCCCGGGCCAGGGCCCGACCCCGACGTCGAGCAGCACCTCCTCGTCGTCGCTGCTCACCGGACGCGCGACCCGTCTGCGACTTCGCGATCATGCACGTTTGGTGGGCTGGTACGGCGTGTCGCCGTGCAAGAGTGCATGATCACCGCCGTGGGGAGCCGCGATAGAGCAGCGGAAGCCGTTTGACCGTCCACCAACGAACCGAAGGTGGCTCCCGCACTGACCGAGGAGTCTGAGACGTGTCTCAGCGGCGATTCTGACACAGGCGTGCTCGCCTGTGCGGGTCGGGCGTCCATCCTCGACCTCGCCTTCTGCGACCACGCAGCGCCAGCGTCTGCTGGCCCGACCCGATGGTCTCGGCACCCCCACACTCCAACCGGAGCAGGCGCTCGGATCGCATCGAGGACCGCTAGCGTCGCCGCGGTGACGAGCAACGCGAGCAAGGTGCAGGCCATCCACCAGCAGCGGCACTACGCCGTGCGCCACGACTGGGGCCTCGCCGGGGCTGCGGCCATCAGCACGGGGGTCGACGTCGCGGTCGTCGTAGACGTGCTGTCATTCACCACTACCCTCAGCGTGGCTGCCGACCTCGGAATCACCGTCCTGCCCCACCACCTCGCGAAGACCGCCCCCGTAGTGGTCGGGGCGTGTCTGCGCAACGCGGCTGCTGTCGCCGGGTGGATCACCGATCGGCACCGGGGCGCGGCCACGCGCCTCGCTGTCGTCTCCGCCGGTGAGCGCTGGCCCGACGGCTCGTTGCGCCCGGGCGTGGAGGACCTGTGGGGAGCCGGAGCCGTCATCGCTGCCCTGGCCCGACGAGGCTGGACCGACCTGTCACCAGAGGCTGAGGTCGCCGGTGACGCCCACCGCAGCATCGACGGAGACCCGAGTGGCGCACTGGTCAGCTGCGCAAGCGGGCGCGAGCTCATCGCCGCTGGCTATCCCGATGATGTCGAAGTCGCCGCTGAGGCTGACGCCAGTGACGTGGTGCCCGTCATGATCGACGCAGGTTTCGTCGGCGTCCGTCCCTCCTGAGAGCCCTGGAACTCACGCGGGCTGGTCACGCAGGTAGCGGCCGAAGTGCGGGACGGTGAAGGCGATGCTGCCGCGCTCGGCGCTGTAGACCAGGCCCTTCTTGATCAGGCTGTCCCGCGCCGGCGACAGGCTCGACGGGCGGCGGCCCAGGGTCTCCGCGACCTCGGCGCTGCCCACCGGCCGGTCGCCGAGGGCGGCCATGGCACGCATGTATTCCCGCTCGGCCGGCGTCGCCCGCTCGTACCTGCTGCCGAAGAAGCCGACCGCCAGCTCGGCCTCGGCCTCGGGTGCGGAGACCAGCACGTCTTTGTCCGTGATCGGCGAGGACGGCGCCGCGTCCCAGGCGACCTTGCCGTAGGACTGGATGAAGTATGGGAAGCCGTCCGCGGCGGCGTACAGCGCGTCGAGCGCCTCGACGGTGAAGCCGGCACCCTCGCGCTCGGCGGGCACGGTGAGCGCCCGGTCGGCCGAGGGCCGGTCGAGCCGGTCGATCAGCAGGTAGCGGAATAGCCGCTCGGAGTAGCTCTTGCTGCTGCTGAGCACGGCGGGCAGGTGTGGCAACCCGGCGCCGACCACGATGAGCGGGGACCGCGACTGGCTCAGCTCGTGGCAGGCGGTGCACAGCGCGCTCACCCCGTCGGGCGGGACGTCCTGCAACTCGTCGACGAACAGCGCGATGCCGACGCCGAGATCGGTGCCGACCGAGGCGGCGTCGAGGAACAACTCGGTCAAGTCGATCTCGAGGTCGCCGGAGTCGGCCCGCCCGCGGCTGGCCGGCACGTCGATGGCCGGCTGCCAGCGAAGCGAGGCATTCCTTGGCGCAGCAGGGTCGTGCATGGCAAAGGCCTTGAGCACGCCGAGGAACTGATCGATCCGGTCCGGCGCGCGGTGCCGCGGGGCGATCTCGCGGACGGCCATGTGCAGCGCACCGGCCACCGCGCGCCGCAGCGATGAGTCGGGCCGGGCCTCGATCTTGCCGGTCCCCCACAGCCGCGTGATCGCGGCGCTGCGCATGGCGTTGAGCAGCACCGTCTTGCCCACCCCGCGCAGGCCGGTCAGCACCAGACTGCGCTCCGGGCGGCCGGCGGCCACCCGCTCCAGCACCACGTCGAAGTGCCCGAGCTCCCGGTCGCGGCCGGCCAGCTCGGGGGGCCGCTGGCCGGCGCCAGGCGCGTAGGGATTGCGTACCGGATCCACGATCGGACTCTATTCGGATATCTACCGCAGCCCCTAGATAGCCCTAGAAAGCCCTATCGGCGTGTCGCACCGGTCCCCCCCGCGTCAGGGGATGAACATCTCCTTGAGCCGGGGATGCTTGGACGGCTCGAGCGCACCGCGGAAGTCGTCGAGCAGCCGCACCGCGCTGACGATCAGGCCACTGTCCACCCAGGGCAGCATGGCGATGGCGTCGGGGAAGCAGCCGGGAGCCAGGTGGGCGCCGATCACGGTGAGTTCCTTGAACACCGCCACCTGGTTGAGATCCAGCAACGCAGGTGCCCGGTAGACGCCGGAGAGCACCACCGTGCCGCCCGGCAACACCAGGTCGAGCGCCAGGACAGCCGCGGCCGGGTCGCCCGAGCAGTCCACGACGACGTCGGCGAGGTCCAGGGCGCCGGCCGTGACGTCGATCGCCTCGTCGGCGCCCAGGTCTCGTGCCAGTGCGGCCTTGTCGGGGGTACGGGTGACCGCCACCACCCGGCCGGCGCCCTCGGCCCGTGCGGCGTACATCGCCAGGGCACCGATCGGACCGAGCCCCAGGATCGCCACCGTTCTATCAGCCAGCACCGTCCTATCAGCCGGCACCGTGGTATCGGCCGGCACCGTCGCCCGGGCCGGCAGGGCCGCCCGGCGCACCGCGTGCAGCGCGCATGCCATCGGCTCGGCGAGCACGGCGGACTCCATGGCCAGGTCGTCCGGGACGACGTGCACGCGGGCGCCGGCCGGCAGCGCCACCAGGTCCGCGAACGCGCCCGGGATGCTCGACCCCAGGTGCCGGGCCTGGGGGCAGATGTTGTCGCGGCCGGCCAGGCACCACCGGCAATCACCGCACGGCAGCTTGACCTCGACCGTGATCCGCTCGCCGGTCTCCAGGTCGTGCCCCAGCAACTCGTGGCCAGGCACCATCGGCCAGGACGGCTGCCATGGCCCGTCGCCGCGCCACAGCATCCGGTCGATGGCGCAGACCCCGGCGGCTTCCACCTCGATCAGGCGGCCGCCGTCGACGACGATGGGCTCGGGGACGTCCTCCAGCTGGAAGTTCCCGGGCCCGCGCGCTACCAACGCCTTCATGCTCCGGCCTTCATGCTGCTCCCGCCAGCGCGCGCAACGACTCGGCACTGGCCGCCAGCCCGGTCGACCGCCCGACGGTGACAGCGCCCTGCAGATCGAGCGACGCGACACCGGAATACGTCGCATCGAGTGCCGCCGCCAACGGCCGGACGTCGTGGCAGCGGCCGAGCGGCATGCCGGAGTCGGGGACGCCTTCGGCGGCGTCACCGAGGTGCACGTGCCACAGCAGGCTGTCGAGCCGGCGTACGGACTCGGCCGGGTCCTCGCCGCCGGCCCAAGCGTGACCGGTGCTCAGGAGCACGCCGGTGCCGGGTACGTCCGCGGCCAGCCGTAGCGCCTCGGTGCAGGTGGCGGTCACGGTGCCCGGCTTGTATTCCACTGCCACGCCCACGCCGCGGGCGGCAGCCACGTCGCGGACCCGGGCCAGGCCGGAGATCAACCGTGACCACGGCGCGCCCGCCGGGTCGGCGGCCGGCGACAGTCCGAGCAGGTCCAGCCCCAGCGAGACGCACACCGCGGCGCAGGCCGCCACCTCGGCGACGACCCGGTCGATGTCGCCGGTCAGCGCGCCCTGCGGCCAGTGCTCCGCGGGCAAGGAGAGCAGCACGGCCCGCACCGGCAGCCGGTGGACGGAGGCGAGCCGCTCGCGCTCGGCCATCCGTGGCGGCGCCAACTGGTCAGCGGCGGAGTAGGCTCCCAGCTCCAGTCCACGGAAGCCGGCAGCGGCCACCTCGCGCCAGATGTCGCCGTCAGCCAGGCCGTCCGGCCAGTGGTTCCAGTCCGCGTCGCAGAGCTCCCAGTGCCTCATCGGCTCACTGCACTCGACTGCGCCTGCACCTGAGGGAACATGGCCTCGGCCCAAGGGACGAGCGGGCCGGTGGCGAGCCGCTCGGGCCGCCGGGCGGCCGGGTGCCCGGCCAGCTCCGGTGGTATCGCGAGCTGGGGCGACATGCCACCGACCCTATGCCGACGGGGGCGGGGCAGGCGGGGATGCGGGTGGCGAAGCGGGCGGAGGGGGTGGCGCCGGCGCGGTGCTGCCGACACCACCGTGGGAGCCGAGCTCACCGAAATCGACCTCGGTGTTGGCCCGCACTGCCGGGTCGTCCACCTCGAAGTATTCCTCCAGCTTGATGCCGAAGGTGTGGGCGACGATGTTGGACGGGAATGCCTCCACCCGGGTGTTGATCGAGCGAACATTGGCGTTGTAGTAGCGCCGGCCGGCGGCGATCCGGTCTTCGGTCTCGGTCAGCTGCTGTTGCAGTGCCAGGAAGTTCTGGTTGCTCTTGAGGTCGGGATATGCCTCCACCGTGGCGAAGAAGCCGCTCATCGCCCGGCCGAGCTGGTTTTCGGCCGCGGCCTGCTGCGCGGGACCGGCGTTCGGGTCCCGCCGCACCTGCTCGGCGCTGGCCCGGGCCTCGGTGACGGCGGTGAGCACAGTCCGCTCCTGGCCGGCGTAGCCCTTCACCGTCTCGACCAGGTTGGGGATCAGGTCGTGCCGGCGTTGCAACTCGACGTCGATCTGCCGCCAGGACTCGCGGACCAGGTTGCGCTGCCTGATGAACCGGTTGTAGCTCACCACGCCCGCGAGGACGAGGATGGCGGCGATCGCGATGACGACGATGAAGATCGGTCCGGCACTCACTGCTGCTCCCCCGTGGTCAACGGCCCGACCCGCGGTCACGCCCCAGGCAAACCGTATCCCGCCGGGCGGCTCCGATGCTCACTCGCCCTAGCCGTCAACTCGCTGCGCTCCTCGCTTCGCTCGATGCTCACTCGCCCAGCCGTCAACTCGCTGCGCTCCTCGCTTCGCTCGATGCTCACTCGCCCAGCCGTCAACTCGCTGCGCTCCTCGCTTCGCTCGATGCTCGCTCGCCCAGCCGCGTCACTTGTGCCGTCCACTTCTCCTCGATGCGGCCGAAGCGCCAGACGAGCAGGGCGACGACCCAGGTGAGGACGAAGAGCCCCACGATGCCGTAGCCGACCACGTTGAGGTCGAGACGTCCCACGAAGGCGATCGGCCCGCGGGTGATGCCGAGCTTTTCGGTCAGGATCGACACCAGCTCCACCGTGCCGATGATCAGCGCCACCGCCACCGACAGTCCGGTGATGGTGATGTTGTAGTAGACCTTTCGTACCGGCTTGGAGAACGCCCAGCCGTAGGCGAAGTTCATGAAGCATCCGTCGATGGTGTCGAGCAGGCTCATGCCGGCGGCGAAGAGCACAGGCAACACCAGGATGGCGTACCACGGCAGGGCGAACGCGGCGGCACCGCCGGCCAGCAGCAGCAGGCCCACCTCGGTGGCGGTGTCGAAGCCCAGACCGAACAGCAGGCCGATCGGGTACATGTGCCACGGCTTGCTGACCGCCTTGGTCGCGCCGCGGAGCAGGCGGTTCATGAACCCGCGGTTGTCGAGCTGCTTTTCGAGCTCAGCCTCGTCGTAGGAACCGCGACGCATCTGCCGGAACACCTTGAGGATCCCGACGAGGATGACGAGGTTGATGATCCCGATCAGGTAGAGGAAGACACCGGACACGCTGGTGCCGATCAGGCCGGTCGTCTGCTGCAACGCGGAGGAGTCGTTGCCCACCTGGCCGGACAGCGCCCGGATGCCGAGGGACACCAGCACGCACAGGCCGAAGACCACCGAGGAGTGGCCGAGGGAAAACCAGAAGCCCACCGACGTCGGGCGCTTGCCCTCGGCCATCAGCTTGCGAGTGGTGTTGTCGATCGCGGCGATGTGGTCGGCGTCGAAGGCATGCCGCATGCCGAGGATGTAGGCCGTCAGCCCGAGTCCGACTCCGAAGACCTTGCCGCCGCCGACGTTGTAGTGAGCCGGCGCGACCAAGGTGAGCAAAACGCCCCAGCCGACAACATGCAGCAGCAGGACGAAGGCGGCCATCCCACCGATGGAAGTCCACTCCGCCGGGCTGAGCGCCGCCCGGATCCGGGTCAACCGCGAGTCGGGCCGCGCCGGGGAGGGACTGATCGTGACCGTCACGGCCCCAGGCTAGGCGCCCTTCGCGCCTTACAGCAACCATCTGGCAATAGCCAAGGGGCGGCAATAACGCCTGGGTCCGATCCGGCGTGCCTCGGCGGCACTTCCGCGACTACGACCTGTCCAACACCACGGTCGTCTCGCCCCACCTCGGCAACGCCAAAGAGGCCGCGGCCTTCGCCCGGCTGCTCGGTGTCCCGGTCGCTGCGGGGCAAAGCAGCGCTTCGCCGACGACCAGGTGTCCATCGGCGCGGTGATCGGTGACGTCACCGGCCGCGACGTCATAGTGCTCGACGACGAGATCGCCAAGGGCAGCACCATCATGGAGTTGCTAGATCGGCTGCGCGAACTCGACGCCCGGTCGATCCGGCTCGCCTGCACCCACGGGCCGTTTGCCGGTGGGGCGCTCAATCGCATCGGCGACCCAGCCTGACGTAGTCGAAATCGTCTGTACGAATACCGTGCCGATCTCCGTCGCCAAGCGCATTGGCAAGCTGACCGTCCTGTCGATCGCGCCCGCGCTGGCCGAGGCGATGCGGCGGATCCACAACGGCGAGTCGGTCAGCGCACTGTTCGACAAGGGCGAGTCCGATCCGATGCCGTGAAGCCAGCCGCCGCAAGGCGTCAGCAGCCGGTGTCCAGCGCGATGGCCTTCTGCTCGAGGTAGTGCCGCTCGGGAGTGCTGGTCGTCCGGCGGGCCGCGGCCCGGTAGTGCGCCAGCGCGCCCGGCACGTCGCCGGCCGTCTCCAGCAGGTGCGCCCGCACCGCGTCCAGGCGATGGTTACCCGCCATCCGGGGATCTGAGTCGAGGGGCTTGAGCAGCTCCAGTCCGGCGGCCGGCCCGTGCACCATCGCCGCGGCGACGGCCTGGTTGAGCCTGACGAGGGGGTTGTCACCGAGGCGCTCCAGCAGGCCGTACAGCGCCAGGATCTGCGGCCAGTCGGTCTCCACGGCACTTTGCGCCTCGTCGTGGAGGGCGGCGATGGCCGCCTGCACCTGGTAGGGCCCGAGTCGTGTCCGCGACATCGCATCGGTCACTAGCGCGACGCCCTCGGCGATCGCGGCGGGGTCCCAGGTGCTGCGATCCTGCTCCGCCAGCGGGATCAGCCGGCCGCCCGGGCCGGTGCGGGCCGGCCGGCGCGCATCGGTGAGCAGCATCAGCGCCAGCAGCCCGGCGACCTCGCCGTCGTCGGGCAGCAGCCGGTGCACCAGCCGGACCAGCCGGATCGCCTCCGCGGCCAGGTCGTGGCGCACGAGGTATGGCCCGGAACTGGCGGTGTGGCCCTCGTTGAAGATCAGGTAGAGCACGTGCAACACCGCAGCGAGGCGGCCGGTGACCTCGCCGGCCGGCGGCATCCGGAACCGGCCGCCGGCCTGCCGGATGCCCTTCTTGGCCCGGCTGATCCGCTGGCCCATGGTGGACTCGGGTACCAGGAACGCCCGGGCGATCTCCGCCGTGGTCAGGCCGCCGACGGCGCGCAGGGTGAGTGCGATCTGCGCGGGCGCTCTGAGGGCTGGGTGGCAGCACAGGAACAGCAACAGCAACGAATCGTCCTGCTCGGCGGCCGGTCGGCTGTCGGCGGGAGGCGCGAGCCAGTCTCCGGCAAGCGCTTGTTCGGTGACCGTGTCCTCGCGCCGCTGACGGGCCCGCTCGGTACGCATCAGATCGGTCATCCGCCGCGAGCCGACCCGGATCAACCAGCCCGTGGGGTTGTCCGGCCGACCCTCGGCCGGCCACTGGGTGACCGCCGCGAGCAGGGCCTCCTGGACGGCGTCCTCCGCGGTGTCGAAGTGGCCGTACCTGCGGACCAGCGCGCCGAGGACCTGCGGCGCCAGCTCGCGCAGCAGGTCCTCGGTGCCGTGATCAAGCGGCAGAGTCACACCTCGCCGTCGCTGCCACCCTGGATCGGGCGCACCTCGATCCGGCCGAACACCGCCGACGCCTTCGCGGCGATTTCTAGCGCGCGGTCGTGGCTGGCGACCTCGACGATGCTGAGGCTCGCCAGGCACTCTTTGGCCTCGGCGTAGGGGCCGTCTGTGACCACAGCCGTGCCGTCGCGCAACTCGACCGTCTGGGTGTGCACCGGCTCCGCCAGCCCGGCGGCGTAGACGAATTCTCCCGAGGAGATGAGCTCCTGGGCGATGCCGTCGGCCGGGCCGAACTCCAGCACTTCGCCGGCGTGCTCCGCCATGTACTCCCGGCCGGCCTCCCAGTCGGCCTGCGTGCCGTAGCTGAGCATCAGGTACTTCATGGTCGGCTCCCATTTGTCATCTCGCCCTAGACCTGCGGCGCTTCGCCGACGGCCCGGATCTCGATCGGCGCGCTGACGAACCGCGCAACCCGCCCGGCGATCTCGGCGGCCCGGTCGAGGCCGGTCACGTCAACGATCCAGTAGCCGGCGAGGAGTTCCTTGGCCTCGGCGTACGGGCCGTCCGTCGTCACCACGTCCTCGCCCTGCGGCCGGACGGTCCACGTCTGGTCGGCCCCCGCCAGTCCCTCGGCGCTCAGCAGTTCGCCGGAGGCCAGCAACTCGGCGTTGAGGTCGTGCATGAAGGTGACCATCTCCTTGAACCAGTCGCCCTTTTCCTGTGCGTACTTCTCGACGTCAAAGTCCCGGTCGGCGTAGGTCAGCAGCATGTACTTCATCTCGCGCATCCTTCCTGTCGGTGGTGCCGGGGGGCACCTCAGCAGGGACGTCGGAGCCGGTTCCAGGATTTCGACACGGCCATGCGCCTTTGCCGGACCCACGACTACTTGCCGGGCACACCGCGGTCGTGCCAGACGAAGGCGGGTATCCCGTCGAGGACGGCCCCGAGGAAGCTCAGCCTGCCGAGGATCTCCACCGGCTGCTGCCGGCCGTCGTCCCAGCAGATCAGGTCGCTGCCTTCGATCCGCCAGCCCTGCGCAGCGACCCGGGGGGCCGCGGCGAGCAGCATCGCCATCTGCCGGGGATGGATCACGTCGGAGGCGAACTTCCGATCCGGACAGGTGACCCGGAAGGTGCGGTTGAAGTCCTCGCTCTCGAACTCGATGTCGCCCAGGCCGACATCGTTTCCGAGCCGGGTCAGGACGTTTTCGCGGGTGACCTGCAGCTTCGGGAGCACGGTCGGCATCGCCACCGCACATACCGAGTAGCGGTGCGTCGTCGTCGAGCGGCGGCCCTCCCCGTCGGTGGTGTGGGTCTGGTAGCTGTAGTCGAAGGCCACGATGGCCCGTCCGCGCCACTGGCCGGTGAGCACCAACTGCGCCCGGCGGTGATCACCCCGGCCCAACGGCGCTCCATCCCAGCGACGGGTCAAGGAGTCGTCCTCGTCGGTCAGGGTCCAGCCGTTGCCGGCCGCGAACTGCGCGAACAGCGCCCGCCGCTTCTTGTTCTGCTGGTAGCTGAAATAGCCCAGCGCGGCGACGACCACGACCACACCCAGGAAGATGAGTACGGTCTGCGGATCCACGGCATCACCGTACGGCTGCCTGTGGTGGGATGAAGGCGTGAGCCCAAATCACGACATCGGACCCGCCGACGCGGCCCGGCTGGTGCAGGACGGCGAGGCCGTGCTGCTCGACGTACGCGAGCCCGACGAATGGGCCGCCGGCCATGCCACTGCCGCGATCCACGTCCCGCTCGGCCGACTGACGGTCGATGCGGTGCCACCCGACCGCCCGATCGTGGCGGTGTGCCGGTCGGGCCACCGCTCCGGCCAGGCAGCCGACGCGCTCCGCGGGGCGGGATTCGACGCCCGCAACCTGGCCGGCGGTATGCAGGCGTGGGCTCAGGCCGGCCTGCCGGTGCTACGCGCCGACGGCTCCCCGGGCACCGTCATCTAGTCGAGCGAGCATCGAGCGAAGCGAGGAGCGCAGTGAGATGACGGTTTAGTCGAGCGAGCATCGAGCGAAGCGAGGAGCGCAGTGAGATGACGGTTCAGTCGAGCGAGCATCGAGCGAAGCGAGGAGCGCAGTGAGATGACGGTTCAGTCGAGCGAGCATCGAGCGAAGCGAGGAGCGCAGTGAGATGACGGTTCAGTCGAG
>JBBRYN010000048.1:0-28083 GCA_038237645.1 Mycobacteriales bacterium
CTCCCTCCAAAGAGGCTCTTGACACCCCGCTCAGCCCGCCAGATCTCTCCAACGAACCGGGGCCTGCTACCGGGCGCTCCGATGCCTACCCGGACAGGACTCACACCTGCTGGCCTGGGACAGCTTGCAGGACGCACCACGATCGAAGCCTAAGCCCCCCGGGCCTACGCGGCACCGAGGGTGACGATCGTGTCCACCTTACGGCCGTCGCGGTAGTATGTGATCTTGACCGTGGATCCGGGTTGTTGCGCCCAGATCTGCGCGATCAGCGCGACCGGGTCGTCGACGACCCTGTCGCCGAACTGCGTGACGATGTCACCCTTGTGCAGCCCGGCCTTCTCAGCCGGCCCGCCCGACTGGATCTGGTCAAGACGCACGCCGCCCACCGACCCCTTGTACGAGGGGTCGACCCCGGCACCGATGACGGTACGGGTGGCCTTGCCGTTGGCGATCAACTGCTCGGCTACGCGTTTGGCCTGGTTGATCGGGATCGCGAAACCAAGGCCGATGCTGCCCGCCTGGCCGCTGCCGCTGGTCAGCGTCGCGATGGCGGAGTTGACGCCGACCACCCGGGCATCACCGTCGAGCAGTGGCCCGCCGCTGTTACCGGGATTGATGGCGGCATCGGTCTGGATGGCTGAGATGAAGGTCTGTGAAGCCTCACCGGTGCTGCTGTCGGAACCGCCGGCCCGCACCGGCCGGTCGAGCGCACTGATGATGCCCGACGTCACCGTACCGGCCAGGCCCAAGGGCGAGCCGACCGCGACGACGGGGTCCCCGACCGCCACCGACGACGAGTCGCCCAGCCGGACGGCCCTGAGGTTGGTCCGGGTGACCTTGAGTACGGCGATGTCGGAGTACTGATCGTGGCCGACGACGATTGCCTTGCTGTTGGACCCGTCCTTGAAGACCACCTTGATGTCGCCACCGGTGACGGCCCGGGACACGACATGGTTGTTGGTCAGGATGTAGCCGTCCTTACGGATGACGAAGCCCGATCCGGTGCCGCTGCTACTGGCCGTCGTGGTCTGGATGGAGACCACGCTCGGCAGGGTGCTGGCGGCGATGTCGGCGATGGATCCGGGCGCCCGGTTGGCCGCCGCGGGGGCACCGAGCGGGACACCGGCGCGCGGAGTGACTATGCCGTTGTCAGGCTGCCGGGTGATCGCCGAGCCGGCGACCCCGGCGATGCCGCCGGAGAGTAGGCCGGTGACGAGGGCGACGGCCACCACCACACCCATCCGGGCGCGTGACGGCCCGGGCTGTGACGGTGCCGCCGGGGCCCACGGCGGCCGTGGTAGCTGTTGGGTCGGCGTCGTGTAACTCGGCGACCTCGGATCCCGCCACGGCTCGTTCTGCGCCCTCTGGGCCCACCACGCAGACTCCTGCGGCGGACCTGACTGGCCCGGCCGCCCCGGATGTCCGGGCTGTCCGGGCTGTTCGGGCTGACCCGGCCGGCCGAGGGGTTGGGTGGGATGGCCCTGCTGACTGGGCTGCTGACCGGATGGATTCTGCGTCACCGTGGTGGGTCCCTTCTGCGCGGCTGTCCTGCGACGACTCTGCCCTGCCGCGTGTTAAATCCCGGTCAGCCGACACTGCTGCACGTCAGGACGTCGGATCCAACCAGGATCCCATCCGGTCGAGGCCACGGCCAATCCGGTGCCGGAAGCTCTCGTGCGGGCTCACCGCGAAGGAGGTCACCGCAGCGGTTACCACCGGGTCGGGAGCGTCGGCCACGGCGGTGTGCACCCAGCCGTCGCCGGACCAGACCACCCGGCGGCTCAAGCCGGGGCGCGTCCACGCCGGCGTGCCGGCCACCCGCACCGGCTGCCAGCCCTTCACCGAATGGCGGTCGAGCCGCCCACGCTGGCTGAACATCGACACCGCGAAGAGACCGTCGGTGTAGCTCAGGTGGAGGACGCCGTCGCGCCGGCGAGCGTCGAAGAGTTCGAGCCCGCCCGACAGTCGGTTCGGGACCTGCCAACCGGCGCTCCGCAGGTCGGGGATCTGGCCGGCCGTAAGCGGGGAGCCGGTGCCCGAGGCCGCTGACCGGCCGGATGCGGACCACGGCAGCGGTACGGACATCTCCACGTCGAGGAAGGCCACTGCGCGGACCGTGCGGCCCTGGCGGTCGTACAGCTCACGCCGGAGGACCAGGCCGGTGGCTTGGTCCAGCCAGAACCGGCCCGCGACGGCCGCTACGCCGCGCGGCCGGGCCTCCACCACGCGTGCCGTCCGGCCTGCGGACTGGCCCGGCCGGTCGACGACCGACAGGGTGTAGTGGCGTTCGAGCAGGGCCAGTGCCCAGGGATCGACGGCCGCCCCGGCAGGGTCGCCGACGGTCTCCGCGGCCTCCTCGCCGGAGAGCCGGACGAGCACCCCCCGGCCCGGCAGATGCTGCAGGCTGACGATGACGCTCGACGTGCCGGCGGTAGACCAACTGGTCACGAACTGCGTGCCGGAGTAGGCGCATACTCTGCCCGCGACGGCGGCTCGGCGCAGCAGGCTGACAGCCCGCGCCTCGGCCCGGCCGACCGAGGCACCGGAGTAGGCCGGGGCAGCCCGGAGGCTGAGGACGGCAACTCCCCCGCCCGACCCCGCCGGCGGAGCCCCGGGCAGTTGACCGGCCACCAGCGCCGGCAACGCGATCCCGCCAAGCGCGCCGGTGCCGACCAGCAGGGCGAAGGCTCGCGCCGTGCGCAAGGATCTCATCGATTCGCGGACGCCGTCATCACGGCGCCGGCGGCCGGGTCCGCACCCGGGAAGCCCCCGGTCGTCTGCGCGTGCTCGACGGTGTAGCTCACCACCGCGGGTGTAACGGCCGGCCCCTGGTCACGCGCCGGGCCGAGCGTGACGACCACGACGGCAACTCCCATGACCAGGGCGCTCACCCCACCGGCGAAACGCCGGGCCCGCCGACTCCGGGACCGGACCGGTGGGCTGACCGGGCGTGGGGCGGTCGTGCGGCGGCGGGACCGGGTGGCTCGCCTGCGTGGGCCGGCCGCCGGTAGCCCGGCCTGGACCGTGGGGACGGCCGAAGTCGGGCCGGCCGACGCACAGATGCTCAGCAGACGCTCAGCCAGCCCGGCCGGCACATCTGGGTCAGCCAGGTGCTGCAATCGGTCCTTCAGCCGGCGTTGCCCGTCGAGCTCGGCGCGGCACTCGGCGCAACCGGCCACGTGTGCCAGGGCAAGATCGCGGGTGTGGGCGCCAAGCGCGCCGTCGACCAGCGCGGCGGCGGCCTCGCCGAGGTGACCGTCGCGTGCGGTCATCCGGCACCACCCCCCGGACGCGGCACCTGATTCGGTGTTCGGTGGCTCAGGGCGCTGCGCAACTGCGCCCGGCCGCGGTGGATGCGGCTGCGTACCGTGCCCAGCTTCACGCCCAGCGTGGCCGCGATCTCTTCGTACGACAGCCCCTCGATGTCACACAGCACAACGGCGGCGCGGAAGTCCGTCGGCAGCGCGTCGAGCGCGGCCTGTACGTCGTCGTCGAGGTGGGTCTCCTCGAAGACCTGCTCGGGACTGCGCTCGCGGCCGGGGATGCGCTCGCTGTCGTCGGGGAGGGCGTCGAATCGGATGCGCTGAGCCCGGCGGACCCGATCCAGGAACAGGTTGGTGGTTATCCGGTGCAGCCAGCCCTCGAACGTGCCGGGGGTGAAGTCGGCCAGTGATCGGAATACGCGCACGAACACGTCGTGCGTCAGATCCTCGGCGTCGTGCGGATTGCCGGTCAGCCGATAGGCCAGTCGGTAGACCCTCGCCGAGTGCAGGCGGACGACCTCGTCCCAGGTTGGGGGC
Organism: Mycobacteriales bacterium; assembly: GCA_038237645.1. Classification (GTDB taxonomy): domain Bacteria; phylum Actinomycetota; class Actinomycetes; order Mycobacteriales; family QHCA01; genus QHCA01. Next base: position 3,801 of record JBBRYN010000048.1, read on the forward strand.
ACCCACTGCAGCGGTTCGGACATGACGCCGCCGAGACCTCCTCGCCCGATCGTGGTCACTGTCGCCACCATGGTGCCCTGCTCCTCGTCCTCAAGCCACATTGGGCCGTCGAGCCGCACTCGGCCTCGGGCTGGTCGCCCTAGCAGGGAACGGGCGCCGCTGGTGATGCGTTCCCGTCGTCCCGTCTCCCTTCGCCGCCCGCATGGCCGTCCGCACGGCCGTCCGCATGGCCGCCACTGGATAGGCTGAGCGGCGACGAGGAGGTTCCATGCCGACCGCCACACCACCCGGCGCCAAGCACCCCGATGCCCAGCACCCCGATTCAAGGCACCCGCAAGCATTGGACTACGCCGAGACCTATCTCGCTGAGGACGCCGTCCTCACCGCGGCTCGACGCCGCGCCAGGGAGGTCGGTGTCGGGACGATCGGCAGCGGCGGCGGCGCGGTCCTGCGACTGCTGGCCGCCGTGGTCGACGCTCGGTCCGTCGTCGAGATCGGCACCGGCACCGGTGTGTCCGGACTGTGGCTGCTGCGCGGGATGCGCTGCGCTGGCGTGCTGACCACCATCGACACCGAGGCGGAGCACCAGCGCCTCGCCCGCGAGGCGTTCACCGAGGCCGGCTTCGCAACGGCCCGCGCCCGGACGATCACCGGCCGCGCCCTCGAGGTTCTGCCACGGTTGGCTGACGGCTCCTACGACCTGGTCTTCTGCGACGCGGTCAAGACCGAATACCCGGAATATCTCACCGAGGCGTTGCGGTTACTGCGTCCCGGCGGCGTGGTGGCCTTCGATAATGCATTGCGCAACGGGAAGGTCGCTGACCCGTCGGCACGCGATCCGGAGACGGTGTCGCTGCGCGAGGTCGCCAAGGCGGTGCGCGACAACGACCGGCTCACCGCGGCCCTCCTGCCGGTCGGTGACGGCCTGCTGGCGGCCGTCGTAAACGGGGTGAATCGGCCCGGTTGACGACCTGCGCGGACCAGCGCGATCGGCTCCGCTGAATCAGGACCGGTTCTCGATGCGCTCACCCTTGCCGAGCACCACGACGCCGCCCTGGCTGACCGTGTAGCGCTCGCGATCCACCCCCGGGTCGACACCGATCTGCGCGCCCGGCGGCACATCGACGTTCTTGTCGAGAATCGCCCGGCGCACGGTCGCTCCCGCCCCGATGGTCACGCCGTTCATGAGGACGCAGTTCTCGACGACTGCGCCACCGTACACGGTCACCCCGGGCGAGAACACCGACCCGCGCACGTCCCCGCCGGCAATGATGCAGCCCGGCGAGATCATCGACTCGTGGGCGACACCGCCCTCGACCAGCTTGGCCGGCGGCGCCTGCGGCATGGACGTGTAGATGAGCCACTTGCGGTTGTAGAGGTTGAAGACCGGGTGCACCGACACCATGTCCATGTGCGCGTCGTAATAGGAGTCGAGGGTCCCGACGTCACGCCAGTAACCGCGGTCCCGCTCTGTCGTGCCCGGGACTTCGTTGTCCGCGAAGTCATACACCTTGGCCGCTCCCTGGCTGGTCAGCAAGGGAATGATGTCGCCGCCCATGTCGTGCTCGGAGTCCTCGTTGGCCGCGTCGGCCCGGACCGCCTCGAGCAGTACGTCGGTGGAGAACACGTAGTTGCCCATGGATGCGAACACCTGGTCGGGACTACCGGGCAGACCGGGTGGGTCGCTGGGCTTCTCGAGGAACGCTGTGATGTCGGCCGAACCGCCGGTCTGGATGATCCCGAAGCCGCGGGCATCCGCCCGCGGCACCCGGATGCCGGCCACCGTGACGCCGGCGCCGGATTCGATGTGCCGGTCGACCATCTGTGACGGGTCCATCCGGTAGACGTGGTCCGCGCCGAAGACCACGACGTAGTCCGGCCGCTCGTCGTACACGAGGTTCAGCGACTGGTAGATGGCGTCGGCACTGCCGGTGAACCATCGGGCGCCGAGGCGCTGCTGCGCGGGCACCGGTGTGACGTAGTTGCCGAGCAGCGTGGACATCCGCCAGGTGGTGGTGATGTGCCGGTCGAGGGAATGCGACTTGTATTGCGTGAGCACGCATTGCCGCAGGTAACCGCCGTTGACCATGTTCGACAGCACGAAGTCGACCAGCCGGTAGATGCCGCCGAAGGGCACCGCCGGCTTGGCCCGGTCGCGGGTGAGTGGTAGCAGTCGCCGACCGGCACCGCCGGCCAGCACGATGCCCAGAACGTCCGCGTTGGGGGTGCGGCTCACCACGACGTCGACCCTAGTCGAGCGAGCATCGAGCGAAGCGAGGAGCACAGCGAGATGACAATGCAGTCGAGCGAGCATCGAGCGAAGCGAGGAGCACAGCGAGATGACAATGCACTCGAGCGAGCATCGAGCGAAGCGAGGAGCACAGCGAGATGACAATGCACTCGAGCGAGCGAGGCGACAACTCGTGTTGCTGGTCGCACCCGAGCCGGGGGAGGACGAAACGACGCCGCCGGCATTCTGGCCGGCGGCGTCGAAATAAGCTCTGACTCTGCTAGTCAGCGGCGACCTTCAGCGCCTCGCCAAGCTCGCTTGCCTCACCGGGGGACATCTCGACGACGAGCCGCCCACCACCTTCCAAGGGCACGCGCATGACGATGCCGCGGCCTTCCTTGGTGACCTCGAGCGGACCGTCACCCGTCCGCGGCTTCATGGCCGCCATGTTGGTACTCCCCTCAGAAGTGGCCGCTGGTCGCGCGGTCACGCTTGCGATCTCTGCGCCTGCGAGCGCCACCGAAGGTGGCCGGAGGCGGGTGCTGAGGTGATTCTCCCGCATCGGCAGGCGCGGACCCAAACTGGGGCGGTCAACGCGGTAGCGCCACTCGGCCGGCCGGACGGACCGCGGTGCCAGGACCGGATACGGCGCCTGTATTCGATGTCGAGGTCACCTTCGGCGCCGGCGGCGGCTCGTGGCCGGGCTTTTCAGCTCGACGTTACGCAACAACGGCGTGCCTTACGGTGAGGTTCTCCAGCGGTTCGTCCACTCGCCGGGTCCGCGCTGACACACTGGACCGGTGCGAGCCAGGGCGGCGCTCTTCGACGTGTACGGCGACCATCTGCGATCTCGCGGCGGAGCCGCTCCGGTGGCTGCCCTGGTACGGCTGCTCACTCCGCTCGCCATCACCGCGCCGGCAGTGCGTACCGCCGTTTCCCGCATGGTCCGGCAGGGATGGCTGACTCCGGTGGCGCTCGCCGAGGGGCCCGGGTACGCGCTCACCGAGCGGGCGGCGTCCCGCCTCGACGGAGCGGTTGCCCGGATCTACCGCACCCGCGAAACCCCGCAGGCCGACCACGCGGAGTGGGACGGGCGCTGGCACCTGCTGGTGGTCTCCCCGCCGGCAACTCGCAACGCCCGCACTCATCTGGCTGCCGACCTCGCCTTCCTCGGCTACGGGCCGCTGGAGCCGGGCACCTGGCTGGCGGTCCGGGCCTCCCCGGAGGTGGCTGCGGTGGTGGCAACCCACGGCGGCACGCTGGAAGCGTTCGACGCGGTGCACGCTGGCAGCCCGCTGGCGATGATCGATCGGGCCTGGGACCTGGACCGGCTGGCCGGCGCCTACACGAGGTTCGTCGACGACCTGACGCCGCTGGTCCGGGCGGTGAGGCCGACCGCGACCGATGAGGCGGCCTTTGCGGCGAGGTCGCACCTGGTCCATGCCTGGCGCAACTTCCTGTTCACCGACCCCGGGCTGCCCCCCTCGGTATTGCCGGCCGCGTGGCCCGGAGCCCGGGCGGCCGCCTTCTTCGACACGCAGGCCCGACGCCTGGCGCCGGCCGCCGGCCGATTCGTCGATGAGTGCCTGCGCCCACCGCCGGTGGCCGCCCCCGTAGCGTTGCCGATATCCCTCGTCCAGAGCACCAGGAGGTAGCCGTGTCGGACAGCGTGCTCGTCGACCGGGCAGACGGAATAGCGACGATAATCCTCAACCGGCCGGCATCAATGAACTCCCTGACGATCGAGATGAAGGAATCGCTGCTCGCGGCGCTGGGGCAGGTACGCGACGACGCCGCTGTCCGCGCCGTCGTGCTGACCGGCGCAGGCAAGGCATTTTGCGTCGGACAGGATCTGCGGGAGCACGCCGAACTACTCGCTGCCAACGATCCCCGTCCCCTGCAGACGGTCCGCGACCACTACAACCCGATCGCGCTGGGCCTGATCGGGATGCCCAAGCCGGTGATCGCCGCCGTCAACGGCATGGCGGCGGGAGCCGGCGCGTCGTTCGCCTTTGCCTGTGACTTCCGGATCGCCGGTGAGGGAGCCGGTTTCCTGCTGGCCTTCGCCCGGGTCGGCCTGTCGGCCGACAGCGGCGTCTCTTGGACCCTGCCGCGGCTGGTCGGCCACGCCCGGGCCACGGCAATGATGATGCTCGCCGAGCCCGTGTCGCCCGCGCAGGCCCTCGAGATGGGGCTGGTCACAGCGATGGTGCCCGACGAGCGGGTGCTGGCTGCTGCACAGGAACTGGCGGTCCGGCTGGCCGCCGGACCCACACTCGCCTACGCCTGCATCAAGGAGGCACTTGCCTACGGCGGCAGTGCCGAGTTGGCCGACGCCCTCGAGCGCGAGGCGGTCCTGCAGGCACGGGCCGGCGACAGCGCGGACCATCGCAACGCGACGACGGCCTTCGTCACCAAGCAGCCAGCGAGGTTCGACGGCCGCTGACGCTCGACGCCGCTAACGTCGGCCGGGGCGGCCGGTCAGCCGGCCCGCCAGCAATCCGCCACGTGGTCGTCGACCATGCCGGTGGCCTGCATGAGCGAATACGCGGTCGTCGGACCGACGAATCGCCAACCATGCGCCTTCAGTTTTCGGGCCATGGCCGCGGACTCCGGGGTGCTGGCTGGGATATCGGCGAGGGTGGCGGGACGCGGCCGCGGGCCGGGGACGAACGACCAGAGCAGGCTCGACAGGCCGCCCGGGATCTCCGCCGCGACACGGGCGTTGGCCACCACGGACTCGATCTTGGCGCGATTGCGCACGATACCTGCGTCGGCGAGCAGTCGGTCCACGTCGGCCGGGCCATATCCCGCGACCGCAGGGATCGAGAAGTCTGCGAAGGCCGTCCGAAACGCCGTCCTCTTGCGCAGGATCGTCAACCACGACAGGCCCGACTGGAATGCCTCCAAAGACAGCCGCTCGAACATCTCGTCATCCCCGTGCAACGGCGCGCCCCACTCGTCGTCGTGGTAGGCGACGTATTCCGGTGCCGAGACCGCCCAGGCACACCTCGGGCGGTCCTCGGCCGGCTGGCTCATCCTGGGTAACGCGGCGCCCACCGCGCGAACCGGCGCAGCGAATACCACAGGAGGCCGGAGACGATCGGCCGGACCACCGGCCAACAGAGCTCACCGGCACGGCCCAGCGGCGGGATGATCTCCTCCGACCAGGTGACGGCCGCGCGGTTGGAGCCGTCGGCGACCACCACGAACGACGCGGTGCCACGCACGACACGGCCGGTGTGCCGCACCCGACACAGCGTCGGCGGGGACCATTCGGTGATGACCATGGTGTCGGTGAAGGCCAGCGGGCCGATCCCGGTGATCGCGGTCAACCCCCCGCCCACTGCCCGCCCACCCAGATCGGTGGCGTACACCCTGGTCAGTGGCACCCATTCGGACTGCCGGTCCCACGCTGTCAGCGCTTCCCAGACCCGGCTCGGCCGGGCGAATACGGTGATCCGCCGCGAGATCTCAAACACTGTCGCCGCCACCGGAGAGCTGCCGGAGCAGGGAGTGGATTTCGGCCTCGCGATAGGCCAGGTCGGCGCACAGCCGCTCCAACGTACGGTCGACCTGGTCCATGCGGTAACCGCGAATCGCCAGGTCGAAGCGCAAGCTGGGCACCTCCTCGGCCAGGATGGGCCGGTCGTGGGGCAGCGATGTGGGGACCCGATCCCGCGGCATGTCGGCCATAGGATCGGCCCTGCCGGTCAGCACCGCAACCACGCCGAAGGCGACCGCGGCTACCACCAGGGCGGTCACCACCCAGACCACGAACGTCGCCATCTCGAAATCGTGTCACGCTGGACGTTGATCGAGAGAGGAGGCAGGTGGGAATTCTCCGGCTGGGCAGGCGGACGTTCGCCGACTCCGAACTGCTCATCATGGCGATCGTCAACCGGACACCGGATTCTTTTTTCGACCGGGGTGCGACCTTCACGCTGCCGGCAGCCCTGGCGGCGGTCGAACGTGCTGTTGCCGACGGGGCAGACATCATCGACGTCGGGGGCGTCAAGGCCGGCCCCGGTCCCGCGGTGGACGCCGACGAGGAGATCGGCCGCACGGCCGACCTGATCGCCGCCATCCGCGCCCGGCACCCAGATCTGGTGATAAGTGTGGACACTTGGCGCTCGGAGGTGGCTGCCGCCGCCGTGGAGGCCGGGGCAGACCTGCTCAACGACGCCTGGGGAGGTGTCGACCCCGGCCTCGCCGAGGTGGCGGCGCGCACGGGCGCGGGGTTGGTCTGCACCCATGCGGGCCACGCGCCGCCGCGCACCCGGCCGCACCGGGTGGGCTATCCCGATGTGATGGCCGACGTGGTGCGGACCGTCTCGGGGCTGGCGGCCCGCGCCGGCGAGTTGGGAGTACGGCAGGAGGCCATCCTGGTCGACCCGGGCCATGACTTCGGCAAGAACACCCGGCACTCCCTGGAAGTCACCCGCCGCCTGGGCGAGCTGGTGGCAACGGGCTGGCCGGTGCTGGTCGCCCTGTCGAACAAGGACTTCATCGGTGAGACGCTCGACCTGCCCGTGGACCAGCGGCTCGAAGGCAGCCTCGCGGCGACGGCCGTCAGCGCATGGCTGGGCGCGCGGGTGTTCCGGGCCCATCAGGTGGCCGCCACCCGCCGGGTGCTGGACACCGTTGCGTCCCTGCGCGGGGATCGGGAGCCGAGGGTGGCGCGCCGCGGGCTGGCCTGAGCCGGTGACGCTATCGGCGTCTCTTGATCGGCGGCTTCCCCTGGTCGAGGGCCTGTTGCGCCGCGACAGGGTCGTAGGCGCATGAGGTCTGCAGTGCCTCGGCCTGCCCGGGGGGGTGCGGCGAAGCCGTTTGCGAAGGCGATTGCGAAGGCGATTGCGAAGGCGATGACGACGCCGATCCTGGCGGTGGCGGGCCGGCCGGCGTGCTCGACCGGGCGGCAACGGGCGCGTTGAATGCCTCCCGGACCTTCAAGCGGATGCGGTCGTAGTTGGGGTCGGCGGAGTTGATCACGGTGTTGTCGAAGATGATGCTCCGGACCGAACCCTTCTTGACCCGCATCGAGAGGTCGACGAAGGACTCCAGCAGCGGTTGCGGGATGTCGGTGCGCACGATGTCCTTTGCCGTCTTGGCCAACTGCTGGTAGCGGGTGAGGAGCTGGACCGGATCGGCCTGGTCGATGATCGCCTTGATGACGCAGCGCTGCCGCTTCATCCGCGCGTAGTCCGTCGTGCCGAAGCGACCCCGAGCGAACCACAGGGCGTCTACACCGTCCAGGTGCCGGTCCTGGCCCGGCGTCAGCCAGTCGTCGGGAAGATGATGGCCGTCCGTCGCCCCTCCCACGGCCACCCACTCGTTGATGTTGACCGTGACCCCGCCGAGGGAGTTGACCAGTTGGGCGAACCCTTCCAGGTTGATCATCAGGTAGTAGTCGACCTTGAGGCCAAGCGCTTCGCCGACACCGAGTTTGAGCACGTCGGCGCCGAGGTTGTCGGTCGCGCCCAGGATGTGCGGGTGCAATGCGGGCACGGTGCCGTAGACGGCGTTCAGCAGTTGCTCACCCTCGCCACCGGCTGCCCGGAACCCGTTGGGGTAGACGTCACGCAATGGGCCGGGCGGGAAGGGCAACCGCTCCAGGTTGCGGGGCAGGCTGAACAACGACGTGTTGCCGGTCCGGGTGTCCATGCTCGCCAGGATCACCGAGTCGGTGCGCGCCCCGATCCGACCGGCGGCTGCGTCGCTGCCGAGGAGCAGCACGTTGACCCGTCTGCGACTGCCCCAGGGATTGGCCTTGTTGACGTGTTTGGGTGTCGTGGCGCTCTTGGTGCCGGAAGCGAAGACGGTGCTGATGAGATCACGTTGTAGGAACGCGTAGCGGGCACCCGCCACGGCGGGGGTGGCGCCGGCCAGGCAGAGAACGGTGACCACGAGCACGCCGGTGACCCGCTGTCCGGCCGTGGCGTGCGGGGGTCGCACGAGGTGGTAGCCGCCGGCCACCACCACCATCCACAGCACGGTGAGCGCCAGCAGCCCCAAGCCGACCTTCAAGAGCATTCCGGGGTTGACCGCCGCATGTAGCGCGACGCGCTTGCCGGAGGTGGCCAGCCAGACTCCCGCCCCGAGCACCAGCAGCGCAAGCAAGGAGATCAAACTTCCCAGGAGGCGTCGACCTGCCGCGATGAAGGCAACGCCGGGCAGCACCGCACCCAGCGTTGTGATCATCAGGGCCCGCGGGAATTCTCTGGCCGGCTCAGGCCGTGCTGCGCGATGCCGGGCGGAGGCCACCGAACGGATCGGTGGCGCAGTGTGGCGTTGCACCGCGCCTGCCTCCCGTGCGGCCGATCGGAGCCGGGTGATGTCTATGTCATGTTACGCACGACCCGGGTGCTCCGAGCCGCCCTTCGGCCGACCCTACGCACCTGCGGGTCCGCGATCCAGCCTGCTGGTGACGGAATGGTTCAAGGGCGACGCTGGTGGGACTGCGCGACCACGGCTTACGCGGTCCTAACACAGCGGCGACCATACTTGCACGATCGGCAGGGACTGTAGCGGTAGGTAGATCCGTAACCGATCCGAGGAGTATCCAGATGACGAGCAATTCCCGCATTGCCGGCCGCATTGCCCTGTGGACGGCTGTCGCGACGCTCGGCCTCGGGGCCGTGGCCGGCGTGGCCATCGCGACGACGAGCGCACCGACTAAATCGACCGCTGCTCTGGCCAGCGGCACAGCACCGGCCAAGGGAGACGCCAAGGGCCAGGGCCACCATCGCGGTCGGCTGGCAGCCGCACGGCGCGTCCTGCACGGCGAATTCGTCGTCAAGGGCAAGGACGGCAAGTACGAGACCCTCGCCAGCCAGCGTGGGTCGGTCACCGCCGTGAGCGCGACGTCCATCACCTTGCGCAGCGCCGACGGGTTCACGGCAACCTATGCCGTGGACGGGAGCACCAGGATCCGCAAGGAGGGCAAGAAGGCCGACATCGGCGCGGTCAAGGTCGCCGACCCGGCATTCGTACTGGCAGTCAGGATCGGCACCGACAAGACGGCACGTGGCGTGATCGTCAAGGCGCCGCGGGCCGGCAAGGACTGAGCCGTCATCTCACTGCGCTCCTCGCTTCGCTCGATGCTCGCTCGACTGCACTGTCATCTCGCCAAGTCGCCGTCCGCCAAGCTGCCCTCCAAGGCGGCGAAGGCCTCGTCGACCGAGCGGGTGACCGTCAGCGCCGCGCGAGCCGCCGGGCGGACGAATCCCGCGGCCGTCAGCCGGTCGAGCAACTCGAAGAGCAGGTCGAAGGCGCCGGAGGGGTCGAGCACGACCACCCGCTTGTCATGCATGCCGAGCGACCTCGAGGTCCAGACCTCGAACAGCTCCTCGAGCGTGCCGATGCCACCAGGCAGCGCGAGGAAGGCGTCGCTACGCTCCTCCATGACCGCCTTGCGCTCCCGCATCCCGCTCGTCACGACGAGCTCGTCCGCGTCGGTGTCGGCCACCTCGTAGCCGATCAAGGCGGCCGGGATCACCCCGAGGGTGTGCGCCCCGCCGGTCCGCGCGGCGACGGCGACCCGGCCCATCATCGAAACGCAGCCGCCGCCGGACACCAGCGAATGCCCTCGCTGGGCCAGCCGGGTACCCACCTCGGTCGCCAAGGACAGGTAGGACTCCTCGATCGCCGACGATGACGAGCAGTAAACGCAGATGGCCGCCACGATTCTCCTTGCTGCTGACTGTGCTGCTGCGATCGGCGACCGGGTGGGACACAGTGCCGAGTCGGCCTTGGTCGGCCCTACTCTGCCGGGGCTTGCGCCGGCGCTCCGAGGAGTGGTGGCAGGTCTCCGGTCGCTTCGACGATGATCTGCACGGCCTCGTCCACGTCGTCGGTGAGAGACAGCAGGTCGAGATCCTGCGAAGCGATCAGCCCGCGGGCCGCCAGCGTGTTGCGCATCCATTCGATCAACCCGGCCCAATGGGACTTGCCGAGCAGGACGACCGGGAACCTTGTCACCTTGCGCGTCTGCACCAGGGTTAGAGCTTCGAACATCTCGTCCAGTGTCCCGAAGCCGCCGGGGAGGATGACGAAGGCCTGCGCGTACTTGACGAACATCGTCTTGCGGGCGAAGAAGTAGCGGAAGTTGATGCCCAGGTCGACGTAGTCGTTGAGCCGTTGCTCGAAAGGCAACTCGATGCCCAGGCCCACCGACAGACCGTCAGCGTCGATCGCGCCACGGTTGACCGCCTCCATCGTGCCCGGGCCGCCACCGGTGATCACGGCGAACCCGGCCTGCGCGAGCTTGCCGCCCAGCTCGCGTCCCAGCGCATACTCCGGGGCGTCCTCCGGCGTGCGAGCCGAGCCGAAAACGCTGACCGCCCGGGGCAACTCGGCGAGCAGGCCGAATCCTTCGACGAACTCCGACTGGATCCGCAGCACCCGCCAGGGGTCGGTGTGCACCCAGTCAGCGGAGCCGTGTGAGTCGAGGAGCCGCTGGTCGGTCGTGCTGGCGGTGACCTGCGAGCGGCGCAGCGTCACCGGCCCTCGCTGCCGCTCACCGGCCCGCCGCCCCGGCGTGCGGGGACGGTCCGGGTCGACAGAGGTCATAGCTCAACGGTACGGACTCGGCCGCGGATCCGCTTCGCCGGATCCCTTCGTGAACCTTCCACGGCCAGCGCCTTGGCGATGGCCGTAGACGGTCGGATCAGCGGCTCACCGCCTTCTTGTAACGGGAGACGGCCAGCGGTACGAACACCGCGAGGATGACCGCGATCCAGAGGAAGGACGTCAGCACCGGGTGCTGCAACGGCAGGGCATCGGGCTTGGGAGCCGCCGGGCTGATGTTGCCGAAAAGCTGCCGCGCCGCCTGGGTGACCGCCGAGATCGGATTCCACTCGGCGACCACTTTGAGCGGCCCGGGCAGGTTGTGGGACGGGACGAACGTGTTGGCGACGAAGGTCAGCGGGAAGACCACGATGAAGCTGGCGTTGTTGAACACCTCGGGGGTGCGCACCATCAGGCCGCCGACGGCCGACACCCACGAGAACGCATAGGCGAACAGCAGCAGCAGGCCGAAGCCGGCCAGCGCCTCCAGGGCCGACGAGCGGATCCGCCAGCCGACGATCAACCCGGTCAGCGACATCACGGCGATCACCAGCACGTTGTTGACCAGGTCGCTGGTGGTCCGGCCGACGAGCACGGCCGACCGCGCAATGGGCAGTGAGCGGAAGCGGTCGACGATGCCCTTCTGGATGTCCATGGCCAAACCGCCGCCGGTGATGGTGGACCCGAACAACATGGTCTGGGTGAAGATGCCGGCCATCAGGAACTCGCGGTAGGACACCCCCGGGCCCTTGATGGCGCTCCCGAACACGTAGGCGAAGAGCAGCACGAACATGATCGGCGACAGCGTGCTGAAGACCAGTAGGTCGGGGACCCGCTTGATCTTGATCAGGTTGCGCTTCGCCACGACCATGCCGTCGCCGAGTGCCTGCCAGAGGGTGCTCATCGGGCAAGCTCCGCGTCTTGTTGATCCGGCTTGTCGCCTCTGGCGCCGGGTCGCTCGCCTTTGGCGCCGGGTCGCTCGCCTTTGGCGCCGGGTCGCTCGCCTTTGGCGCCGGGTCGCTGCTTACCCTCGTCGGCGGGTTGCTCGTCCTCGGCGGCGTGGCCGGTCAGGGCGAGGAACACGTCGTCCAAGGTGGGGCGGCGCAGCCCGACATCGAGCACCTTGATCGAATCGGCGGCCAGCCTGCTCAGGGCGTCGGCGAGCACATCCGCACCCCCGGTGACGGGCACCGTGATCGAGCGGGTCTGCTCGTCGATGGCGATTTCGCCCACGGCCAGTGGAGCAAGGCTCTGTCGTCCCATGGCCAGGTCGCCCACGCTGCCGAGGGTCAGCTCCAACCGCTCGCCGCCCACCTGATTCTTGAGCTCGTCGGAGGTGCCACTGGCGATCACGCGGCCATGGTCGATCACCGCCACCTGGTCGGCCAGCCGGTCGGCCTCCTCGAGGTATTGCGTCGTGAGCAGCAGGGTGCTGCCAGCTGCGACCAGCTCGGCGATCACTTCCCACATGCCCATTCGGCTGCGCAGGTCGAGCCCGGTCGTCGGCTCGTCGAGGAACAGCAGTTCCGGCTTTGCCACCAGGGCACCGGCGAGGTCGAGCCGTCGCCGCATGCCGCCGGAATAGCCCTTGACCGTCCGGTCAGCCGCGTCGACGAGGTCGAACCGCTCCAGCAGCTCCCTCGCCCGCTCTCGGCTCCCCCGCCGGCCCAGGTGGTAGAGGCGCCCGACCATGTCGAGATTCTCGAAACCGGTGAGGTCCTCGTCGACAGCGGCGTACTGCCCGGACAGGCCGATGCGCTCACGCAACCGGGGCGCGTCGGCCACGACGTCCAGCCCACCCACCCTGGCCCAACCGCTGTCGGCCACGAGCAGCGTCGTGAAGATCCGAACCGCGGTGGTCTTGCCGGCGCCGTTGGGACCCAGCAGCCCGGTGACCGTGCCCTCCGGCACCGCCAGATCCAGGCCGTCGAGGGCCATCACCGACCCGTACCGCTTGACGAGGCCCTCGGCCTCGATCGCGTAATCCATGCCTCTCCAAACCCTTGGGCGCTGTGTCGTGCCGTGCCGATCCTGGACCCGACCACCGACAGAAAATCATCGGCAGGCGCTCCCGGCGGAAACGAATTCGGTCAACCCCCGGTGAGAAACCTACCCAGCGCCCTCTCCACCGCGCCGATCCGGGCCAGCTCGACGTGCTCCTCCCGGGTGTGGGCGAGGTTGGGATCCCCCGGGCCGTAGTTCAACGCCGGCATGCCCATCGCGGCGAAGCGGGCGACGTCGGTCCAGCCGTATTTCGCCACCGGCGGCATCCCCACCGCGGCGACGAACGCCTGCGCGATCGGTGCCGACAGTGCCGGCGGCGCGCCGGGCGCCGAGTCGGCCGGCGCCACGTCGAACCCGTCGAAGACCTCGCGCACGTGGTCGATGGCGGCGTCCTCCGAGCGGTCAGGTGCAAACCGGAAGTTGACCGTCACCGTGCACTCGTCGGGGACGATGTTGCCGGCCACCCCGCCGCCGATGGCCACCGCGTTGAGTCCCTCGCGGTAGCTGCAGCCGTCTATCGTCACCTCGCGAGCGGGGTAACTCGCGAGCCGGGCGAGTACGGGCGCGGCGCCGTGGATAGCGTTGGTGCCCAGCCAGGACCGCGCGCTGTGCGCCCGCCGCCCCGGGACGCGCACGACCGCCCGCATCGTCCCCTGGCAGCCGGCCTCCACCCGGCCGCTGGTCGGCTCGAGCAGGATGGCGAGGTCGCCGGCCAGCCAGTCGGGGTGCTCGCGGGCGATCCGGGCCAGCCCGTTGCGATCCGCCTCGACCTCCTCGTTGTCGTAGAAGATGAAGGTGAGGTCGTACGCAGCTGTGCCCAGCCGGGCCGCCAGCGCGAGCTGCACCGCCACGCCGGATTTCATGTCCGACGTGCCACAGCCGTACAGGCGGCCGCCTTCGACCCGCGAGGGGAGGTTGCCGGCGACCGGGACGGTGTCGATGTGCCCGGCCAGGATCACCCGCGGGCCGGTCCCCGCCGTACGTGCCACGACCGCGTCTCCGGTCCGGCGCACCTCGAGGTGGGGCAACTGATCCAGTGCCTCCTCGATCAGGTCCGCCAGCGGGCCCTCGCGGCCGCTGACCGACGAGGTGTCGACGAGAACGGCGGTCAACTCCTCGACCGGCAGGTTCAGGTCGATCGCCGAGGCCGCGGTCCGCTGCCGGCTCACGTCGCGAGCCCGTGCTGCCGCAGGACCTCGTTGAGCTGGGCCTTGTCATGCCGCTGCCCCTCGGCAAGCCGCTTGATGAGCAGGACGCACGGGAGCCCGAACACGCCCCCGGCGAACTCCTTCTGGCGCACCCCTGCCACTGCCACGGTCCACGGCGGGATGCTGCCGCGGCCGACCTGCTCACCCGTCTCGGCATCGATCACCGGCATGGACGCGGTGAGGTTGACCCCCGATCCCACCACCGCACCGCGACCCACCCGGGCACCCTCCACGATCATCGACCGGCTGCCCACCAGCGCGTCGTCCTCGACCACCACCGGCGCAGCATTGGGCGGCTCCAGCACCCCGCCGATGCCGACGCCACCCGAGAGGTGGACGTTGGCGCCGATCTGCGCGCAGGAACCCACGGTCGCCCAGGTGTCCACCAGCGTCCCGCTGCCCACGTAGCCGCCGATGTTGACGAACGACGGCATCAGGACCGCACCCGGCGCCACGTAGGAACCCCACCGGGCTACGGCGCCGGGCACCACCCTGACCCCGTCGAAGCGGGTCTTGAGCGGGATCCGGTCGTGGTAGCGGAAGCCACCGGCACCGGACTCGACCATGTCGAGCACCCGGAAGGCGAGCAGGATCGCCCGCTTGGCCCGCTCGTCGACGACCACCCCGTCGCCGACGACGCGCGCCGCCCGGGCGACTCCGGCATCGAGCAGGTCGACCGCCTCGACGACGATCTTGCGGGCTTCGGAATCGGCCGGGCTGAGCTCGGCGCGGCGCTCCCACAACTCATCGACGAGCGGCGACACCGGACTGGCTGACAACGTCATGCAAGGCAGCCTAATCGGGCCGCCGAGCCGCCGGTGGTTCCGTCGCAAGGCCGCTCAGGCGGTGAGACGGGCTGCTGCCGCGGCAACCCGTTCGTCCGTCACGGTGAGCGCGACACGCACGTGTTCCCGCCCACGGGGCCCGTAGAACTCCCCAGGGGCCACCAGCACTCCGAGGTCGGCCAGCCGTGCGACGGTGGCCCAGCAGTCCTCGGCAGCCGTCGCCCAGAGGTAGAGGCCGGCCGTCGAGTGCTCGATCCGCAGTCCGTACGCCCGCAGCGCGGTGGCGAGCAGCCGCCGGCGGGTCGCGTATCGGGCGCGCTGCTGGTCGACATGCTCGTCGTCGCCGTACGCGGCAGTCATCGCCGCCTGCACCGGAGTTGGGACGATGAGGCCGGCATGCCGGCGAACGGCCAGCAGCCGGCCGACGAGGTCGGGATCCCCGGCGACGAACCCGGCCCGGTAACCGGCCAGGTTGGACCGCTTCGACAGCGAGTGAACTGCCAGCAGGCCGTCGTGGCTGCCGCCGCAGACGTCCGGGTGCAGCACCGAAACCGGCTGCTCGTCCCACCCGAGCTCGATGTAGCACTCGTCACTGGCCACGACCGTGCCGCGCTCCCGGGCCCAGGACACCACCTTGCGCAGGTGCTCCGCCGGCAGGACCTGCCCGGTCGGGTTGGCCGGGGAATTGACCCAGATGAGCGCGACCGGCGCCCGGCCGAGCGCGGTCAGGCCGTCGGCCGGCACCGGCTGCGCACCGGCCAGCCGGATGCCGATGTCGTAGGTCGGGTAGGCGAGCTCCGGATGCACGACGCGATCACCGCTACCCACGCCGAGCAGGGTCGGGAGCAGGGCGACCATCTCCTTGGACCCCACGGTGGGCACGATGGCCGCCGGCTGCAGGCCGCTGACCCCAAGCCGGCGCGCGAGCCACCCGGCGACGGCCGCCCGCAGCTCCGGCGTACCGGTCGTCAGGGGGTAGCCCGGCGCGTCGGCGGCCGCCCGTAGCGCCTGCTGCACGTGCTCCGGCGTGGCATCCACCGGCGTGCCCATGGACAGGTCGACCAGGCCGTCCGGATGCGCCCGGGCGATCCGGGCGTACGGCGCCAGCCGATCCCACGGGAAGGCGGGCAGGTCCGGCTGCAAGACGGGGCGGGCAACCGGGCCGGGAAGCGAGCGCGCCGCCGGACCCGGGAGGGTCGGCGGCGCGGCGGACGCGGCGGGCGTGCGCTCTGGCGGGATCAGTGCTCGCCGCCCATGGGTGGCAACGCCGCGACGATCGGGTGGTCCTTGTCGATCTTGCCCACCTTGGACGCGCCGCCAGGTGAGCCGATATCGTCGAAGAACTCCACGTTGGCCTTGTAATAGTCCTTCCACTGTGCCGGCGTGTCGTCCTCGTAGAAGATGGCCTCGACCGGGCAGACCGGCTCGCAGGCACCACAGTCAACGCACTCGTCGGGATGGATGTAGAGCATCCGATTGCCCTCGTAGATGCAGTCGACCGGGCACTCCTCTATGCACGCCCGGTCGAGCACATCCACGCAGGGCTCGGCGATGACGTAGGTCACGGGTGCTTTCCTCTCAGGTCCAGCGGGTTCGTACTCCTAGTATCGCGGGAAGTCCGCCGCACGCCACCGCAGGGGGTAGCCGCATGCCGCCGTCCGGGCTAGTCGTCGACATCGGCCGCCTCGAGGCGGTGGCCGCACTGGGCTGGCGACCGCCCGAGACGGCCTGGGTGGGTGACTGGCTGCTGCGGGCCGCGGAGGGATGGACCGGCCGGGCCAACTCCGTCCTCCCCCTGGGCCGGCCCGATCGCCCGGTCGGAGCGGCAGTCACAGCCGTCGAGCGCTGGTATGCCGAGCGCGGGCTGCCACCCCGGTTTCAGCTGCCGCTGCCGTTGTGCGAGGTCCTCGACGGCACGCTCGCCGGCCTGGGTTGGCGGGCCTACAACCCGACCCTCGTCCGGGTCGCGGCCGTGCCGGAGGTCCTGGCCCGGACCGGCAAGAGGGAATCCCTGCCGGCCGTCAGCCTGGAACCGGCGCCCACCGACGCGTGGCTGGCGGCCTACCACTACCGCGGCAGCGACGGGATCCCGCCGGTCGCACGGCGGGTGATGACGGCGGCCGACGATCCGGTCTTCGCCTCGGTGGTCCTCGATGGTGCCGTCATCGGCGTCGCGCGGGCCGTCGTCGACCACGACACGCACGGGGTCGGCTGGTGCGGGATCACCGCCGTGGAGACAGCGGTGGACTGGCGGCGGCGTGGGGTCGGCCGGCATCTGGTGGACGGCGTGTTGCAGTGGGCCGCCGGTCGGGGAGCCTCGCTGATCTACCTTCAGGTCATGCAGGACAACGTCGCTGCCCACGCGATGTACGACCACCTCGGTTTCGTCACCTCGCACGGGTACCACTACCGGACGCCGGCATGAGCCGTGCGGAGTTCCGCCGGGTGGTGAGCGCCGAGCCCGTGGACGTCGGTCTGGCGTGCCTGCTGATGGGCACCGAAGTGGATCCTGGGCTGGACGTCTCCGTCGGCATGGCAGCCCTCGACGCGCTCGCGCTGGCGGTGCCGGCCGCCGATCCGGCTGACCCGGAGCAATGCGCGAGGGCGCTGCGTTCGGTGCTCGCCTCCTTCGGCGGGTCGTCGGAGGACTACGCGAACGTGCGGTCCTCGCTGCTGCACGACGTGCTGCGCCGTCGTCGCGGTCTGCCCATCCTGCTGGCCGTCGTCTGGCTGGAGGTCGGCCGGCGGGCAGGCCTGCCTGCCTACCCGGTCGGCCTGCCCGGATACTTCCTGGTCGGGCTGGGATCGCCGAGCGGCCGCCATCTCCTCATCGATGCCTTCACCGGTGGCACCGAGGTGAGTCCGACCCCTGAGGGCGCCCGCGCGTACAACCCGCGCGAGGTGGTGCTGCGGGTGCTCAACAACATCCGGGCGCAGGCCGCGGCGCGCCCTGATCTGATGGAGTCCAACCGAACAGCGCTGTGGGCGACGGAGTTGTCCCTGCTGCTCCCCCGGCATCCGGCCGCCCTGCGCCGGGAACGCGGCGTGCTCCTGGCCCGGGTCGGCTCCTTCGCCGAGGGGGCCGAGGAGCTGGAGGCCTACGCCGAAGCCGTATCCGGGGCGGACCCGGCATCGGCGGAAGAGGCGCGTCGGGAGGCCGGCCAGGCTCGCGCCCGACTCAACTGATCCCGGGTCGACGTCTGCTCACTAGGCTGCAGAGGTGCCCCGCGAGATCCGGTTCACCGACACCAGGACCCGGCGCCAGGAGTCGATCGTGCCGGCCACTCCAGGCATCCTGCGGGTCTACGCCTGCGGCCCCACGGTCTACCGCTACGCACACGTCGGCAACCTGCGTACCTTCCTGCTGTCGGACCTGATCCGCCGGGTGGCGGAGTACGCCGGGTTGCGGGTGGACCTTGTGCAGAACATCACCGACGTCGGGCACATGCAGGACGACCAGATGGACACCGGCGAGGACAAGCTGCTCGCCCAGGCACGGGCCGAGGGCAAGGACCCGTTCGCCCTCGCCCGGTTCTACGAGGAACAGTTCCACCGCGACCAGGCGGCGATCGGCGTCCAGCCTGCCGGTCGCTACCCGCGCGCCTCGGAGTGCATCGAAATCATGCACACGATGCTTCGCACCCTGGCGGACAAGGGCCACGCCTACGTCGGGGCCGACGGCACGCTGTACTTCGACGCGCGTTCCTTCCCCTCCTACGGTGCGATCTCCGGCAACCGGCTGGACCAGCTCCGACCGGGTCACCGGTTCACCGACCCGGTCGACTCCGGGGCCAAGCGCTTCCACGCCGACTGGGCACTGTGGAAGCACGCCGGTCCGCAGCGCGAGATGGTATGGGAGTCACCTTGGGGGCTCGGCTTCCCCGGCTGGCACATCGAGTGCTCGGCCATGTCGGTCGCCTACCTCGGCGAGACGGTCGACATCCACACCGGTGGCATCGACCTGCGCTTCCCGCACCACGAGGACGAGCGGGCCCAGTCCGACGCCGCGGTCGGCCACGAGGTGGTGCGGCACTGGGTGCACGGCGAGCACCTGCTGTTCGAAGGCCGCAAGATGGCCAAGTCGACCGGCAACGTGGTCCTGGTCGCCGACGTGGTCGAGCGAGGGTACGACCCCCTCGCCCTGCGGCTGGCCTTCCTGCAGGGGCACTACCGCCAGCAGATGAACCTCACCTGGGACGCCATCGCCGCGGCGGACAAGACGTTGCGGCGGTGGCGGGCGCGGGTCGCCGAGTGGGCCGAGTCACCGTCGCAGCCCATCGGGCCGGGCTACCTGAGCCGGGTGATCGACGCCTTCGCCGACGATCTGGACACGCCCTCCGCGGTCATCGCCATGCGCGAGCTGGAGCGCGATGCGGCGCAGCCGGCCGGGGCCAAGTTCGAGACCTTCGCGCACCTCGACCGGCTCTTCGGCCTCGACCTGGTCCGCGACGTCGGCCGGCCACCGGCGCAGGCAGGGCTGCCACCTGGCGCGCAGGAGCTGCTCGACCGGCGCGCCGCCGCCCGGGCCAGCAAGGACTATGCCGCCGCCGACGGCCTGCGGGACGAGCTCGCCACCGCCGGCGTCGTCGTCACGGACACCCCGGACGGGCAGGCGTGGGACGTGCGCTAAGCCGCGCTAAGCCGCGTCGAGGGCCTTGACCATGCGCTTGAGGGCCACCAGCCGGTAGGACGCGTCCATCAGCTCGGCCACCTCGACCCAGTCGACCGGCGATGCCATGAGGTCCAGGCCCAGCCAGCCGGAAGCGCCGAAATACGGCGGCGAGTAGAACCGCGGGTCGGACAGCAAAGCTCGCCGGTCGGCCGGGTCGGGCTTGAACACCAGGACGTACCTATGGTCGTCGTCCCCGCCGAACACCGCGAACATCTTCTTGCCCGCGCGGAAGGTCGGCCGGCCCCATGCCTCCACCTCGACGGCCTCCGGGAAGGCCAGGCAGATCCGGCGGAGATCCGGGAGATACGGATCGTAGTCGCGGTACATCCGCTCGTGAGCCACGCTTCCGAACGTAGCGCGTACGACGGTCAGCGTGGTTGATCCTCGCGTCGTCCCGTACCCGAGGAAGAGCATGCCGCGATCAGGCGCCGACACATGCCACGTCCGGAGGGCAGCGGTGTCGGCCGCCGCGAGGGACGCAGTGGCGGCGGTTGCGGTGATGACACACGCGGTTCCCGCGGCGCCTTCGAAGCTGCTGCTTCGGTGACCTCGGGCGGCGTCAGGGTGTTGGTGATGAGAGCGCCTGCTGCCGCCGTCCGCGATGCGGTCAGCCAGCCCTCATCGGCCAGGACGGCACGCGGTGCGCCGGTGGTGGCATCACGGATGAGCATGGCGCCGATTTTTGGTGGGCAGCCCGAGTTTGGCGTTGCGGTAGAAGCCGCTGGCGATCTTGACCGTGAAGTGGGCGGCGCGGCTGATGTGGCCGGCTTTGCCATGGCAGTCACCGCGGCCTCGGAAAGCTCAGGTGAAGCGCGGCCGGGACGGCGGTGCGTGCTTCGGCGTGCGCGATCAGGGCGTCGCGGAATACGTCGAACACGAGGTGGCGTGTGCCCGCGGCGCGGATCTGTTCGAGAGTGAAACACATGCAGCGTCATCGGCGGTGCACATGGTTTCGACACCACGGCGCCGAGGTAGGGGGGAAAGCTGACGCAGCCTCCTGCGGCGGCTGCCAGTCGAACAGGTCGGCGTTGCGGGCGAAGAAGTCCTCGAGGACGGGCAGGTTGTCGGCGATGATGGCGCGGTTGCGGGGCCAGGATGGGCTCGCGGGCCCGCAGCGCGATCAGGGCGAGCATCTCGCTGGGTGCCGAGCTGCGTATCGTGGGTAGTGCTTTGCGCGCTCGAGGCGGTCCAGCAGCGACATTCAACTGGACGAGTTGTTTGCCCTCCTCGTCGGCACTTCACGGGGCGTGGTCGCCATGCAGACTGGGTGGGACCGCTGCCTCAACTTGCCCAACCCACGAGCCAGACCAGCGCGGCGGCCGCGATCAATGCCAGGCCGACAAAGCCAATCGCCAGGGCGACGCGCGCCGGAATGCGCGGCCAATTCCACCACGGATCCCATCCACGGCTGTCCGCGATGACGGTGATCAGGGCGTTGCCGAAGCCGATCCAACAGCAGCCCAGCCCCACCAGCCACAGGTTGAAGGCCATCGAGTCCATCTTGGGCGGTCAAAGTCGCGTCCGGCAAGTAGGCCGTCTAAGACCGCTGTCAATGCGGATCTGGCTCATGACCGCTCCCGGCGAGTCCCCGGCGGTACGTTTGATGGGTGCCAGTGGTGCCATCGAGCCGGGCCTCATGCGATGACGACGTGTCGCGTCGCCTTGCGGCGTTGGCAGATGACATCGAAGCCAAACTTGGCGCTGCGGTCCTGGTCGATCGGTCGCGTGGGTTTCCCGGCGGGGCCAGCATCACGCCGGCGCGGGCAGGCGCCCTGCCGGTCCACTGGGTCGACTTCGGCGACTCCTTGCTGGTGCAGACCGGCAGTGGTTTGGGTGGGCGCTTTGAACTGGGCCGCTCCACCGATGACGTTGAGTTCGCCGAGGACCTCGTCCGCTCCGTTGTCGGTGGTCGTGCCGTCGAGGTCTTCGCGCCGGGTCGTAGCCGACTGGTCGTCACTCTGGCCGACGGCGAAGAGCACCACGAGACTGGATCGAGCGGCCTCACCGGGTTTCTTTCACTGCCGTTCTGGCGACGGTGGGGTCGCCGGGTCGAGTACCTCCCCTACGCGTAAGCGGATCGTGGGGAGTCCGGCCCGTCCAGACATGAACGCGCCAGTCCCCCGCTTCGTCCCGAAGGCGGTTCTGCCGTGGGGTCTGATCCGGTCAGGCCGCCCGCGAGCGGGGCCATGCGCCCGCAGTGTTGCCCAGTGCGGCTGAGTCCGAACGCGTCCGCTGACGATTTGCTGACTGAAAACACCAGCTTGGAAGTACGAACGGGTGCCGCATCGGGCTGCGCGAGGCCGGCCGCCGGGCTCGCCGGTGCGCCCCCTGCTGACTGCCGAGCTCCGGTGTCCGCCCGCCGCTAATCGCACGCAGATCGCGCAGCAGAGGGGTGAGCGGCCTGGCCGGTCAGCGATCCCCTACACGTCGGGGGTGGGTGCGACAGTGGAGCTGTGCTCCGCAGTCAGCGATCCGTTCGCCGGTCCTCGGTCTTGTCAGTCATGGTGCTCGCAGGTGTTGCGCTGGTGGCCGGTGCATGCTCGCCGGAAAGTGATGGGTTGACCGGCGTCGGTGTGGATGGCGCGGGTCGCCCCGTGGGCTACCTCCTCTCGTGCAAACATCGCATCGACGGCGCGACGCTGTATTGGCCGGCTGATCCAGCTGGTGCAGATAGCCAGCACGCCACAGCCGGTGAGTGGACGATGCCCAGCAACACTCGACGCGTGGTCACATGGCTCCTGGATTCGGGTGCTCCTGGCGGCGGTGTGCAGTCGCTGCATCGATCGCATATCGGGTCAGGGGTCATCTCGAGCAAGCCTGCCATCGGACTTGATCAGTCTCGCAAGTACGCGCTGTATGGGTGGACTCATGACAACTCTTACACCGCCGGGAGGGTCGAGTTCTCGGGGCACGACTTGGCCGGTCTGCAACCTGGCCAGGTGCTCCTTGATGCGTCGGGCGACGACCCTCCGCACGATCGCAAGATCGTGTCACGAGCGCAGTTTGAGCACGCCGCCTGCAGTTCGTGATGTCGCGCCGCGGGACCCCGTCAGACTGAGGGGCAAGTCCTCGTAGGCGCTGATCGTCGGGTCCGGATTGTCGGGTCAAGGATCGGCGGAGCCAAGTCGCGTGCGACCGCCGTAGGCGTCCTTGACGCGGCGGGCCGGGCCTGGACGACGATGGGCGGTGGAGAGGGCTGGCCCCGGCCGCACCGATGCCGAGCAAGTGGAGCCCTGGACCTGGTGGATGTTCTCGCCGTGGTCTGGGGCTTGTTGCGTTGCCGGCGCTCCGGCTGCGGCGGAGCCCGGCCGGGTTCAGGGAGGTCGGGCGCTGGCCCGAGCCGAGCGCGCTGCGGCGAGCGCAGCGAGCCGCCTTGATGTGTACGGCCACCTCTACCCCGACGAGATGGACACTTGGGCGGGGCGCCTCGATGGGCAGATGTGGGCAGAACGTGGGCAAGACGAGCGTCACGACGACGATGACGGCGCTGCCGGCACGACTGCAAGCCTGTGACCTGGCGTTCGCAGGTGGGGCGGGTGGGGCTCGAACCCACGACCGACGGATTATGAGTCCGCTGCTCTGACCGGCTGAGCTACCGCCCCGAATCGCGTCACGTCCCTGTCTCGGGGCGTTCCGCAAGAGGTAGCCTAGCGCCGCGCTTCACCTGATCGGTCGAGCGCAGCGGTGGCGCCTCCACGGCCGACGGCCCCTCCCGGTCACCAGGCGAGACGTCGGTCGGCATGTCAGCAACCCTGACGCACGGCCGGGCCTCATCCTGAAGCATTGACGAGCCGATGGGAACGATATGAAGCATCAGGTTGGGCATGGGTTCATGGCCGCCGGCGTGGTGCTCGCCGGCGTCTGCCTGACCCAGGGCTCGCTCGCCACCGCCCTGATCGAACTCCTCGCGACGGTCGCTGCGACGGCCGGCGTCGTCGTCGGCATCCGGCACAACAAGACGGCCAGACCGCGTGCCTGGAGCGTCATGGTGCTCGGGCTGTTGCTGTTGGTGGTGGAACGGGTGTTCCGGGTCCTCGACCTCCTGGGGGCACATCTGGCATCGCAGCCCTCCGCCGGCAGCCTGCAGCTGTTCGGTTACCTGGCTCTGGTCGGCGGCGCGGGGCTCGTGCTGTCGGCGCGGGCTCGTCGAGATGCCGGCGGCGTTCTGGACGCCGCCGTGTTGGCCGTAGCCGCCGGCACGGTCCCCTGGGAATTGGTGATGCACGGTCGCCTGGTCG
The DNA here is from genome assembly GCA_038237645.1 of Mycobacteriales bacterium. GTDB lineage: Bacteria > Actinomycetota > Actinomycetes > Mycobacteriales > QHCA01 > QHCA01. The sequence goes on from JBBRYN010000048.1 coordinate 27,506, forward strand.
CCCTGCACGTCACGGTCCCGGCAGTGGCTCTTGGTCTGGGCGAGGTCCTGTTCGTCGTGGCCGGGGCCGGAGTGATACTTCGCCTGGCACAGACGTCGCCAGGGTCAAAGGCCACCCTGTTCTATCTGCTCGGTGCCGCCGGCGCGGGCCTGATCCAGCTCCTGGGAGAGTTGGCTGCCGCCCCTGCTGCCGGCAATCCGTACGGCAGGAGCCTTGCCTCGGCCGGCGTTCTCACGCTGATGTTCATCGGCGCAGCGGCGTTGCACCCCTCGATGGTCCAGTTGACCGAACCGGGGCCGGTGGTGGCCGATCGGCTGGCCACCCGGCGGCTGCTGCTGCTCGGCGCCGCGATGACCGCCGGACCGGTAAGCGTAGGAATCTGGCAGTTGCTCGGTCATCCCGCCGACCTGGTGCTGCTCGTGCTGAGTCCGATCAGCACGGTCCCGCTGGTGATGGTGCGGATCCGCGGGCTGGTCACCCAGCGGGCCGTCGCCGAGGACGCCCTCGCCTACCAGGCCACCCACGACTCCCTCACCGGCCTGCCCAACCGCGCCCGGTTCGTCGAAGAACTCAACGCC
>JBBRYN010000049.1:0-26204 GCA_038237645.1 Mycobacteriales bacterium
CACCATCCGTTATCCGAAGACTGCGTAACCCCGACCAGAAGACCGTCGGTAAGCCGTGTGCGGGAAAACCGCACGCACGGATTGAAAGGGGAACGGGGAAACAGACCGCTTCGGCGGCACTGCGCCCCTGACTACCAATGCATCCGCGCGTGTTGCGCGCCCGAACTCGGCGCCGGGAGGCGCTCGATCTGGCCGGCTGGCTGCTGTTGGCGGCGGCGGGGCTTGCAGTGACCGCGTTGGCGGTGCGTTGGGGGGCCAGGCTCGGTACGGCAAGCGCGCCGTTCGTGGGTCACTACCGCTGCAAGCTGGACGCGGGAACACTGCTGGCACCCCTGGTGGCCGCCGCCGTCCTGCTGGCAACCGCCCGTGGGCTGACGGATCGGCTGAAGTGGCGGATCCTCCTGCTGGCGGGTTACCTCGCCGCGCTGGCTTGGACCCTGGCGCTGGCCATGGTCGAGGGCGGCAACGGGCTGGCCGGCCCGGTCATCAACACGAGCGAATACCTCCCGGACGTCGCGGTCGTCAACGACCATCCCGGCGAGTTCCTCGCCACTTTCGTCGCCCGGAGCGCCGACCACGCGATCGCAACGCGACAGCACCCACCCGGCCCGGTGCTTCTGCTGTGGGCCTGGCGGCAGTTGGGCCTGCACCGGCCGTTGCTCATCGGGCTGCTCGTCACCGTGATCGGCTGTCTGACGGTGCCGCTGGTCCTGGTCGCGGTGCGATCGCTGTGCGACGAGGTGTCGGCGCGTCGCCTCGCGCCGGTGCTGGCGCTGGCGCCCTATGCCGTCTGGGTCGCGGTGAGCATGGATTCGATCACGGCGACGTTGTCTGCCGCGATGGTCGCAGCCGGCGTGCTCGCCAGCGAGCAGCACCGGCGCGGCCCACCGGCGGTGGGCTGGGCGGTGGTCAGCGGGCTGCTCCTCGGCGTTGCCGCTCTTTTCTCGTATGCCGCGCCCTGGCTTGGCCTGTCGGTCATCTGCGTCTATTTCGTCCGTCGCCGGGCGATGCTCAACGCCGTGACCGGGGCAGCCGCCCTGGTGCCGCTGGTCCTGGCGAAACTCGCCGGGTTCGGGTGGAAGGACGGACTGACGGCCGCCCAGACTGACTTCTCCGTCCGCGTCGAGCCCACGCGCTCCGCCGTCCTGTGGGGTTGCCTCAGCGTGGTCGTCCTCGTTCTCGCCGCCGGCCCGGCCATCGTCGCTTCAGCGCGCAAGGTCCGCCGGACGCCCGGCTGGCCGTTCCTCGTCGGCGCCACGGTTGCGGTCGGCTTCGCGGTGGCGGCCGGCCTGGCTCGGGGCGAGATGGAGCACGCCTGGCTGCCATATTTTCCCTGGCTGCTGGTCGCCGCCGTGGCACCCGAACGGCGCGGCGGCAGACCGGCTCCCACTCCCCTGTGGATGGCGGGAGCCGGCGCGCTGGTGGCCGTGACGATCGAGGCGGTGCTGCGCACCGGCTGGTGAGCTCAGGCGAGTGCCACCAGGTCGCTCAGGTCGGAGCTCCACGAGTCCTCGACGCCGTCCGGCAGCAGGATCACCTTCTCCGGGTTGAGGGCCTCGACCGCCCCTTCGTCGTGGGTGACCAGGACGATGGCCCCCTGGTATGTCGCCAGCGCGTCGAGAACCTGCTGCCGGGATGCCGGATCGAGATTGTTCGTGGGCTCGTCGAGCAGGAGCAGGTTGGCCGAGGAGCAGACCAGGCCGGCCAGGGCCAGCCGGGTCTTCTCACCGCCGGACAGCGTCCCGGCCGGCTGGTCGGCAGTGTCGCCGCTGAACAGGAACGCGCCCAGGATCCGCCGTAGCTCACCGTCGGTCGCGTCTGGCGCGGTGGCGCGCATGTTCTCCAGCACGGTGCGCTCGGTGTCCAGCGTCTCGTGCTCCTGCGCGTAGTAACCCAGACGCAGACCGTGCCCCGGGGCGACGACGCCGGTGTCGGGTCGCTCGATGCCGCCCAGGATGCGCAGCAGGGTCGTCTTGCCCGCCCCGTTGAGGCCGAGCACGACCACCCGGGCGCCCCGGTCAACGGCGAGGTCGACGTCGGTGAAGACCTCCAGTGACCCGTACGACTTGGAGAGACCTTCGGCGGTGAGCGGGGTGCGGCCGCAGGGCGCGGGTGATGGGAAACGGACCCGGGCCACTTTGTCGGCCACCCGTACGTCGGCCAGACCCGCAGCCAGCCGCTCGGCCCGGCGCTGCATCGAGTGGGCCGCCTTGGCCTTGGTGGCCTTGGCCCGCATCTTGTCCGCCTGCGACATCAGCGCGCCGATCTTCTTCTCGGCGTTGGCCCGCTCCCGCCGCCGGCGCCGCTCGTCGGTCTCCCGCTGCTGCAGGTAGGTTTGCCAGCCCACGTTGTAGACATCGACCTCGGCCCGGTTGGCATCGAAGTGCCACACCTTGTTGACGACGGCGTCCAGCAGGTCGGCGTCGTGGCTGATCACCACCAGGCCGCCCTTGTGGGCGCGCAGGAAGTCGCGCAGCCAGGTGATCGAATCCGCGTCCAGGTGGTTGGTCGGCTCGTCGAGCAGCAGCGTCGCGGCGTCGCTGAAGAGGATCCGGGCCAGCTCTACCCGGCGCCGCTGGCCACCGGACAGGGTGCGCAGCGGCTGCCCGAGCACTCGGTCGGCCAGCCCCAGGTTGGAGCAGATCCTGGCCGCCTCACTCTCGGCAGCGTATCCGCCCAGCGCGGCGAACTCCTCCTCGAGGCGGCCGTAGCGGCGGACCACCTTGTCGCGGGCGGCGTCGCCGACGACCTCCCCCATGGCGATCTGCGCCTTGGCCATCTCGTGCAGCAGGAGGTCGAGGCCGCGGGCGGACAGCACCCGGTCGCGGGCGGTGACGTCCAGGTCGCCGGTGCGCGGGTCCTGCGGCAGGTAGCCGACCTGCCCGCGCCGGTCGATGGTGCCGGCGTGCGGCGCTGCCTCACCGGCGAGCACCCGCAGGCTGGTGGTCTTGCCGGCTCCGTTGCGGCCGACCAGGCCGATCCGGTCGCCCGGCTGGACCCGCAGGGTCGCCTCGGACAGCAAAATGCGGGAGCCGGCGCGCAGCTCCATCGCGGTGGCGGTGATCACGGGGACTCCGTTCGAGGATGCGGACACAGGCCATCGCCCGCCGCATGCGGCGGGCGATGGGGCGGGCATCAGCTCGTGCGGGTCACGCGTGTCAGGGTAGCAGCGCTGGCACATTCCCACGGCGACCAGCGCGCCGCGGGTCGCCCGACACCCCCAGCGCGGTGATCAGGCACATTTGCCGGCCGACACGCCGGGGGGGCCGACCAAAGGTCCATGATCACGTACGAGGCAGGGCCAACGCCGCTGGCGAGGACCAACGAACGAACTAGACGTTGAAGCCGAGGACCCGAAGCTGCTCGCGGCCGTCGTCGGTGATCTTGTCCGGCCCCCACGGCGGCATCCATACCCAGTTGATCTTGAAGTCGCTGACCAGGCCACCACCGGGGCCCTCGGTCAGCGCCGATCTGGTCTGGTCCTCGATCACGTCGGTCAATGGGCAGGCCGCCGAGGTCAGCGTCATGTCGATCGTCGCGACGTTGTCCTCGTCGACGTGCACGCCGTAAACCAGCCCCAGGTCCACCACGTTGATGCCCAACTCGGGGTCGACCACATCGCGCATCGCCTCCTCGACGTCGTCGAGGGCCGCCTTCACCACCGGGACTTCACTCATCTGCTCCACCCTTCGCCGGCGGCCTGCGCGGTCGCGTCCTTCCATGCCATCCATCCGAGCAGCGCACACTTGATGCGAGCCGGATAACGGGAAACACCGGCGAAGGCCACCGCGTCCTCCAGGACCTCGTCGTCCGGCCGGCCTGCACCCCTGCTCTGCATCAGGGTAAGGAACTCCTGCTGAACGCGCATCGCCTCGGCGATCGGCTTGCCGATCACCAGATCGGTCAGCACCGACGTCGACGCCTGCGAGATCGAGCAGCCCATGCCGTCATAGGAGACATCTTGGACGATCGGTCCACCGGGGCCGGTTGTCAGCTTGACCCGCAGCGTCACCTCGTCACCGCAGGTCGGGTTGACGTGGTGGACCTCGGCGTCGAAAGGCTCGCGCAGGCCCTTGTGGTGAGGGTGCTTGTAGTGGTCCAGGATGATGTCCTGATACATGGAGTCCAGCTGCATCAGGTGAAATACCTCTTCGCTTCTTCGATGCCGCGGACCAGCGCGTCGACCTCATCAACGGTGTTGTAGAGGTAGAACGACGCCCGCGTGCTGGCCGGCACGCCGTAGCGCAGGTGCAACGGCCGGGCGCAATGGTGCCCGGCCCGAACGGCGATCCCGTGGGCGTCGAGCACCTGGCTGACGTCGTGCGGGTGCACGCCGTCGACCAGGAAGGCGATGGTGGCCCCCCGGTCAACCGGCTCCGTCGGCCCGAGGATCCGCACGCCGGACAACCCGGCGAAGCCGTCGAGGGCGCGGGTCAGCAGGCCCATCTCGTGCTCGCGGATCGCCGCGGGCCCGGCCTCGGCGACGTAGTCCAGCGCAGCGTCGAGACCGACGGCTTCGGCGATCGGCATCGTGCCGGCCTCGAACTTGTGCGGCGGCTGCGCGAAGGTCGAGCCCTCCATCGCCACCGACTCGATCATCTCCCCCCCGCCGAGGAACGGCGGCATCTCCGCCAGCAGCTCGCGACGGCCCCACAGCACGCCGATACCGGTCGGACCGCAGATCTTGTGCGCGGTGAACCCGACGAAGTCGGCACCGAGATCGGCGACCGAGACCGGCAGGTGCGGCACCGACTGGGCAGCGTCGACCAGCACCAGGGCGCCGACGGCGTGCGCCGCGTCAGCCACCTGCCGGACCGGGTTGACCGTGCCCAGGACGTTGGACTGGTGCACCAGGGAGACCAGCTTGGTGCGCTCGTTGACGAGCGCGTCGAGGTTGGACAGGTCGAGCCGGCCGTCGTCGGTGACCCCGAACCAGCGCAGGGTCGCGCCGGTGCGCCGGCAGAGTAGCTGCCACGGCACGATGTTGGAGTGATGCTCCATCTCGGTGATGACGATCTCGTCACCGGGGCCGAGCCGGAAGCGCTGGGCGGCGTCACCAGCCGTGGCAGCGTTGCCCATGCTGTAGGCAACCAGGTTGATCGCTTCAGAGATGTTCTTGGTGAAGACGACCTCGCTCTCGTCCTGCGCTCCGAGGAAGCGCGCCACCGTGATCCGGGCGCCTTCGTAGGCCTCGGTCGCCTCCTCCCCGAGCTGATGTGTCGCCCGGTGGATGTTGGCGTTGTGCTGCTCGTAGAACTCCGTCATCGCGTCGATGACCTGACGCGGCTTCTGGGAGGTGTTGGCGCTGTCGAGGTAGACCAGCCGGCGGCCGTCGCGCACGGTGCGGTCGAGGATGGGGAAATCCTTGCGGATCCGCGCCACGTCCAGCGTCATGACGCCCTCGGCACCTGCTCGTAGCCCTTGGCCTCGAGTCGCTCCGCGAGCTCCGGGCCGCCCTCTTCGACGATGCGGCCGTCGATGAAGACGTGCACGAAGTCCGGCGCGATGTAGCGCAGCACTCGGGTGTAGTGCGTGATCAGCAAGGTGCCGGTCCGGCCGGTCGCCCGCACCCGGTTGACGCCCTCGGCGACCACCTTGAGCGCGTCGATGTCGAGACCGGAATCGGTCTCGTCGAGCACGGCGATCTTGGGCTTGAGCAGCTCGAGTTGCAGGATCTCGTGCCGCTTCTTCTCCCCGCCGGAGAAGCCCTCGTTGACGTTGCGGGACTTGAACTCCTTGTCCATGTCGAGCGCCCCCATCGCGGCGTCGAGCTCCTTGACGAAGGTGCGCAGCTTGGGCGCCTCGCCGCGGACGGCAGTCATCGCCGTACGCAGGAAGTTGGCGACCGAGACGCCGGGTACCTCGACCGGATACTGCATCGCCAGGAAGAGGCCGGCCCGGGCCCGCTCATCAACAGACATCGACAGTACGTCTGCACCGTCGAGCAGGATCTCGCCGCTCGTGACGGTGTACTTCGGGTGGCCGGCGATGGAGTAGGCCAGCGTCGACTTGCCGGAGCCGTTGGGCCCCATGATCGCGTGGGTCTGTCCCGCCCGGACTGTCAGGTCGACGCCCTTGAGGATCTCGATACCCGGTGTGTCGGCACCGGGAGCACCGGCGATGCTCACGTGCAGGTCACGAATCTCCAAGGTGGACACTGCTCAGCTCTCCTTCAGGCGGACGAGGATCTCGTCGCCGTCGACCTTCGTCGGATAGACAGGGACAGGCTGGGTCGCGGGCAGGCCGGTCGGCCGCCCACTGGTGAGGTCGAACCGCGAGCCGTGCAGCCAGCACTCGATGGTCGTGTCCTCGACATCCCCTTCGGACAGGGCAACGTCGGCGTGCGAGCAGACGTCGTAGATGGCGTAGACCTCGCCGGTCTCGGACTTGGCGATACAGATCGGGATGCCGTCGATCTCGACCCGACGGGTGCCCGGCCGGGGCACCTCGTCGACCCGGCAGGCGGGCACGAAGTCGCTCATGCGCTCACCCCGCCAGCCTTCAACTCGCTCCGCTCCTCGCTGCGCTCGATGCTCACTCGCCCCAATTCGTCCTCGATCGCGGCCAGCAACCGCTCCTCGACCTCGGCGATGCCGATCTGCGCGATCACCTGGGCGAAGAAGCCGCGGACGACCAGGCGGCGCGCCTCGTCGGCCGGGATGCCTCGGGACTGCAGGTAGAACAGTTGCTGGTCGTCGAAGCGGCCGGTCGCCGAGGCGTGCCCGGCGCCGGCGACCTCACCGGTCTCGATCTCGAGGTTGGGCACCGAGTCGGCCCGGGCACCGTCGGTGAGGACCAGGTTGCGGTTGAGCTCGTAGGTGTCGGTCTGCTCGGCGGCTGGCCGGATGAGTACGTCACCGATCCAGACGGTGTGCGCGCCCTCGCCCTGCAGCGCCCCCTTGTAGATGACCCGGCTGCGGCAATGCGGCGCGCCGTGGTCGACGAACAGCCGATGCTCGAGGTGCTGGCCGGCGTCGGCGTAATAGAGGCCGAGTAGCTCGGCGTCGCCGCCCGGTCCGGCATAGGAGACCGTGGGCGCGATTCGGACCAGATCGCCGCCCAGGCTGACCACGATGTGCCGGAACCGCGCGTCGCGGCCGATCAGCGCCGCCTGCGCCTCGACGTGCACGGCGTCGGGCTCCCAGTCCTGCAGGCTGACGACGGTGAGCGAGGCCGCGGCGCCCACCCGGAACTCCGCGTTGGAGGCAAGCGTGGTGGAGCCCACGTGATCGACCACCACGACGGCCTCCGCGCCCTGCGCCACGTCGATGATCAGATGCAGGTAGGCAGTGCCCGGCTCACCGCGCAGGGTCAGAAAGGTCGGCGCGGACGCCACGGTGTTGGCCGGCACCGACACGACGATGACCTGCTCGACGTGGGCCATGGCCAGGGCGCTGACCCGGTCGGCCGGGGTCAGCACGCTACCGACGCGGGGATCGGAGCGGTCGGCGAACGCCACGGCGACTTCCTCCGGCGCCCGGACGTCGACGACCATCTTGCCGTCGGGAACGAAGGGCTCCAGCAGCGGTCGCAGCCGGGCCAGGGGGGTGAACCGCCAATCCTCCTCGCGGCCGTCGGGCGGCGGAAAGGCGTCGGGGTTTCGCGACGTACGGCGCTCCGGCCGTGCGTCACCCGGCGGCCGCGCGGGGCCGCCGTGAGAGTGTGCACCGGGCACCGGACCAGGGGCGTCGCCCGTGGTGAAGCCGGTGGTGGTGCCGAGAACCTCGCCCGCGAGGCTCGCTGCCGGGTCGGCGGAAGGAGTGGAAGCCATCGTCAGCCGACGGCCCCTTCCATCTGCAGCTCTATCAGGCGGTTGAGCTCGAGGGCGTATTCCATCGGCAGCTCGCGGGCAATCGGCTCCACGAATCCGCGGACCACCATCGCCATCGCCTCGTCCTCGGTCATGCCACGGCTCATCAGGTAGAACAGCTGGTCCTCGCCGATCTTGGACACGGTCGCCTCGTGACCCATCGACACGTCGTCCTCGCGGACGTCGACGTACGGATAGGTGTCGGAGCGGCTGATCTGATCGACCAGCAGCGCGTCGCACTTCACCGTCGAACGCGAGCCGTGCGCGCCCTCCTGGATCTGCACCAGGCCGCGGTAGGACGTCCGGCCGCCGCCGCGAGCCACCGACTTGGACACGATGGTCGAGGAGGTGTTGGGCGCGCAGTGCACCATCTTGGCGCCGGCGTCCTGGTGCTGGCCGTTGCCGGCGAAGGCGATGGAGAGCACCTCGCCCTTGGCGTGCTCGCCCATCAGCCAGACCGAGGGGTATTTCATCGTCACCTTGGAGCCGATGTTGCCGTCGATCCACTCCATCGTCGCGCCCTCCTCGGCGATGGCGCGCTTGGTGACCAGGTTGTAGACGTTGTTCGACCAGTTCTGGATGGTCGTGTAACGGCAGCGGGCGTTCTTCTTCACGATGATCTCGACCACCGCCGAGTGCAGCGAGTCGCTGGAGTAGATCGGCGCCGTGCAGCCCTCGACATAGTGCACATAGGCCCCCTCGTCGACGATGATCAGCGTCCGCTCGAACTGCCCCATGTTTTCGGTGTTGATCCGGAAGTACGCCTGCAGCGGGATCTCGACGTTGACACCCGGCGGCACGTAGATGAACGACCCGCCGGACCACACGGCGGTGTTCAGGGCGGCGAACTTGTTGTCGCCGACCGGGATCACGGTGCCGAAGTACTGCCGGAACAGCTCCGGCTGCTCACGCAGGGCGGTGTCGGTGTCGAGGAACAGCACGCCCTGCTCCTCGAGATCCTCGCGGATCTGGTGGTAAACCACCTCTGACTCATACTGCGCCGCCACACCGGAGACCAGCCGCTGCTTCTCGGCCTCGGGGATCCCGAGCCTGTCGTAGGTGTTCTTGATGTCGGCCGGCAGGTCGTCCCAGGTCGCCGCCTGTTTCTCGGTGGACCGGACGAAGTACTTGATGTTGTCGAAGTCGATCCCGGACAGGTCGGATCCCCAGGTGGGCATCGGCTTCTTGCCGAACAGCTTCAGCCCCTTGAGCCGGCGCTGCAGCATCCAGTCGGGCTCGCTCTTCTTGGCCGAGATGTCGCGGACGACCTCCTCGGACAGGCCGCGCTTGGCGGCCGTGCCTGCGACATCGGAGTCGGCCCAGCCGAACTTGTAGCTCGACAGCACCGCGATCTGCTCCTCTTGGGTGAGGATCTCGGGCTTGACGGTCATGAAGGGGTCCTTGCGACGAGGGATTGGGCGGGGATGTGGGTGGTGCAGACGCCGTCGCCGTGGGCGATCGTGGCGAGGCGCTGGACGTGGGTGCCGAGCAGGCGGGAAATCACCCGGGTCTCGGCCTCGCACAGCTGGGGGAACTCGGTGGCCACGTGCGCCACCGGGCAATGATGCTGGCACAACTGACCGCCGGAGGCGATCGCCGAGGCGCTGGCGGCATAACCCTCCCGGGACAGAGCCGCGGCCAGGGCGTCGGCCCGGGCAGACGGGTCGGCACCGACCTCGGCCATGGCTTCCCGGCAGCGGTCCTCCAGCGCCGAGACGCGCTCGGCGGCGAACCGCTCGACGGCTTCGACGCCGCCGTGCGCCGCCATGTGCCGCAGTGCTGCGGCAGCCAGGTCGTCGTAGGTGTGCGGGAACGTGTCACGGCCGGCGTCGGTGAGTGAGAAGACCCGGGCCGGACGGCCCCGGCCGCGGCGGCCATTGATCCGCTGTTCGCGACTCTGCACCTCGCCGTGGGCCACCAAGGCGTCGAGGTGACGGCGCACGGCCGCCTGGGTGACGGCCAACCGGCCGGACAACTCGGCGGCGGTCGCCGCGCCCTCTTCGAGCAGCACCCGCACGACGCGGTCGCGGGTGCGGACGTCGAGCGTCCGCTCACCGCCCGAACGCATCAGGGTTTTCACAACATCATTGTGTCGTATTTCGACGACCTCGACAACCACCGTCCCACGGCTGTGGTCGGGCCACCTACGATCGACGGGTGGCCGCGCTCCCCCGCCCCTCTGCCGCCGCCCTGACCCGGGTCTGCCTCGCCGCGCTGGTTGCCAACATGGGCATCGTGCTCACCGGTGCGCTGGTCCGCCTGACCGGTTCGGGCCTCGGTTGCCCGACATGGCCGAGATGCACCGGTTCGAGCTATGTGAACACGCCTGAGTACGGCGTGCACGGAGTCATCGAGTTCGGCAATCGGACCCTGACCTTCGTCCTCGGGGTCGTGGTGATCACCTGCATCGTCGCCACGATGCTGCACCGGCAACGCCGACGCGACCTGGTCCGGCTGTCGTGGGCGCTGCTGGCCGGGATCGCCGGGCAGGCGGTGCTCGGCGGCATCACCGTGCGCACGCACCTCAACCCGTGGACGGTCGCGGCGCACTTCCTGCTCTCGATGGTGCTGGTCGCGGCTGCCGCGGCCCTGCACCTACGGTCGAGGGAAGCCGGCCGACCCGATGCGGACGTCCCGCCTGGGGTGCGCCGCATCGGGCTGCTCGTGACCGGGCTCACCGCCGTCGTGCTCGTCCTCGGGACGGTGGTGACCGGCACCGGCCCGCATGCCGGGGACCGGGCGGCCGCGCGGACCGGATTCGACCCGGTCACCGTCACCCGCCTGCACGCCGCCGCGGTGCTGCTGCTCGTCGGCCTGACGATCGCCTCCGTGGTGGCGCTGCGCCGCGCCCGGGGCCCCCGCCGGTCACGGCGCACAGCCGTGATACTGCTGGCCCTTGAGCTCGGGCAGGGTGCCGTCGGCTATCTGCAGTACGTCGATGGCGTGCCGGTGGTGCTGGTCGGCCTGCATGTCGCCGGTGCCTGCCTCGTGTGGCTGGCCGCCGTCCGGCTCGCGCTCGTGCTGAGCGCGCGGCCGGCCAAGGCAACGGCCGAACAGGTAGCGATCAGGGCCCCAGCCTCGGCTGCAGGAGCGACATGAACCCGTTGCGCGCGGCCAGCAGCGACCGGAGGAGCTCCTGCTGGCGGGAGATGAAGGTAGCCGGATCCAGCTGCCGGCGCTCGGCGCGGTCGTGCAGGAGTGCCAGCTCGGTGGCGGCCACCTGGTAGTCGCGCATGGCCCGCGCCGCAGCCCCGCCGCCACGGGCGCGCACGAAGGCGCGCGCCCGACGGCGCAGGCGGCCAGACATCAGCATCATCGGATCGGCCGGACCGAGCCAGCCGGAGCGGGCATACACCGGCAGCACCTTGCTCAGCAACCCCTTGATCCGCCGCCGCTCCACCCAGGCGACCACGAGGATGCCGATGAACACCGGCAGCATGATGAAGAGGTAGACGACGATCACATGATGGCGTTCGGCAGCGGCATTCCAGGTGCCGTGCAGCAGCACAGCCACCAGCAGGCCGGCGGTCGGCGCCAGAATCCGGGCGGACCCCCTGCGGGCGATGGCCGCGTAGCCGAGACCGATGCCGGTCGCCGCGGTGAACAGGGGATGCAGGAACGGTGAGAACACACCGCGCAGCACGAACGTACCGATCAAGCCGGGCAACCCCCCGTGCAGAGCCGCCGCGGAGTAGTAGAGGACGTTTTCCGTCATGGCGAAGCCCAACGCGACGAGCCCCGCGTAGACGATGCCGTCGATGGGACCGTCGAGTTCGTGCCGCCGCGTCCGCAGCAGGCCCAGGATCACCGCACCCTTGACGCACTCCTCCACGATCGGGGCGCCGATGGAGGCGGACAGGAAATTGGCTGTCGAGGCATCGGTCAATTGACGCAGGATCAGTGTGCCGCCGGTGTTGAGGACGAGGGCGATCAGTGCGGCCGCCGTCGCGCCCCAGAAGAAGGTGAGCACCATCAGCCTGCGCGGCTCGGGCTCGAACCGGTCGAGGACCAGCACGCCGGACACCAGCAGAGGCACCGGGATCAGCGCGAGGGTGAGGCCGAGGACGAAGGGCAGCGGCCCGCTGGTGAGCGCGATCACACCCAGCACGATCAGCCCGGCCAGCACGAAGCAGACGACCAGCAGCACGACCACCCACCGCTGTCGCGGTGGGGCCAGCGGCACGGACTGGGCCCGGGGCACCGGCGGCGGCCACCGCCCGCCGATACTCATCGACCTGGTGACGGCGAGCGCGTGGACCGGTGGCCGGCCGCATCCAGCACGATGGCATCGGCGAACCGGCCGGCCGCCTCCGGGGCGAGGCCCAGGAACAGCGACGGCTCCGTCAACTCCAGCTCCAGCAACACCGGCGAGCCGTCCGGCCCCGGCAGCAGGTCGACCCGGGCATAGAGCAGGCCGGCCGGGCCACCCGGCACCGCCTGCAGCACCTGCTCGGCCAGCGCGAGCTCGGCCGGCTCGGGTGACCGGGGCGTGATCGCTTCCGGGCGGTAGAGGCCGTCGACGCGCAGGTCGGGCCCGGTGAGCAGTGCAGCTTTGCGCGCACCGTGGCTGAACCTCCCGCCGAGGTGGATCACCGCGGTCTCGCCCCGGTCGCTGACATCGGCCAGGAACGGCTGCACCATCACCGTGCGGCCCGTGCCCTGCAGGGCGGCGACATGCGCCCGAGCCAGCGCCTCGTCCGCACTGCCGTAGCGCGCGGCGTCGCGGCCACCGGCACCCACCGCGGGCTTGACGACGTAGTCGCCCTCGGTGGGCAGCACGGCCGGGTTGCCCGGCTCGACGAACCGGGTCGGGACCGTTGCAACGCCGGCGCGGGCCAGGTCGCGCAGGTAGCGCTTGTCGGTGTTCCACCGCACGACGTCCGCGGCATTGCGCAGGCGTGGAACCGCAGCCGCCCAGGCCAGGAACTCGTCGCGGCGCAGGACGTAGTCCCACGTCGCGCGGATGACCGCCACGTCGAACGCGGCCCAGTCCACGGCCGGGTCGTCCCAGGCGGGCAGCGCGACCTCGATGCCCCGCTCGGTCAGCGCAGCGACCAGGGCCGGCCCGTCATCGTCGAGATCGGGGAACTCGGCGCAGGTGACCAGTGCGACCAGGCCGGCGGCAACCACCGGATCAGCCGAGCAGGGCGTCGACCGCGACAGCGCAGAAGAGCAGGGCCAGGTACGTGTTGGACAGGTGGAACAGCCGCATCGGCCGCACCGCACGCCCAGCGCGCACACCGGCATGCATCCGGTGCACCTCGGCCAGGAACATCGCCCCGAGCAGCACGGCCGGCACGCCGTAGACGGCCGTCGTCGCCACCGGCCACAGCAGCAGCGAGACGGCCACCATCGCCCAGGCGTAGCCGAGCATGCGGCGCACGACGACCACCGGCGCGGCCACCACCGGCAGCATCGGCACGCCGGCGGCGGCGTAGTCGTCGCGGTAGCGCAGGCCCAGCGCCCAGAAGTGCGGCGGGGTCCAGAGGAAGATGACCCCGAACAGCACCGCCGCGGCCCAGGACAGCCCGCCGGTGACGGCGCTGGTCCCGATGAGCACCGGCATGCATCCCGCGGCCCCTCCCCACACGATGTTCGACGGGGTGCGCCGCTTGAGACCGATGGTGTAGACGAAGACGTAGAACAGGATCGCCGCCACCGCCAGCGCGGCCGAGAGCAGATTGGTGGTCAGCGCCAACTCGGCCGTGGCCAGAACGCCCAGGGCGACACCGAAGATCAGGGCGGCCCGCGGGGTGATCGTGTGCCGGGCCAGGGCGCGCCGCCGCGTCCGCCGCATCACCGCGTCGATGTCGCGGTCGACGTAGCAGTTCAGGGCGTTGGCGCTGCCGGCCGCCAGCGATCCGCCGACCAGCGTGGCGAGCAGCAACCGCAGCGGTGGCATCCCCCGCGCGGCAAGCATCATCGTCGGCACCGTGGTGACCAGCAACAACTCGATGATCCGCGGCTTGGTGAGTGAGATGTAGGCCCGCAGCACATCCAGCCGCCGCTGCCCTCGCCGTACAGGCACCGCGCCAGCGAGGGTGGGTGATGGGGCGAGCGCGGTCACCCGACCATGCTAGCCGCGCCACTCGTTCGAGATCCGTCGGCCTGGGTAGGGTCGGGTACGACGCTCGACGACACCGTCAGCCCCCGGATCCCGGCAGAGGAGCGCCCGCCAGTGACCACCACCACCACCGTCGAATGGACCGATGTCGACCGCCGCGCCGTCGACATCGTGCGCGCGCTCGCCATGGATGCGGTCGAGGAGGCCGGCAGCGGTCATCCGGGCACGGCCATGAGCCTGGCGCCCGCCGCCTACCTGCTGTACCAGCGGCTCCTCCGGCACGACCCCACCGACCCCGGCTGGCTCGGCCGGGACCGGTTCGTGCTGTCGTGCGGACACTCCAGCCTGACCCAGTACATCCAGTTGTACTTCTCCGGTTACGGGCTCACCCTCGACGACCTGCGCCACCTGCGGCAGTGGGGTTCGCTGACCCCGGGTCACCCGGAGCACGGTCACACCGTCGGCGTGGAGACGACGACCGGCCCACTGGGTCAGGGGGTCGGCAACGCGGTGGGGATGGCGATGGCCGCGCGCCGCGAGCGCGGGCTGTTCGACCCCGACCCGCCGGTCGGGCAGAGCGTCTTCGACCACACCATCTGGTGCTTTGCCAGCGACGGTGACATGGAGGAAGGCGTGCAGGCCGAAGCGGCCAGCCTCGCCGGCCACCAGCGGCTGGGCAGTCTCGTCCTGCTCTACGACGACAACCACATCTCGATCGAGGGCAACACCGACATCGCCTTCTCCGAGGATGTCCTCGGCCGCTATGCGGCGTACGGCTGGCACACCCAGCGGGTCGACGACGCGGAGGACGTGCCCGCCCTGTACGACGCGCTGACCGCTGCCCGGGACGAGACCGAGCGACCGTCCATTGTGGCCGTCCGTTCGATCATCGCCTGGCCGGCACCGCACGCGCAGAACACCGGCAAGGCGCACGGCTCCGCGCTCGGTGCCGAAGAGGTCTCCGCAACCAAGGAGATCTTGGGGCTGGATCC
Source organism: Mycobacteriales bacterium (assembly GCA_038237645.1). Taxonomy (GTDB): domain Bacteria; phylum Actinomycetota; class Actinomycetes; order Mycobacteriales; family QHCA01; genus QHCA01. The sequence continues at coordinate 14,867 of JBBRYN010000049.1, forward strand.
GGACAAGACCTTCGACGTGCCCGACGACGTGCTGGGCAGGGCGCGGGAGGTCGTCGACCGCGGCCGGGCACTGCACAAGGAGTGGCAGGAGCGCTTCGATGGCTGGGCCGAGGCCCACCCGGAGCAGCGCGCGCTGCTCGAACGGTTGCGTCAACGCAGGCTGCCCGAAGGCTGGGCCGAGGTGTTGCCGGAGTTCCCGGCCGGCCGTGACGTCGCCACGCGCAAGGCATCCAATGCCGTGCTCGACGCCCTGGGGCCGGTGCTGCCGGAGTTGTGGGGCGGATCGGCCGACCTGGCCGGGTCCAACAACACCACGATCACCGGCTCGGCGTCGTTCCTGCCGGCCGGCAGCGAGGTGCCCGACGCCAGGCCGTACGGCCGGACGCTGCATTTCGGCATCCGGGAGCACGCCATGGGCTCGACGATGAACGGCATCGCCCTGCACGGCGGCACCCGGCCATACGGCGGGACGTTCCTGGTTTTCTCCGACTACATGCGGCCCGCCGTGCGACTCGCGGCGCTGATGAAGCTGCCGGTCACCTACGTCTGGACCCACGACTCCATCGGCCTCGGCGAGGACGGGCCCACCCATCAGCCCGTCGAGCACCTGGCCGCCCTGCGGGCCATCCCGGGGCTCGACGTCGTGCGACCGGCCGACGCCAACGAGACCGCGGTCGCCTGGCGGACGATTTTGGAGCACTGCGACCGGCCGGCCGGACTGTGTCTCACCCGGCAGAACGTCCCCACGCTGGATCGGACGGTGTTCGCCTCGGCCGAGGGCGTGGCCCGGGGCGGCTACGTTCTCATCGACGCGGCGGAAGGGCTGCCCGAAGTGATCCTCATTGCGACCGGGTCGGAGGTGCAGGTCGCGGTCGCGGCAAGGGACCTGCTCGAGGCCGAGGGCAGGCCCACCCGCGTCGTGTCCATGCCGTGCATCGAATGGTTCACCGCGCAGGAGCCGGCCTACCGGCAGTCCGTCCTGCCACCGTCGGTGCGGGTACGGGTGAGCATTGAGGCCGGGATCAGCCTGGGCTGGCGGGAGATCCTCGGAGACACCGGCGAATCGCTCAGCCTCGAGCACTTCGGCGCCAGCGCTGCGTATTCGGTCCTGTACGAGCAGTACGGTCTCACGGCGGAGCGAGCGGTGGCGGCCGCGCACGCCAGCCTGTCCAAGGCCGGTGCCGAGACCGGCTCCACCACCGGTAACTAGTCGAGTGAGCATCGAGCGAAGCGAGGCGCGGAGCGAGATGACAATCAGTCGAGTGAGCATCGAGCGAAGCGAGGCGCGGAGCGAGATGACAATCAGGAGGATGAGATGACCGACGTCCTGGCCGAGCTCTCCGAGGCCGGAGTGGCGATCTGGCTCGACGACCTGAGCCGCGAGCGGTTGGTGACCGGCAACCTGAAATCTCTGCTGCAGGACATGCACGTCGTCGGCGTGACGACCAATCCGACGATCTTCGCCAAGGCGCTCGAGAAAGGATCCTCCTACGATCCCCAGGCCCGCGACCTGGCACTGCGCGGAGTGGACGTCGACGAGGCGACCCGCTCGATCATGACCTATGACGTGCGCTGGGCCGGTGACGTCCTGGCGCCGGCCTACCACGCCTCGAGCGGCACCGACGGCAGGGTCTCCATCGAGGTCGACCCGCGGATCGCACGCGACTGCCGCCGTACCGTCGCCGAGGCGAAGGGCCTGTGGTGGCTGGTCGACCGGCCCAACCTGTTCATCAAGATCCCCGCGACACAGGAAGCCCTGCCCGCGATCACCGAGACGCTGGCCGCCGGGATCAGCGTCAACGTGACGCTGATCTTCTCGCTGCAACGCTACGACGAGGTCATGGACGCCTTCCTCGACGGGGTGGAGCAGGCGGCCGAAGCAGGCCACGACGTGTCGCGGTTGGAATCCGTGGCGTCCTTCTTCGTGTCCAGAGTGGACACCGAAGTGGACAAGCGGCTCGACAAGATCGGGTCGAGGGACGCCCAGGCGCTGCGCGGCGCCGCCGCCATCGCCAACGCCCGATTGGCCTACCAGCGTTACGAGAAGGTGTTCAACGGCGAGCGGTGGAAGTCGCTGGCCGGCCAGGGCGCGAAGCCGCAACGCCCGCTCTGGGCATCCACCGGCGTCAAAGATCCCGCCTACGACGACACTCGCTATGTCATCGAGCTGGTCGCACCGGGCGTGGTCAACACGATGCCACAGGCCACGCTGGAGGCGGTCGCCGACCACGGGAAGTTCCGCGGCAACACGATCACCGGCGAATACGAGCAGGCCCAGGCCGTGTTAGACCGGCTGGCCGCGATCGGGGTGGACTACGACGACGTGGTGCGGGTGCTCGAGGAGGAGGGCATCAAGAAGTTCGAGGACTCCTTCGGCGAGCTGACCGAGACGGTGTCCGAGCAGCTCGAGCGAGCGGCCCGATGACCTCGGCTGATGACTTCGATGTCACGGTGACGGGAGCCGCGCTCACGGCCGCCGGTGACGTCGTGCTCGCGGCCTGCCTACGCGACGGCGTCCCGGCCGCGCTGGTCCGTCATGACGCCGGGCTGTGGGGTGCCGAGGCCGAGGGGGAGGCGGGCATCCGGCTGGGCTGGCTCGATGCCCCGGCAATGTCGCGGGACTTGCTTCCCCGGCTGGCGGCGCTGCGCGCGGAGTTGGCCGCCGAGGGGCTGGACCACGTCGTGCTGGCGGGCATGGGCGGCTCCTCGCTGGCCCCGGAGGTGATCTGCCGGACGGCCGGGGCGGAGCTGACGGTGCTCGACACCACCGATCCCGGTCAGGTCCGGGCGGCATTGGCCGATCGGCTCGACCGCACGCTCGTCGTGGTGTCGTCGAAGTCCGGCGGGACCATCGAGACCGACTGTCATCGCCGCGTCTACACCGGGGCATTCCACGCCGCCGGCATCACCGACCCGGGTCGGCGTTTCGTCGCCGTGACCGACCCCGGGTCCCCGCTCGAGCAGACTGCGCGGGCGGAGGGCTTCCGCGAGGTGTTCCTGGCAGACCCCAAGGTCGGTGGCCGCTACAGCGCCCTCACGGCGTTCGGCCTGGTGCCCAGCGCTCTGGCCGGCGTCGACGTCGGCCGGCTGCTCGACGACGCCGGTGAGCTGTCGCCGGTGCTGGCCCGTGACATCGACAACCCGCCCCTGGTGCTGGGTGCGGCGCTCGGCGGCGCCCATGACGTGGGCCGCGACAAGGTGGTGCTGGCCGACGCGGGCTCCGGCATCAGCGGGTTCGGCGACTGGGCCGAGCAGTTGATCGCCGAATCCACCGGCAAGCAGGGCCGTGGGCTGCTGCCGGTCGTCGTGGCGGACACCGGGGCACCCGGCGCATCGGCCGGCGCCGACCGGCACCTCGTGCTGCTCGGCGCGCCCGGTGGTGCGGGCTTCCCGCACACCAGCGTGTCCGGGCCGTTGGGCGCCCAGTTCCTCGCCTGGGAATACGCCGTCGCCGTCGCCGGACGCGCCCTCGGCATCAACCCCTTCGACCAGCCGAATGTCACGGAGTCCAAGGACAACACCGCCCGGATCCTGGCCGCCGGACGACCCGAGGAGTCCCCGGTGCTCGTCGACGGAGCCGTGGAGGTCTACACCGATCCCACGCTGGCCGGCGGCGCCAAGGACCTGTCCGGCGTGCTCCGAGCGCTGCTCGACGCCATCCCCGACCGCGGCTACCTCGCGGTCATGGCCTATCTCGACCGGCAGGCCGACCACACCGCCGCCGGACTGCGGAGCGATCTGGCGTCGCGTACCGACCACCCGGTGACCTTCGGCTGGGGCCCACGGTTCCTGCACTCGACCGGCCAGTACCACAAGGGCGGCCCGCCGGTCGGGGCGTTCCTGCAGGTCACCGGGGCCGTCACCCAGGATCTGGCGATTCCCGGGCGCGACTACACGTTCGGCACACTGCAGGCGGCACAGGCCGCCGGCGACCGGCAGGCGTTGTCCCGGCGAGGCCGGCCGCTCGTGCACCTGCACCTGACCGAACGTGCGAGCGGAACACGGCAGCTCCTCGAGGCGGTGCGATGACCACGCCGGTCACCGGCCCGGCCGCGCAGGACCCAGGCAGCCGAGACAACCCCCTGCGCGACCGCGCCGACCGCAGGCTGCCTCGGGTGCCCGCGCCCTGCGCGCTGGTCGTGTTCGGTGTCACGGGTGACCTGGCCCGCAAGAAGCTCCTCCCGGCCGTCTACGACCTGGCCAACCGAGGCCTGCTGCCACCCAGCTTCGCGCTGCTCGGCTTCGCCCGGCGCGACTGGGGTGACGGTGACTTCGCCGCGCTCGCCAGGAAGTCGGCCAAGGAGCACGCCCGCACCCCATGGCGGGACGACGTGTGGCAGCGGCTGCACGACAGCCTGCGATTCGTCCCCGGCTCCTTCGACGACGACACCGCGTTCGACAACCTCAGCCAGACGCTACAAGAGCTCGAGGGAACCCACGGGATACCGGGTAACGCCGCGTTCTATCTCTCCATCCCCCCAGCAGCCTTCCCGGTCGTACTCAAGCAGATGGCCCGCACGCGGATGGCCGACAACGACGCGGCCGGCGGCTGGCGCCGGGTCGTCGTCGAGAAGCCGTTCGGTCACGACCTGCAGAGCAGCCGCGAGCTCAACGAACTCGTCGACAGCGTGTTCACACCGCAGGACGTCTTTCGCATCGATCACTACCTGGGCAAGGAGACCGTGCAAAATCTCCTTGCGCTGCGGTTCGCGAACACGCTCTTCGAGCCGGTCTGGAACTCGCACTACGTCAACTGCGTGCAGATCACGATGGCCGAGGACGTCGGCATCGGTGGTCGGACGGCCTTCTACGACGCGGCCGGTGCGGCCCGCGACGTCCTGCAGAACCACCTGCTGCAGTTGCTCGCCCTCACCGCGATGGAAGAGCCGGTCGCTTTCTCGGCCGAGGCGTTGCGGACCGAGAAGCTCAAGGTGCTGCGGGCGATCAGCCTGCCGCCCGACCTGGAGAAGTTCGCCGTGCGCGGCCAGTACACCGAGGGCTGGCTGGCCGGTGAGCGGGTCAATGGCTACCTCGACGAGGAGGGCGTCCCGCCCGGCTCCACGGCGGAGACCTACGTCGCGGTGCGCCTGGGCGTCGAGACCCGGCGGTGGGCCGGAGTCCCGTTCTACCTGCGCACCGGCAAGCGCTTGCCCCGGCGGGTCACCGAGATCGCGGTGTGCTTCGAGAAGGCCCCGCACCTGCCGTTCGACCGTACCGACACCGAGGAGCTGGGCCAGAACCAACTGGTCGTGCGGGTGCAGCCCGACGAGGGCGTCACGCTGCGGTTCGGCTCGAAGGTGCCAGGGACCTACATGGAGGTGCGCGACGTCGCGATGGACTTCCTCTACGGCGAGGCGTTCACGGAAAGCTCACCGGAGGCCTACGAGCGCCTGTTGCTCGACGTGCTGCTCGGTGACTCGACGCTGTTCCCCCGCAACCAGGAGGTCGAGGCGTGCTGGGGCGTGGTCGATCCGCTGGAGGAGCATTGGGTGGGGCGTGAGCCGCACCCCTACCGGGCCGGCGAATGGGGTCCCGCCGCCGCAGACGAAATGCTGGCCGCCGAGGCCCGCGTTTGGCGGCGGCCATGACAACGCTGTGGGACACCACCGGCTCGCAGGTGGTCAAGGCATTGGCGGCGGAACGCCGCACCGCCGGTGCGGTCGCCTCCGGGCTGGCCCTGACCCTGATCGCCGTGGTCGGCGAGAAGCAGGTGACCGAAGCCGAGCAGGCTGCCGCCGCGGCCGCGGCGATGCACCCCTGCCGGTTGCTGGTCGTGGTCCGGCGCCAGCTTGAAGCCGAATCCCGGCTCGACGCCGAGGTGCAGGTCGGCGGGCGGCTGGGCCCGGGCGAGGCAGTGGTGATGCGGATGTACGGCCGGCTGGCGCTGCACGCCGAGTCCGTGGTCCTGCCGCTGCTGGCGTCAGACACCCCGGTGGTCACCTGGTGGCACGGCGAGCCACCCCGGCGGATCGCACACGATCCGCTCGGCGTGCTCGCCGATCGCCGGGTGACCGATTGTGCCCTCGCCCCCGACCCGGTCGCGGCGCTGCGCAACCGCGCCGAGGACTTCACCCTTGGTGACACCGACCTGACCTGGAGCCGGCTGACCGGCTGGCGGGCGCTGCTGGCCAGCGCGTTCGATTCGGCGGAAGGGTCGGCGCAGACCGGAGAGGTCGAGGCCGCGGCGGGCAATGCCAGTGCCGAGCTCATGGCGGGCTGGTTGCGCAACCGGCTGTCGGTGCCGATCGTGGTCAGCGCATCGACGGGTCCCGGCCTGACCGACGTGCGCGTCGACCTCGACAACGACCATTTCGTCTGGATCGAACGCGCCGACGGGCACAACGCTTCGGTGCATCGCGACGGCATACCTGGACGCAAGCTGCCGTTGCCCCGCCGGGAGCTCGGCGAGCTGCTGGCCGAGGAGTTGCACCGGCTGGAGCCCGACCACATCTATGGCGATGCCCTCGGCACCGCGACCAGCCAGCGCGGGCTCAACCGCCGGGACAGCCGGCGGGTGCACGAGTGGCTCGATCCGGAGAGCCCGAACGCCGCCGAAGACGAGCCCGGCCTGTTCGGCCCGGACGTGATGCGCCCCCGGGGGCGGCAGCCTTCGTGACCGCCCCATCGGTCGTCGTCCACCGCGATCCCGCACTGCTCGCCCGGGCGGCCGCGGCCAGACTGGTCACCGGCCTGGTCGACGGCCAGTCGGCACGCGGCTCGGCGTCGGTAGTGCTGACCGGCGGGGGGATCGGCATCGCCGTCCTCGAAGAACTGCGGGAGAATCCCGCCCGCGACGCCGTCGACTGGCGCCGACTGGACATCTGGTGGGGCGACGAGCGGTTCCTGCCGAGCGGACACCCGGAACGAAACGAGACCCGGGCCAGGCAGGCGCTGCTCGATGCGGTCCCGGTGCAGCCCGACCGGGTGCATCCGATGCCGAGCTCGGACGGACCAGACGCCGACGACCCGGAGGCCGCCGCGGAGCGCTATGCAGCGGAGTTGCGCGCCGCCACCCGGCCCGAGGACCACGGCGACGTCCCGACGTTCGACGTCCTGCTCCTCGGCGTCGGACCCGACGGGCACGTCGCCTCGATCTTCCCCGAGTCGCCGGCGGCCTATGACGAGCGGCCGGTGGTCGCAGTGCGCCACGCGCCCAAGCCACCGCCCACCCGGCTGAGCCTGACGTTCGGCGCGATCAACAGCGCAGCCGATGTGTGGCTCATGGTCGCCGGTGCGGAGAAGGCACCCATCGTCGGTCTGGCTCTGGGCGGTGCCGGCCAGGTCCAGCTACCTGCCGCCGGAGTCCACGGGCGGCGCCGGACCCTGTGGTTGCTCGACCAGTCCGCAGCCGCGCGATTGCCGGCCGCACTACGTACCCCCTGGTAAGGCGCCGGCCGCCGGGGATCGCTGCGGTCAGCGGCCGCGCAGGTCTCTGAGCTTGCCCAGCGCCTCGTCGAGGATGGCATTGCCATCGGAGTCGCTTCGCCGCTCCCGGACGTAGGCAAGGTGGGTCTTGTACGGCTCCGTGTGCGGCGGAGCAGGCGGGTTGTGCCGGTCGCGGCCGGCCGGCAGGCCGCACCGCGGGCACTCCCAGGTGCTCGGCTCGACTGCCTCGGCGGCGAATGCGGGCCGGGTCTCGTGCCCGTTGGCACAGAAGAAGGCGATCCGCCGACGTGGCGCCGACTCCCCCCGCTCGGCCTCTCCCATGGGTCCGGCACCCACCCGGGTGCCACGAATGGCGTTGCCACCGGCCACGGAGCATTACTCCTGTCTGCGACTGCCTACACGTTGAGTGGGCAATGTCGAAACTCGACTTCGAGAGTGTACGCGCCCTCAGGTCTTAATCTTGAGCAGCAGGCCGATTCCGACAATGCTGATTATCCACACGAGACCGCAGATAACGGTCAGCCGGTCGAGGTTCTTCTCCGCCACCGACGAGCCGGACAGGTTGGAACTGACGCCACCGCCGAACATGGAGGACAGTCCACCACCCTTGCCCCGGTGCAGCAGGATCAGCACGATCAGCATGAGGCTCGTGATCATCAGGATGATGTTGAGGGCGAGAACCATGGACTACAGCACATTCCTCTCTTCGGGGAAGTGGCACGCCACCTGATGCTGGGGGCCGATCGACAACAGCGGCGGCTCGATCGTCTTGCAGATCTCCTGAGCCTTCCAGCAGCGGGTGTGGAAGCGGCAGGCGGGCGGCGGGTTCAGCGGGCTGGGAACGTCACCCTGCAACAGGATACGCTCGCGCGCCTTCTCCTTCTGCGGGTCCGGCACCGGCACGGCGGAAAGCAGGGCGTGCGTGTAGGGATGGCGGCCGTGTTCGTACAACGACGTGCGGTCGGCGATCTCCATGATCTTGCCGAGATACATGACGGCGACCCGGTCGGCGATATGCCGCACGATGGACAGGTCGTGGGCGATGAACACGTAGGTCAGCCCGAACTCCGACTGCAGGTCCTCGAGCAGGTTGATCACCTGCGCCTGGATGGACACGTCCAGCGCGGCCACCGGCTCGTCGCAGATGATCAGTCGGGGACGCAGGGCCAGCGCGCGGGCGATGCCGATGCGCTGCCGCTGGCCGCCGGAGAACTCGTGCGGGTAGCGGTTGTAGTGCTCTGGGTTGAGGCCCACCAGCTCAAGCAGGTCCTGCACCTGCCGCTTGACGCCGTTGGGGGTCTGCACCTTCTGCAGGCGCAACGGCGCCCCGACGATGGTGCCGACGGTGTGCCGCGGGTTCAGCGAGGAGTAGGGGTCCTGGAAGATCATCTGCACGTGCTTGCGCAGCGGCCGCATCTTGCCGGTCGAGAGGTGGCTGATATCGCGCCCCTCGAAGGTGACCGTGCCACCGGTGGGCTCGAGCAGCCTGGTGACCAGCCGGCCCATCGTGGACTTGCCGCACCCGGTCTCGCCGACGATGCCCAGGGTCTCACCGACGTCGACAGCGAAGTCGATCCCGTCGACGGCCTTAACGGCGCCCACCTGCTTCTGGAAGATGATCCCCTGGGTCACCGGGAAGTGCTTCTGGAGTCCGCGTACCTCCAGCAGGACCTCACCGGAGGTGTCCGGCTCGGCTACCGTCTCCTCCGGGCTGGTGGTCGTCACACGGTCTCCAGGGTGGGATGCGTCTTCACAGGGTGGGCTGCACTTCCTCGGTGAAAATACGGGACCTCTCTTCGTCGCTGAGATGACAGGCGACCAGGTGCCCCGGCGACGCCTCGCGCAGCACCGGCACCTCGGTCTGCGAGCGACCGTTGTTGAGCCCCTCGTAGGGGCACCGGGGATGGAAGGCACAGCCGGACGGCACGTTGATCAGCGAGGGCGGCGAGCCGGCGATCGGCCGCAGCCGCTCCTGCCGGACGCGGTCGAGCCGGGTGACCGAGGACAGCAACCCCCACGTGTACGGGTGCTGTGGCCGGTAGAACAAGTCCTCCACCGACGCCCGCTCCACGCACTTGCCGGCATACATCACCAGGATGTCGTCGGCGATCTCGGCGACCACACCCAGGTCATGGGTGATGATGATGATGGCGGAGTTGAACTCCTTCTGCAGGTCGAGCATGAGGTCGAGGATCTGCGCCTGGACGGTGACGTCGAGCGCCGTCGTGGGCTCGTCGGCGATCAGCAGCTCCGGGTTGCAGGACAGTGCCATCGCGATCATCGCGCGCTGGCGCATGCCGCCGGAGAACTGGTGCGGGTAGTCGTCGACCCGCCGGTCGGGCTGCGGAATGCCGACCCGCTCCAGCATCTCGACGGCCCGCTGGCGCGCGGCCTTGCGCGAGACGTCGTGGTGCACCCGGTAGGCCTCACCGATCTGCGACCCGACGGTGAAGTAGGGATGCATCGCGGACAACGGGTCCTGGAAGATCATCGCCATCTTGCTGCCGCGCATCTTGCGGACGTCTTCCATGCTGCCGCTGATGATCTCGTCGCCGCCGACCCAGATCTCGCCGGAGAGCCGGGCCCGGGTGCCCTTGTGCAGCCCCAGGATCGCCAGGCTGGTGACGCTCTTGCCCGAGCCGGACTCCCCCACGATGCCGAGCGTCTGTCCTTTGTCGACCGAGAAGGTCAGGCCGTCGACCGCCTTGACCAGGCCGTCGTCGGTGGGGAAATGCACCTTCAGGTCTTTGACCTTCAGGGATGATTTCTCATCCCAGGCGGGAGCCGGGCTCTGACCCTCTTCCAGTGCCGACGACACATCTGCCTCTCTGTCCGAATGATCCGAAGTCTGGCTGGCCAGCGTACGCCGCGGGGCACCGCGCGGGTAGGGAGGCAGGATCAGGACAACCGGACCTTGGGGTCGACGACTGCGTAGAGAACGTCGACGACCAGATTGGCCATGACGATGAAGAACGCCGCGACCAGCACGGTCCCGACGATCACCGGGAGGTTCAGGTCGTTGACCGAGTTGACGGCCAGCCGGCCGATGCCGTTGAAGTTGTAGACGGTCTCGAGCAGGATCGCACCGCCCATCAAGCCGCCGATGTCGAGGCCGGCGATGGTCACGATGGGGGTGAGCGCCGCCCGCAGCCCGTGCTTGCGGATCACCACGGACTCCGGCAGGCCCTTGGCCCGGGCTGTGCGGATGTAGTCCTCGCTCATCGTCTCCAGCATGTTGGCTCGAGTGAGCCGGGCATAGAGCGCGGCGTAGAGGAAGGCGACCGTGATCCAGGGCAGGATGAGGTTCTTGGCCCACATCAGCGGGTTGTCGGTGAAGTTGACGTACTCCGGCAATGGCAGCAGTTTCCACTTCGCCACGACGAAGGTGATGATCAGCAGGCCGGTGAAGAACGACGGCAGTGACACCCCGGCCAGGGCCACCACCATGGCCGCCCGGTCGAAGATGCTGCCCTTGCGCAACCCGGACAGCACGCCGACGCTCACGCCGATGAGCAGCCAGAGGACGGCGCCCCCGATGGTGATCGAGAAGGTGACCGGGAAGTCCTGCTTGATCAGGTTGGTGACCGGGGTGTCCGACGGGTCGTGGTAGGAGATCCCCAGGCACGGCGCGGGGCAGTGGGTGACGGCGCCTTTGTCGCCGAAGTCCCGGCCGACGAAGATGCCCGCCATGAACTTGCCGTACTGCGTGGCCAGCGGCTCGTCGAGGGCGAGTTTGTGCTTCACCTGCTTGACGATCGCCGGGCTGCACGACTTGCCGCAGGACAGTGATGCCGCATCGACCGGCACGATGAAGAACAGCAGGAAGGTCGCGATGGAGATGACCCCGAGCATGACCACGACGCCGATGAGGCGGCGAATGATGTAACGGAGCATGCCTTAACCTTCCCTGCTGTGACCGGTGGGCGGGGTGCGGTGGGGGGGGGGGGGGGGG
>JBBRYN010000050.1:0-26198 GCA_038237645.1 Mycobacteriales bacterium
GCTCCCTCCAAAGAGGCTCTTGACACCCCGCTCAGCCCGCCAGATCTCTCCAACGAACCGGGGCCTGCTACCGGGCGCTCCGATGCCTACCCGGACAGGACTCACACCTGCTGGCCTGGGACAGCTTGCAGGACGCACCAAGGCGACGAGCATATCCGGGCTGCGGCTTCTCTTGAAACCGCGCATCAGCCTGGTTGATCGGCTGTAGCGCTGGCTCACGGATGACGGCGTGAGATGAGCGCTGCCGTCGGGGCTCGCCGAGAAGACGAAGGCGTCCTTGCTCAGCTCAGTGCCAAGCATTTCGGCTCGCTCTGCGCACCGCGCCAGATGCTCGCGCATTACGTCGACGGTTTCGGGGTCGAGCGCGATGTGTCGCCGCTGGTGTGTCTTCGTGTGTCCTTCTCCCTCGTGCCCTCTTCGTCTGGGCGATGCTCCGGCGCAGGACAAGCACCCGCCGGTCGAGGTCGAAGTGCTGCCAGCGCAGGGCGCAAAGCTCACCGCGGCGTGCCCCGGTCATCATCGCCAGCCAGACAAGCGTGCCCAGTCGGGATCGGACCAGGAGGCATTGAGCATCCGGGCCGCTTCCTCGGGGGAAGGCGGTTGCGGGTCGGGTGCCGGTGCAGCCGGTGGCTCGGCCTGCCCCACGGGGCTGACCGCGACCCACCGCCACCGGACCGCGCGCTTATAGGCGCCGGACAGGATGAAGTGCATGTGACGGATGGTTGTCGCGCCGAGCGGCCGGCACCGGTGCGGGCCGCAACGATCGTCGCACTCGTGGGCGACGGCCGTGCGGTGGTCAGTACGCCGTCGGCCGTCACAGTGTTCCCGACACCGCCGCAGTTCCGCGTACAAGGAGTCGAGGATGTCGGCGTCCAGGGCGCCGACCTTCACGTTGCCGATGAACGGCGCGATGTGCTTGCGGACGTAGCCGCGGTACTTCTGCAGCGTGCCCCGGTCGCCGTCGAATATGTCGAGGTACCTGTCGAGCAGTTGGCTCACTGTCGCATTGGTCCGCGGGCTCCTGCGTTCGTTGACCTCGTGAAGCAGACGAGTGCGTACGACCTCGGCCTGCCGCCGAGCCCGCGGCCCAAGCGGCACGACCTCGGTCAGGTCGTGGCGCCGCTTGGTGACCGGGTCGATGCCCGCATACACACGTACTCGAATCGCGCCGCTCGGCAGCTCATCGAGAGCCCCACGATTCCGCTTCCGAGCGTCCCCATGCACGCGTCACGGCGGGCAGTCTAGCGCCACTCGCGTCATGAGTGGTGTCACGCGCTGGGTTGTGCGACTCAGCGATCGAACGTTTCTGCAGGTCACACAGGGTGGGCGCGGCAGGTGTCGAACCTGCGACCCCTCGCTTGTAAGGCGAGTGCTCTACCGCTGAGCTACGCGCCCGCATCGGTGAGGTTACCTCGGGGTGCGGATCAGGCGCTGACGCCGATGTCCGCCAGGGCCGCCGTCCACTGGGACTGGTCGCGGGACTGGTCGCTCACGACCCGCCAGCGCAGCACCCCCTCCTTGTCGATCACGAAGGTGCCGCGCTTTGCGTAACCTCGCTTGTCGTCGAAGACGCCGTACGAGCGGGCGACCTCGCCATGCGGCCAGAAGTCGGCGAGCAGCGGAAAGGTGAAGCCCTCGCGCTCGGCCCACGCCCGGTGGCTTGCCGCCGAGTCGACGCTGACGGTCAGCACCTGCACCTCGTCGTTCTCGAACCGCAGGAGGTCGTCACGAAGGGTGCACAGCTCACCCTGGCAGGTGCCGGTGAAGGCCAAGGGATAGAAGACGAGGACCACGTTCTTGGCGCCACGGAAGTCCGACAACGCCACCTGTCGCCCGTGCTGGTCCTTGAGGGCAAAACCGGGCGCGATGTCGCCGACGTCGACCGGCATACGGTTCTCCTCGATCTCGAAATGGGACTTCGAGAGTACGGGAACCGCTCAGCGACGGGTGCGGTCGCTCTTCGGCACGACGAGCCGGGTGCCGGACCAGTCCTGGCCGGCGCTGATGCTGGTGGTCTGCTGCAGGCCAGCGGTCTGTGCCGCCTCGTTGATGTCGCTGGGCTCGACGTGCCCTGCGCGGCCGACCTTGGGGGTCAGCAGCCACAGCACGCCGTTGTCGGCGAGCGGACTCAGGGCGTCGACCAGCACGTCGACCAAATCGTCGTCGCCCTCGCGCCACCACAGCAGCCCGACGTCGACGGCCTCGTCGGAATCGGCCTCGACGAATTCTGCCCCGGCCCGTTCGCCAACGCCTGTGCGCAGTGCCTCGTCGCAATCCTCGTCGTAGCCGATCTCCATGACGACCACACCGGGCTCGACGCCCAACCGGTCGGCCTGAGTGCGGATACCTTCCGCGTGGCCCGCGGTGGCGCTCACCTGCCGTTGCCTCCCTGCCGTTCGTAGTCCCTGCCGTTCGTAGTCCCTGCCGTTCGTCCAACCGGTGTAGTCCCCCGCTGTCCTGACTAGTGCACAGGTCCGCAGCGCCCCGCGCAAGTCCTTCTGCCCGACGGTGCCACCTCAGGCTGCCATGTCAGGCTGCCACCTCTGCCCCCGCCCTCGGGGATTGCCACCGTCAGGCGGGGAGAAAGGAGAGCCGGACCTGACGTTGCGGGTTGTCCACGTTCAGGTCGACCAGCACGACACTCTGCCAGGCGCCAAGCGCCAGTCGGCCGGCCAGGACGGGTATCGACGCGTACGGCGGGACCAGGGCCGGAAGCACATGTGACCGGCCGTGACCGGGCGAGCCGTGCGCATGCCGCCAGCGCCCGTCCGCGGGCAGCAGATCGCCGAGCGCAGACAGCAGATCGGCGTCGCTGCCCGAACCGGTCTCCAGCAGGGCGACCCCGGCCGTCGCGTGCGGCACGAACACGTGCAGCAGGCCGTCGGTCTCCCCCACGACGAACGAGGCACACTGCCGGGTAATGTCGAGGACGGACTCACGGGATCCAGTGCTGACCGTGACGGTCTCGCTGCGCATGCAGTGCAGTGTGCGGGTTACCCGTAGGTAGAGATGACGCGGCCCGGCTCGGCGGCGAGGATAGGGCTGGACCCGGTGCGACCCACGATCAGGAGACATGCCTTGGCAGGCAGAAGCGGCGCCCCCGACAGATTCAGCGTCATCAGTGACGGACTGCCCAGCGGGTTGCCCGACGTCGATCCGGACGAGACCAACGAGTGGCTCGACTCCCTCGACTCCGTCGTCGAGGTGGCCGGGCGCGGCCGCGCGCGCTATCTGATGCTCAAGCTCCTCGAGCGCGCCCGCCAGCACCAGGTCGGCGTTCCTCCCCTGCGCAGCACCGACTACATCAACACCATCCCGCCAGAGCGCGAGCCGTGGTTCCCCGGCGACGAGCACATCGAGCGCCGGATCCGGGCCTACATTCGGTGGAACGCCGCGATCATGGTGTCCCGGGCCAACCGGCCCGAGCTGGGCGTAGGCGGTCACATCGCGACCTACGCCAGCGCGGCCAGCCTGTACGAAGTCGGCTTCAACCACTTCTTCCGCGGCAAGGAGCACGGCGAGTCCGGCGATCAGATCTACTTCCAGGGCCACGCCTCCCCCGGCATCTACGCCCGTGCCTACCTCGAGGGCCGGCTGACCGACCACCAGCTCGACGGCTTCCGGCAGGAGCTCTCGCACCCCGGTGGCGGACTGCCGTCCTACCCTCATCCCCGGCTGATGCCGGACTTCTGGGAGTTCCCGACCGTGTCGATGGGCCTGGGCCCGATCAACGCGATCTACCAGGCGCGGTTCAACCGCTACCTGCTCAACCGCGAGATCAAGGACACCAGCCGGTCACGGGTGTGGGCCTTCCTCGGCGACGGTGAGATGGATGAGCCGGAATCGCTCGGCGCCATCGGCGTGGCCGCCCGGGAGGAGCTCGACAACCTCACCTTCGTCGTCAACTGCAATCTGCAGCGCCTCGACGGCCCGGTGCGCGGCAACGGCAAGATCATCCAGGAGCTGGAGTCCTACTTCCGCGGCGCCGGCTGGAACGTCATCAAGGTCGTCTGGGGCAGGCAGTGGGACGACCTGCTCGCCCGTGACGTCGACGGTGTGCTCGTCAACCAGATGAACACCACGCCGGACGGTCAGTTCCAGACCTACTCGACCAGCGACGGCGCGTTCATCAGGGAGGACTTCTTCGGCGGCGACCCGCGGTTACGCCGGATGGTCAGCCAACTCACCGACGATCAGTTGCAGACGCTGCCACGCGGCGGGCACGACTACCGCAAGATCTTCGCGGCATACAAGGCGGCGGTCGAGCACGAGGGCCAGCCGACGGTGATCCTGGCCCACACCATCAAGGGCTGGACGCTGGGCAAGGGCTTCGAGGCCCGCAACGCCACTCATCAGATGAAGAAGCTCTCCAAGGAGGAGCTCAAGGCATTCCGCGACCGGCTCTACCTGCCGATCAGCGACGCTGAGCTCGAAGGCGAGTTGCCGCCCTATTACCACCCGGGCGAAGGCTCGGAGGAGATCCAGTACATGAAGGAGCGCCGGGCCGCCCTCGGTGGCTACCTGCCCAAGCGAGTGGTTCGTGCCAAGCCGGTCGCGCAGCCCGACGTACGTGCCTACACCGACCTCGTCAACGGCTCCGGCAAGCAGAAGGTCGCCACCACGATGGCCTTCGTACGACTGCTCAAAGACCTGATGAAGGACGAGGAGATCGGCAAGCGGTTCGTGCCGATCATCCCGGACGAGGCCCGCACCTTCGGCATGGACTCGCTCTTCCCGACTGCCAAGATCTACTCCCCGCTCGGCCAGACCTACGACTCGGTCGACCGCGACCTGCTGCTGTCCTACAAAGAGGCAGTCAAGGGCCAGATCCTGCACGAGGGCATCAGCGAGGCCGGCTCGATGGCGTCGACCATCGCCGCCGGCACGTCCTACGCCGTGCACGGCGAGCACATGATCCCGGTCTTCGTCTTCTACTCGATGTTCGGGTTCCAGCGCGTGGGCGATCAGATCTGGTCGTTTGCCGACTCGATGGGACGCGGGTTCCTGCTCGGCGCGACGGCTGGGCGGACGACCCTCAACGGCGAGGGACTGCAGCACGAAGACGGGCACTCCATGCTGCTGGCAGCCACCAACCCGACCTGCGTGGCCTACGACCCGGCCTGGTCCTTCGAGTTGTCGGTGATCGTCAAGGACGCGATGCGCCGGATGTTCGGGCCGGACAGCGAGGACATCTTCTACTACCTGAGCATCTACAACGAGCCCTACCTGCAGCCGGCGATGCCCGAACACGTCGATCCGGCCGCTATCCTGCGCGGCCTGTACCTCTACGCACCCGCTCCCCAGGCTCCGCCCGCAGTGCCGCGCGCGCAGGTCCTCGCCTCGGGGGTGGCCGTCCAATGGGCGATGCGGGCGCAGGAGTTGCTCCGGCAGGACTGGGGCGTCTCCGCCGACGTGTGGTCGGTCCCGTCCTGGAACGAACTCCGCCGCGACGGCGTGGCCTGCGAGGAGCACGCCATGCTGCATCCGGAGCAGCCGGCCCGGATTCCCTACGTCACCCAGGCACTCGACGGCGCAGCCGGCCCGGTCGTCGCGGTCTCCGACTGGATGCGCGGGGTGCCCGATCAGATCGCCCGCTGGGTGCCCGGCGACTACACCTCACTCGGCACCGACGGCTTCGGCCGCTCCGACACCCGCGCGGCGCTACGCCGGTTCTTCCACGTCGACGCCGAGTCGATCGCGGTGGCGGTGCTCGGCGAGCTGGGCCGCCGCGGCGAGATCAAACAGCACGCCGTGCAGCAGGCGATCGACCACTACGGGCTCCTCGACGTGCAGCGGGTCGTCCCGGCGGAAGAGGCTGACGCACGACCGGTTTCGGGCTGAACCCGGCGAAACCCGCGGGGCGATCATCCGTCAGGGCCGGCGCCGCCCGCGGTCCAACGCAGCAGGTCGGCCGCGGCCCACGTGTTCACGATCCGTTCTGCCGGTACGTCGCCATCTGCCGCGCGGGCACAGCCGTACGGCTGCCAGTCGAGCTGACCAGGAGCGTGCGCGTCGGTGTCGATTGCGAACAAGCAGCCCGACTCGAGCGCCAGCCGGAGCAGCCGCATCGGCGGGTCGAGCCGCTCCGGACGGCAGTTGATCTCGACCGCCACGCCGAACTGCGCGCACGCGGCAAAGACCAGCTCAGCCTCGAATTCCGACTCCGGCCGGGTCCTGCCGCGGCGACCCTGCTGGGTCACGTTGCGGCCGGTGCAGTGGCCGAGCACGTCCACGTGCGGGTTGGCGACCGCCGCGACCATCCGGGGAGTAGTCATCTCGCCGGGCGGCATCCGCAACTTCGAGTGCACCGAGGCGACGACGACATCCAACTGCCCCAGCAGACCCGGCTCCTGGTCAAGGGAGCCGTCATCGAGGATGTCGACCTCGATGCCGGTCAGGATCCGAAACGGTGCCAGCTCCTCGTTGACCGCGGCGACGACCGCGAGTTGGGCCCGCAGCCGGTCGGCCGACAAGCCGCCCGCCACCGTGAGCCGCGGCGAGTGATCGGTCAGGGCGAGGTAGTCATGGCCGAGGTCGCGGGCGGCCCTGGCCATCTCGGCGATCGACGAGCCCCCGTCCGACCAGTCCGAGTGCGTGTGGAGGTCGCCGCGGAGGGTGGCGCGCAGCTGCTCGCCACCCGTGGCAACCGGGCCGACGGCGGCGTCCTCCAGCCGGCTCAGATAGCCGGGGACGTCACCGGCGAGGGACTCGGTGACGGTACGGGCCGTGACGTCGCCGACGCCAGGTAGCTCGATCAGGGTCCCCGCCTGGGCCCGGTCGAGGACCCCTCTCTGGCCCAGCCCGGCGATCGTCGCGGCCGCCGATCGGAAGGCACGCACCCGATAGGTCGCCTCGTGCGCGCGCTCGAGCAGGAAGGCGATCCGTTGCAGGTCGGCCACCGGGTCACGGCCGGAGACCGTCATTCGGGTGGCACGTTCTGCGTCGTGGGGCCCCCCGCGGGGTGATGGTCCCCGGCCAGCCGGCCGGCCTGCTCGGGCGCGAGACCCTCGCGCGGTGCGACCGACGGTCGCCCGCGCTCCCGCCGCCAGGCGCTGAAGGCGGCTGTCATCGCCGCCAGCCAGGCTGCACCGAGCAGGTATCCGGCGAGCACGTCGCTGACGTAGTGCACGCCCAGCGCAACCCGGGAGAAGCCGATGGCCAGCACCGTTGCCACCGCGAAACCTAGGGCGGCCCGGCGCCAGGCGCCCCGCAGCACCGGCAGGAAGACCAGCAGGAGCACGCCGTAGCCGACGAGTGCGGCCTGGGCATGACCGCTCGGAAAGCTGGTGCCGTTGGCATGGGCCACCGGTTGGCTGAGCACCGGACGGGCCCGGTGCACCAGCACCTTCACCAGGTTGTTGAGCACGCTGCTGAGGGACACGGTTACCACCACGAAGGTGGCCAACCGGGCCAGCCTGCGCCACAACAGCCACCCGACGACGGGGACGAACACCACTGTCCACGCCGCCGTCGTGCCGGAGAAGCTGAGCAATTGCAGCACCTTGACGTAGACCTCGTGGTGCCGGACCACGGAGTGCAGTGCGTCACGCGCGCCGTCGTCGACCTCGCGCAGCCCGGTCACGTGCTCCTCGACCAGGAGCAGCAGGGTCAGGAACGGGACGGCCACCAGCACCACTGCCAGCGCGAACAGCACCGCCCGCACTCCGAATCTCCGGTCGGCACGCCGCTGCCGGGCGGCCTTCGTCACCGTCCCGGAGCCGTCCCGAGCGCCGGACGGTCGTACACCCCTCGAATCGCGTGGCACGCTTCCATCGTGCAGCATCCACCGCTGGCAGCCTCGCTGCGCCGGCTCGAACGCTCCTCGGGTGCCCTCGCGACGCAGAGCGTGGCGCGGATGGACGAGGCGCTGCCGTGGTTCCGGTCCATGCCGGCGACCAGCGCTCCTGGGTCATGCTCGTGGCGCAGGCTGGAATCGCGGCCTTCGTCGAGTGGTTGCGCGATCCCGAGCAAGCGCCGGAGATCACCTACGAGGTCTTCGGCGCAGCCCCCCGGGAGTTGGCCCGCTCGGTGACCCTGCAGCGCACCGTCGCGCTGGTCCGGATCACGATCGAAGTAGTGGAGTCGCAGGTCGCACATCTGGCCGCGCCCGGGGAGGAGGCGTCGCTGCGCGAGGCCTTGCTGCGCTACTCCCGTGAGGTGGCCTTCGCCGCCGCACAGGTCTATGCCAGCGCAGCGGAGCACCGCGGCTCCTGGGACGCGCGGCTGCAGGCACTCCTGGTGGACGCCCTGCTGCGCGGTGATTCCGACGACATCCTCGCCAGCCGGGCAGCAGCGCTGGGCTGGGCCGACATCACCCCAGTGGCGGTCGTGGTCGGGAACCCGCCGCCCGGCGATGCGGAGACCGTGCTCGACGGCATGCAACTCGCCGCCAAGTATGCCGGCGTCGACGTCCTGGCCGGCGTCCAAGGAGACCGCCTCGTCGTCGTGCTCGGCGGCGTCGAGGACCCCCTTGTCGCGGTCCAGCGGCTGCTGCCGGAATTCGGCGCCGAGCCGGTCGTCGTCGGAGACCTCGCCACCGGCCTCGCGACGGCCGGGGCGTCCGCTCGGGCGGCGGTCGCCGGAGCGCGTGCCGTGGTCGCCTGGCCCGGGGCGCCACGGCCGGTCCTGGCCGGCGATCTCCTCGCCGAACGCACGCTCGCCGGGGATGACGAGGCACGTCAGGTGCTGGCAGAGGACATCTACGAAACACTTCGCACGACGGGCCCGACCCTCCTGCACACGCTCTCCACCTACCTCGAGTGCGGCAGCATGCTAGAGGCCACCGCCCGGGCGCTGTTCGTCCATCCCAACACCGTGCGTTACCGGTTGCGCCGGATCACCGACGTCTGCGGCCTGTCACCGCTGCGCGCGAGGGACGCCTTCACGCTGCGAGTGGCTCTGGCGATAGGACGTCTGGCCGGCCACCCGGAGGCGTAGGCTTGTAGGCATCCTCCAAAAACTCGGCGCCCTTCTTCGTATCTCCCGGCATCGCAGGGCCACCCAGGTAGCAGACATGGTCAAGTAGTGCTTGCTTTCCTAGCTCCCGGTCAGGGTGCGCAGACCCCCGGGATGCTCACTGCCTGGCTCGACCTGCCCGGAGTGCCGGCACGCCTGCGCTGGCTGTCGGCGCTGTCCGGGCTGGACCTGATCAGGCTGGGCACCGAGGCCGCACCGGAGGAGATTCAGGCCACCGAGGTCACCCAGCCGCTCCTGGTCGCCTTCGCACTGATCGCCGCCGAACAACTGCCGCTCCACGACGTGACCGCCGTGGCTGGGCACAGCGTGGGTGAGCTGACGGCGGCCGCTCTGGCCGGCGTGATCAGCCCAGAGTCGGCGGTCACCCTGGCCGCGGCGCGTGGGCGGGCGATGGCCGCCGCCTGCATCTCGACACCGACATCGATGGCCGCCGTCCTCGGCGGCGACCCGGACGAGGTGCTGCGCCACCTGGAGTCGCTCGGGCTGACCGCCGCCAACCGCAACGGCGCCGGTCAGATCGTGGCGGCCGGCCCGGCAGAGGCGATCCGCCGGCTCGCCGATCAGCCGCCGCCCAAGTGCCGGATCGTGCCGCTGCGGGTGGCCGGCGCGTTCCACACTCCGTATATGGCAGCGGCCGAAGAAGCGTTCGCGGCGATCGCGGACGGGGTGCAGGCAGCGGAGCCGACCCGGCTGCTGCTGTCCAATACCGACGGGACCGCCGTGCCGACCGGAGACGAAGCCATCAAGCGGCTGGTCGCCCAGGTGACCTCACCGGTCCGGTGGGACCTCTGCCAGGCCACGCTGCGGCATCTGGGTGTCACGGCCGCGATCGAGTTGCCGCCGGCCGGCACCCTCGCCGGGCTGGCCCGGCGCGAGCTCAGCGGTGTGGAGGTCGTCGCGCTGAAGTCTCCGGACGATCTGCCGGCCGCACGTGACCTGATCGCCCGGCACGGCGGCCCTGCGGGGGCGGAGCCTTCGGTCGCGTTCCGTGTCCTCGTTTCCCCGGCCGCCGGCACGTTCGCACCAGGCGATGCCGGCGAGGGCGACCTGCTGGCTCCCGGCACGTCGGTCGGTCAGGTCATGACGCGGCAGGGAGCTCACGAGGTGACGCTGACCTATCCCGCCCTGCTGGCCGAGTGGCTGGTCGTCGACGGTGACCCGGTCGGCCCGGGGCAACCGTTGGCCCGACTGCAACCTCAAGGAGGGGCACGGTGAATTCTGCCCTCGGCTCGCCAGGCGCACGGATCATGGGACTGGGGCACTACCGCCCCTCCAAGGTGCTCACCAACCACGACATCGCGAAGTTGGTCGACACCAGCGACGAGTGGATCCGGGATCGTGTCGGCATCGCGTCCCGGCACATCGCGGCCGACGACGAGAGTGTCGTCGACATGGCCGTCGCCGCGGCCGGCAAGGCACTCGCCGCCGCAGGCGTGGAGCCCGACTCCATCGACCTCGTGGTTGTCGCTTCCTGCACGCTGGAGGCACCCCTTCCCGGCGCGTCGGCGACCGTCGCCACCCGCCTCGGGATTCCTAGCCCCGGTGCATTCGATCTCAACGCGGCCTGCGCCGGCTTCTGCTACGGGCTCACGGTGGCCAACGACGCGATCCGGTGCGGGTCGGCTCGACGAGTGCTGCTCGTCGGCGCGGAGAAGCTGTCCGCCTGGGTCGACTGGACCGATCGGGGCACCTGCATAATCTTCGGCGACGGCGCCGGTGCCGCGGTCGTCGGGCCGTCGGAGACCACCGGCATCGGCCCGGTCGTCTGGGGCAGCGACGGCAGCAAGTCCGCCGCGATCACCATTCCACGGCGCGGCGCGCTGATGCAGATGGAGGGCCAGAAGGTGTTCCGCTGGGCTACCACCGCGATGGGCAAGGTTGCCCTGGAGGCCTGCCGCCGCGCGGGTGTGGCCCCCCACGACCTATCGATTGTCGTGCCACATCAGGCCAACCTGCGCATCGTCGAGGCCATCGTCCGGCAACTCGGCGCCACCGACGCGGTCGTCGCCCGCGACATCGTCGACAGCGGTAACACGTCGGCGGCCTCGATTCCAATCGCCCTGTCCCGGCTCGTCGAGCGCGGCGAGGCCCGTACCGGAGACGAGGCGCTGGTCCTCGCCTTCGGCGCGGGGCTGACCTTCGCCGGCCAGGTCATCACCTGTCCGTGAACCTTTGTTGCCACCACCCGACCCCGAAAGGAACCACACCAGTGACGACAGAAGAGATTCAGTCCGGCCTCGCCGAGATCCTCGAGGAGGTCGCGGGAATCCTGCCCGCTGACGTTTCGCGGGAGAAGTCCTTCACCGACGACCTCGACGTCGACTCGCTGTCCATGGTCGAGGTGGTGGTCGCCGCCGAGGAGAAATTCGACGTCAAGATCCCCGACGACGAGGTCAAGAATCTGCAGACCGTCGGTGATGCCGTCGACTACATCGAAAAGCACGGGGCCGCCGCGTGACGGATGTCGTCATCACCGGCCTCGGCGCCACCACCCCCGTCGGGGGCGACGTCGCGTCGACCTGGGCTGCGCTGCTGGCCGGCACCTCCGGAGTACGGCCGATCGATGCGGACTGGGTGAGGGATCTACCGGTACGGATCGCCGCCACCCTCGCCGTGGAACCCACCGTGACGCTCGAACGGGTGGAGGCGCGCCGACTCGATCGCTGTCAGCAGGTGGCGCTCGTCGCGGCCCGGGAGGCTTGGGCGGATGCCGGCAGTCCGGAGGTGGACAGGGAGCGACTGGCGGTCGTGGTCGGCACCGGAATCGGCGGAGCGCTGACCCTCCTCGGTCAGGACGACATCATGGAGGAGAAGGGCTATCGCCGGGTGTCGCCGCTGACGATCCCGATGCTGATGCCCAACGGGCCGGCGGCGACGGTAGGGCTTGCGCTGGGTGCTCAGGCCGGCGTGCACGCGCCGGTGAGCGCGTGCGCCTCGGGCGCGGAGGCCATCGCCTGGGGTCGAGACCTCATCCTCGCCAACCGCGCCGACGTCGTGGTAGCCGGCGGCGCCGAGGCATGCATCCATCCGCTGCCGCTCGCCGGCTTCTCGCAGATGCAGGCACTGTCGACCCGCAACGACGCACCGGAGGCCGCCTCCCGTCCCTTCGACAAGGCCCGGGACGGCTTCGTCCTCGGTGAGGGTGCCGGGATCCTGGTGCTCGAGCGAGCGGAGTACGCCCGGGCCCGTGGTGCCCGCGTCCATTCCCGGTTGATCGGCGCCGGAATGACCGCGGACGCCTTTCACATCGCCGCGCCGGATCCGGTCGGTGCCGGTGCAGCCCGGGCCATCCGGCAGGCCCTGCGGGAGGCACAACTGGCGCCCGAGGACGTCGGGCACGTCAACGCGCACGCCACGTCGACGCCCGTGGGCGATACGGCGGAGTCGGCGGCCCTGCTGGATGCGATCGGCTCCCACGCCCTGGTCACCTCGACGAAGTCGATGACCGGACATCTGCTCGGGGCGGCCGGAGCGGTCGAGGCCATCGCCACGCTGCTGGCCGTCCGCGACGGTATCGTCCCGCCGACCCGCAACCTCGACGATCCCGACGACGACATCCAGCTGAACATCGCCCGGGTCCAGGCACAGCGGGTCACCCTGCAGGCCGCTGTCAACGACTCGTTCGGCTTCGGTGGTCACAACGTCGCCCTCGTCTTCGCCGCCGCGTGACCCCAGTGACGACGCAGACGACCCAGTGATGACTCAGTGATGACGCCGGGCCGTCACATGATCGCGACGTGCCGGCGTGATCGGCGGATGACCCGATGAAGGAGCCTGTAGTGACCTCTCTGGCGATCGACACCGATGCCGAGCCACGTGATCCGCGCGATCCCGAGTTGCGGATGCACCTGTTGTTCGACCCGGGATCCCTGCGGCTGCTCAGTAGCCGCGACGACAGCGGTGTGCTCACCGGTCGCGGCACGATCGAGGGCGGCCCGGTCGTGGCGTTCGCCACGGACGCGGCCCGCATGGGCGGCGCGATGGGTGCCCAGGGCTGCCAGCACATCGTCGACGCCATCGACCTCGGTGTCCGCGAGCGGATGCCGGTCATCGGCCTCTGGCACTCGGGCGGGGCGCGGTTGGCCGAAGGCGTCGAGGCCCTCGACGCGGTCGGCCAGGTGTTCGCCGCGATGGTGCGTGCCTCGGGCCGGGTGGCACAGATCTCGGTGGTGCTCGGCCCGGCGGCCGGCGGAGCCGCGTACGGGCCCGCCCTGACCGACGTCGTCATCATGGGACCGAGCGGACGGGTGTTCGTCACAGGTCCCGAGGTGGTTCGCAGTGTGACCGGCGAAAACGTCGACATGGCGCGGCTGGGCGGACCTGAGCCGCACGGCAGGCGCAGTGGGGTCGTCCATGTCGTCACCGACACCGACACCGAAGCCCTGGGCAAGGCCCGCGACATCGCGGCGCTGCTGGGCGGTCAGGGTCGCTTCTCGCCGGCCGACATCGGGCGGAGCGAGGCGATGGCCGGTGTCCTACCCGAGCAGCGCAACCGCGCTTATGACGTGCATCCGCTGGTGGATGGCCTGCTCGACAGCAGCCCCATCGAGTTGCACGCCAAGTGGGCGCCCAACATCGTCACGGCACTGGGCCGTCTCGCCGGGCGCACGGTCGGGGTGATCGCCAACAATCCACTGCGACTCGGTGGCTGCCTCGACTCGACCTCGGCGGAGAAGGCGGCTCGCTTCGTCCGGATGTGCGACGCGCTCGGAGTGCCGCTCGTTGTGCTGGTCGACGTGCCGGGATACCTCCCCGGGGTCGGCCAGGAATGGGACGGCGTCGTCCGGCGCGGTGCGAAGCTGCTGCACGCATTCGCTGAGGCCGTCGTCCCCCGGGTCACCCTGGTGACCCGGAAGGCCTTCGGCGGCGCCTACATCGCCATGAATTCTCGGGCGCTGGGTGCCACGGCGGTGTTCGCCTGGCCGGGAGCCGAAGTCGCCGTGATGGGCGCCTCTGCCGCGGTCGGCATCCTGCACCGCAAGAAGCTGGCCGCCGCGCAACCCGGCGAGCGCGAGACCCTCCATGCGCAGTTGGCCGAGGAGCACGAACGGTTCGCCGGCGGGGTCAACCGGGCGATCGAGTTGGGGGTGGTGGACGAGGTGATCGAGCCGGTCGACACCAGACGCCGGCTGGCCGCCGCACTGGCCGGCGCCCCAGCAGGACGCGGCGCGCACGGAAACATCCCGCTGTAGCGGCCCGAGTCACCACCCCAGGCGTCAGCCGGCGTACAGCCAGGTCACCGGGGCACCGTCGCCGGCATGCCGGTAGGGCTCCAGTTCGGCGTCCCAGGCGCTGCCCACCAGCCGCTCCAGCCCGTGCGCCAGGGAATCTCCGGCGCCGGCCGTCGACAGCAGCGCGCGCAGCCGGTCCTCGCCAACGACGATGTCGCCGCTGGCGCTGATCGCGGACCGGAAGATGCCGAGCCCGGGCACGAACGCGATTCGCTCCCCGTCGACCCCCGCGCTGGGCTCCTCCGTCACTTCGAAACGGATCATCGGCCACCGCCGGAGCGCGGCCGCCAGCCCGGCGGCAACCCCCGCCGTCCCCTGCCAGACCGACTCCGCGCGTTGCGTGCTCGGGTCGGCCGGCTGAGCGGTCCACTGTAGCCGTACGGGCAGCCCGAGCACCCGCGAGACCGCCCACTCGACGTGCGCGCACACCGCAGGTGGGCAGGAGTGGACGTAGAGAACGCCATTGACAGGCACGATGACCTCCCGGTCTCGAGGGGCGCCTTCCCCAGCGGCCTCGGAACGGGTGCACCTGCTGTCCACCATGATGCCTCGCGCGAGCCGGAGCCGTCCACCGGGGGATCCGACTCTCGGCAGCGTTTGGTAACACAGCGCGCCGGGTAACCCGCGGTTGACGGGGGATGTCCTGGGTCACGCAACACCTCTGAAGGGAATCCAGATGGTCGTCCTCGGCATCATCCTGATCGTGCTCGGTCTGCTGGTGGCCAGCCTCAAGATCCTGTTGTACATCGGGCTGGTCCTGCTTGTCGTCGGCCTGATCCTCAACTTCGTGCCCATCGGCGGCACCCGGCGACGCTTTTACTAGAGCGGCCGGCCGATCCGGCCGGCCCGGCCACCTGACGTTGGACCGCGGCCTCCGGGCAGGCCGCGGTCCGGCTGCCTCCGCCCGCTCGGCCTTGCGCTGAGCGGCCCGTGCCGTCCGGGTGACGGCCTTCACCTCCTCAACGGCAGCCGCCGCAGCATGCCTTGCCTCCTGCAGGCGGCGCTCGAGGTCGGTCACCCGGGCGGTCGCCGCCGCCCCTCGGATGACCGCCGCTCGGCGATCGAACTCGGCGCGCTTCGCCGCACGCTGCAGCTCCCCGGCCAGCTCCTTGGCCGCCCGCCGGGCTGCCTGCGGCGCTTTGCCGTCAACAACATGGCGCCGCTGCGGCCCGGCTCCCGACCCTGATGATGGCCTGGCCGCCGCATCGGGTTCCGCGGGGTTCGGTGAGAGGCCCTCCCCGAACCCCGAATATCGCACGGGGGCCATCAGGCGTCCCGATCGCACGGCGCCGCCGACAGCCGGATCCGCCAACGCCGCCTCCATGGTGGCGGTCAGTTCCTGCTCGACCGGGCCGGTGAGCTGATGGCCGCCCTCGCTGGCGACTTGCCGGGCTGAACGCAGCAACGTCGACATCAGCCGGTGACGTTCCGCTGCCAGCCGCCGCATCTCGGCGCCGTCCCGGGCGGCCTGTGCCGCGCGAAGCGCCGGTCCGAGCATCAACAGCTCCTTCATGGCGCCGCTGGTTTGACGGGAGAGTTGATTGACCAGCCAGGCACTGACCGTCGGGCGACGCAACCCGCCAAGCCGATCGGCCAGCCCCCGGTCGCCGGAGGCTCGCGCCTGTTTCACCTCGGCGTTGCGCGCCGCCGTGAAGTGCTCCGGCGGCAACGCGTATAGCTCGTCGATGATTGCGTCGAGATCCACCAGATCATCGTGCCGCCCCGGTGCGTGTCGCGGGGACGAACCGGGTGTTCGACCGCGACGGTCCGGCCCAGCGGGCTACTGTTGGTGCATGCCAGCAAGGCGTCCGCGCCGCTCGCCGCCGCGGACGCCCACACAGGTTCTCGCTCGCCGGCTCCGAACGTATCGTGACGCCCACGGCTGGACCCCCCGGGAGCTGGCCGAGCGGTGTGCCGCCGTGGGTGTCCCGCTGGACCACACGGTCATCGCCGATCTGGAGAGCGGCCAGCGGGCCGATGTCAGCGTGCAGGAGCTCCTCACGCTGGCCTACGTGCTGTCGGTGCCGCCCGTCCTGCTGTTCGTACCGGTCGGTGAGGACTACCACGTCCAGGTGACACCGGGCGTCATGGTGGCGCCCGACGCCGCGGTGCGCTGGGTGTCCGGGGAGGCAATGTTGGCCGGGGACCGCAGCCCCGCGATCTGGCAGCGGTTTGCCCGCCCGCTACACCTCTACCGCCAGCTGGACGCGGCACACGCTCGCCGGTGGAATGCCGAGTCCGAGTTGCGACGCACCAACCGGGACGGCACCGCGACCGAACAGGGCACCGCACGATCGCAGTACTCACTCGCGCTGGCCAACGTCTCCATGGTCCTCACCGCCATCGTCGAGGACGGCATGACCGTGCCGCCGGTCGCGGACTACACCGCGCGCGACATGGCAAAGCTCGGGCTGGCCGTGCCGCCCGGGGTCCCGACCCTCGCGACCGGCGAAGAGGCGCTGGTCTGACCCCTTCCCCGGAACCCGCCGAGCCCACGGAGCCACCTGAGCCACCTGAGGCCTCAGCGCAATCGGGATCGCGAGGTCAGCGGCTCGACATCGACATCCGGTTCCTGCTGGCAAACGAGCGCACGCTGCTCGCCTGGGTGCGCACGGCGCTCAGCCTGGAGGCGGCCGGGTTCGTGCTGACCAGATTCGGCAACCTTTCCGGCGGTGCGGCCGTCGGCATCGCCCTGGTGGGGCTCGGCACCATCGCTGCCGGCACCGGCTACCTGCGCTACCGCAGTTCCGATCGGGCGATCCGGGCCGGTGCCATGCCCGCGGCCGGTCGGGGACCGGCGCTGCTCACGATCGGCGTCGTGGGCCTGTCGGTCGTGTTGCTCGTGTTGTACGTCGCCACCCGTTCCTGAACGTGCGTCAGGGGCGATGCGCTGGCACCGCCCCCAACGTCCTTCGTGTGGTGCCGGCTACGCCTTGTCCTCACCACGCCCGGTGCCCGCGTAGTGATCGGGCCCCACGTCGGGGTTCTGCCCGCTCTCGCTGCCGCCACTGTCCTCCGTCGCCGGCATCTCGTCCGCTGGTGATTTCACCCGACCACCCGGTGTGTCGGACGGGCTGGGGTCCGTATATCCCTCGGTGTTGGTCCGGGGACCCGTTGCCCCGCCGACGTTGGCGCCGTCGCGGTGGGTGCCTCCCTCGTCGATCTCCGTACCCTGCGTGCGGCCGTCATATGGCGGAACTGCGGACCCACTGGGGTCGGCGTCCTCGCCCCCGATCGGCCGTGCGTCGTCTCGCTCGTTCATGTCCACCTCCAGGTATCGCGCTCGATAACCGACGTGCTGGTGCACCTGTGCAGCTGATCCGATCAGCCGCCCTGGTCACCGGCCGGCATGGTTGGCGCCTCATCGGCGTCTTGCGGGTCAACGCTGGTGGAGTGACTGGCGTCGGATGTGCCGGTCGGTCGGTCGGCGGGGCCGGACCCGGGGGGACCGCCCTCGTCGCGCGAGCCCGCCGGACCGCGTTCGGCCTGCGGCTCCTCGGAGTCGACAACCGACTCTTCGTGGCCCCCCTGTCCGGACGCGGTCAGCGGCGTGTCGTGGTGTTCACCCATCCGAGTGCCTTCCTCTCCCTAGGTCCAATTACTGTTTGTGATGACTACCCATTAACCATGGAAATAGCCATCAACCTCAGCAGATTCTGGGCAGCGGATCTCCGACGAGCATGTCGATCATCCGGTGGCCGCCGAAAGTGGTCTTGCTCAGCACTCGGCCGGGCGGTTCCTCTCGTACCTCGCCGATGATCGCCGCCTGCGCGCCCGACGGCACGGCGCGCATGGCGTGCACAGCTGCGTCGGCGACCTCGGGGCTCACGAACGCGACCAGCTTGCCCTCGTTGGCGACGTAGAGGGGGTCGATGCCGAGGATCTCCCCCGCGCCGACGACCTCAGGCAGCATCGGCACCCGATCCTCGGCGATGACGACACCGACCTCCGCCGAGAGGGCGATCTCGTTGAGCACCGTGGCAACCCCGCCCCGCGTTGCGTCACGCATGCAGTGCAGGCCGGGCCCGCAGGCACCCAGCAGTGCTTCGACGAGAGACCACAGCGGCTGGGTGTCACTGCGCACATCGGCCTCGATCTCGAGCTCACCACGGGCGAGCATGATGGCGACACCGTGATCTCCGATGGTGCCCGACACGATCACCTTGTCACCCGGACGCACCTGCGCAGGTGCCAGCGCGACGTCATGTTCGATGGCGCCGACGCCGGTGGTCACGATGTACATCGAGTCGCAGCTGCCGCGTTCGACCACCTTGGTGTCGCCGGACGTGATCGGCACACTCGCTCGCTCGGCGGCCTCGGCCATCGCCGTGATCTCCGCGCGCAACGTCTCGGTGGTCAGCCCCTCTTCGAGGATCAATGCCGCCGACAGCGCGACCGGGCGGGCCCCGGAGACGGCCAGATCATTGACCGTCCCGTTGACCGCCAGCTCGCCGATGGATCCCCCGGGAAACCGGATGGGCCGCACAACGAAGCCGTCCGTGGTGAAGGCGAGGCGAACTCCGCCCACCGTCAGCAAGGCCGCGTCGCTGAGCTGTGCGAGGGCATCGTTGTCGAGCAGCGGCACGATCATGCCCTCGACCAGTGCGCGGCTGGCCTTGCCGCCGGCCCCGTGGGCCATGGTGATGCGATCGTCGATGAAGCGTGGCCGCCGCCGCCGCATCGCTTCGATGCGCTCGCCGACCTCCTCTTCGGTTATCTGTCGGGGCATCCTCAGACCTCGAGGTGAATGCGTTGCTTCGCGTACTGACCGTAGTTGTAGTAGGCCGCACAGGCGCCCTCGGAGGACACCATGCAGGTGCCGATCGGGGTCTCCGGAGTGCACGCCGTGCCGAAAACCTTGCACTCCCAGGGCTTGAGCACTCCCTTGAGCACCTCGCCGCACTGGCACGCCTTGGGGTCGGCGACTCGCACGCCGGGCACATCGAAACGCAATTCGGCATCGAAGTCCGCATAGCGCGAGGACAATTGGAGGGCGGAGTGCGAGATCGAGCCGAGGCCCCGCCATTCGAAATAGGGGCGCAGAGCGAATACGTCGTTCATGACGGCCAGGGCACGTGGGTTACCGTCCCAGTCGACGACCCGACCGTACTGATTCTCGACCTCGGATCGGCCTTCGGCCAGCTGCCTCATGATCATGTAGACCGACTGCAACAGGTCGAGCGGCTCGAAGCCGGCACACACCAACGGCTTGCCGTGCTGACGCGCGATGAAGTCGTAGGGGCGGCAGCCGATGACCGTCGACACGTGGCCGGGCCCGAGGAAGGCATCGAGTCGCAGGTCCGGGGAATCCAGGATGGCCTTGATCGCCGGGATGATGGTGACATGGTTGCAGAACACCGAGAAGTTGGTGATGCCGTCTCGTTTGGCACGCAGCACGGTCAGGGCGGTTGACGGCGCCGTGGTCTCGAACCCGATGGCGTAGAACACCACCTGCTTGTCGGGGTTCTGCCGGGCGATCCGCAGGGCGTCGAGGGGCGAGTAGACCATCCGGATGTCGGCGCCGGCGGCGTTGGCGTCGATGAAGGAACTCGAGCCGCCCGGCACCCGCATCATGTCGCCGAAGCAGGTGAGGATGACGCCGTCGCGCTGGGCGATGGCGATGCCGTCGTCGACCCGCCCCATCGGTATCACGCAGACCGGGCAGCCGGGCCCGTGGACCAGTTCGATGCTCTCGGGCAGGTGATCCTGGACGCCGTATCGGTAGATGGTGTGCGTGTGGCCGCCGCACACCTCCATGATCTTGTAGTGTCGGCCCGGCTCGCAGAGTGCCGTGATCTGGGCGCCGACCACCTGGGCCAACTCTGGGTCGCGGAACTCGTCGACGAAGCGCATACCACTCACCTTCTTGACCCGGTCGGTCGGGACTGCGGCTTGTCCAACCTCTCGATCGCGACGCCGGCGTGCACCAGCACCCGGTCGCCGACGGCGACCTCGCCCACCAATTCCGTGGCGACCGTCTCGCGCCGGCCCTCCTTGTCACAGCAGATCGCGTCACTGCCGTCGAACTCGACGACGGTGAGCGGGAGGGCGATGTCACCACAGGTGATGCAGCCCCCCGGCAGGGAGTCGGTGTCGGCCAGGGAGTCGGTGTCGGTCAGGGAGTCGGTGTCGGTCAGGGAGCAGGCGTCCGGCAGGGAATAGGCCTCATCGGCGGTCATTCGATGCTCGATTCGGCAACGGCCTGCAGCTCTTCGGTGAAGGTCTCACCCATCATCTCCAGCATCGACAGCGCCTCGGCCGCTTCCTTTTCGTCGACCTTGGACATGGCGAAGCCGACGTGGATGAGCACCCAGTCACCCGGAGTGACGGTGTCATCGAGGAGGCCGATGTTAATTCGGCGCTTGACGCCCACGACATCGACGAGGGCCAACTGGTCGTTGCTGCCCTCGACCATCTGGACTATCTCGCCTGGGATCGCGAGGCACATGGCCGGGCCCTTCAGTCATAGGAACGATCAGAACGATCAGGGGAGCGCCTGGAGGGCGGGGAACCCCCGCAGGCATGGCGCCTGCTTACATCGCGCGGATCTTCAAGTATCGCCGGACGTCGGGGATCGAGCGGAGACCGACGATGACGGCGATCAAGAGGACGAGCGCAACGATGATTACGGTGATGAGACCGATGACCTTCATGATCAGTGCTCCCCTTCGCAGGCGGTGACGGTCGCACGGTCGTGCGCCGCCAATGGGACTGACTCACGTGTCGCCACATCGGCTAGCTGATTGTCGAGCAACTCTCGCACTGCTGTGACCGCTACGTCTACAGCGGCCGCGACCGGCGGCGTCAGCCCGATATTCTCGTCCAGATCGCCGGGGTGACACCCGACGATGTAGGTCGGTGGCAGGGTGCCGCCGAGGGCGCCCAGGCTGGCGAGCACCGCCGTCGGCTCCATGCCGTGGGCGTCGAAGTCGCCGGGGCCGAGGTCGTCGGGCCCGATCTCCAGCACCACGACGTCGCCCGGCGAGCATCCCCTGCGTGGCATGGCGTCGATGATCACGAGCGCATCGACGCCCTCGAGCAGATCGTAGGCCAGGTGCATGCCACGGATCCCGTAGTCGACCACCTTGACACCCTCGGGTAGCTCGCTGCCGGCCAGCCGGCGGGCCGCCTCGCAGCCGAACCCGTCATCGCCGAGGAAGATGTTGCCGATGCCGGCGACCAGGATGCGGGTGTTCATCCGCTGGTGCCCGTCTGCCGCTCGGACCGGCCGGGAGTGCGCCTCGGCATGAGGGGTTCGAGCTCGTCCGGTGCGAAGTAGTAGTAGCGGCCATACCAGTCGTGGATCTCGCTCATCTCGTCATCTTCGAGTACGACGGCGACGTGCGTGTTGCCGTCGACGTCGGAATAGACCTTGGTGACCGTCGCCGTACGGTCAGCGAGGAACAGGTCCTGGGCGTCGGCTCGCCGGTTGGGGCGCAGGCGGACCCGGCTGCCCCGGGAAACCTCCACGCTGCCGATGGGCACCGAATCCTTGTCCGGCGATACGCTGGCATCCATCTCCTCGCCCCACCAGGGCGCAAGCTCGCCGCCGGCGCTGCCGCCGATGGTGGGGAAGTCCGGCTCCGGCCGGGCGTCCGTTGCCTGCGCCGGTGCCCCGAAGCTGCGCAACGCACCGTGCAGCTTCTCGAACACCTCTGGTGGCATGAGATCGCTACGGTCGATGATCTCCGCGGCCCGCGGGTCGGTGGCCCTGGCGGCCTGCTTCTCCTCGTCGGTCATTGTCATTATGCGCAGTGTGAGGATCTCGTCGATCTCCGTCGAGTCATACAGCGCGCCCGGACTCTCCGGTGCTAACTCGGGATAGTCGTAGAGAATGATCGGCGAGGCCAGGAGCAGGTCACGGTCACCCTTCGCACCGACGAGCACCGGCCAGCAGCGCCGGTTTGTGATCCGCGCGGCAGCCGGGGCGGCCCAGTCGGGCGGCTCGATGACGGAGGCGAAGCCAGTCCCCCGAACAGCGAGCAGTAGGTGCACGCCGACGAACGACTGGCGCACCGCCACGTCGCGCGGGCTCACGCCGACCGTGCCGTCCGGTGCCGGGACGAACTCCGACACGTTGTCCAGGCGAGCACGCAACGTCGCCAGCGGCCGCTCGGTCTCGCAGGCCTGCAGGCACAGCTCCAGCTGGCCGGCCAACGGCAGCCGCTTGCGAACGATCCGGCCGACGGTCTGCCCGGCGTCGTCACGCAGCACCTCGATCAGCTCGTCTCCAGCCACCTCGATCGGCACCCGGTGACCCGCGGAGAGCTCGGCGAGCGGGAGGTCGAGGAGTTCGATCTCCTGCTCCACCGCCTCGTCCCAGCTGACCCATTGGGTCGAGCCGACCTGTAGCGCGGGGACCGGCGTGAACTGCCCCTGACCATCGCCAGGGCCACCGTCGGCTCCGTCGGCTCCGTCGCGAATCTCGGTCGCCGCCTCGACAGCGCGGGTCTGCACCTGCAGGAAGCGGAGGTGGACGTCGAGGCGGGCGCCGGGGTTTCCGGTCTCGATGAGGCAGTCGGTCTGCAGTGTCGGCTCCTCGCCGACGCCGGCTTCGACACCGCCGACCGGCCCCACGATGCCGTACTGCCAGCGGACGGTGTTCTTGCCCGATGTCGAGCGATAGGGATAGAGGAGGTAGCCCTCGTACAGCACCGTGTCGGCAATCTGGCGAGCCGCTGACAGGTTCATGGCTGTTTCACGGCTGCTGCCTGGCCGTCGGCGGCCCCCGCTCGCTCGAGCAGGTCGGAAAGCGCTTGTTCCCACGTGATGAACGCGCGCGAGGAGCGGTAGCGGACCAATTCGTCGAGGGTGTCGCGGTCGATCCGGATCCAACCACCACCGGGGAAAAAAGCATCCATCATCTCGCGCCAAACGCTCACCGGCATCCGATAGGCCGCCTCGAGATGCCAGGGCACCTGCTCGACACCGAAGCCGTTGGAGCCACGGGTGAACACCGTGCCACTGAACAGCAGCACGACGGGGATCTCGCCATCACCCAGCGAGTGGAGATATTTGGTGGCGATCACCTCGAAGTCATAAGTGCAGGCAACCGGGAGGTCGACCTCGGTCTCGCCGGTGAAACCCTGGATCGTCGTGGCAGCGTGGG
This sequence comes from Mycobacteriales bacterium, assembly GCA_038237645.1. Lineage (GTDB taxonomy): Bacteria > Actinomycetota > Actinomycetes > Mycobacteriales > QHCA01 > QHCA01. The sequence continues at coordinate 23,317 of JBBRYN010000050.1, forward strand.
TCCACAGGAAAGGCTTGAGCGTCTCGCCCCAGCGCTCCGGGGTCCCGAAGAGGTCGCCCAGGCCCTCCTTCTCCCCCGGGGTGTATCCGCGGCGCTGCGGCTCGATCTTGAGCTGCACCCGAAGGGCGATGGCGTGCACCGGCTCGCCGGTCGATTCGGTGACTCGCAGCTTGAACAGCAGGTTGGGAGTCGCCGCGTGGCGCTCCGGGCGCACGCCCACGATCTCGAACTTGAGGTCGATCACGCCGCGCCCCCGGTGCTCTCGGTCGCCGGCTCGATCCGGCTGCGCTGCCGGACGTGCTCGAAGAAGCCGTCCATCTGCCGGTGCGCGTCGGATCCGCCGTCAAACCCCCGCCAGAGCTTGCGCAGATGGCCGACGAGCTCGTAGCAGGCGTCGATCGGGACCAGGAAACACTCGAAGCCGTCGTCGCCCGCACGTACCAGGATGGCCTCGACATCGGCGGTGAGCACCGAGAGACCGGGGTTTGCCGCCACGATCTCGTCCCACGCGCCGAGCGGCAACTCCGACTCCGTTGCGCCGGCCGGGCTGGGATAGAAGGCCACTGTCTGGCCCATCTCGGAGTGCCGGAAGAAGAAAACGACGCTGACCGGGATCTGCAGGTCATCCCACTGCAGCGGCGACAACCTGAAGTCGGGAAACCGCAGGTAGCGCTCTGGCACGGCTCGATATGCCAGCTCGGCATTGTCGCGGGTGAACAACAGGTAGCACGCCCGGCAGGCGCACATCAACGAGCGGCTGCCGATGTTGACGACATGGGAGTGTTCGTCCGGCACCGGCTCGCCGCACATTTCGCAGCGCTCACCCGGCGGTGGCGGCGGCCGGGTGCGGACTCGCCGAAGAACTTCCAGCGGCCCGGCATGGGGGTCGGACGAGCCGGCCGCCGAAGAGTCGGAGGTCTCCGTCACGCCGGCACCGCGGCCGGCACCGCGATCTCGACGACTCCGCCGCGGTCCAGCAGCGGCAGCGGATCGAGGTGCAGGCCGGCGTCATCGACGCCTCGGCCGGCTTGGCGAACGTCATAGTGGTTACGGCACCGCGGGCAGGTGATGACCGCCGAGCCGCCGAGCCGCCGCTCGATGACGCCGCCAAACACCGACGAGGCGCAGGAGGGGCAGGCGTCGCGGTAGGCATAGAGGTCCGTGCCGACCCGGCCGATCACCACGGGCACTTCTGCGATGATGACCCGCCGCAGCTCGCCGATCGCGAGGTCGGCAAGGCCGGGCACCGGCTCCCAAGCAGATGAGACCGCCGGTGAGCCCGCCGACTCCGCCGTCGGCGGGTGCAGCCGGGCGCTCAGGGAGCTCACCGGGATGAGGTTGGTCGCCGCCGCACCGGCCGGTACGGCGGCCGGCGACTCGACCTCGATGCCGGTGATGTCAGGGGCGGCCTCCTCGATTGCGGTCTCGACGGCCAGCTTCAGGGTCACCGCCGAAGACGCGCAGCCGTCACAGCTGCCCTTCAGCCGCAACTGGACGACGCCCTCCTCGGTGACCCCGAGAAGCTCGACGTCACCGCCGTGCGACCCGAGGTATGGCCGCACCTTGGTCAGCGCACGCTCCACCCGCTCCTCGACGCTGTAGGGGTGCAGGCCGTGGACCAGCAACAAGCTGCTGACCAGCTCGTCCGCGGCCAACCTGTCCAGTGCCGCGTCGCTGAGCTCACCGGCGTCGTGGATGATCTCAAGCACCCGCTCCAGGCCCGTCCCGTACAGCTCGACGACCAAGCGCACCATTTCCTCGGCACGCTCCTTGGCCACCGGGCCGCCAGCGGCGCTCGCCTCGAGCAGGTGCTCGATGCGCTCGCCGCTGGCCCGCAGGTTGTCCGGGGAAGGCATCCCTCGCCTATTCGGCGGTGGCAGCGCTGGTCGGGGTGTGCATCTGGCGCACCGTCTTGCCGTCGCCGAGATACATGTGGACGCCACACGGCAGGCACGGGTCGAAGCTGCGAACCGTGCGCATGATGTCGATGCCCTTGAAGTGCTCCCGGTCATTTTCCTCGAAGATCGGGCAGTCCTGCACGGCGTCCTCGTAGGGGCCCGGTGTGCCGTAGCTGTCCCGCGGGTTGGCGTTCCACGGCGTGGGCGGGTAGGGATGGTAGTTGGCGATCTTGCCGTCGCGGATCACCAGGTGGTGCGACAGGACCCCGCGCACCGCCTCGGTGAAGCCGCAGCCGATCGCCTCGTCCGGCACCTCGAACTTCTCCCACGTCTTGGTGTGGCCGGCCCGGATCTCCGCCAGGGCCTTGTCTGCGAAGTGCAGGGCGCAAGCCGCCGCATAGGCCTGGAAGTAGGTGCGGGCCCGGTTGCGCTCGATGGTGTTGCTGCCCGCCGTCGGGACCTTCCACTCGAAGCTGACCGCCGGCTTGAGAATCGTCTTGGGCAGGTTGATCTGGACACTGTTGCCGGTGGCCTTGACGTACCCGATGTCGACCAGGCCCGCCAGCGCCGTCGCCCACAGCCGAGCGAGCGGGCCACCACCGGTGTCGAGGGCGAGGTAGTCCTTGCCGTCGTACCAGCGAGGTGACATGACCCAGCTGTACTTGTCGTCGAAGTCGCGCTTCTGTGGCCGCGGGTTGGTGTGCTGGTTCCACGGGTGCCGCCGGTCCACCGGGTTGCCCAGCGGATCCTTGGTGACGAACGTTTCCTGGTCGGTCCAGTCGTCGTAGTAGGAGCTGCCGAGCAGGATCCGAATGCCGAGGTTGATCTCGACCAGGTCGGTCGTGACCAGTTTGCCATCAACGACGACACCCGGGGTCACGAACATCTTGCGACCCCACTCGGTCATGTCCTGGTAGGAGAAGTTGCAGTAGTCCGGGTCCTGGAAGGATCCCCAGCAGCCGAGCAGCGTGCGCCGCAGGCCGA
>JBBRYN010000051.1:0-26162 GCA_038237645.1 Mycobacteriales bacterium
ATCGAGCGAAGCGAGGAGCGGAGCGAGTTGAGAGTGGGCGAGTGAGCATCGAGCGAAGCGAGGAGCGGAGCGAGTTGAGAGTGGGCGAGTGAGCATCGAGCGAAGCGAAGCGAGGAGCGGAGCGAGTTGAGACTAGTGTCTGTGCCAGCGCAACGGGCGGGGAGGTGATCGGTGATGCGGGGCTATTTCGCCGGTTACGTCACCCTCGGCGTGCTGCTCCTGGTTGGCGTCGGTTTCGTCGTGGCTGGCCTGGGCGCCAACTGGGTTCTCCGGCCGCACCGGCCGACCCGCGAGAAGCTGGCGACCTACGAGTGCGGGGTCGACCCGGTCGGTCCGGATTGGGTGCAGACCCAGATCCGCTATTACGTCTTCGCCTTCCTCTACGTCATCTTCGCGGTCGAGTCGGTGTTCCTGTTTCCCTGGGCGACGATCTTCGCGCGGCCGGGATTCGGCCGCGGGGCGCTCGTCGAGATGGGACTGTTCATCGCGTTCCTGGCCGTCGGGCTGCTCTACGCCTGGCGCAAGGCGGTGCTGACGTGGACCTGAACCCCGTGCTGCCCGACCCGATCAAGTTCGTCCTCAACTGGGGCCGGCGCTATTCCTTGTGGGTCTTCAACTTCGGGCTGGCCTGCTGCGCGATCGAGTTCATCGCCACGTCCATGGCCCGGCACGACTTCATCCGGCTGGGCGTGATCCCGTTCGCCCACGGCCCCCGCCAGGCCGATCTCATGGTGGTGTCCGGCACGGTGACGGACAAGATGGCGCCGGCGGTCCGGCGGCTCTACGAGCAGATGCCCGAGCCGAAGTACGTCATCTCCTTCGGTGCCTGCTCCAACTGCGGCGGCCCCTACTGGGACTCCTACAGCGTGACCAAGGGCGTCGACCAGTTGATCCCGGTCGACGTCTACGTGCCGGGCTGCCCACCGCGGCCGGAGTCGCTGCTACAAGGCATCCTGCGGCTGCAGGAGAAGATCGGCGGCGAGGCGGTGTCGCTGAAGGGCGGCTCGCGGCCCGGGCCGACCGTACTGACCGCGCCGCTGCTGCGGCCGCCGTCCGGTACGCCCCGATGACCATCGGGGACATCTTGGCGGCGGAGTTGGGGCCGGACGCCACCGCGTCGCAGACCTTCGGCGAGGTCACCGTCGACGTGCCCGCCGCCCGTTGGGTGCAGGCGGTCGGCGCGGCCCGTGACCTGCTCGGCTGCCGGTATTTCGACTGGCTGTCGGCGGTCGACGAGTTGGCCGACGGCTACTCCGTCGTCTGCCATCTGTGGTCGGTCGAGCGGCGGCACGGCCTGCTGCTACGGACCCGCGTACCGGTCACGGATCCGCACCTGGCCAGCCTGACCGGGTTGTTCGCCGGGGCGGCCTGGCACGAGCGGGAAACGTTCGAGATGTTCGGGGTGACCTTCGACGGCCATCCCAACCTGGTGCCGCTGTTGCTGCCGGACGGCTTCGAGGGTCACCCGCTGCGCAAGGAGTTCGTCCTCGCCTCCCGGGTCGCCAAGGAGTGGCCCGGGGCGCGCGAGCCCGGGGAGAGCGCGGCCGGCGGGCCGGTCCGCCGCCGGATGCGGCCGCCGGGCGTCCCCGACCCCGCCGACTGGGGTCCCGAGGCCATCCGCCCCGCCGCCCCGCCCGCTCCCGACCAAGCTCCGGGCAAGGTCGGCCCAGCTATCACCGGACCGACTCCGCCCGGATCACCGGAGCCGGCACCGGAGGCTGGGGCGCCGGAGTCAGGGTCGGCCGGGCCGCCGACCGCGCCCCGCCGGGGCCGGCACGCGGCCCCCGATGAGGACGACCTCGGCTCGCCGCCGGTCGCCCCGCCGCCGCCGACAGCCCCCCGAGGCCCGCAGTGATCCCGGCGGGCCTGCCGGCCTGGGCGGAGATCGCCGTGCGGGTGCTGGCCGTGCTGGCCGCCTTCCTGGTGCTGCCGCTCGTGGTCGGCCAGATGGAGCACAAGGCGATGGCGCACATGCAGTCGCGGCTGGGCCCGATGTACGCCGGCGCCTTCCACGGCTGGGCACAGCTGATCGCCGACGGCGTGAAGTTCGTACAGAAGGAGGACGTCACCCCGGCGGCCGCCGACCGCACGGTGTTCAAGCTGGCACCGGCCGTCGGGCTGCTGCCGTACCTGCTGGTGCTCGTCGCGATCCCGCTCGGGCCGCGCGGCCTGGTCGCCCAGCCGCTCGACATCGGGCTGTTCTTCGTGCTGGCCATCGCCGGGGTCGGCGTCATCGGGATGCTGATGGCGGCCTGGGCCAGTGCCAACAAGTTCTCCCTGCTCGGCGGGATGCGCGGCGCCGCGCAGTTGCTGGCCTACGAGCTTCCGCTGCTGCTCGCCGCGGCCAGCGTGGCGATGGCCGCCGGCACGCTTTCCCTGCCGGGCATCGTGGCGGCCTGGCGGCCGTGGTGGCTGCTCTGGCAGGCGCCGGCGATGCTGGTGTTCTTCGTCTCCGGGCTGGCCGAGATCCGCCGGCCACCGTTCGACATGCCGCTGGCCGAGTCGGAGTTGGTGTTCGGCTACCTGACGGAATACACCGGCCTGCGCTTCGCCCTGTTCCTGCTGGCGGAATACGCCGGCATCATCGTGGTCAGCGCGCTCACCACGGTGCTGTTCCTCGGCGGCTGGAAGGGGCCCTTCGCCGACGAGCAGCTCGGCTGGCTGTGGACGCTGGTCAAGGTGTTCGCCGTGTCCTTCGTCGTCATCTGGGTGCGGGTCTCCTACCCGCGGCTGCGCGAGGACCAGTTGCAGCGGCTCGCCTGGCTCTACCTCGTGCCGATCGCGCTGGCGCAGCTTGCGATCACCGGTGTGGTGCGGTTGGGGGTGCACCAGTGAGCGGCCTGCCCGGCAGCGGCCTCGCCCGGGGGCTGGCGATCACGCTGCGCACCATGACGCAGCGCTCGCACACCCGGCAGTATCCCGACGACCTGCCCGACCTGCCACCGCGCAGTCGCGGCGTCATCGCGCTGTTCGACGAAAACTGCACCGTGTGCATGCTCTGCGCCCGCGAATGCCCCGACTGGTGCATCTACATCGACTCGCACAAGGAGACCATCCAGGTCGAGGGCGCGGCCCGGCCGCGGTCGCGCAACGTGCTCGACCGCTTTGCGATCGACTTCGCGCTGTGCATGTACTGCGGCATCTGCATCGAGGTGTGCCCGTTCGACGCGCTGTTCTGGTCGCCGGAGTTCGAGTACGCAGAGTACGACATCGGCGAGCTGACCCACGAGAAGGAGCGGCTGCGGGAGTGGATGTGGACTGTCCCGCCGCCACCGGCCCTCGACCCGCTGGCGGCCCCGTCCAAAGAGCTCCTCGCGGCGAACGCGCTGGATATCGCCGCAGCCGAGGAGCCGGCAGCCGGCCGGCCGGCGGCAGACCGCGACCCCCCCGAGGGGCCGCGGTGACAGCGCAGGACGTCGTCTTCGCGCTGCTCGGCGTGATCGCGATCGGCAGCGCCCTGCTCGTCGTGACCACCCGCAACGTCGTACGCGCCGCGCTGTGGCTGGTCGTCACCTTCGGCGCGGTGGCCGGGTGCTACCTGGTGCTGACCGCCGAGCTGGTCGCCTGGGTCCAGGTGCTGATCTACGTCGGTGCGATCGTGGTCCTGCTGCTCTTCGGCGTGATGCTCACCCGCGCCCCGATCGGCCCGATGAACCAGGTCGACTCGGGCAACCGGCCGGTGGCCATGCTGATCGGGTCTGCCACTGCGGCCACGCTGGTCACCCTGGTGCTGCAGGCATTCCGGTCGGCGTTCGTCCACCTCGACCGGCCGGGCACGGCGGGCGTGCTGGGCGCTGCGGTCTTCCGTACCTGGGTGCTGCCCTTCGAGCTGCTCTCCGTGCTGCTGCTGGCCGCCCTGGTCGGCGCGATCACCCTCACCCGGCCGAGTGTCGGCACGGCCGGGAGCCGCTGACGTGCACCTCGCGCTGCCGGTCGTGCTTGCCGCGCTGCTGTTCGGCATCGGCGTCTACGGCGTCCTCGCCCGCCGCAACGCCGTCCTCGTGCTGATGGCCGTCGAGCTGATGCTCAACGCGGTCAACATCAACCTGGTCGCCTTCGACGTCTGGCTACGCGACACCGTGCACGCCGGGCAGTCCCTGACGCTGTTCGTGATCGCCCTCGCCGCGGCCGAGGTGGGCATCGGCCTGGCCATCGTGCTGCAGGTCTACCGGCTGCGGACCACCGTGGCCATCGACGATCTCGACCAGTTGGCGGAGCCACCGCAGGAGGCGAAGCGGTGATCGCCGTGGGTTGGCTGGTGCTCGCGCTGCCGTTCGTCGCCGCGGTGGCCGGCTTCGGCCTCCGGCACACGGCTCGGCGCCCCGCCGCCGTACTGGCCGTCTCGGCGACCGGCGTAGCGACCGTACTGTCCATTGTGGCCGCGTCTGCGACAGCCACCAGGGGGCCCGTTCCGAGCGCGAACGGGGTCGGCCTGGCGTCCTTCGGCGCCCTGCAGGTGCATGCCGGGCTGCGGCTCGACGGCCTGGCCGCGGTGGTGGCCGTCGCGGTGTGCGTCGTCGCCCTGCTGGTCCAGGTCTATTCGGTGGCCTACCTGCGCGGTGATGACACCTATCCCCGCTACGCCGCCGAGGTCTCGCTGTTCACCGCGGCGATGCTCGACGTGGCGCTCGCCGCGGACCTGATCCAGTTGCTCGTCGGCTGGGAGGTCATGGGCATCTGCTCCTACCTGCTGATCGGGCACTACCGCGATCTGCCGGAGGCGCGCCCGGCGGCGGTCAAGGCGTTCCTGGTGACCCGGGTCGGCGACGTGGGCTTTCTGCTCGGGGTGCTGACGCTCGGCGCAGGAGTCGGCTCGTTCGACATCGGTACGGTGATCGCGCGGGCGGGGAGCCTGCCCACGACGACGCTGGTGACGGCTTGCCTGCTGCTGCTGCTCGGGGTGGTCGGCAAGAGCGCGCAGTTCCCGCTGCACACCTGGTTGCCCGACGCGATGGCCGGGCCGACGCCGATCAGCGCGCTCATCCATGCCGCCACCATGGTCGTCGCCGGGATCTATGTCGTCGCGCGGCTGTATCCGGCCTTCCGCGTTGATGCGGTGCCGCTGGCGGTTCTGGGCGTCGTCGCGGCGATCACCATGCTGCTCGGCGCGCTGGCTGCCCTCGGCCAGGACGACCTCAAGCGGGTGCTGGCCTGGTCGACGGTGAGCCAGATCGCCTACCTGAGCGGCGCGCTCGCGGTCGGCGCGCCGGTGGCCGCGATCTTCCACCTGCTGACCCACGCCGCCTTCAAGGCACTGCTGTTCCTGGCCGCCGGTTGCGTGCTGCACGCCACCGGTGAGGTGTTGATGTCCCGGATGGGTGGGCTGCGGCGCCGCCTGCCGCTGACGTTCTGGACCATGACACTCGGCCTGGCCGCCCTGGTCGGGCTGCCGCCGGCGGCCGGGTTCTTCTCCAAGGACGCCGTGCTCGGCGGGGCTTACGAAGCGGCGCGCGGGCACGGCGGCGGCCCGGCCTGGGTCGGCTGGCTGGTGCTGGTCGCCGGCCTGCTCACCGTGGTGCTGACCGCGGCCTACGCGACCCGGCTCTGGCTGCGCACCTTCTTCGGCCCGGTCGCCGAGCCCGCGCCGGGCCAGCAGCGGTGGACCGTGCGCGAGCCGTGCTGGATCATGACCGGGCCGCTGGTCGTGCTGGCGGCGCCCACCGTCCTGCTCGGCTTCGCCGGCCTGCGCCCCCAGTGGCTGCCCGCCTGGCTCGGCGAGCCCGGTGTTTCCGTACGGCCGGTGGCCGGTATGGCGCTGGTGTCCCTGGGCCTGTCGGCGGCCGGCATCGCGTGGGTGGTCCTGACCTGGCGCCGCGCCCCGGCCGCGGACCCGGTGCCGGCCGTGCCGCTGCTGGCCCGGGCGTTCTACCTGGACGACGTGCAGGACCTGCTCGTCGTACGCCCGTACCGGCTGCTGGCCCGCATCGTCACCGCCGCCGACTCCGGCCTCGTCGACGGCGCGGTCGAAGGCACCGGTGCAGGCGCGGGGGTGCTGTCCGGGCGGCTCAGCCGCCTGCAGAGCGGCAACGTGCAGGCCTACGCGACCGGCGTGCTGGCCGCTGCCGTGGTCCTCGCGCTGGCGGCGGTGCTGCTGTGACCGTGCTGCTGTGAGGGGGCCGGCGTGATCCTGCTCGCGGTGTTGCTGTTGCCGGCGTTGGGTGCCGTGGGGCTCGCCCTGCTCCCCGCTCGATTCGACCGGGCCGCGCGGCTGGCAGGCGTTGCGGTGACCGGCCTCACGCTCCTGGTCAGCCTCGGCCTGCTGGCCGGCCGCTCGCCGGGTGAGCCGGGCGACTGGCAGCGCTTCGACCTGCCGTGGGTGCCGGCGATCGGCCTGCGGTTTCACCTCGGCGTCGACGGGATCAGCCTTCCCCTCGTCGTGCTCACAGCGCTGCTGACCTTCTTGTGCGCCGCCCACACCCTGCACACCCTGCCGGCGCCGGGCCGGGCCGGCACCATGCTCGCCCTCGTGCTGGTGCTCGAGGTCGGCATGATGGGCACCTTCCTGGCCCGCGACCTGCTGCTGTTCTTCATCTTCTTCGAGGTCGTCCTCGCGCCGATGTACTTCCTGATCGCGGTCTGGGGCGGCCCCGGGGCGCGTCGTGCCGCGACCAAGTTCGTGCTCTACACCCTGCTCGGCTCGGCGCTGCTGCTCGTCGGCCTGCTCACGGTCTATGCCGCCACCGGCACGCTGGACATGGTCGCGCTGACCGCCCGGCACGGCGCCGGGATCGCCCACTCGACCCAGGCGGCGGCGTTCCTGCTGATCTTCGCCGGCCTCGCGGTCAAGAGTCCACTGTGGCCGGTGCACACCTGGCTGCCGGACGCGCACACGGAGGCGCCCACCGTCGGGTCGGTGCTGCTGGCCGGTGTGCTGCTCAAGATGGGGACCTACGGCCTGATCCGGGTGGCGCTGCCGATCGTGCCCGCCGGTGCGCAGCGGTTTGCCCCGCTGCTGGCCGTACTCGCCGTCGCCGGCATCATCGTCGGCACGCTGTGCTGCTTCACCCAGACCGACCTCAAGCGACTCGTCGCCTACTCCAGCGTCGGCCACATGGGCTTCGTGCTGCTCGCGCTGTCCACTCTCAGCGAGGTCGGCGTGCAGGCGGCGTTGTACGGCAACATCGCCCACGGGGTGATCACATCGCTGCTCTTCTTTGCGGTCGGCGGCCTCAAGGACCGGTTCGGCAGCAGCGAGATGGCCGCCATCGGTGGCGGGCTCGGCGTCCGGGCCCGCGGGCTCGGCGCGGTGCTGCTGCTCGCGTCGATCGCCAGCCTCGGCCTGCCCGGTCTGGCCGGTTTCTGGGGGGAGGCGTTCGCCGTGCTGGCCGCCTACCGGCCGGCGCCGACCCTGCCCCGCGGGCTGTTCCTCACCCTCGCCGTGATCGCCGCCGTCGGGGCGGCCCTGGCCGCAGCCTACTTCCTGCGGATGCTGCGAGTCCTTGTCGTGGGTCCAGTGGTGGGTCCAGTTGCGGGCCCAGTAGCGCGCCCGGGCGCGGGTCCGGTTGCACCGCACGGGTCCGCGCCCACCGTCGCCGACGTCACGCCGGTGGAATGGCTGGCCTGGGCGCCGCTGGCCCTGCTGGCCGTCGTCCTCGGCGGGTATCCGGCGGCCGTCCTCGGTGTCACCCGGCCGGCGGTCGCCTTGCTGGTGAAGGCGTTGCCGGGATGAGGCGGCAAGGATGAGCCAGTTGCAGCGCATCGACTACGCGGCCCTCGCGCCGCTGCTCGTGGTCGCCGCCGCCGCGGTGGTGGTGCTGGTCGCGGACCTCTTCCTGCCACTGGCCCACCGGGTCGTCGCGATCTGGCTGGCCGCGACCGGCGCGCTGGCCGCCCTGCTCACCGCCGTGGCCGTCGGGTCGGGGGAGCGGCGGACCTTCTGCTCCCCGGCCACCACACTGCCGCACGGTGTCCGGGTTGGACGGTCGTGCTCCTACGTCGTCGACCACTTCACGCTGCTGCTGGTCGCCGTCGTCTGCCTCGCCGCGATCGTCTGCCTGCTGCTGTCGGTCACGCCGGTGACCGAGGATCGGTTGCCGGCGGGGGAGTACGCCTTCCTCGTCCTGTGCTCGCTGAGCGGGATGATCGCGATCGCCGGTGCCCGCGACCTGATCACTCTCACCGTGGCGCTCGAGGTCCTCACGTTGCCGGTCTACGCCCTTGCCGGCCTGCGCCGCGGCGACCCGCGCTCGGCCGAGGCCGCGCTGAAGTTCTTCCTCGTCTCGGTGCTCTCCGGGGCGGTGACCCTCTTCGGCGTGAGCCTGGTCTACGGGCTGACCGGCGCGGTGCACCTCGACCGGGTCGCGGCCGCCCTCGACCAGCGAGCGGACCTGCGCGACCTGTCGCTGCCGGCCGCGGCCATGCTGCTCGTCGTCGTGGGCTTCGCGTTCAAGGTGTCCGCGGTGCCGTTCCACTGGTGGGCACCGGACACCTACCAGGGCGCCCCGGTGCCGATCGCGGCCTTCCTGTCCACCGCCGGCAAGGCCGCGGGCTTCGCCGGCCTGCTGCTGGTGCTGCTCAAGGGCTTCCGGCCGTACGCGGACGTCTGGGGGCCGGTGCTCGCCGTCCTTGCCACGGTGACCATGACACTGGGCAACCTCGTGGCAATGCGCCAGCGGCACATGATGAGGCTGCTGGCCTGGTCGTCGGTGGCGCAGGCGGGTTACATCCTCCTCCCGCTCGGCGCGGCCGCCTGGGGTGACCGCGGCCGGTCGGCCGCCGGTCTGCGTACCGCCGGAGCCGCGAGCCTGGGCTACCTCGTGCTCTACGTCGCCATGAGCCTCGGCGCCTTCGCCTGCGTCGCCTGGGTCAGCCGGGCCAGCCCGGGCAACGCCGTCGAGGACTATCGCGGTCTGGTCCGGCGCTGGCCGCTCGTCGCGGTGGCCCTGGCGTTCTTCCTGCTCTGCCTGGCCGGCCTGCCGCCGGGATTCGCCGGACTGTTCGCCAAGATCGTCGTCTTCCGGTCGACGCTGGTCGCCGGCGCCCAGGTGCTGGCGTTGATCATGGCGGTCAACACGGTGATCGGCCTCTACTACTACCTGCGGGTGGCCCGGCTGCTCTTCGCCGAGCCGGTGGAGCGGCCGTCGGCGGCCAAGTTGATCTCGGCGGTCCCGCAACGCTCACTCGCCGGTGCCGCCGCGATCCTGCTGGCGGTGGCCGGCACCGTGGGGCTCGGCTTCGCACCGCAACTGGTCTTCGCGGCCGGCAACCTGGCCGGGCTGCCCTAGCCCGATCCTCCCTTGCCGGGTGGAGAGACGGCTGGGTCGCGGGAACGTACCAGCGCGCGTAGCGTTTCACTGGTCATGCACAGACATCACAACGGACTCAAGACCGCCGTCCTGCTGGGCGCGCTGTCCGCGCTCATCCTGCTGGCCGGCCAATTCCTTGGCGGCGGCACCGGCCTGACGATCGCCTTCGTCATAGCGCTGGGGCTCAATGGCTTCAGCTACTTCTTCTCCGACAAGCTCGCCCTGCGCTCGATGCACGCCTATCCCGTCACCGAGGTGCAGCAGCCGGAGCTCTATGCCATCGTCCGCGAGCTCGCCACCGGTACGGGCCAACCCATGCCGCGCATCTACATCAGCCCCACCGACCAGCCCAACGCCTTCGCCACCGGCCGCAACCCGCGGCATGCCGCGGTCGCGGTGACCGAGGGCATCCTGCGGCTGCTCAACCGGCGTGAGCTGCGGGCCGTGCTCGGCCACGAGCTCTCCCACGTCTACAACCGCGACATCCTCATCTCCTCGGTGGCCGGCGCCCTGGCCAGTGTGATCACCTACCTGGCCTACCTCGCCTACTTCCTCCCGATCGGCGGCTCCGACGATGACGAGGGCGGCGGCAACGTCCTGGGCGCGCTGCTGCTGCTGATCCTCGGTCCGATTGCCGCCGGGCTCGTGCAGATGGCCATCAGCCGGTCCCGGGAGTTCCAGGCCGACGAGTCGGGCGCCAAGATGACCGGAGACCCGCTGGCACTGGCCAGTGCGCTGGCCAAGCTGCAGGCAGGCACTTCGGCCCTGCCGCTACCGCAGGACCCCAAGCTCGTCACCACCAGCCACCTGATGATCGCCAACCCGTTTGGCGGTGGCCTCAGCCGGCTCTTCTCCACCCACCCGCCGATGGAGCAGCGCATCGCGCGGCTGCAGGAGATGGCCGCGCACGGCGTCTACGACTACTAGGCCGCGGCCCCGTGTGCCGGTGAACGTTCACACCCAGGTGGACCACCTCACCCGTGCTGCGCGCGACAAATGCCCACCGCGACCGGCCCTCCTTTTCCGCTTGCGGCTCCACCCGCCGTCGTGGGAGACCTCAATGCGACGTCCTTGAATGCGACGTCCTCGACCGGGATGGCACGGCTATTGCGATCCCTGCGCGCGGAGCCACTGGCGCCGAAGGCGGCAGCGCCAGGCGCACCGGCGGCCGAGTTCGAGGGGCTACCGTGTAGCAGCAACATGACCTACGGTAAATGGTCCCTTGTGCCCATATGATCTGCCCACTTGTGTGGCTACATTCGAGTCTCTGGCCGCAGGAGATGCACCGGGGAGCGACTGTCCATGCACTACACAGGGGGCCTCGCCTCGATTGGCAGTTTCGCTGCCGCCGCGCCGCTACCCCATGACGGCGCGCTGTGGCTGGCTGCCCGGTTCATGCTGGAAGCAACTGGTGGGCTGTTTGCGTGCTACGTCATCGCGATCGGCCTGCTCACGCTCACCGGGATGGTGCTGCGGGTCAGTGACCGGCGAATCGCCGAGAAGAACGGCATGGCGGGAGACGCGTGACGTGCCGGGAAGGAAGCCGTTCCTCCCCAGTCCGAAGAAGGCCAGGTTCCGGTCTGCGGTCCTGCGCGCTGGCGAACGTGAAGGTCGGTGTGGTGACGGTGGTCGGGTCGGCGCTCATGCTGCCGGCGTGCGGATCCGCGTACGCAGCGGCACGGTCGTCATCGGCCGGGTCCGTGCCCGTTCGGGTCTCTGCGCTGGACGTCTCCGCCAAGCCTCAGCTGCGCTTCCTGCTGACGCTGCCTCCGGGCAGCCCGAAGCCGGGCTCAGACACCATCAGGCTGACCACCATCACCGGGTCGCGCGTGCCGTCGCGGGTCAGCGTCTTGCCAAGCCGCGACCTGCAGATCGTCCTTGCCCCGGATCACGGTCTCGCGAGCAGCGCGCTCGCCGCTGAGCGTGCGGCACTCGTCGACTTCGTCTGGCGCCTGCCGGGGGCAGCCGGGACGGCTGTCGTCGGCGGGCGCGTTCCCGGCGCGCCACCGCCCGCCATGTCCACCGATGTGACGCTCGCCCTGAGCGCGGTTGTCCGGCAGGGCGCGCCGGACGGGATTGGCTCTGCGGCACGGCGGTTGTCTGCCGCGCTCGCGATCTTCTCGCCGGGGGTACATGCCGGCCGGGCGGTCGTGCTCGTTGCGCGCACTGCGGAGCCGGTCGATTCTGCGACACTCACCGCGTTGGGGTCGCGGCTCGCGGCGAGCGGAAGCAAGCTCTACATGGTCGACCTATCGCCGGATGGCAGCGACTTGGATCGGCTGGCACTCGACAGCGGTGGGTTGGCGGTTCGAGCCGCGAAACAGGACGGGGATGGGGCCTTCACGTCCGCACTGGGGCGCGTTTCCCAGGACATCGCCTCGCAGTACCTGGTTGCATTCCGCAGCTCCGGCCCACTGCCGGGCCGTCTCGAAGTCGCCCTGTCGCGCTCTCGTGGCGTGGCACCGGTGGTGGTTGGTCTGCCCGCGCGTAATCCAACCTCGGTGCCGCTGCGGTCATCGACAGTATCGCCGGATCGGCACGACAGACCGCTGGGCGAGCAACCGGGTCTCGTTCTCACCGGCCTCGCCGGGGCGCTGGTGCTGCTGAGCCTGGGGTACGGCGGCTCGATGCTGTTCGCCTCCAGCCGCGAGGCGAAGCGGCCCACGATGCCGACCCGGACCGCCCTGCGGCTCGCGGCCCACCGTCGTGCGGCGCGACGACGCGACTTGCAAGAAGTCAGCGCCAGGAGTGTCGGCGACGGTCTCTCCTTCATATTCGTGCTCCCGTGCTTGAACGAGGAGAGGGTGATCGAGGCGAGCCTGCACCGGCTGCTCGAGATGCCCGGCGACAACTTCGCGATCCTGGTCATCGATGACGGCTCCGACGACGGGACCGCCGAGGCCGTCCGGTCCGTTGCCCACGAGCGTGTCTGGCTGCTGCAACGCAGCCTCCCCGACGCGCGCCGGGGAAAGGGCGAGGCGCTCAACGCTGCGATCAAGCACCTGCTCGACAGCGGGCGGCTGGACGGGTGCGATCTGGCCCGTGTGATCATCGTCGTCGTCGACGCAGACGGGCGCCTCGAGCCGCACGCCGCTGAGGCGGTCACACCCTTCTTTGCCGACTCGACCGTCGGCGGCGTTCAGATCGGCGTGCGGATCAACAACCGGCATGTCAGCCGGCTTGCTCGAATGCAGGACATGGAGTTTGTCATCTACACGTCGGTGTTCCAGCGCGGCCGCACGCACCTTGGCAGCGTCGGTCTGGGAGGCAACGGGCAGTTCATGAGGCTGACCGCGCTGTTGTCGCTGGGGCCGAAACCGTGGAGCCAGAGCCTCACCGAGGACCTCGACCTGGGGATTCGCCTGCTGAGTTTCGGCTGGCGAAACGACTACTGCCGCACTGCCGCCGTCCACCAGCAGGGAGTTGTCGAGGTCGGCCGGCTGATCCGCCAGCGCTGCCGGTGGTTCCAGGGCCATCTCCAGTCCTGGCGCCTGCTGCCTGTGGTGCTGCGTGGGGCGCCGAGGCGGGCACGGGCCGATGTCATCTACCACCTCACCAGTCCGGTCCTGCTGCTCATCACGACGCTGCTGACGTTCACCTGCCTGCTTTCGGTCGTGGCGGTCACGGTCACGGCCCTGAGCGGACGCAACCCGTTCGGGTGGTGGACTCTCGTCACGTACGTGCTGTCCTTCGGCCCTTCGATGCTCTACGGCCGCGTGTACTGGCTGCAGGAGCGCGATCACGGCATGTCGCTGCGCCGCGCCATCGCCTTGAGCCATCTCTACGTCTGCTACAGCCTGATGTGGTACGTCGCCGGATGGTGGGCGGTCGGCCGTGCCGTGCGCGGCCGTCAGGGGTGGGCCAAGACCGATCGGGCGGCCGAGCCGACCAGCGGCGACAGCGAGCACGTTGCCGTCGAGGTGGCACCCAGCCCGACAGGACCACCCGGCGCCTTCAGCGGAGTCACATCGTGACCGGTACGCGCCGGCGGCGGCGCACGCTGCGCGCGGCGCTGCTGGGGGGGTTGGCTGCCGTGCTGCTGGGTGCCGTCGCCGCGGTCGCGCCGGCCTTTCGGTCGTGGAGCGACGGCAGCGGGCATGGGCCCTGGCATGTCGTGTTCACCGGTGGCGGGCCCATGCGCGGCATGCAGATCGGTGATCGTGCAGGCGTCCGGGTGGCACCCCGCAAGGCGACCAGACCGAGCGTGACGCACGCCGCACTGGTGGTTACGAAGGCCAGCTATCCCGACATGGTCGCCCACGTACGGCTGCACACCGACGAGCAGTTGAGGACCGGCCGGCCGAACCCGTGGGAGGTCGGGTGGGTCCTGTGGCACTACAAATCACCGCAGAGCTTCTATGCGGTGGTACTCAAGCCGAACGGCTGGGAGATCTCCAAGCAAGACCCTGCCTACCGCGGTGGCCAGCGATTCCTGGCCAGCGGGCAGAGCCCGCGCTTCGCCATCGGCTCGTGGCACACCGTGGGCATCGCCCAGTCCGGCAACCGGATCATCGTCTCCGCCGATGGCCGCCGGCTCGCCGTCGTCGAGGATGGCGATCATCCCTACCTCGCCGGGTCGATCGGCCTGTATGCCGAGGACGCCAAGGTCGACTTTGTCCTCGTCGATGTCGCGGCATTGCCACCCGTCAATCCTGTCCCGCCTCCACGGGATGGCAATGCCCACTCTTTCGGGCTCGGGCCCCAGGCCCAACTATTCGGTGGCCGACCGGTTGCCAATCCCGCTATGACCGCTCCGGCGCCGCCGCCGGATGATCTGTCGCCGATACTCGCGCCGAGCCAGTAGGAGAAGAAAATGAGATCCAAGAACACCTTGCGCCTGATGACCACGATGAGCGCTACCGCCGCACTCTTCATTCCACTGCTCCTCGCAGTGCCGCCGGCCTCGGCCGCGCCAACCGCGCGCGTGGCCCACTCCGCGGCCGCGGGGGCTGCGTCACTAGGCGTCTCGCCCGGCGTGCTCAAGAGCTACGCCGGCAAGCAACTCGCCAGAGATCGCGTGCGGCGCAGTCGGCTGGGTAAACAGCCGGTGATCCGTCAGGCCGCGTCCACCACTACGGTGGCGCCGGCAGCCACAGCCGCGCTCACCGGCACTTCCGCACTTGTTCTGTACGACACGGCCGGGCAGTACGGCTTTCTCGGCGAGCTCTACGGGATGGCAACGGCCAACCTGAGCGGCCACTTCGGCACCGTCAAGACCGAGCCGGTGTCGGCCTACTCGGCCGGACAGATGGAGCAGTACACCGCGACCCTCTACGTGGGGTCCACCTACTATGACGGCACCAACGACGCGATTCCGGCCGCTCTCTACCAGGACGCCGCTGCCAGCAGCCATCCGCTGGTGTGGACCGGCTTCAACATCTGGAACTTCGCCAACAGCATCGGCATCGCCACGTTCGAGTCGAAGTACGGCTGGGATCCGACCACGTCCTACCTCGCACCCAACGGGAGCGTCGGCAACGTCAGCACGGTCGTGTACAAGGGCCGGACGCTGACGCGCAAGATCCCCGCCGGCCAGGACTCCGGCATCGTGCATCCCCACGTCCTCGGCGCGCCCTATCCGCCGGTGACCACTCTGGCCACCGCGCAGGACGGCAGCACCTCGCCGGCGACGGCGTTTCCCTGGGCGGTGCGCTCCGGCAATCTCACCTACATCGGCGAGATCCCGTTCTCCTACGTCTCGCTGACCGACCGCATCATCGCCTTCGAGGACCTGCTCTTCGACGCGCTGGCGCCGGCCACCGCGGCTCGCCACCGCGCCCTCGTGCGGCTCGAGGACATCAGCCCGAAGTCGGACCCGACACAGCTGATGAACGCCGCGAAATACCTCTTCAACAACAACGTGCCCTACGGCTTCAACGTGATCCCGTGGTACCGCGACCCTCTGGGCCACTACAACAACGGGGTTGCGGAGTCGATCACTCTCGCTCAGGCGCCGGCAGTCGTCACCGCGCTGAAATACATGATCAGCCACGGCGGGACCATCATCGACGAGGGCTACACCCACCAGTACCGCGACATCGCCGACCCCTACAACGGTGTCTCGGGCGATGACTTCGAGTTCTTCAGGGCACACATCGACGTGAACAACTCCGTGATCTTCGATGGCACCGTGCCGGAGGACACCGACGCCTGGGCCCAAGGCCGGATCACGGCGGCGATAGCCCTGTTCCGGCAGGTCGGGCTGCCGGCACCGAGCCTGTGGGTCACCCCGCATTACGCCGCCTCCGACGTGGACTACCGGGTGTTCGCCCGGACCTTTGCCGCGCGTTACGAATCGTCGCTGTATTACCCCGGTACGGTGAGCGGCGGCGCTGTCGATCACACCCGCTGGATCGGGCAGTTCTTCCCTTACGTCGTGCACGACGTCTATGGGACGACGGTGCTCCCGGAAAATCTTGGCGACTACGAGCCGGTTTCGTTGAACAACAACCCGGTGCGGCTGCCGGCGGACATCATCAATGCCGCAAAGCTCAACCTGGCGATCCGGGACGGTTTCGCGAGCTTCTTCTACGACCCCTCGGAGGGCACCAGCGCACTGAAGCAGACCGTTTCGGGGATCCGCACCGCCGGCTACACGTTCGTTTCTCCGGCGTCAGTGCTGGGCTGAGGCCGGGCGCCTCATCCCACTGCCACGGAGGTATGGACGGCGGAGAGCGTCCCCCAGAGCGCCGTGGACTCCGGCAGCGCCTCGAGCAAGTAGTACCACCAGTAGCCCCCACCACCGGAATACGAGTAGCCCATAGCGGCGGACTGATAGAGGGCGGCCACGGAAAGGCGGCCGGCGCTCAGCGGATCGGCCTTCGAACCCCACCACCAGGTGTGGCCGAGGTCGGCCGACCAGTAGCCGAGTTCGGTCAGCGTGATGCGTTGCGCCGGGAACGCGCGGTGCATGGCCGCCATGACCCGGTCGAACGCCGTACCCATCGGGTGGTCCTCCGCGTACAGCGACAGGCCCATGTCGTCGATGTTGGCCAGGGTCGATGCTGGAAGGTTGGCGGCG
This sequence comes from Mycobacteriales bacterium, assembly GCA_038237645.1. GTDB lineage: Bacteria > Actinomycetota > Actinomycetes > Mycobacteriales > QHCA01 > QHCA01. The sequence goes on from JBBRYN010000051.1 coordinate 16,267, forward strand.
GCCCAGGTGAACATGGAGTCGGAGGCGTTGTCCTCGCCGAGCTGCCAGTACAACGTGAGCACCGTGCGGGCGGTCGTGTGCGACTTTACGTATGCCGCGGCGTATGCGACTTTGGCCGCGACGTTACCGCCGAGCCAACTGCCGTTCACCTCGTTGCCGACCTCCCACGCATCCACCGAGGGCAGCGTGCTGACATAGGACTGGACCCTGCTCTGCCATGCGGCAAGCGTCTGACTGCTCATGTCGGAGGAGTCGAGGATCTCGCCAAGCACGCGGAGTCCCGCGCTGTGCGCCGCGCCGACCTCAGCCGCGTAGTACTTCGCCGATGACGTGCGATCGAACACGATCCGCACCCAGCCGTCGGCGGCATCGCCCGAGACGAGCCGGGACACCGTGCTCAGATCTGCGGCGCCCCCGCTGATGTCGTCGAAGGTGACACCGAACTGCGGCCGCAGGGCGTCACGATGCGCCCTCGCGTACTGCACGCCGGCTTCGGCAAGCAGCAGGACGTCTGCGTGGGCAGCCGCGTTCATCGCCTGCGCTCCGAGTGCGCCCTGCTGAGCTTCGTTGGCCGCGCTGTTCGCGGACGCGAGCCGGTTGTGGGCGGTGTTGTAGGCGGTGATGAATGCTGCCGAGGGCACGTACCACGGGCGGCTGGCCACCGACGCCTCCAGGCCTGCCACCAGTTGCCGACCAGCGAGGAGGTTGAATACGTAAGTGCCGCCTGACGTCGGCAGGTCGAGGATCAGATTCGAATAGCCATCTGTGGTGGGCCACGCCATCGCCAGGGAGCTCTTGACCCCGGGCAGCACCAGTGCCGGGTCCCCGCTCGCTCCCCCGGTGGAGAACAGCGGCCACATCCGAAGCACCTTGAGCGACACCGGGTCAACCAGAGTGTCGTTGTCGCCGGCCGTTCCCTTCCCGTTCTCCCGCAAGACCTTGAAGGCACTCCAAGGAAGCCGGTTCCCAGCCGTGTCATAGGCCCGGAACGTCAGCTGGGTCGTCGCCGCATCAGCGAGGGCGGGTCGTGCGACAGCACCCACTGTCGCTGCCATGAGCGCAGCTGAAACCACCGCGACGGCGATGCCGAAGTGAGAGTGCGGGCAGGCAAATCGGGACACGGCGCTACTCCTCGCATGGGCGGATCCCCCTGCATCGGCATGTTCTTCGCCTACCTGAGCCGACACGGGCCACCCACTACGGACCATCAGCCGGCTCCAACCCCTACCTCCGAGCGTGAGCAGCACCTTCGGCGCTTCTCGATCGCCCCCTGGCCGCCGCGACCGGGCCAGTGGGCGTCACTGATGGCGACGAGGTCTCACCCGCGAGGTCGTTTGCGGGCGGTATCCTGGGGTTCGATGGGACAAACGGAGATGGGCAAGCAGGTCGTAGCGTCGCCATGCCTCGTGACTCCGCGCGCCGCGGTAGCAGCCGTGAGAGCCTTCCGGTCACGGGGCTGGTGTGTCGACCGTGTATCTCGGTGACCCGAACGGGCCGTCCTTTCTCTTCGACCTGGCGGAAGTGGCCACCCGGGGACAGGAGGCCAGCGCTGCCGCCGAGCGGCTGAGCAGCTACCGGGAGAGGTGCGCAACCGAGAGCCGCGTTCCGTCGACGCGACACCGGACCGACGCCATCCTCGCTCCGATCTGGATCAGCAAGGAGTTCAACCGGCTGTGCGCCGCGGCGCGCGTCACTACCGGCCTGATGCACTCCGTCGAACTCGTCGCCGGCGCGCACGGCAGCGTGATACCGGTGCCGCCGACTCGGCCGGTCAACGGCCAGCCGGCATCGGACCCAGGGGGACCAGGGGGACCAGGCCATCCGGCACCGTCGGCTGCCGAGCCTGCGGGCGGCGCCACCGCGGCGGTCACCAGCTACCTGAGCGCTCAGACCGTGTCCATGCGACTGCTCAAGCGCGCTCCCGTCAACCTGGACCGCTCGATCCTGGCTGACCTGGCCGCGGGATATGTGGCCCAGCTCGATACCGCGGTGCTGACCGGCCGGTCGCCCGGCGCCCGCGGGCTGCTGGCGACCAAGGGCACCAACGCCGTCACCTATGCCGACCCGGGGCCGACGCCGGCGGGGCTCTACGCCATGCTGGCCGACGGGGTGCGGCGGGTCGGCCATCGCAGACCGCCGGACTGCATCGTGATGCACCCGCGCCGCTGGGCATGGATCGTCGGGGAATGGGAGACCGCTGGGGGCGTGCCGCAGTCCGGCGGCACCCGTACCGTGTCCAGTGCCGCCCAGCCTGAGCCACCGTCAAACGCGCCGGGGGCCGTCGGCCTGCTGGTCGGGCTGCCGGTCTACCTGGACGAGAGCATTCCGACGAACAGGGGCGCCGGCGAGAATGAGGACCAGATCGTCGTCGGTCGGTTCGCCGACGGGTTGCTGCTGGAGGGACCCCTCTGGGCGGAGTCCGAGCCCGATGTCAGCGCCGGATATGCGCAGGCCGATATCCGGGTCGGCAGGTTGGTCGCCTTCAGCTGGGCTCGGAATCCGGCAGCGTTCAGCATCGTCACCGGGTCAGGATTGGTCGCGCCCCGTCCGCCAACGCCGAGGCGCCCGCCGCCGACTCCGCCACCAGTGGCCTCGGTCGAGAGTCAAGTCGAACGGCAACCTGTCCCACTCCAGCCGGTCGAGGTCTCACCACCTGCTCCACCCGCGCCAGCTGCACAGCCGAGGGGATCGGCGCCGCGAGCGGCTCCGGTCACCCCCGCTCCGGTCACCCCCGCGTCGGTCGATCCCGCATCGGCGGAGCCAGCGCGCGACGAGGTCCAATCGGCGGGGCCGGGCCGATTCCCTGCTTCGGCGGATGTCGCGGCGCATCGCGACGTGGCCGCTTGGGATGCCCCCGGCCTGGTGCGCCGGCTATTCCGGCACCGGGACGAGCTCGTCGGGATCGGAGAGGTCGCGGAGGTGGTCCTCGCCGAGGCACAGGAACGCGCCGGTGCCGAGGCGGGCTGCGTACTCCTGCCGGACGGGAGGGTGTGGCGGGTCAGCGCCAGTGCTGGGGCACGGTCGCTGGAAAACCGGCTGCTCCTGGAGGCGAAGCACTGGCTGGTCGAGGAGTTGGTCGGTCAGCGGCACGGCGTGGTCATGACGGACTCGGATATCGCCAGGTCGCGATTGGTCGGCGCGCCGTTGGCGCACTGGCGGCACCTCCTGGGTGTGCCGATCGGCGAGGTCGACGGAATGATCCTGCTGGCCCGCGAGACCACGGCCTTCGCGGAGCGCGATCTGACCGCCGTGGCGGGCGTGGCCGAGGAGGCCGGGCCGCTGTTGAGCTCGGCGCTCGACCTGCGACGGCTCGCCCGGGCGCTGGCCGATTACGCGGACGAGGAGGACTGAGCGTGGACGACCTGCTGAAGCTGACCGCCGACCTTGCCATCGGGTTCTACGGCGGACTCCCCGGCCGGCCGGTAGGTACGCCGGCCGACCCGGCAGCCCTCCGGGCTTCCTTGGGCGGCCCGCTGCCGGACCGGTCGGTGCCCGACGCACAGGTCGTCACCGAACTTGCCGCGGCCGCCGATCCGGGCGTCGTGGCATCGGCCGGCCCGCGCTTCTTCGGGTTCGTCGTCGGTGGCAGCACACCGGCCGCCCTCGCCGCCGACTGGCTGAGCTCGGCGTGGGATCAGAATGCCGGGCTGCACATCGCCGGGCCGGCCGTCGCGGTCATCGAGGACGTCGCGGCCGGGTGGCTGCTCGACCTGCTCGACCTGCCGCCGACGGCGTCGGTCGGCTACGTGACCGGTGCCACGATGGCCAACTTCACCTGCCTGGCCGCGGCCCGCCACTCCGTCCTGGCCAAGTCCGGCTGGGACGTCGAGCGCAACGGCCTGTTCGGGGCGCCACCGTTGCGCGTCATCGTCGGCGCCGAGCGGCATGTGACGGTCGACGTCGCCCTGCGCTACCTGGGGATGGGGTCCGATCGGATTCACGTGGTGGAGGCCGACCCGCAGGGTGCGATGCTGACCGAGTCACTGGCGGCCGTACTCGAGTCCGGCGACGAGCCGGCGATCGTCTGCGCGCAGGCCGGCAACGTCAACACCGGCGCCGTCGATCCGCTGGCCGACATCGGCGACGTAGCCCACCAGCACGGTGCGTGGCTGCACGTCGACGGAGCCTTCGGGCTCTGGGCCGCGGCGAGCCCGGCTCTGCGGCCCCTGCTGGTCGGCTCGTCGGCGGCCGAGTCCTGGGCCACCGACGGCCACAAATGGCTCAACGTCCCGTACGACAGCGGGCTGGCGATCGTCGCCGACCCGGAGGCGCACGCCGCCGCCATGGGCAAGACGGCCAGCTACCTGATCGGCGCGGCGGAGGGGCAGCGCGACCCGTTCACCTGGACACCGGAGTCGTCGCGGCGCGCCCGGGGCGTGCCCATCTACGCGGCCCTGCGGGCGCTGGGCCGGGCCGGCGTCGCTGATCTCGTCGACCGCTGTTGCGGGCTGGCGAGCCGCTTCGCGATCCGGCTCGGCCGGGTTGACGGGGTGGAGGTCCTCAACGAGGTCGTGCTCAACCAGGTCCTCGTACGTTTCTCCGATTCCGACGGGGTGACCCGCGACGTGGTCAGCCGGGTGCAGGCCGACGGGACCTGCTGGGTGGGGCCGACGACCTGGCGGGGGCGGGTCGCCATGCGCATCTCGGTGTCGAACTGGTCGACCACCGAAGCCGACGTCGATCTGTCGGCGGAGGCGATCCTGCGGGTCTACGCCCGCGCAGGCTGATCCGTAGCGTGCGTCAGGCCCCCGTCCGCTGACGAAGGCCTGACGCACGCGGCCGGCGCTAGACGCAGGCGGCCGCCGGCGTACGGAACTTGCCGTAGTTCGAGTACCAGCCGTGGATGCCGATGCTGGGACTCTGGTGGAAGAACCAGGACAGGAATGCCAACTCCTGTACGTGATAGGTCTTCGCACCCACCACGACCGGCTTGATGGTGCCGCTCAGCGGGTCGCCGTTCTCCAGGTTGGCCTGGCAGCCGTTCACCTGGCCGATGTGGCCCCAGGGCTTGGTCGCGTTGTCGACGAACGGGTCGTCCATCCACTCGCCGACCTCGTGGGTCAGCACCGAGATGTCACTGGACCCGGTGAAGTCGCCGCTGTTGTCGTACATCGAGATGCCGTAGGTCTGCACCTTGCCGCCGGTGCCCGTGCTGCTGTAGGCGTTGTGGAAGCCGAGCACGCAGCAGTTCGCGGTGGTGTTGATGTATTCGACGACGTTCTCGGTGAGGAACATCGGGAAGGTGGTGGAGTTGACCCCGGCCCCGGCCAGCCTGGGGATCAGGGTGTTCTGCAGGTAGCCGTCCAGCCAGTTGATCTCCACCGCGCCGAGTGTGCCGCAGGCGGCGCCGCCGGAAGCGCTGGCGCTCGCCGGTACGTTGATCGTCTGCACCGGCAGGACGTTCTTGCCGAGGAGCACGTGATAGCCGGGGTTGAGGGCGCCGGGCTTCGCGTACTTCCAGAAATTGGCTCGCTGGTAGGCGTCGACGTACTGCGTCGTGCCGACGCTGGTGCCGCCGAAGCTGAAGGGCTTGTTGACGAAGATCGGTGAGGCTGCCGTCCGCGCCGACGCGCTGGTGGCGTCACACGAGTCGCCCACGCTCGCGTCGTGGGTGCCGAGGCCACCCCCCAGGACGATCTTCAACGGGATGAGCATGGTCTTGACGGTCGTGCTCCCGGCCCCCGCGAGCTGAGGGCTCTTGCCCGCCATCTTGTAGGAGAAGGTGGTGCCGTGATCGTTGATGGTGGCGGCGAAGTTCGGGATGCTGTTGGGCACCGGTGCCGCAGCCAGCCGCAGATTGCTGTGCACTCCCACGTCGTACATCGGGCGCAGGTGCTGCGCGGCCGGCAGGGCGTTCGGGGAGGAGCCGGCGAGGGCGGGTGCAGCCGAGGCCGGCGTGCTGACCGCCAACCCCAACGCGCTGCCCAGCACCGCGGTGATCCCACCAGCGAGGACACGTCGAATCATTGAATCGCCTCCTGAAAAAGGGGAAAGATGGCTACGGCAGGCGCCGCCGCGAGCCATAGTTGCGTCGCCGACCGACCATGTCAATAACACCTTCGGTCGGATATCCCACAGCCAAACGGCCAATAACCCCACGACGGCAGGCGCCTCCCGAAAGCGAATGGCGTCCCTTGACGGCCCGTGATGTCCGACAGTCGACCTGGTGCACCGGCGGTGACGAACTCCGCGTGCCGTCGACAGAGTTGCGCGCGACGGGGTGGCTTGCGGCGCTGAGGCGGCGACGGACCGGTTTCCCCGGTCAGGCGCCTCGACCACGCTGCCCGCTGAGTGCTCGATACCGCCTGCCGCAATTACGTCCCGCTCAGGGCACAAACCGGGGCGAATAAGTGCGTAGCCTGATCATCGGTAGTTGGTGAACTGCAGCGGAATGTCGAAGTCGCTGCCTTTCAGCAGCGCGATGACGTCCTGCAGGGCGTCCTTCTTCTTGGCGCTCACCCGTAGCTGATCGCCCTGGATCTGCGCCTGGACCCCCTTTGGTGCCTCGTCACGGATCCGCTTCGCGATGGCCTTCGCCTTCTCGGCGGCGATACCCTGGTTGATCTTGGCGTTGATCCGGTAGACCTTGCCGGACTGCTGGGGCTCGCCGGCGTCGAGCGCCTTCAGCGAGATGCCACGCTTGACGAGCTTCTCCCTGAACACCTCCAGCGCCGCCTTCAGGCGCTCCTCGGTGTCGGCCTGCAGGGTGACCGCCTCGTCGCCGGCCCACGAGACGCTGGCGTTGACGCCGCGGAAGTCGAAGCGGGTGCCGAACTCCTTCGCTGCCTGGTTCAAGGCGTTGTCCACCTCCTGCCGGTCAACTTTGCTCACGACGTCGAATGAGGGGTCGGCCACCGTTGGGCTCCTTGTCACTAATCGGGTTCGAGCATCCCGCGGTTCACCGGCTATCCTGCCTCCTGCGGCCGTTGTGACGTTCGGCAGCGCCTTGGCAGGTTGCCCGAGTGGCCAAAGGGAGCGGTCTGTAAAACCGCCGGCTCAGCCTACGTTGGTTCGAACCCAACACCTGCCACACCACCGAAAACGGCCCCTGACCAGCGCAAACGCGCCTCAGGGGCCGTTTCGCGTTGTCCGGCTGCGTCCGGCCGGAGCCGGCCGGCAACGGCTCGGCCACGAGGGTGAGATCGACGCCGGCATTGAGCCACGTCGAAACACCCCGCTTGCCGCAAGTCATAGGGACGCGCGGCAAGGGGTGAGGCGACCCCGGCGGCCGTGAGCGCCCGGCGCCGGGCCTCCTGCCAGATGTCGCCGTAGGCGGTGTCCGAAACTGGCCCACCTCGGACCCCCCGAAACAGACGACCGTCCGGAGCCGTACCGAACTCGGCGAGGTGCTCGGCGAGCAGTCGGGACAGCGGCGGTGCGCAGGGCACTATGCGCACCTCACGGACTCCGCGGTGCTTGAGCTGCCGGGCCTCCCGCGCGCCCGTGTCCGTCCACGACTTGGACGTGACGGGATTGGAGCAGTTGAGGTGCAGGTCGCCCCAATCGCCGTGCGTGATTGGCAACACCAAATCGGCTTCTCGAACCTCGCTCACCTCCGCCGGCCGCAGGGCGCCGTAATACATGCATCCGAAGAACGCCACGAAAGGCCGCGACGCCTCGCCTTGCGCGCCCACCGCCGCGAGTAGTTGCTTGGCCTGGTCGTGATTGACCACCGACCGGCGGTCAACGGCTTCGGCGACCCTCGGCGCCTTCCAGCGCAGGCGATCGAGCGGGTTGGATACGAGGTGGCCCCTCTCGATCGCGTAGCGAAGCACTCTGTGGGGCACGGCACGGCGCCTGGCCACGACCGTCGCGGCAGCCGGCCGGCCACTGAGATTGACGGCCAGGCCGTCGAGCACGCGTCGCAGGATGCTCAGATCCTCCAAGTCAGATAGCGGCTTTGAATTGCGCTCAATCCAGTGCACCGAGCCTGCGAGCACTTCTGGTGGCGGCCCTTCCTTCCGGCGCGAGCTATTGAATGCCCATTGATAGAGCGCCGCGCGAATCTCCGCCGCCGGCGGCCTGCCCGGGCCGTCGGAAAGCACCATCGGTGTTGCGGATGCGAGCACGTCGGCGACCGATTGCCGCGACCTCGGCGCGAGTCGGCCCCAGGAACTGTCCACAAATGCGCAGGCGTGTTCGTACCAGGTCGGACCCTGGGCCGCCGGGCCTGGCGTGAGTGGCAGCCTGCTCGGCCATCCCCGAGAGGCTCTGATGCTGGCGCGCGCCGGGCAGCGGGGGATTGACCAGGCAGACTCGCCGGCCTGCCTGGCAGACCTGCACATCCTTGAGGCCCGCGCGCTCGCGGCGCTCAACGAGCCGGAGCCGGCCGCGGCCGCGATCGTCCGCGCAGAGCACATCTTCGCCCAGGTCGTGCCCGAGAACGAAACCAGAGTGGGCCCGGTTCATCGACCTGCCCTACATCTTCGGCGAGGCCGCTCATTGCTTCCGTGATCTCCGAGAGCCTGCGCAGATCGAGCGGTTCGCCACTCAGTCTGCCGAAGTCGCGCGCGAGCAGGGGAGAGCACGACGAGGCGCACTGAGTCACGCTGCGCTGGCGATCGCGGATCTAGAGCGCGGCAGCGTTGACGCCGCAGCCGCGAAGAGCCTCTACGTCGTAGAGCTGGCAGCCTCGGTGAACTCGTCCCGGTGCATCGAAACCGTGCGTGACCTCCAACGCCGGCTCAAGCCGTACGCTGGTGCTTCCGAGGTCCGGCAGTTCAACATGCGTGCCGAGGATCTGCTGGGGCTCAGGGTCGCCTAAACCGCCAAGGCGCTGGGCCTGGCCCTTACGCCACAGCTCACACTTTGCGGATCGCCCACCGGCCATCGGCGTTGATGGACAGCAGGATCGTGTCGGCAGGCACCTGGACCTCCCCGGCATACTTCCCGATCTCGTTGACCAGCAGCCCAATCTCACCACCGTTGTCCGGGTAGCTGGTCACCACGAAGTTCGACCTGCCGGTGTGACTGATGTGCGCTGAGTCCAAACCACCGAAGGGCTTGGCGGGCATGATCACGACCGCGTCACCGACCCCGCTCAACGTCCCGGTGCCGTCCCAAGGGCGAGCAGCAGTGATCGGCGCGATCTTGATGCCCCACCGGAGGCCGGTCGCCTCGACCTTAAGCGCGGCAGTTCGCTCGCCATCCTTCGCGTCGAACAGCACCGTGCCGGTGTAGGACCCGATCGTGTTCACGAGCAGGTCAACCTGCTCGCCGGCAGAGTCCAAGCTGGTGATGACGAAGTTGCTCGACCCCCTGCCGGTGATGACGGCGATCATCGGATCAGACCCCTTGCTCAGCTTGATCACCTTCGAGCCGGTACCGGAGTACAGCCTGGGCGCCAGCGGCTTGGGTTTGGGTGGGGGGCTGGGCGCGACAGTGGGTGCCTCCTCGGTCGGGCTTGGGCTGGGCGCCGCCTCACTGGCGCTGGGCTGCGCACTTTTGAGCGCCCTCGCCACTTTCGAGGGAGGAGGTGGTGCAGCTGATGCGATAGCGGCAATGAGGACCACGAAGACCAGCAAGGCGCCAAGCCCGGCGAGGACCGGGTGCCGCACTACCCACGCCTTGTTCTTGACCGGGGAGGGGCCATGGCCGGGGCCGTACGTGTGCGCGGCGGGTGTCCAGAACTGCCAGCCCTCAGGAGGAGCAGGCCAATCGGGCGGTGACTTCCAGCCAGCTGGTGGGGACCACCCTGCTGGCATCGGTGGCCAGTTGGGCGGTGGGTTGAAGCGGTAGCCGCTGGACTGTGTCATCGAGATGTGTCTGACCAAATGCACCAGTTCAGGGTTGTAATACCCAGCCACTGGCGGCCTGTCATTGGTGATCCTTTCGTAGCTCGCGGTTGGCGGCAAGGCGTTGCTGTCGGGCGGCGGTGAGGCCGGCGCGGCGGGCGG
>JBBRYN010000052.1:0-25803 GCA_038237645.1 Mycobacteriales bacterium
CGCATCGGACATCGACCAGCAGTTGCCCTCCGCGCATTCGTCCAGCCCGGCCTCCACCCGGCACACCCCAACCAGCAGCGGATGCACCGGCGGCGCCAACCCCTGCGACATGACCCCAACCTAACCGCCGGGTACGACAATCCTGCGGCCGACAAACCCTTGTGGACAAACGACTCCCGACGCCGGACAAGATCCAGGCCCAGTTGCTGTCGCTCAGGCACACCCAACGAGGCCTGGATCATGAAAAAAGCCGGCCATGGTCGGCCGGGACACCGTCGCCACACCATCGAGCCATCGCGGCCAAGGAACGGCGAGGGGTTCGGACGCGTTACTCGCGGGCTGCACCGCGGTAGGTGCCGAAGCTCCAGCGGTTGCCCTCCGGGTCGCGGGCGGCGAACTCCCGGGAGCCGTAGTCGGTCTCGTTCAGTGGGCGGGTGATCTCCGCCCCGGCCGCGACCGCTCGGGCGTGCAGCCCGTCGGGGTCATCGGTCACGACGTAGCAACTCCCCCAACCCGGCTGCACCGAACACAGGTCGGCGGCGGAGTCGTCGGCCGAGTCGCGGGCCGAGCCGAGCATGATCCCACCGCCAAGCGGCCAGGCCAACTCGGCGTGGTGGACGGCCTCACCGTCGCCGTACACGGCTGTCTCGCTGAAGCCGAAGGCATCGACCAGGAAGCGGATCAGCGCCCGGGCGTCGCGCGCCCGCAAGGTGGGCCAGACGGTGGGCGGCGGTGCCTCGGTCGAGGCGGTCGCGGATGGCGAGGTGCTCGCAGATGTCGTCATGCTGTCCACTGTGCCTTCTCGCCGGTGGTGACGTCTTGAACAAATCCGAGCTCGGCGGACAGCCAACCTCGTGGCGGCAACCCGGACATCGAGCGCCACTCGCGGGTGAGGTGCGCCTGGTCGGCGTAACCACAGGTCACCGCCAGCGACCCGAGGTCCGCGGGCCGACCACTCGTGACCCGACGCCCGAGGAGCCGCCGCGCGCGGTCGAAGCGGGTCACCCGCGCCGCCTCCTTGGGGGTGAGGCCGATCTCGGCCCGGAAGCACTCGCCGAGGTGCCGTGACGACCACCCGACCCGCCGGGCGACCTCCTCGACTCGCAGCCGGCCGTGGACCGTAGTGGTGAGACGCCAGGCCTCGGCCACCTCCGGCGCGAGCGATGCCGGCTCCCGCGCCAGTCCGAGCAGCACTCGTTCCACGGCGGCGAAGCGACCCGGCCAGTCGGTGGCGGCCCGCAACCGCTCGGTGACCTCGACGGCCGGCCGGCCAACGACGTCGGCCAGGTCGGCGTCCCAAGAGGCGAGCGCCGCGGCAGGTGCACCCAGAAGAGCCCGTGCGCCCAACGGGGTGAGCGACACCTGGACGCCCCACTGCCTGCCTCGGTGGGCGATCAGCGCCGGGCGGATGTGCAGCCCGCCGACCATCGCGTCGTACGCGGCTGCCGGCTGCCGCGGGTCGGCGTGTGCGGCAAGCACCAGCGGTTCGTCGACGGTGATGATGAGGGTGAGAGCGGGCGAGGGCAGGCCCCGGTGCACACCCGGCGATCCTCCCTCCTGCCGGTAGCCGACCACCGATCGGATGTACGGGCCCAACGCCGGGTGCGGGACGTGGGCGATCGACTCGGCCAGCAGGCCGCCGCAGTCGCTGCTCATCGGTCCCCGAGCCGGTGCAGCAACAGCACCTCGGCGAGGCAGGCCCGCTCGAACATCGCCAGGTGCAGGCTCTCGTTGGACCCGTGCGCGCGGGTGTCCGGGTCCTCGACCCCGGTGACGAGGATCTCCGCCTCCGGCATCATCTCGACGAAGGCCGCGATGAACGGGATGGTGCCGCCGACACCCATGTCGACGGCTGCGACGCCCCATGCCTCGGCGAAGGCCCAGTGCGCCGCGGCGTAGGCCCGGCCGCCGGTGGAGCCTGGATAGCCGGGCATCGCCGGCCTCGATCGGATCGACACCTGTGCCCCCCAGGGCGCGTGGGTACGCAGGTGCTCGGCCAGGGTGGTGCCGGCCCGGACGGCGTCGTCACCGGGTGCCACCCGCAGGCTGACCACTGCACGGGCCACCGGCAGCAGCACGTTGGCGGCATCGGCGACGGCCGGGGCGTCGATCGCCGTGATGCTGATCGCCGGCCCGGCCCACAACCGAGCGGTCAGCGGCCCGCGGCCGATCAGCCGCACGCCGTCGAGCAGACCGGCATCGGCGCGCAACTCCCCCTCGGTCAAGTCCAGGTCCTGCGCGGAACCTCGGGTGAGCCCATCGACCACGACATCGCCGTCGTCGTCGTGCAGGGTCGCGAGCAACCGGCAGAGTGCGGTCAGGGCGTCGGGGACTGCGCCGCCGTACATCCCGCTGTGTACGCCATGATCGAGCGTGCGCACCTCGACGACGAGGTTGACGCCACCGCGCAGTGTCGTGGTGAGTGCCGGCACGTCGACGGTCCAGTTGCTCGAGTCGGCCAGTACGACCACATCGGCACGCAGTCGCTCGCGGTGGGTCGACAGGAAGTCCGCCAGTGTGGGCGACCCGATCTCCTCCTCCCCCTCGACGAGCACCACCACGCCGACCGGAAGGCTGTCGCCGTAGGCGCGCAACGCGGCAAGGTGCAGGGCGATGCCGGCCTTGTCGTCGGCCGCCCCCCGCGCGTAGAGCCGGCCGTCGCGCTCCGTCGGGATGAACGGGTCGGAATGCCACTCACTGCGGTCCCCGGTCGGCTGCACGTCGTGGTGGGCATACAGCAGCACCGTCGGCGATCCGGCCGGCCCCGGCCGATGCCCCGCCACCGCCGGCTGGCCGCCTGGGACGGTGAGGACGTCGACATCACGCAGCCCGGCGCCACGCAGCAACGCGGCGACCTCGGCGGCGCTGGCCCGCACGTGTGGTGCCGCGACCGGGTCGGCGGACACCGACGGGATCCGGATGAGCCGCTCGAGGTCGGCCCGCACCGAAGGCAGCACGGCGCGCACCGCGCCGTGCAGGGCTGCGGGGTCAGCTGGCATAGAGCTGCAGGCCGCCGGCGAAGGCGTCGGCGATCTCGACGGTGGCGGCCAGATCGGGGTGCCGGACGATGATCATGCCGTCGGAGATCAGGGTGGCCCGCCAGTCACGCCGGCGCGCGCCGACGGGGAGCAGGTCGATGGCGGCCACGTGGTCACCGTACTGCGCCATCAGCCGGTCGAGCCCCTGACTGTGGGTGATGCACCCCGTCCCGCTGGCCCGCTTGAAGATGCTCGCCGCGTTGAAGCGTCGCTCCACCGGCTGCGAGATCTGCCCGTTGGTGACGGCGTCGGCCCAGGCGGCGAACAGATCGGCATCGGTGGCGTAGTTCATCACGTCGACCGTGCGGCCGCCGGGCGGCCGGGCACCGATCTCGCCGAAGACCACCTCGCCGTCGGCCTTGCGATACCACTCCATGTGCGTGAAACCGTCGCGGAAGCCCAGCGCGCTGAGGACCGCGGCACCGAGCGCCCGGCCGCCCTGCAGGTCGGGCGCGGTCAGGTCCCGCAGCGCCATCGTGACCGGGCTTACCCACTCGTGGGTCTTGGCGATCAGCGGGCGGGGGCGATACCAGCAGATGTTGTCGAACAGCACCCGGCCGCCGGCGCAGATGGTGTCGTAGGTGAACTCCTCGCCGTCGACGAACTCCTCGACGCTGACCTGGGGCACGTGTCGCAGCATCGGCAGCACGTCGTCGAGCTCACCGACGGAGTCGACCCGGTAGGTGTCGGCCGACCCGGCGCCGTCGATCGGCTTGACGATGAGCGGGAAGCCGATCCGCTCGGCCGCCGCCCACACGCCCGCCACCGACGAGGCGCTCTCGTGCCACGGAGTACGCAGGCCCGCTGCGTCGAGGAGCTGCTTCATCTGCTCCTTGTCGCGGAACGGCACCGTCTGCTCCACGGTCAGGCCGGGCAGGCCGAGGGACTCCCGCAGCTTCGCCGCGAGGATCATGTACGGCTCCCACAGGCACTCGACCAGGTCGATCGACACGTGCCGGGCCAGATCGTGCACGGCCGCCGCGACCGCACCCTCGTCGGTTAGCGAGCCGACCGGCACGTGGTGGGCCAGTGCATCGCGGGCAGGCGCCGGCAGCGCCTCGGCCGGCTGGTCCCCGACGCCGATCACCGTGGCGCCCACCGCGGCCAGGCCGCGGGTGAAATAGGCCATCTCCGCGGGGTAGCCGGGCGAGATCATCAGGACGTTCATCGCCGCCTCAGCCGAGCTCGACACGTACGCCGGAGACCAGCCGCCGCACCGCGTCCGTGACGACGGCGGTGTCGGGGTGCCGCACGATCACCCACCCGTCGCCCTCGTAGCTGGTCGAGGACTGCTGGCCGAGCGCCGGCACTTGCGACTCCACGACAACGTCCCCCACCTCGCGCCGCAGCCGGTCGAGGCCGTGCACGGCGCGGACCTGCCCGGTGCCCTGGCCCCTGAGGTAGACCGTACCCACGGCGTAGCGGCGCGGTGGCGGCTCGAACCTGCCGTGGATCATCAGCTCCGCCCAGGCACGGTAGATGTCGAAGTCGTGCGCATAGCACAGCATCGAGCTGATCTGGGCGCCCGGCGGGCGTACCGCGACCTCGGAGACGGCGACCGAGCCGTCCGGCCGCCGGAACCACTCCAGGTGGGTGAGCCCGGTGTGCAGGCCGAGGGCACGCAACGCGGTCGGGGCCAACGTGCGAATCTTCGCGTGGTCCAGCCTTTCGAGGACCCGCGGCATCAGGACCGCCCACTGGATCCACGGGTTGCGCAAGACCTCGAGCGGCGTGGGCAGGTAATGCGAAATGGAGTCCCACACGACCTGCCCGTCGACCGTGACACTGTCGTAGGAGCCCTCGTCGCCGGTCAGGAACTCCTCCAGCAGCGCGACCCGGTCGCCCGTGGGCGGGGCCGCATCGAGCCAGACCCGCAGGTCGTCGGGGCCATCCAGCCGGAAGGTGCTCTTGGCGCCGGCTCCGGCCGGCGGCTTGACCACGAGCGGAAAGCCCACCTCCTCGGCGAAGCCGATCGCGGCCTGGGCGGAATCGGTCAGCCGGTGGCGGGCACAGGGCACGCCGGCGGCGCGCATCACCGACTTCATCCGCGCCTTGTCCCGGAAGTTGTGCGCGGTCGCGGTGTCCATTCCGGGGATGTTCAGGTGCTCGCGTACCTGCGCGACCGGCAGCTGCAGCTGTTCGAGGATCGCCAGGATTCGCTCGACCCGGCCCAGTTGGCCGCCCAGCCCCCGTACCGCGCCGGCGATCTGCTCGGCGTCGAGTGCGTCGGCGATGCGCCAGTGCCCCGCGAGGGCGTCGCGCAGGCCGGTGGGAAGTCGCTCGGCCGGCTCGCCGGTGACCAGCCCGAGCTGCACCCCGGGCAGCCTCGCCGCAGCCTCCACGAACCGTGCGGTCGTCTCCATCAGGTAGGGCGCGACGAAGGCAACGACCACCATGCCCGTTGGAGAGTAGTCGAGTCAGCCTCCCGTTAGAGTCACCGAGGTGAACGTGGTCTTCGTCGAGCCGTTCTTCCCCCGCACCCAGCGCGAGTTCGTCCGCGGGCTCGCCGAGGTGGGCGCGACGGTCATCGGGTTGGGCGAGACCCCGCTGGACCACCTCGACGACCAGGTCAGGGGCTGGCTGGACCACTACGAGCAGGTGCCGTCGGTGACCGACGTCGCGGCGATGACACAGGCGGTCCGCTGGGTGCAGGACAAGCTGTGGGTCGACCGGCTCGAGGCCACCATCGAGGCGCATACCATGGCGGCGGCGCAGGTACGGCAGGCCTGCGGCATCCCGGGCACGTCGGCACGCACGGCGTGGCTGTGCCGCGACAAGCCGTCGATGAAGGAGGCGCTGCGGGCCGCGGGCGTGCCCACCGCCGCCTCCATCGCGGCCGACACCGCAACCGAGGTGCGGGCCTTTGCCGAGCGGGTCGGCTATCCGCTGATCGTCAAGCCGCGCAGCGGGGCCGGCGCCGCCGACACGACCCGGGTCGACAGCGGGGCCGACCTCGACCGCACCCTGGGCGTCTTCGGCGGCCAGGGGGTCGCCTCGATCGCCGTGGAGGAGTTCGTCGAGGGCCACGAAGGCTTCTACGACACGCTGTCCGTCGACGGCGAGCCGGCGCTGGACTTCGTCTGCCACTACTACCCCAACGTCCTCGACGCGATGCGCACCCGCTGGGTCTCGCCGCAGTTCGTGTCCACCAACCGGGTCGACACCGCACCGGAGTACGCCGAGCTACGCGAGATGGGGGGCCGGGTCAACGCCGCCCTGGGGATCGGCACCTCCGCGACGCACATGGAGTGGTTCTCCGGCCCCAAGGGTCTGAAGTTCTCCGAGATCGGCTGCCGGCCACCCGGTGTGGGCGCGTGGGACCTCTACTCCGCCGGCAACGACCTCGACCTCCACCGTGAGTGGGCGTCGGCCATCGTGCACGGCCGGATCGGCTCGTCCCCGTCGCGGCGCGACGCCTGCGGCATGCTGGCCCTGCGGCCGGATCGGGACGGCCGGATCAGCGGTTACTCCGACGTCGAGGAGATGCAGCGGCAGTACGGCGAGTGGGTGATCGACGCGCACCTGCCACCGGCCGGCACGCCCACCCAGCCGGTCGAGGCCGGCTACATGGCCAATGCCTACGTACGGTTGCGCCATCCCGACTACGACCGGCTGCGGGAGATGCTCGACACCGTCGGCCGGACGCTGCATGTCCACGCCGAGTGAACCGCGCCGACGCACTCGTCTCCGCGGCGGCGCCATGAACCGCGCCGACGCACTCGTTTCCGCGGCGGCGCCGTGAACATCGTCTTGCTCGGGCCGCAGCGCACGCCCACCCTGCGCGGGGTGGTGCCGACGATGGGCCTGGCCGGGCCGGTCGCCACGATCACGGCCGGCTGGCAGGAGCGCGAGCCCGACGACAGCGAGCTCGACCAGCAACTCCCCTCCCCAGGCATCAACCTGGCGCTCTATGCCCGCTGGCAGGACGTACTCGACCGCGATCCGGAGTTCGCCGCGGCCGAGCGCCGGCTGCGCAGACTGCTCGACCAACTCCAGGACTTCTACTTGGTACGGCTCGACCACGCGCTGCGGGCCGTCCACGACGTCGCCCGACGGGGCGGCAGCACGCAGCTACGCGACGACGCGCTGACCGAGGCGATCGCGGCGGTACGCGATATCGACGCCTGGCAGCTGCGCCGGATCAGCGACATCCAAGCCGACTACTACGCAGCCTGGCCGCCGCACGAGCGGCCGGTCATCGCCGAGCACCGCGCGGCCGTGGGTCGGGTGTTGCAGGAGGCGAACGCTCTGGTCATCGCCGGCGGACACGTCGGAGTGCTGGCGGCCACGCTGCATCTGTTCAACGTCGCCGCCGAGCTGAGCTCTCCGGTGATCGCCTGGTCGGCCGGGGCGATGAGCCTGACCGACCGGATCCTGCTCTTCCACGACCGAGCTCCGCAGGGCCCCGGCCATCCCGAGCTCTACGGCACCGGCCTGAGCCTGCTGCGTGGCGTGGTGGCCCTCCCCAACGCCAGCCGGCGGCTCCTGCTGGGTGATCCGATCCGGATGGGGCTGCTGGCCCGGCGGCTCGCCCCGGCCCGCTGCGTCCTGCTGGAAGCGGGCACCCGCCTCGACGTCGACGAGGGCCGCCTCCCGCCCGGCACCCGCGTACTGGCCGACACCGGACGCGTCACACAGCTGGAGGCGGCCTGACCACGGTGAGCGGACCGGCGGTCAGTCGCCGGCTCGCCATCAACCGGCTGCGCGAACGCCGGCCGCTCGAGCCGGCCGTCATCGACCGGTTCCTCGCCCGGCACGACGTACCCATCGTCGAAGGCGGCCGCTGCACGTTCCTCTACCGGGGCCAGGCCGACGAGGTCCATCTCGTGCACCGCACGCTCGGCCTGCCGGAGCGGATCGCCCTGCGCCGGCTGCACGGCGCGGACCTCTGGTACGCGGTGGTGGAGTTGCCCGAAGGGTCGCGATTCGAGTACCAGATCGAGACCCGGCACGGCGAGCACTACCAACGCTTCAACGACCCGCTCAATTCCCGCCTGGCGCACAGCCCGGTCGGCGCCTCGTCGGTGTGCTACGCCCGCGGCTACGAGGTGCCGGACTGGACCCAACCCAATCCCGAGTCGCGGCCCGGCACGCTGGTCGACCTCACGGTGCCGAGCCGGGCGCTGCGCCGCGACACCGGGGTGCAGGTCTACCTGCCGGCCCGCTTCCGGCGCTCCGGCAGCTACCCGCTGCTGATCGCGCACGACGGCAGCGACTACCTGCACTACGCCGCTGCCAAGACCGTGCTGGACAACCTCATTCACCGCCTCGACATCGCCGAGATGGTCGTGGCCTTCGTCTCACCCGGCGACCGGCTGGTGGAGTACGCCGACTTCGCGGCACACGCCCGCTACCTGACCGCTGAGCTGGTGCCGCGGCTGGAGGCGGACTTTCCGCTGCTCGGCAACCCGAACGGCCGGTGCCTCATGGGGGCCAGCTTCGGGGCGGTCGCCGCGCTGTCGACGGCCTACCGCTACCCGGAGAGCTACGGCTCGCTGCTTATGCAGTCCGGCTCGTTCGTTTTCACCGACATCGGCAACGACCACGGTGGCGGCCCGGTGTTCGACCCGGTGGTGAAGTTCGTCAACCGCTACCGGGCCGCCCCCCGGCACGTCGCGGAGCGGGTCTTCGTCAGCTGCGGGGTCTACGAGCCGCTGATCATCCCCAACCGTTCGATGGTCCGTACGTTCGAGGACGCGGGGATGGCCGTACGGTATCTCGAAGCCCGCGACGGGCACAGCTGGGAAAACTGGCGGGATCGGCTCCGGGAGGGACTGTCGTGGATCTTCCCCGGCCCGCAGAAGTTCTACTACGAGTGACCGCGGGCATGCCGCGATGAAAGCCACCGAGCGCTGGTTCTCCGAGCGGATGCACGAGGAGATCACCCTGGTCCGCTGGGGCAACTACGGCAGTCCCGTCCTGATGTTCCCGACCGCCGGTGGCGACGCCGAGGAGATCGAGCGCAACGGCCTGGTCGACGCCTGCGGCCAGTTGCTGGCCGAGGGCCGGATCAAGCTCTACTCGGTGGACAGCGTCGCCGGGAGCGCCATGATGCGGCGGGTCGGCTCGCCCGAGCACCGCACCTGGGTGCTCAACCAGTTTCACAACTGCATCCGCTACGAGGTCGTGCCGGCCGTCTACGCCGATCTCGGTGGCCACGAGCCTGGAATAGTCACCAGCGGCGCGTCCATCGGCGCGTTCAACGCCGTGGCCGTCCTGTGCCGCTATCCGGACGCCTTCTCGGCGGCCATCGGAATGAGCGGCAGCTACCGGATCGAGCGCTTCTACGAGCCGGCGCACGGCGATGACCTCTACTTCTCCTCGCCGCTGCAATTCCTGCCCAACCTCGAAGGGCCGCAACTGGACCGGCTCCGGGAGAGGTCCGTTGTGCTCGCCTCCGGCGAGGGGGCGTGGGAGGACGTCGGGGAATCCTGGCGGCTGGCCGAGGTGCTCGGCGCGAAGGGAGTCCCCAACCGGGTGGACAATTGGGGCCCGGACTACGAGCACGAGTGGCCTACCTGGCACCGGATGCTGCCGCACTATCTGGCCGAGCTCAGCTGAGCGGCCGCCGGCCCCCAGCCGCGGGGGTGGGAGTCGCGGTGGCGGACGCGCCCGGGGATGGCGATGCGGACGGGCCGGGAAGCGGTCGGGTTGAGGAAGCGGTCGGGCTCGCCTGCGCAGTGGCGGTGGGCGCCGGCGCCGGCCGCCGGGGCTGCGATCCCCCGACGCCGAGGATCCCGCTCACCGAGGTGCCCCTGCGGGCGTGGTCGGCGCCGAACAGCGAGCTGAGCGGCCGGCCGGCGAGGAGTTCGACTCCGGTCACCGCGGCCATGGCGAGCAGGAAGACCACGACCACCGTCGCGACGAGCGCCCCCCGGCTCGGGCCGGCAGCCGCCTCTGCCGGGCACCCGGCGGCGACGGCGGTGGTCGTTGCCGCCTGCCGGTAACCCGGCCCTTCGACAGCGACGTCAGCGATGTCCGCCGGGCGAGGTCGGCGGCGTGCCCGCCCGCGTAACACCTGCAGGGTGAGCAGTCGGTCGTTGGCCCGACGCGATGAGGTGCTGTAGATCGCCGTGCCAGCGGTCGCGACCGCACTCGCCACCGCGGCGCCGATGACGGTGCCCGCCACCCCGAAGTAAGACGCGACGACCGCCGCCGTCACCGCAGCCAGCGCGCTACCGAAGACCTGAAAAACGCTGACGCCAAGCTGCGGGCTGTCCTCGGCCACCGAATGATCGCCTCCGTCCTCCCCGACCGGATTCCCGAGTGTCCCCCCTCACCACGAGGCACATCCACGAAACGTCGAAAGTCACGTCCCCCGATCGGTCACGGTGTGCACCCAGGGACGAGGCGGTCAGCCGAACTTGGTCTCCGGCCGATCTTGCAGCACGCCGTCGACGTAGAGATCCACCCTCTCGCTGAAAAAGCAGCCCAGTCCCGCGATCTTCTGCGACTCGGGGAACGGCGAGCGATACCACCAGACCAGATCGTCGTACCGGTTGCCCTCGACGACCAGGGACCAGTACGACGCCTCGCCCTTGTAGGGGCAGTGCGTGCGGGTGTCGGAGGGCTCCAGGAGGTCCATCCGCACGTCGGTGAGGGGCAGGTAGTAGCGCGGCGGCAACCCGGTCTCGAACAGGATGCGCGGCGCCGCCGACTCGGCTACCGTCACGCCGTCGACGGCGACGCGGACGTGCCGGGAGGAGGCCAGCACGTCGACCCGGGTGTGCGGGTCTCGCGGGTGGGTGTAGATCGGCTCGTCCTCCTCGAACCAGGCGTCGAGGGATGCCCATTCGAAGCGCACGAGGTCGCGCAGTTCCGGGATCGGGGAGGTGGCGAAGCGTGCGGCGGCAGCTTCCGGCACCGTCACGTCGCCGATCTTTACCTGGTAGAGGTCCGCGTCGCCGCGACTCGGTGAATGGTGGACTTCACCGGTGGCGACCAACTCCGCGGCCACGTCGTCGACCGGTATGTAGTAGGCCGGGTAGTACGGAACCTCCCAGACCAGCACCGGCCGCGTCGTGTCGAACACCAGCCGGCCGCGGACGAAGCCGCGCACCCGCTTGCGACCCTGCTCGTGTCGAACTCGCCCGCGATCGGTCATGTGACGCCTCAACTCCGTGGATGCGGTGCCAGTCGTCCCGGGGCGGCCGGGCAGGCGAAACCTGGATCGAGGCCAGTCGACGCCGAGCGCTACGGCACGGCCGGCGGCTGGTTGTCCTGGGGATAACCCTGCGGTGCCCACTGTTGTTGCTGGTATTGCGGCGGCGCCTGTTGCTGCGGCTGCGGGGCCCACTGCTGTTGCGGCTGCTGCTGACTCCAGGCCTGCTGCTGGTGGGCATACGCCACCTGCGCGGCTTCCTTCTTGTTGCTGATGGCAGACCTGACCGCGTTGACGATCAACAGGATCGGTATCACGAACACCTTGAAATAGACGGTGACGGTGCCGCCCTTGAATAAAAACAGCAGGTAGCCGCCATAACACAGGAAGCCGAGGCCCACGAGGAAGGTGAGGACGCGGGAGACCTTTCCCTGCCCCGGGACCAAGCCCGTCCCCAGGAGCGCGACACCACTCACCAGGAGCAGTAGGGCGTAGGTATGGACAAACGCGGACACGGGACCCCCTGAGAGGTTTGACTGCGACTCGCGGACTGTAGGCCAGCCCGCTAACAACGTCAAAGCCCCTGCGTCGACACCCTTGTTTCGCAAGCTGTCCGGTGTGGTGAGCGGGTGCGGCCTGCGGTTCTCGTACCTCGGCAGCGCGGTCCGGCTCGGCGAGGGGCAGCTTTGCGTTTTCGCGGTCGGGCACGAGATCGGCCGACACACCCGAGCCAGCGGTCGGTCAGCCGGGACGCAGCAGCGGCGGCATGATCAAGTCCGCACCGCCGCGACGGAACAACATTGCCGGCCGGCCACCGTTGCGCACGGTCCTGCGACCGGTGGCGGCGAGGAAGCCCTCGGCACTGGTCACCTTGCGATGAAAGTTCCGCGGGTCGAGCTGGACGCCCCAGACGGCCTCGTAGACTTCGCGGAGCTCCCCGACGGTGAACTCCGCTGCGCAGAAGGCGGCCGTGCGGCCGAGCCCACCGCCGACACAGGCGTCCACCGGGCGTCGGGGGCGTCTGACCCCGCGACCGGATCGGGCAGGTCCGGCCCGAGCGCGAGGTAGGCAACGAGCTGCAGAGCCAGATCGAGCTGGCCGTCCGCGAGGAGGAACTCGTCACCCGGCGCGGGCACAACCAGCGCCGGCAGGCCGAGGAGTCCGCCGCCGCCGAGCGAATCTCAGCCGACGCCCAAGCCGGTCGCGACCGGGTGCTCGCTGGCAGCCGGGCGGAGGTCATCCGCGTCGTCGAAGCGGCCGACGGGGACGCGGAGCAAGCGCGGCTGGCCGCCTATCGCGGGCTCGACCCGACCATCCTGCTCGGGCTGGCCCTGCGCGACATGGCCGGCAACCTGCCCAGCATCGGCACGCTGCACGTGTCGCCCGACCTCGTCACCACCGCTCTGGCGAAGCTCGCCGGGCAGCCGGGATGACGCTCCTCCCACGCGTGGTGGTCGTGCATCGACGCACCGAGCTCGACGAGTTGCTCGCCCGGCACGGCACCCGCGGGGCGGCTGAGTTCTTCCTTCGTAACCGCGACCTTACGATCGACGCCGTACAGGCGCGCGACGATGCGCTGCGCGGGGCGCTGGCAACCGTCGGTGCAGCCATCCCGCGCGACTGGCGGCGCGGAGCCGTCGAGCGTGGCGACCTCGACCGGTTCCCCTTCGCGACCGACGACATCATCGTGGTGGTGGGGCAGGACGGGCTGGTCGCCAACGTCGCGAAGTATCTCCACGGACAGCCGGTGCTCGGTGTCAACCCGGAGCCGGATGTCAACCCGGGTGTGCTCGTACCCCTTACCGCTGGCTCCTTCGCCGGCATGCTCGACGAGACCGCCCGCGGCACGGCAGAGACCGAGCAGCGAAGAATGGCTGTCGCCGAGGCCGACGACGGCCAGCAATTGGTCGCCCTCAACGAGGTCTTGGTCGGGCACCCGAGCCACCAGTCGGCGCGCTACCAACTCACGCCGCCGCACGGCCGCGCCGAGCGCCAGTCCTCCTCTGGCATCCTCGTCAGCACCGGCACCGGCGCAACCGGATGGTGTCGCTCTGTGTGCCGCGAACGCCACAGCACTCTTGCACTTCCGCGGCCGGCGGATCATCCCGGCCTGGCATGGTTCGTACGGGAGGCGTGGCCGTCTCCGGCCACGGGGATCGAACAGACCGAGGGCCTCCTGGCCGACGATCAGGCGCTCACCATCATCGCGGAGAGCGACGGGCTGGTCGTCTTCGGCGATGGCATCGAAGCGGACCACCTCACGCTTTCCTGGGGCCAGCGCGTCACAGTCGCCCTGGCGCCTACCGTGCTGCGCCTCGTCCGCCCACCCGCAGGCAGCGAGCACCCCGTCGCCCCGGGGCCCGCTCTTGGGCACCCTGCGTAGCCAAGGGCCTCCCCGCTCCGCTCAGCAGCCGGGCTGAGGCGGCCGCTACCTACGCCGAGCACCCATCCCTGCTGCGCCTGCGTGAGCTGGAGACGCCCTGCGCGCTGGGCGGCAACGCCAGCGCCCGGCTCCACATCGACCTCGACCGACCCCGGCTCCTTGAGTGCTCCCGGTGCCGGCTCAGGGAGTCGCGAGGGCCAGCGCGATCGCCATGCCGATACGGCCCCGGAGGTTGGGGTGGAACGTCGCAGGCAGCGGCACCGTACCCGGCTGGTAGAAGTAGCTCGCCGGCGAGCACACGTCGTGTCCGACGAACGCCGGCGCCGGGTCGGCGACACGGAAGCCATGAGCGCGGGCCCGCGCGGCGATCTTGGCGTTGAGCCGGCTCTGGATCTGGTTGCCACGCGCGATCTCGGCGGTGTTGAACTCCGGGCAGTCGGGCCCGACCGGGGCTCCGACCGGCGGCACCAACCTCGGGTAGAGCTCCACGACGACCCTGGCGTGAGGCGCATGTGCCCGGACGGCGTCGTAGGCGTTGTCGAGCTTCGGCCCCAACTCGGAGATGAGCAGCAGGCTGGCGGCCGGAATCGGCGTGGCATCACAGTCGGTCTGGATGAAGCAGCCGACGAGGGCGCCGAAACCGATGTCGTTGCCACCGATCATGACGTAAACCAGCCGCAGGCCGGGGTCGAGCCGGCTCGCCTGCGGCGGCTCGACGTACTGCCCGATGGTTGTGACGTTGATGGTCGTCGCCCCGGAGCAGCTGGCGTCTGCGGCGAGCCTGATCAAGCCGGCTTGCTGCAGCAGCCGCGCCGGCGAGGTGCGCGACCGGTGACACTGGTCGGTGACCGTGTCGCTGCCCTGAACGTACGGCCCGGTCTCGACGCCGCCCTCGCCGCTGCCGAACGAGTCCGCGACGTTGCCCGCCCGTGGCGACTCGGCCATGATCGGGGCGACGGTGCGCCGGTGGGTCGGGGTGACACCGGCGGCCAGCGCCTGGCCGGCACCCACGGTGCCAAGTGCCAGGAACACGATGGTGGACAGTGCGCCGACCCGAAATGCTCGCATGATCTATCCCTCCGTGCCCCCGGAGTCGCGTTCAGTGATCGATCAGTCTCCGCACCCTATTCGACCGGATCGCCATCGAAGTCGCCGTGAACCTCATCGAAGTGCGCCGCGACTCGGACCAGTACACCGTCCTTCGGACAGACCCCTGTCGGGCTAGCGTAGCCACCGCAAAGCTGCGTCGGCACAATCCTCGGGGCTGCTATTGAAGGCGATGGCTGCCTCCGGCGCGCGCTGCCGGACCAGGTTGACCACCTTCTCGAACAGTTCGAGCAGCGGCTCCTCCTTGCGGATGCCGCCCCCTATCACCACGCAGCCGTAGTCTTTGCCAGCCAGCGCCTCCGCGATCGATCCCTCGGGGTTCTCGTCGAGTGCCACCAAGCAGTAGTCGGCCTCGATACCATGATCATCGAACCGGGCCCGACCCCTCGCTAGCGCCGCCTGGACCGGCTCCGGGTCCCAGCCCTGGATCTTGGCGGGATCGAGACCGACCACCATTACTCGCGCCACGGTCACGCCTCCTCCTTCTCGTGGAACGGCTTCACCGGCCATCGGCATTGCCGATCGCCACAGCAGACCATCCCGCTACTTCATCCCCCCTAGGCGGACGCCGTTGACGATGTACCGCTGGAAGATCAGCACCAGGATGACGGTGGGCAGCGCCGCCAGCGTCGCACCGGCCATCAGCAGCCCCCACTCGTTGCCGCGATCGGAGCGGAAGTTGCCGAGGTACTGCATGATCTGCGTCAGGTTGGGGTCGGTGATGGTGAGGACCGGCCAGACGTAGGAATTCCAGTACGCCAGAAAAGATGCGATCCCCACGACGACGAAGGGCGCCTTGGACTGCGGCAGGAAGATCCGGGTGAAGATCTTCCAGCGGCTCGCGCCGTCGATCTGCGCTGCTTCCTCGACCGCCATCGGGAAGTTCAGGTAGAACTGCCGCAGGAAGAACATCTGGATCGCCGACGCCACCCCCGGAATGATCAGCACGCCCATGGTGTTGAGCATGCCCAGCCTCGCCACGACCATGAACGACGTCACCAGGATCGCCATCGCGGGGACGAACATCGGCACGATGCAGAAGACCCACCAGAAGCCCTTGAAGGCGAAATCGAGGCGCGCGAAGGCATACGCGGCAAGCGAGTTCACGAAAAGGCTCGCCACGGTGAAGGCGACCGCGCCGGCGAAGGTGACGAGCATCGCGCGTACGAAGGCCGGGTCGTGCATGATGTCGACGTAGTTCTTCGCGTTCCAGACGTCGGGGAAGAACTGGAACGGTGTCCTGAGCACCTCCGACTTGCCCTTGAAACCGGCCATCGTCATCCACGCCAGCGGAAACAGCGATGTCAGGATGATCAGGGCGACCAGGACCACGGAAAGGCCCCGGGCTCCGGAATTCTGCTTCATGCGGCCTTCCCCCTCTGTGGACCGTCGAATTGTGGACTGTCCGGCCGTGGTCTAGGCGTCGATCGCCTTGTCGGAGCTGACCAACCGGAAGATCAGGATGGACACCGCCCCCAGCACGACGAAGAGCAGCAGCGCCGCCGTCAACGAGAAGCTCGTCGAGAACGGCGTCTGATCCCGGAAGTTCTTGAAGATGTACAGGCTCGGGGTGGTCGTGGCCTGCACCGGACCGCCCTGGGTCATGATCAGTGGCAGCTGGTATTCCTGGATGGCGAGGGTGAAACCGGTGACCAGGAGGTAGAGCAGGACGTTCTTCAGCAGCGGGATGGTGATGTACCACAACTTCTGCAGGAAGTTGGCGCCGTCGAGTTCGGCCGACTCGTAGTAGCTGTCCGGGATGTCCAGCAGTCCGGCCAGCAGGATCAGCGTCGAGACGCCGAAGGCGAGCCAGACTCCGGGCACCGCGATCGCCGGCAGCGCCGAGACCGGGCTGTTCAGCCAGGCCACCGGGCCACTTCCGAACAGCCCGACGAACCAGTTGGCGAAACCCTCGTCCTGGTAGATGAAGAGGAAGATCACAGACGCCACGACGGGTGAGACGACGGCCGGTACGTAGACGATCGTTTTCAGCGTGCCGGAAGCCCGTTTGGTCAGCGTCTTGATGAAGCTGGCCAGCAACAGCGAGAGCACCAGGGCGGTGGGCACCACCATCAACGCGAACTTCAGGCCGACCGCGAGGGAGCTCCAGAAGTCGTCATCGGTGAGCACGAACCGGTAGAACTGCAGGCCGACGAACTTCGGCGCCTGGTAGAAGTTGATCTGGAAGCCGCTCAGGTAGAAGGCGTAGCCCAGCGGTCCGATCACGAAGATCGACAGCAGGATGACCATCGGCGCGATCATCAGGTAGCCGGTGAGGTTGGACCGGAGGTGCTTCGGCGCGCGCGTGTCGGCCCGGCGCGACCGGGGCGTCGCCGCTCCCGCGGCTAGCGGCGGGACCAACTCCTGGGTCGGGTTCATGACCGACATGATCGCTCGACCTTCGGGCAACCGGCGTCCCCGGCGGCGAATCCGCCGCCGGGGTGCCGGCCGGACAGTGCTATTTGCCCGGCCCGGTGCCGGCCAGGTTCTGCTGTTTGATGACGCGCCCGATCTGCGTATCGGCCGTCTTCAGCGCCGCCCCCGGGCTCGACTGACCCTTCATCGCCGACTCGATGGCCTTGCCCATTGCCAGGGAGATGTCGAACGGGTAGGCAGGCTCCGCCTTGCCGTATGGGACGACCTTGTCGGCGATGACCTTCATGAAGGGGTCGGACGTTGCCGCCTTGTTGGCGGCCAGCGCCTGGTCGACCGACTCGCGTACGGTGAACTTCGAGAACCCGGTCAGCTGGAAGAAGTCGGCCATGATCTTCGGGTCGCCGGCCAGCAGGTAGTTGATGAAGCTGGCCGCGCCCTGCTTCTGCTTGGACTTCGCGTCCACCGTGAGCGTCCAGCCGCCCAGCGTCGCCGTCGGCTTGGTCGGGTCTCCGTCCACGGAGGGGAACGGCGCCACGACGGTCTTGGCGACCAAGGACGGCCACGTCTGCTTCAACTGCCCGACCGCCCATGATCCGTCGGCCATCATCGCCACCTCGCCCTGACCGTACGGCGTCGCGTCGGCGTAGCCGACCTTGGGCTGCCGCGGCATCAGGCTGTTCTGGTACAGCGAGCGGTAGAGACCGACCACCTTCTCGTAGCAGGAGTCGGTGGCCGCCGGCTTAGACCAGTCCGGCGAGACCGGCAGGTGCCCGCAGGCGTTGTACTGCAGGCCCCAGCTCGACCAGCCCAGGTCGGGTGCCACGGAGGCCATCGTCATCCCCTTGACCTTGCCCTTGGTCAGCTTGGTCGCCCAGGTGACGAGCTCGGCCCAGGTCTTCGGCGGCGTGTTCGGGTCGAGCCCCGCCGCGGTCGCCAGGTCCTTGCGGATGTAGAGAACCGTGGAGGGCTCCACCAGCATCGGGTACGCGAAGTGCTTGCCGTTGACGTGCACGAAACCCTTGACGTTGTCCTTGATGTCGGCGAGGGCGGCGGCCGGCAGCAGGCCGTCGAGCGCGGCGAACTGGCCGTTCTTCACCCCGGCCGGGATCGCGCCGTAGTTGGTCGTCGCGACGTCCGGCTGCTTGCCGGCGGCTTGGGCCGCCTTGAGCTTCTGCGCCCAGGTGTCGGCCGGCACGACGAGGTAGTTGATGTGCACCTTCTTCTGCGAGGAGTTGAACTTGTCGACGTGCTGCTTGAACCACGCCTGCTGGTAGTCCTCGAACTTCTGCTGCCAGAAGTTCACGATGACCGCGCCGTTCGCGGTCTTCTGGCCGCTCGACGAGCTCGTGCAGCCGGTGACGGCCAGCATGGCCACGACCATCGCCGCCATTGCGCAGTTGAGTGCCCTTCGCCCGATGTGCATTGGTCCTCCTCCTGGTGCTTGCGGCGGCGCAGTGACGTCGCGCCGGTGACGGCCACGTCTACTTCTGTTTCACCAGATCAGCCCGATACCAGAACACGTTGTAGGGATCCCACCGTGACAAGGTGAAGTAGATGGTCCGGCCACCGTCGGCGGTGTAGCGCGACGACATGAACGGCGCGTACAGACCGGGAGCGTCCGTCGCCGAGACCAGCGTGACGGGTTCGGCCCACGGGCCCCACGGTGCGGCGCCCTCGCGGATGTGGGTGGCCACGGCGGGGCCGTCGAGGTAGGTCATGAGCCACCGGTGCAGGTAGGTGCTCCAGGCGACCGACAGTTCGCCGATCGGACCGTTGACGATGGTCCGCGCGGCGGACAGTGCCGGACTCCACTGCGGCCTTCCGTCGCCGGACGTGCCGGCGAAGTAGCGGTAGCGGTCCTGCCGCTCCACGTCGGTCTCCTTGACCTTCATCAGCGCGACACCGCCGAAGCGGCCATGGGTGATCCCCCAGAAGTACAGCTCACCGTCGACGTTGGCCACGCTGACCTGGACGAACTTGCTGTCGCCCGGCCAGCGCGGGGCCGCCAGCTTGGTCCAGGTCTCGCCGTGGTCTGTCGACTTCGCCAGCCCGGCATGGTTGGCGTCCCACTCGCCCGGCCGGCCCCAGTGCCGCACCGACATGTAGGCGAGGTACATCGCACCGTTGGCAGCGAATCCGTGGGTCGGTATCACGGTCATCTCGACGCCGTCGACATGCTTCGCGGCGAGCAACTCCTTTGCCGAGCCGGTGTTGTCGGTCACATAGCCGTCGAATCTGATGCCGTCACCGGGGTGGGCATCGGTCGTGTAGGCCATCGTGTTGGAGCGCCAGTCGCTGCCGCCACCGCCGGTCAAGCCGGGATCCCGATCCCCGAAGGTGTCGCCGAAGACAAACCACACCTTGCCGTCGGCCTCGAACATCGAGCCGAGGTCCGTGCCACCGACGCCATACCTGTCGGTGCTGTTCAGCGACGACGGCCCGGTGAGCTGCGCGACCTGCGACACCCGGCTGACGCCGGCCAGGACGACGCGGGTATCCGGGGCGCTCGGCGTCCTGCTGGCCGCCCCGGCGGCGCCGGGTCGCGCGGGTGGGGGTGCTGCGTCGGCCGAGCAGGAGACGAGCGCGGCGCCGGCCATCGTCATCGCCGCCGTGAGCGCTGCCATCCGCCTCGGCCCCGCCTTCACCGCTCGGCGCGCGCGCACCGCGTGGCGCAAGTGATCGGGAGGGGACCGGGGCGGTGCTGCGGCGTGCCCACCGTGACTCCCTTCGCGGGGTATCCGCGGTCAGTGGCTGCCGATCCGACCGGCTCGCCTGACGCAGGGCGATCCGGTCGGGGACGGAGGCTCTCGGCTCGGCCGCCAACCTGAGATAACGATTTCACGGATTTTGGTCCCCTGGTCAAGCCGTGTCAAGGTTGACTTTTTTGGCGGTCCTAGTTCTCTGCTTGGTCGATGGCCGTAGTCGGCGGCCCGAGCGGCCTGGACGTCGTGGGCAGCGCGGCCAGCTCGACCAGGCCTGGATCATGCCGAAAGCGGCGAGCAGGAGGCTCCGGGGCCCCGCCCGCGTGCGCCCGGCACACCCCGGTCTTGCGTAATCGGTTACTCGAAATTACGCTGACCGGCACCCTGGTGCCGTGGAACGCGGTCGAGGAGTGCGCTGCAAGGAGATCCGGTGACCGTTGAACGGGGCCCCGTCGCCTTCCCCTCCCGGAGGCGCGTCGGCTTCCGCTGCCATGGCCTTGTCGACCTGCCCGCCAACCGGCGACGGCGGCAGCGGTGACGACGCGGGCCGTTCTCGGGCTGGACATCGGCACCTCCAGCAGCAAGGGGGTGCTGGTCGCCCTCGACGGCGAGATCCTCGCCCGGGCCGACCGGCCGCATCAGGTCACCCGGCCGCATCCCGGGCATGTCGAGATGGACGCCGAAATCTGGTGGCGCGAATTCACCGACATCACCCAGGAGTTGCTCGACGCTGCCGATGCCGAGGTGCTCTGCGTCGGAGTGAGCGGGATGGGGCCCTGCACCCTGATCACCGGCGCGGACGGACGCCCGCTGCGGCCGGCCATCCTCTACGGCGTCGACACCCGGGCGCAGGCGCAGATCGCCGAGCTGAACGCCCAGTACACCGACGAGGCCATCGTGGCACGCTGCGGCTCGGCCCTGACCAGTCAGGCGGTCGGCCCCAAGCTGGCCTGGATCGCCGCCAACGAACCCGAGACCTATGCCGCTGCCCGCCGGATCTTCATGCCGAGCTCCTACCTGGTGTGGCAGCTCACCGGCGAATACGTGCTGGACGAGCACTCCGCCAGCCAGGCGGTGCCGCTGTACGACGCGACCGAGGCGCGGTGGTACCAGCCCTGGTGGGACGACATCGCACCGCACATCGGCCGGCCGCGCCTCTGCTGGTCCGACGAGGTCGCCGGCACGGTGACCGCGTCGGCGGCAGCGATGACAGATCTGCCCGAAGGCATCCCCGTGCTCGCCGGCACCATCGACGCCTGGGCAGAGGCGATCAGCGTCGACGCGCACCGCCCGGGTGACCTGATGCTGATGTACGGCACCACGATGTTCCTCATCAACACGGTGCGCGAGCCGTTGTCGGCCCCACCGCTGTGGGCGACGGTGGGCGCCTTCCGGGGCACCCGCAATCTGGCCGGCGGGCTGTCTACTTCCGGTGCGATCACGGCCTGGCTGAAGGATCTGTGCGGCGCCGGCGGATATGCCGAACTCGTCGCCGCGGCGGAGGAGTCCGGGCCCGGTGCCCGCGGGCTGCTCATGCTGCCGTACTTCGCCGGTGAGCGGACGCCGGTCGAGGATCCGCGGGCCCGCGGCGTGCTCGCCGGGCTGACCGTGACGCACACCGCCGGGGACATCTACCGCGCTGCCCTCGAGGCGATCGCCCTGGGCGTCCGGCACAACATCGAGGCGTTCCTGTCCGCCGGCGCGGCGATCGACCGGGTCGTGGCCGTGGGCGGCGGCACCCAGGGCGCCCTGTGGACGCAGATCGTCTCGGACGTGACCGGCCGGGAGCAGGAACTCCGTACGCACACCATCGGGGCGAGTTACGGATCGGCATTCCTCGCCGCCACGGCGGTCGCCGACCCGGTGATCGACACGTGGAACCCGGTGGCCCGCATCGTGCGCCCGCGCTCGGAGCTGCAACCGGACTACACAGAGCTGTATCGCCTCTACCGCGAGATGTACGCCGGCACGGCCGGCATCGTGCACGCGCTGGCCGACCGCCAGCTGCGGGCCGGCGGGGCGAAGGAACCGGAACCGACCGAACAGAGAGGCGCCTGATGCCCGGATACGCCTTCCCGGCGCCGCCCACCACGCTCGTGGCGCCACCGTGCACGGTCTACCTCATCGCCAACGGTGACCTGCGGCCGTCGGCCAATGTCGCGGGCTGGCCGGTGCAACAGCAACTGGAAGCCGACGTCACCCGGGCGGTGGAGTCGCTCGGCTGGTCGGCGGTGCGCGCGCATGGCGTCGACGAGGCGGCCGGGCACGGGTTCGTCGACAGCCAGCGCCGGGGGCTGGACGTGTTCCAGGAGATCCCGCCGGATGCCCCGCTGCTCGTCGTGGAGGCGGTCTGGCAGTACAGCCACCACCTGCTCGGCGGGCTGCGATCGCACCGGGGCCCGATCATGGTGCTGGCCAACTGGAGCGGCAGGCATCCGGGCCTGGTCGGCCTGCTCAACCTGACCGCGAGCCTGACCAAGGCGGGCGTGGACCACTCCACGCTGTGGAGCGTCGACTTCACCGATCAGTGGGCACTGGACGGCCTGCGTACCTGGCTGGAGACCGGCAAGCTCGTGCACCCCGTCGACCACGTCCACGACCTGCCGCCCCTGGACTCCGCCGGCGCCGAGGTCGCCCTGGGCCAGGCGCTGGCCGGTCAGCTCGTCCAGGCCAAGGCGATCATCGGCATCTTCGACGAGGGTTGCATGGGCATGTACAACGCGATCTTCGACGACGAGTTGCTCAACCGGCTCGGGATCTACAAGGAGCGCCTGTCACAGAGCGCGCTGGTCGCCGAGATGGATCGGGTCGGCGACGACGAGGCGGCCGCGGCGAAGGCCTGGCTCGACCGGGCGGGGCTGACCTTCGACTTCGGCTCCGACGACAGATCGCAGCTCACCGAAGAACAGGTGCAAAGCCAGCTGAAGATGTACATCGCTGCACTGCGGATCGCCGACGACTTCGGCCTCGACGCCGTCGGGATCCAGTACCAGCAGGGGCTCAAGGACGTGGTGCCGGCCAGCGACCTGGCCGAGGGCCTGCTCAACAACGTCGAGCGGCCGCCGGCCCGCAGCCGCGACGGGTCGCGGGAACTTTACGCCGGCGAGCCGCTGCCGCACTTCAACGAGGTCGACGAGGGGGTCGCGGTCGACGCGCTGGTCACCAACCGGATCTGGCGGGCGATGGGCTTCGACCCGGCGACCACCCTGCACGACGTCCGGTGGGGCGAGGAGTACGACGGCGAGTTCGTCTGGACGTTCATGATCTCCGGCTCGGTCCCGGCCGCGCACAACGGCGGCTACGCCCACTCGATCAGCCACCGACAGCCCAGGATGTACTTCCCGCTCGGCGGGGGGACCCTCAGCGGCTGCTCGAAACCCGGCGAGATCGTCTGGTCGCGGGTCTACATCGAGGGCGGCGGGCTGCACGTCGACCTCGGTCGCGGCCACGTCGCGGCCCTCCCCGACGCCGAGACCGAGCGCCGGCTGTCCCTGACGACGCCGGAGTGGCCGATCATGCACGCGGTGCTGCACGGTGTCGACCGCAACCAGCTGATGGCCAAGCACAAGGCCAACCACGTGCAGGTCGCCTACGCCCCGGACGCCGAGTCAGCGGATCGAGCGGCCACGGTCAAGGCCGCGATGTTCGACGCGCTCGGTCTCCCCGTCCACCTGTGCGGAGACGTCCACCTGGTCGGCGCCGATCAAGGCGCAAGCGCCGAGTCGGCATGACGCAGCTGAGATCTCTGGCCGTGCTCGGCACGGCACGGTCAAGGTCGATCAGCCCGGAGAACCTCGACGGCGCCAAGGGCGGCGGCGGCCGCGCGACCGAAGGCACCGGTGCCGGCGCTGCCGGCGAACTCGGCCGGGGCTGGAAGGTCTCCCCCAGCGTCGACATCGGTGGCGGGTCCGTGCACGAACTCGCCGCGATCCAGGGGCCGGCCATGGTCACCCACATCTGGCTCACCACGCACCGCGACAACTGGCGGAGCCTGGTGCTGCGGGCCTACTGGGACGGCTCGGCCGAGCCGGCGATCGAGGCGCCGGTCGGCGACTTCTTCGGCCAGGGCTGGGGTGAGTTCGCCCAACTCAGCTCCGTGCCGATCGCGGTCAACCCGCACGGCGGCTTCAACTCGTACTGGCCGATGCCGTTCACCTCCGCGGCGCGGCTGACGGTCGAAAACCTCGCGCCCGAACCGGCGACCGTCTACTACCAGGTGACCTACGAGACCTACGGCAGCGCCGCCGAGATCGCGGGCATGGGTTACCTGCACGCGCAGTTCCGGCGCAGCAACCCGCTTCCCCCGGCGACCACCCATCCGATCCTGGCCACGGTCGAGGGCAGCGGAAAGTACGTCGGCACATACCTCGCCTGGGGGGTGAACCGCCCCGGTTGGTGGGGCGAGGGCGAGGTCAAGTTCTACCTCGACGGCGACGAGGAGTTCCCGACGATCTGCGGCACCGGGACGGAGGACTACTTCGGCGGGGCGTGGAACTTCGACGTGCCCGGTGCCGGCTACACCGCCTATTCGACGCCCTTCCTCGGGCTGCACCAGGTCATCCGGCCGGACGGCCTCTACCGCAGCCAGCAGCGCTTCGGCATGTACCGCTGGCATCTGCCCGACCCGGTCCACTTCTGCTCGGACGTGCGGGTGGACATCCAGGCACTCGGCTGGAAGTCGCGACACCGTTACCAACCCCTGCAGGACGACATCGCCTCGACCGCAATGTTCTACCTCGACCGACCTTCGGCGGCCCGGCCCGCGTTGCCGAGTCTCGACGATCTCGAGGTCGGCGGCGAGCCGATGGACCCGCTGCGGTGATCACGCCCACGAGGTGCCACGGCGCGCCGGGGGGAGCCTGACATGGTGAAGATCGTCGATGTCGCCCGGGAGGCGCAGACCTCGGTGGCGACGGTCTCCCGTGCGCTGAACAACAACGACCGGGTGAATTCCGACCTGGCGGCCAGGGTGGTGTCCGCGGCCGAGCGGCTGGGATACCGGCCGAACGCGCTGGCCCGTAACCTCCGCCGGCAGCGCACCAACCTGTGGCTGCTCATCATCTCCGACATCGAGGTCTCGTTCTTCACCTCTGTTGCCCGCGGCGTGGAGGACGTCGCCGTCGAGAACGGCTATTCCGTGGTGCTGTGCAATGCCGACGAGGACGAGCACAAGGAGTCCAGGTACGTCGAACTCGCCGGCGCCGAGCAGGCGGCCGGCGTCATCATCTCGCCGCACAGCGCCAAGACACATGTCGAGGGCCTGGTGGCAGCGTCCATTCCGCTGGTGGTGATCGACCGGAGCCTGGACACGCCCGTCGACTCGGTGACTTCGGACTCGCGCGCCGGTGCCCTCGCGGCCACCGAACACCTGCTGGAGCAGGGATGGCGCCGGCCGGCCTGCGTCACGGGGCCGAAGTCGGCGGAAACCGCCATGTTGCGCCGCCTCGGGTACGAGGACGCCGTCCATGCGGCCGGCATGCGCACGGTCCGCGTCGTCCACCGGCCATTCAACGTCGAGGGTGGGCTGGCGGCGACCGCCAGCCTGTTCGGCCGGGACCGTCGGCCCGACGCGCTGTTCGTGGCCAATGCCGCGATGGGCCTGGGCGTGCTGCGACAACTGCGCGGCCGCGGGCTCCGTCCCGGCCACGATGTCGGGCTCGTGTGCTTCGACGACGCACCGTGGGCCCCGTTCATCGACCCGCCGATCACGGTCGTGTCCCAGCCCGCCTACCGGATGGGCGCGCAGGCCGCTCAACTGCTGGTCGACCGCATCAAGAGTGCCGCACTGGGGGCTGCCGGACCGCCACGCAGCATCGTCATGGGCACCGACCTCATCGTCCGCGAAAGCTCGCTCAAGCGGTAGCACAGGCATCCGGCGCCCAGCCATTCGGGCCAACCGCCGGCCGCAATTCCCGCGCCGCAGAATGCGGCAAATCCGAAGGGCTCGAGAAACCCGGGCTCCTCGCTAGATCGTGTGGATTTGGGGTAGCGGGAGCTTCCCGGCGATGAGGTAGATGATGGTGATCATCTTGGGTTTGGAGCGGTAGCCCCGGGCTCGGCGTTTCGCGGCCTGGATGAGCGAGTTCGTGCCCTCGA
>JBBRYN010000053.1:0-25377 GCA_038237645.1 Mycobacteriales bacterium
GGCGGCGGTTCCACAGGCCGGTGAGGGGGTCGGTGTTGGCGTGCCGGCCGAGTTCGGTGGCGCGGATCTGCAGGACCTGCTTCTCGGCTTCCAGCTCGTGGCTGCGCAGCATCGCCAGCCGGGCCTCCAGCCGGGCATTGTGCAGCTCGAACCGGTGGGTCAGCATCTTCGCCCGCTGGTCGGCCACCTCCGAGTGGATCTGGCGCTCGAGGTCGTGGTACTCGCGGTAGTGGCGCAGCGCGGCCTCGAAGTCGCCCCGTCGTTCGTTGGCGGCCGACAGCTGTTGATGGGCGATCAGGGCTACGTGCGGCTGGTTGGTCTGGGTGGCCAGCGTGAGCAGCTGGGCGATCCGGGCACTCGCCGCCGGGAGGTCACCGCGCAGCAGCAGCAGTTCGGCGGTGAATTTCAGGTTCCAGAGCTCGAGCGGCCGGTAGGAGTGCTCCTTGCTGATCGCCAGCGCACGCTCCAGCTGCTCGGCCGCTGAGGCGAATTCCCCGGCAAGTCCGAGCAACATCCCGAAATTGCCCAGCGAAAGGGCCTCGCGATATGGGTGCACGGCCGCGCGGGCCACCTCGACCGCCTGCCGGGCGTAGCCCAACGCGGCCAGCAGTTCCTCCTCGGCCCGGGCGACCTCGCCCAGCGCGCGGAGCGCCTGGATGTTGCCGTGGGCGTGATAGGCGAGGTTGTTGAGGATGCAGAACGTCGCCTCGGGGCCGAGGTCCTGCTGGACCGAGAGGGAGTAGGCATGACGCAGGAACGCCTCGGCCTGGGCCCAATTGGCCATCTCCGTGTGCAGGACACCGATCCGGTTGGATGTCCAGAACAGCAGGGTGGCGTCGCCCAGCCGCTGCGCCACCTCCATGCCGGTGCCGAGTGCGTTGAGCGCCTCCTCGTGCAGCCCGAGGCGGGAGTAGGCCTGCCCTTGGAACGTCAGCGTCTCGCAGATGCCCGCCTCATCGCCGACGGCTTCCAGCAGCGCGATCGCCAGCTCGGCGGACTTCGCCGACCGTTCGTAGTCGCCGAGCTTGATCAGCTGGTTGGCCAGCGCCTGCAGCGCGCGCGCCTGCAGCCGGTCGTCGCCCTCCAACTCCGCCAGGTCGGCGGCCCGCTGGGCACGGGCGGCCCCCTCTTCGTAGTCACCGGCCCCCCTGGCCACCTCCGCAAGGCGCAGCAGGTCCGCGGCCCGCTGCTCCCCGGGCCCGCAGCCGACCGCCTCGGCGTGCTCGGTGAACAGCCGGACCGGCGGCGGCGCGGGGAGCGGCCCGATGGGGCCGGGCTCGCTCGCCCGCCGCTGCACCTGGTGGAGGATGAGGTCGAGTTCGAGGCCGTCGGCCACGGCGGCGGTGAGGTCACGGTTGGCCTCTCGCAGCCAGTGGTTGAGATCGACGTCGATGTCGTTAGGCGCCATCGCCCCGCCAACTCTTCGAAGGGTCGAACGCGCTGAGGACCGTCTTGAGAGCCTGGCGCCCGTGGCGAAGGTGGACCCGCACCGACTCCGGCTGCAGCCCGCTCAACTCGGCGATCTCCCCTGTCTCCCAGCCGTCGATGTGCAACGCCATCACCAACCGCTGCTGATCGGGCAGGGTCGCCAACAGCGGGAGCAGCCGCAGCTGGCCGGCGCGACCGGCCGGGCGCCCAGTGCCATCGTATGGCTCCGGGTCGCTGTACGGATCTGGGATGCTGCTCTCCGCGATCGCCCCCGGCAGCCCCTGGTGTCGGCGGGCGAGGACATCGGCCCGGCGCAGGGCGACGCAGCGCACCCATCGGGCCACCTGGCAGACCGGCAGGCGGGCCCGATCCCAGGTCGCGCAGACCCGGGTCATCGCCTCCTCCACCGCATCGAGGGCCACCTGTCGCGGATAGCCCGCCTTGACCAGCAGCCCCACGATCACGGGGAACTCGCGGCGGAAGAAACTCTCGAACTTCTCCGGCTCGCCCGCCCGATGGCCGGCGCGATCGAGGTCGGCCACGTCAGTCGACCCCCATCCCGATCGAAAGGACCAGCACGCCGTCGACACACCGGCATTGGCTCGGTCCTCTTCGGTCCTGACCCGGTCCCCGAGGGAGCCAGGAAGGCAACCGAAGTCGCCAGGGACGCTGTGACAGCCGCAGTGACGGCGATGGATCACCTTCCGGCTTACAGACTACCCAGAACCGCGACAACTGCATCTGAACCGTCCACCATCCGGGCCAGCGGCCGGCTGCCCCTGGCAACGGGGTAGACGTCCGCGCCGCGGCTCAGGTTGCCCCCACCGACTGGCGGCCCTCCATTCCGGTCAGCGGTGGCGGGCCCGGT
Source organism: Mycobacteriales bacterium (assembly GCA_038237645.1). Classification (GTDB taxonomy): domain Bacteria; phylum Actinomycetota; class Actinomycetes; order Mycobacteriales; family QHCA01; genus QHCA01. The sequence goes on from JBBRYN010000053.1 coordinate 2,297, forward strand.
AGGCGGCGACGTTGGTGCGGTTGCTGCAGGTCGCGGAGCAGAACCGGCGGGAGCGGTTCTTGGAGAGGTCCACGTACACGTCCGTGCAGTCGCTCCCGGCGCACCGCTGCAGCCGCCCCAGCTCCTTGGCGCGGATCACGTCGGTCACCGCCATCGCCGCCTCCACGGCCATCCGCTCGGCCAGCGGCGCCTCGGCCGCGGTGGCATGCACGTGGTAGTCCCACCCGTCGTGCTTGACCAGTTGCGGTAGGGCGCCGGCATCGTGCAAGAGATCGTTCACGATCCGTACGGCGGCGTCCTCGTCGGCATCCCAGAGCAGCGCCAGCGTCGGCCGGAGCGCCTGCACCGCGGCGAGCTCGGCGGCGTCATGGGTCCGCCTGCCGGTCCACCGCCAGGTGTGAACGAAGGCGTCGAGTTCAGCGGGCGTCGCGAGCGTGTCCGTGTCACCCAGGGATGTGTTGACGAGCTCGGCGGCCGCCGCGAGAGACACCTCGGTGTCATGGGTAAAAACCATGTTGACTCCTTACCAGGCGTGCACTAGCGTTGGCCGTAATGAGCATACGGCGACTTGCCAATTACGCCAACGTACCCATCGACAGCAATGACCGGCAGCGGGGAGGCACCTGATGACCGAGACTCGGCGCGGTGCGGGACTGGGGCTTGCCCTGGTCTCGGCTGCGGCATTCGGCACGGCCGGGTCGTTCGCGACCGCACTCATCAACGCGGGCTGGTCACCCGCGGCAGCGGTGACCGCCCGCATCGGGACCGCGGCGGTGGTGCTGACCATCCCCGCATTGTTCGTGCTGTGGGGTCGCTGGGCCAGGCTGGCCGGGGCGTCACGGCGCGTGGGCGCCTTCGGGGTGTTCGCCGTGGTCGGTGCGCAGGTCTGCTTCTTCAATGCCATCGGGCACCTGTCCGTCGGTGTCGCCCTGCTGCTGGAATACCTCGGCACGCTGCTGGTCGTCGGGTGGTTGTGGGCGCGGCACGGGCAGCGGCCTCGGCGCCTGACCGTCGCCGGCGCCGGTGCGGCCGTGATCGGCCTGGCGCTCGTGCTGGACGTTTCCGGCCGCAGCCGCCTTGACCCCGTCGGCGTGCTGTGGGGCCTCGGCGCCGCGATCGGCCTCGCGGTCTACTTCGTGCTGTCGGCCGACGTCGAGGACGCCCTGCCGCCGATCGCGCTGACCTGGGCCGGCATGACGGTCGGTGGTGTGGCTCTCGCCTTCCTCGGGGTGGTGGGCGCCCTCCCGATGCATGCCCGCTTCGGTGACGTGGCATTCATCGGCCATCGCACGAGTTGGCTGGTGCCCGTCCTCGGGCTCTCCGTCCTCGCCGCGGCCTTCTCCTACGTCGTCGGCATCGAGTCCGTCCGGATGCTCGGCTCCAAGCTCGCCTCGTTCGCCGGCCTCAGCGAGGTGCTCTTCGCCGTGCTGTTCGCCTGGATCCTGCTCGACCAGCTTCCCCGGGCTACGCAGATCCTGGGCGGCGCCTTCATTCTCGGCGGTGTGGCGCTGGTGCGTGTCGACGAGTTGCGCCGGCCCGCCGACGCGCGCAGCCCGATGACGCAGCCGGGCGACCGCGCGGCCGTGGGGACGTCAGCCGGCGTCGAGTTCGGCGAGGGCGAGCAGGGCGTCGTCGGCCCGATCGTGGGGCACGAACAGGTGGTCGTGCAGGTAGCCGGCGACGACGTTGGCGCTGATCCCGGCTTCGGCGAGAGCCCGGCTGACCGCCGCGGTCAATCCGACGGCTGCGAGCGAAGAGCGCACCTGCAGGGTGATCCAGGCCGCGACGAACTCGTATCCCAGTCCCAGCTCGTCGGCCCGATCCTGGGTCAGGACCAAGGTGACCCCCTCGTCCTCCCGCACCACGACGACCGGATGCACGCCGGTCGGCAGGTCGCCCGGGACGAAGGTGAAGACGTACCGGCCGGGATTCAGCCGGGGCGACATCTCCCGCAACAGCGTGCCCAGCTCGGTCTCCCCGCCGGAGGGCTGTCTCATTGCACCTGCATGTCACGGCACCGTGACGACCAGGCCGGGACGGGCTCCTGAGACGGACTCCGCGCCGCTGGTTGCCGCAGCGGCCACGCAGGCGCCACGTCGGCACCGGCAAGGTGGGTGAGCAGCAAATGGCCCACCTGCCCGGCCCGGGCCGCCGCCCCGGCCTGCGCTGCTGTCAGGTGCACCGGGTCGTCCTCGCTGTCAGACATCCCATAGCCCGCCTCGCTGATCAGCAGGTCTGCGTGGGCGGCGACCTCGGCCAGCCCGCCGCACGGCCCGGTGTCGCCGGTGTAGGCCACGACCCGACCATCCACATCACCGTTCAATGAGGCCCGCACCCCGTAGCAGGGGGCGTCGTGGTGCATCAAGAACGCGGTCAGGCCCAGGCCGCCGACAGACACCTGCTGCCGGTCACGTACCTCACGGATGTCGAAGACGTCCTCCAGCGGGCTGGGCCGCGGGCCGTGCGTCACGAACGACCGCAGCCGCCGCGCCCACCCCGGCGGGCCGAAGACCGTCAGCGGCGGGCGCCGGATATCGGCGTATCGCAAGGCATAGAAGGTCGCCGCGAGGTCGCTGAAGTGATCGGCGTGGGTGTGGCTGATCCAGACCGCGTCCAGGTCCTCCAGCGGGCACACGCCGAGCAGCGCACTCAGGCTGCCCGCACCGGCATCGAGCCAGATCTTCGTCTGTCCACCGTCGAGCAGGAACGACGAGCAGGGGTCCCCGGTCTGGGGTAGAGGCTGGACGTACCCAACGTCGTCACGATCACGGTCGAAGCCTGGCAGATGTCCGACCGCACGTCGGCTGACGACGCGTGCGGCGCCGCCTCCTCGCTGACCCTGCGCCGGTCGTTGCTACTTGCGCGACCTCGAACCCGTCACCCGCTCCCGCAGCCGCACGACCGCCGCGCGCACGCGCTGCATCCGCCGACCGGCTACCCGGCCGGGGGCTGACCTTTTCGGTCAACGCAACTACGTCCGCAGTCAGGTCCTGCCGGGTGCGCTCGATGTCGGCTTTCAGCTCGTCGGGTGTTTCGCCCACTGGATGTCCTCCTTCACGGTCTGCACGGTCTTCTCGGGCACCGGCCGGACCTGGCGCAGGGTCTGCCGGCCACGCAGGAACAGCACCGCGCCGATCGCTGCCCACAGGACCGTGACGATGAGCGCGGCCCAGCCCAGGGGCAGGACCTCCCCGATGGCCCACATCAATGCCATCGAGGCGAACAACGCCACCATCGCGCCGGCGAATCCGGCGCCGCCGAACATCCCGACGGCCTTGCCGGCCTTGGTGGCCTCTTGCCGGATCTCGGTCTTGGCGAGCTCGACCTCCTGGCGCATCAGCTTGCTGAGGTCGATCGTCAGGTCGGATACCAGGCTGCCGACCGATTGGCCCGCCACGTCGGGTCGTCCCTCGTTGTCGAGGGTCTGGCTGTCGAGGGTCTGGTCGTCGAAGGTGTGCTGGTTGCGGGCCATGCTTCCTCCGGAGATTTTGATCTGGGGGATCCGCGATGTCATACCCGGATCTGCGGGCCCAAACGCACCTACGGCAGGGATGACTGGGCCGACGCGCACAACAACATAGACCGCCCGCTCGGCGACTGATCGCTCGCCGCGCACCGCCGGCGGACCTTGCTACGCCTGCCGCGAACGTGCCTGGCGCAGCGGGCGCCCGGCTGGCTCACTGTGCGGCATGGAATTGCTGATACTCGGCGGGACCGGCTGGGTCGGTCGCGAATTGGCCCGCCAGGCAGTGGCGCGTGGGCACGGCGTGACGTGCCTGGCCCGCGGCACGACAGGTCCGGTCGCGGACGGCGCCGTGCTGGTCGCGTCCGATCGCCGGCGACCGGACGCCTATGCCGCGCTCCCGGGCCGGGCCTGGGATGCCGTGGTCGAGGTTTCCTGGCAGCCCGGCCTGGTCCGGAGCGCGCTGAGCGCGCTCGGCAACGACGCCGGTCACTGGACGTACGTCTCGTCGGGGAGTGCCTACGCCTCCCACGCCGCCCCTGGCGCCGACGAGACCGCACCGCTGCTGCCGCCGACCGACCGCGACGAGGTCGACCAGCGGGAGTACGGCGAGGCGAAGGTCGCTTGCGAGCAGGCATCGCGAGACGCAGTGGGTGATCGCCTGCTGGTAGCCAGGGCGGGTCTCATCGGTGGACCGGGTGACGCCAGCGGCCGGTCGGGCTATTGGGTGGCCCGGGCCGCCCGCGACCCGCACGGGTCGATGCTCGTGCCCGACTCGCCGGCCGTGTCCACGCAGGTCGTCGACGTCCGCGACCTGGCGGCCTGGCTCCTGGACGCCGCCGAGGGGGGTGTGACCGGCAGCTACAACGCGGTCGGGCCGGCGCTGCCGTTCACCGACTGGATCGAGCTGTCCCGCCGGGTCGGCGGGCACGAGGGGCCGGTGGTGCTCGCTTCCGCCCGGTGGCTGCTCGAACAGGGCGTGGGCGAATACATGGGCCCGGAGTCCCTGGCCATGTGGCTGGTCGAGCCGGGTTGGGAGGGCTGGTCCCGTCGCTCGGGAGCAGCGGCGGCCGCCACCGGCCTGCGTCACCGGCCGCGCGAAGGCCCTTACCGACGTGCTGGCCTGGGAACGCGAGCAGGGACTCTCTCGTCCGAGATCGGCCGGCCTGGGCGAGCAGCGCGAACGCGAGTTGCTCCGCGCGTTCGCAGCATCCGGCCGTCCACAGCAGACGGAGCGCTGACTGAGCACCGGTTTCACTGCCTGGTTGTGCGGTGACGGACCGCGTAGTGGTCGACGTACTCCTGAGTGGACATCGCGGCGATCTGCCGCATCACGTCGTCGGTGACCCGGCGCAACTCCCGGGTGCTCCGGCTGGGTGCCGCCGGCCCGGAGAATCTGACGGGCGCACCGAACCGCACGGTGATCCGGCGGGGCCGGGGGAATCGCTTGCCTGGCGGCTGGACCCGGTCGGTGCCCAGCAGCGCACACGGAACGACCGGCGTGCGGCGGTGAGGGCGAGGCGGGCGACGCCGGTGTGGCCGCGATACAGGCGGCCGTCGGAGGAGCGGGTGCCCTCCGGGTAGATGCCGAACACCTTGCCGGATTCCAGCACCCGCGCCGCGGCATGTTCGAGCAGCAGACCGAGCAATTCCGCGCCGTGTCGCTGGCGCCAGGCCCGGGGGTAGGCCCGCAGCAACACGGCATACCAGCGATTGAGGCCGCTCATGCCTCGGCCGCCCGCGGTGATCTGCGCCGCAGCGCCCGATCGGCCTGCTCGGCGTTGCCGCGCATCCGCTCGACCTCGAGGCGCAGCATCACGGCGCCGGGCTCGGTCAGGTCGTAGTAGCGTCGCAGCCGGCCGCCGATGACCTCCTCACCGGCCACCGCTGCCAGCCCCTCGTCACGCAACCGGTCCAGGACGGCATAGAGGGTCCCCGGTCGCAAGGTGACGCGGCCCTCGGACATCGACTCCACCGCGGCGAGTAATGCGTAGCCATGGGCACGTCCCCTGGCGAGTGCGGCCAGCACCAGGAATGTCGGCTCGCGGAGTTCGCTGGTCACACCGGCAGCATACTCCGGTAGCCAGACTATGTGCATCGTCCCGATGTTCGCCTCGCGTCGGTCAGCGACCTCCCAGTCTGGATAACTGTTTGTAATTCCCCTGCTACAATTAGTAATTCCATTGGTCGAAAATCATGGGAGATCCATGCGCCGATTGTCGCTAGTCACCGGGTCGGCCGTAGTCAGTCTCACCGCCTTGCTGGTCGCGCCGGCACAGGCCGGCACGGCGCCCGTTTCGGCAACTCCGGTGTCTGCTGGGGTCGGCGCGCCGGCGCCGGCAACCGGCTGTGCCAAGGGCCCGGTTGCCCGCCACCTGAAGATGTGTGTACGGCAGCCGGGAACGCAGCGGCTGGTCCCCGGCCGACCGGGCTCGAGCCGACTGGGCTCCAGCCCTGCGGGTCGAGCGGCCGCGCCGGCTCCGACCGCCGCGCTGGCAGCCGGTCCGAGCGACATGCTCTTCTGGACCCGCTCCTACGCCAACGGCGACCCCGGCCTGTCTATCGTGTCGCTGCCGGCGGGAACGTCGAGGCTGGTGCCGACGGACGTCCTCGTCGGCTCCTCCCCGGTCGACTACTACTCGGCGGCGCCCTCGCCGGATGGCAGGCGGCTGGCCTACCTCCGGCGCGACTACGCGTCGCTGTCCAGCAGTCTCGAGCTGCGCGACCTGGTGACCGGCGGGACCGTGGTCCTGGCGACCTATCCGGACACCGCCTCGACGCAGACCTGGCTGTGGTCGCCGGCGTGGGCTCCGACCGGCGACGCCGTGGCCTATGTCGTACAGACGATCACGGCAACAAGCTCGACGTTCGCAGCGGTGCGCCGGTCGGTGTTCGGGGGTGCGCCGACGACGATAGCGACCAACGCGATCGCCGTGAGCTGGGCGCGGTCGGGGACGATCTGCTACACCGAGCTCGACCCGCCCACCGGCACCACCCAGTTGAAGGTGCTGATCGGCACCGCACCGGCGGCGGTGGTCACCGGCAGCGCCGGTGCCCTCGACACGGCCTGGTCGCCGGACAGTGCCACGATCGCCTTCAGTCGCTTCGACATCAACGCGACCACGGCCGCCACGAGCCTCGCCACCCTGCCCCCCGCGGGGGGTACGCCGACGGAGTTGGTGCCACCCGATGCCGACAACGAGACGCCGTCCTGGTCGGCGGACGGGCAGTCGGTCTACTTCACCCGGGATCTGCTGGACAGCGGCGGCAGCCCGAGCCACCTGGCGGAGTTGCACCGCGTCGCTGTCACCGGCGGGCCGTCGGCCGCCGTCTACGGTGCCGGCACCGACAACCTGTGGGTGTCGGCCAGCGCTACGGCGACCGCCCCGGTGATCCCGCCCGCCGGGATGACCCATGACTTCACCGGCACCGGCAACGCCGACCTGCTCGCCCGCGCCGGCGACGGTAGCCTGCGCCTCTACACCGGCACCGGGGGCGGACTCTCGGCGTCGCGGGTCATCGGGATCGGCTGGAACGGGTTCACCGCGCTGCTCACCCCGGAGGACTGGGACGGCAACGGCTACCCCGACGTCATCGGCCGCACGGCCGCCGGCGATCTGCTGGTCTATTTTTGGAACGGCAGCGTGTTCACCGGCCACGCCCGGATCGGGATCGGCTGGAACGGCGTGTCCCTGTTGTTCTCGCCGGGGGACTTCACCGGCGACGGCCATCCCGACCTCATCGGGCGCGCCCCTGACGGGCTGCTCTACCTCTGGACCGGCAACGGCATCGGTGTGTCCGGTCGGACGGTGATCGGCACCGGGTGGAACGGCATGACCGCGTTGTTCTCCGGCGGGGACTTCACCGGGGACGGCCGTGCCGACGTGCTGGCCCGCAGCAGCGACGGGCTGCTGCGGCTCTACTACGGGACCGGGGTCGTGGTGTCGGGCTCGCGGGTGATCGGCACCGGGTGGAACGGGCTGAGCGTGCTGCTCTCACCGGCGGACTGGAACGGCGACGGCCATCCGGACATCATCGGCCGAACCTCCACCGGCGACCTCTGGGAGTATTCCTGGAACGGCACCAACATCACCGGGCGCATCGGGATCGGCATCGGCTGGAACGGCATGACAGCCCTGCTCTGAAGTCGCGCCTTTCCCGATCCGGGGAGAGTTGGTCCGGCTCGGATCAAGCAAGGCCGGCCGAAGCGGCGGCTCAGCTGCTCCAGAGTTGGCCGGCGGTGCCTCGGCTGAGGGAGTCCTCGTAGACCTTGACCTTGTAGTCGATCAGGTCCAGGCACTCGGTGAGCTCGCGGAGTTGCGCGGTCACGCGTTCGCGGTGGAGGCGCAGCAGGGCGAGCCGGTCCGGCTCGTTGCCCGATCCCTGCCCGACCAGGTCTGCGTAGTGGCGGATCGCGGCCAGCGGCATGCCGGAGGCGCGCAGCCGGGTGCAGATGTCGAGCCACTCCATGTCTCGTTCGGTGTAGATCCGGTGCCCGCGCTGCCCGCGGTGGACCGGGTGGGCGAGGATGCCGGCGCGCTCGTAGAAGCGCAGTGCGTGCACGCTCAGACCGGTGCGCTCGGCGACTTGGCCGATGCTCAGACCCGCCGCGACCTCGGACATCCCACCAGGGTAGAGCTTGACCTGGAGCATGCTCGAGGTCATACGGTGCGCCAATGGCTGATGTGACGGAAGGGCGAGGAAGGGTGTGGTTTGTGACCGGGGCTTCGCGGGGCCTGGGCGCCGCGATCGTCCGGGAGGCGCGAGGCCGCGGTCATCGGGTAACCGCCACCGCGCGGGACGCCGAGGCCGCCCGCCGCGCCCTGCCGGACGCGTCCGACTCGTTGTTGTTGGTGGCGGCGGACGTCACCGACGAGCGGCAGGTCCGCGCCGCGGTCGACGCGACGATGGCGCGCTTCGGCCGGATCGACGTCCTGGTCAACAACGCCGGTCGTGGCCTGCTCTCGGCCGTCGAGGAGGCATCCGACCAGGCGGCACGTGCGGTGTTCGACACCAACGTCTTCGGCGTCCTGACAACCCAACGGGCGGTGCTGCCCGTCCTGCGCGTCCAGCGGTGCGGCCACGTGATCAACATGAGCTCGGTGGGCGGCTTCACGACTTCCCCCGGATGGGGCCTGTACGCGGCGACGAAGTTCGCCCTGGAGGGGATGTCCGAAGCCCTGCATGCCGAGCTTGCTCCGCTGGGCATCCGGGTGACCATCGTCCAACCCGGCGGATTCCGTACCGACTTCCTCGACAACTCGAGCCTGCACACCGAGCCGAAGACCATCACCGACTACGACCCGACCGCCGGTGCCACCCGCGATCTCGCGGCGGTGTTCAACCACACCCAACGCGGCGATCCGGTCAAGGCGGCGGCAGCGATCGCCGACCTGGCCGAGGCCGCCGACCCGCCGCTGCGCCTGCAACTCGGCGGCGACTGCGTGGCCCGGGTGGAGGCCAAGCTCGATCAGATGGCCGCCGAACTCGACCGGTGGCGGGCTGTCGCCCTGTCGACCGACCACGCCGACGCGCACTCGCCCTAGAGTGTGCCGGTGATCGACATCGGCGGGCTCGACTCCGCTGACCGGGCTGAGTGGGAGGACCTCTTCCGCGGCTACATCGACTTCTACCAGCGCACCGAGCCGCAGGCGATGTACGACCGGGCCTGGAATGAGTTCCAGGCCGACACCCGGATGCACGCGCTCGGTGCCAAGCTCGACGGGCGGCTGGTCGGCATAGTGCACTTCCTCGTGCACGCCAGCACGACCTCGGCGGACGTGTGCTATCTGCAAGACCTGTTCACCGCGCCGGACGTGCGCGGCCGTGGCGTGGCTCGGGCGCTGATCGAGGCGGTCGCCGGCTGGGCGCGGGGCCAGGGCTGCGACCGGGTCTACTGGTCGACCCAGGAGTCCAACACCACTGCCCGCAGGCTCTACGACCGGGTCGCGGAGAACCGCGGCTTCATCCTCTACCGGATGTAACCCTGACCCGGCCACCGACTCGCAGTTTGTCCGAATTGTCGTGAGCGCCGGGTCCCTGCTATACAGACCGGGCCGCTGGGGCGATGACCGTGAGGAGAGTCAGTTGATGCGTTCAGGTGCTGCCGGCCGGGCTGTCGCGATGGGCGCCGTTGCCCTGGCCGCGACATTCGGCATGACGGCGTGCGGTTCGGCCGGTCCAACCACCAGCAAGGCTGACGTCGTGGCCAAGCTCAAGACGGAGAAGGACACCAAGGGCCTCCCGGACAAGGCCGTCAACTGCCTCGCCGACGTCCTGATCAAGCACGGCAACAAGAGTGACGTCCGGAAGTACGTCGACGGCAAGAAGAAGATCGACGACATCCGGCAGACCAGCGGCACCAACAAGGGCATCCAGAAGGAGCTGGAGACCTGCGTCAAGTAGCGACAGGGCATCGCCCGGTCTGGCGCGGCGCACCCGCAGGCGACGGTCGGCTCGTTACGGTGATGGACGTGTCCGAGTCAGTGATCACGGTCGAGTCGCTCACCAAGCGATTCTCCCGGGTGACCGCGCTGGACGACCTCACCGTCGACGTGCCTGCGGGCGTCGTCGGACTCGTCGGTGCCAACGGCGCCGGCAAGTCGACGCTGATCAAGATCCTGCTCGGCCTCCTGCCGGCCACCTCCGGGCGGGCGAGCGTGCTCGGCCTCGATGTCGCGACCGAGGGCAACCGCATCCGCGAGCAGGTCGGCTACATGCCGGAGCACGACGTGCTGCCGCCGGACGTGTCGGCCACCGAACTGATCGTCTCCCTGGGCCGGCTCTCCGGGCTGCCCAAGACCGCCGCCCGGGAGCGGACCGCCGACATCCTGCGTCATGTCGGGCTCTACGAGGAGCGCTACCGGCCGATCGGCGGCTACTCGACCGGGATGAAGCAGCGGGTCAAGCTCGGGCAGGCCCTCGTCCACGATCCCCGGCTGGTGTTCCTCGACGAGCCAACCAACGGCCTCGACCCGGCCGGGCGCAACGACATGCTGGCGCTGATCCAGCGGATCGGCGCCGAGTTCGGCACCGCCGTCCTCGTCACCTCGCACCTGCTCGGTGAACTCGAGCGGATCGCCGACCACGTGGTGGTGATCGACGGCGGGCGGCTGATGCACTCCTCCTCGACGGCACAGGTGACCGGCACGCGGGAGTTGCTGCTGGTCGAGGTGACCGAGCAGGCGCCGGCACTGGCCGCGGCGCTGACTGCGGCGGGTGCCGTCGCCGTGCTGCGCGGTCGGATGGTCGAGGTGGAGATCGGTGCCGACTCGATCTACGACCTGGTGCGCGACCAGGTGGTCGACCTCGGGGTCGGTCTGATCCGGATCGAGCAGCGGCGGCACCGCATCGCTGAAATCTTCCGGGCGGCCGGCGAGCTGCCGGGGAGCAAGGACGAGGCTCATGCCGGATAGCCCGCCGCCGGTGCCCGCCGGCCCGGGAGTCATTCATGACATCGGCTACCGGCACTACGACGGCCCGCGGCTCGGCCGGGCGGCGATCGTCGGATCGATGTTCTGGCAGAGCCTGCGGGGTGCCTACGGGCTCGGGCGCACCGCCAAGTCCAAGATCATGCCGATCATGCTGCTCGTCGTCATGTGCATCCCGGCGCTGATCATCGCCGCGGTGGTCAACGGCCTGCACCTCAAGTCGCTCCCGTTGCCGTACACGCGTTACGCGATGGTCCTCCAGGCGGTCATCGCCATCTTAGTCGCGGCGCAGTCGCCGCAGATGGTGTCGCGCGACCTGCGATTCCGGCTCACCTCGCTCTACTTCTCCCGGCCGCTGCGCCGGCACGACTACGTGCTGGCCAAGTACGCCGCGATGGTCTGCGCCTTGCTGGTGCTGCTCCTCGCTCCGCTGGTGATCCTGTACGGCGGCGCGGTGCTGGCCGAGCTTCCGCTCGGGGGGGAGACCTGGCGCTTCCTGCGCGGCGTCGCCGGTGCCGTCGTGTTCGCGCTGGTGCTGGCCGGCATCGGGCTGCTCATCGCCGCCTTCACCCCGCGCCGGGGGATAGGCGTCGCAGCGGTCATCGCGGTGCTCCTGGTCACCTACTCCGCAGTCACCGTCGTGCAGGGCATCGCGGTGGATCAGCAGAAGATGATGCTGGCCGGCTACGCGGGAGTGTTCTCGCCGTTCACGCTGGTCGACGGGGTGCAGGTGTGGCTGCTGCACGCCAGTCCGTCCACCGCCGCGGGTCCGCCCGGGACCACCGGCGGGCTGGTCTTCCTCGCCGTCACCGTCGCGCTGGCGGCCGGCTCGTTCGGGCTGCTCGTCCTGCGCTACCGCAAGGTGTCGATCTCGTGAGCACGCTGGCCCTCGACCAGGTCTCGCGGTGGTTCGGCAACGTGGTGGCGGTCAACGGCATCACGATGACGATCGGGCCGGGTGTGACGGGGCTGCTCGGCCCCAACGGCGCCGGCAAATCGACGCTGATCCACCTGATGGGTGGCTTCCTGCCACCTTCGGCCGGCACGGTGACCCTCGACGGCCGGCCGGTCTGGCAGAACGAGTCGATCTACCGGGTGATCGGCCTCGTGCCCGAGCGGGAGGCGATGTACGACTTCCTGACCGGCTTCGAACTGGTGGTGGCCAACGCGGAGTTGCACGGGCTGCCGGAGCCGGGCGCCGCGGCCCGCCGCGCACTGGCGACGGTCGAGATGACCGAGGCGGCAGACCGCGCAGTCGCCACGTACTCGAAGGGAATGAAGCAGCGGGTCAAGATGGCCACCGCCGTGGTGCACGACCCTGCGGTGCTGCTGCTGGACGAGCCCTTCAACGGGATGGACCCGCGGCAGCGGATGCACCTGATGACGCTGATCGACGACATGGGCCGCGAGGGTCGCACCGTGCTGTTCAGCTCGCACATCCTGGAGGAGGTCGAGCAGATCGCCGGCCGGATCGAGGTCGTCGTCGCGGGCCGGCACGCGGCCTCGGGTGACTTCCACGAGATCCGCCGGCTGATGACCGACCGCCCGCACCTGTACCTCCTGCGGTCGAGCGACGACCGGGCGCTCGCGGCCGTGCTCATGGCCGAGGGCGCGTGCGACGGGGTGCGGCTCGACCCGGCCGGCGGGGGAGTGCACGCCCAGGCGGCGGACTTCACCCGCTTCGCCCGGCTGGTGCCTTCGCTGGCCCGCCGGGACGGCGTTCGGCTCTACGAGGTCACGCCGGCCGACGAGTCGCTGGAGAGCGTCTTCTCCTACTTGGTGGGTTCGTGAACTCCACGGTGATCCGGCTCACGGCGCGTGGCTTGCTGGGCCGGCGCCGGGCAGCGCTGCTGCTCCTCCTGCCGGCCGTGCTGCTGCTGCTCGCCGTCGTCATCCGGCTGCTGGCCGGGCCCGACCAGCACCTCACCCGGATCCTGCTCGGGTCGTTCGCCCTCGGCACCCTGGTGCCGTTGCTGGGGCTGATCACCGGCACCGGCGTGCTCGGCCCGGAGATCGACGACGGGTCGATCGTCTACCTGCTGGCCAAGCCGATCAGCCGCCCGGCGATCGTCCGGTCGAAGCTGCTGGTGGCGTTGCTGGCGGTCACCGCGTTCGGCGCGCTGCCCACCCTGCTCGCGGGGCTGATCATGTCCGGCGGCGCGGGCTCGCTCGCGATCGGGTACGGCGTCGGGGCGCTGGTCGGCGGAGCCGCCTACTGCGCGCTGTTCCTGTCGCTGTCGGTGGTGACCCGCCACGCCGTCGTCGTCGGGTTGCTGTACGCGCTCATCTGGGAGAGCGTGCTGGGCGGCTACGTCCCGGGGGCGCAGAAGCTCAGCATCCAGCAGTGGGCGCTGTCGATCACCCGCGGGCTGGCCGGACCGGCGGTCAAGTCGGCCGTCGCGCTGCCCGTCGGCGGCACGCTGCTGGTCGTGCTCTTCGCCGGGGCGACCTGGTATGCCGGCCGCCGGCTGCGCACCCTCGTCCTGACCAGCGACGAGTAGGCGCGCCGCCGGGACGGCTAGCGACCAGTTGAGGACTGTGTGGCCATTCGCCGGCTGCTGGGAACATCCGCCTGGAAACCCTGTTGCACCATGGGGACAGGACCCGCATCCTGTTGGAGTCAAGCCAGCCGACCCACTGAGGAGATCACCGTGATATCCACCACGAGCATTCCGGGCCGGCGCGGCATGCGCTCGCTCGTGCTGCCCGTGGCGCGGAATTCACACGATCACGCCCACCAGCCCGCAGTCGGCGGGCGCAAGTCGGCGGCCCCTGGGTAAGCCTCGTCACGAGGCCCATCCCGGAGCCGCCCGCAGCGCCCACCAGCGCAGCGTGGCGGCTCTCGGCTTTCCTGGCACACCCGTGTCGCGGGGTTCAGGGGGTCGCCACCCTGCACGTCCGTGCATTGCCGCACATTGACAACTCCACAGCGAAAGCACACCAAACACCGAGGGTCGCCATCCCTCGGAGCATGACCGTGCCGCCGGGCGCTCCTGCAGCGCCCGGCAATCGGCACGGCACTCGGGACGGTGGGCAAGCGGCTGAGTCGAGCGAGCATCGAGCGAAGCGAGGAGCGCAGCGAGATGACAACGTAGTCGAGCAGGCATCGAGCGAAGCGAGGAGCGCAGCGAGATGATGACATGCCACCTCATTTGGGATGAGGGCGACGCAGGTTCGAGTCCTGCCGTTCCGACCGGACCCCCTGGGCGGCCGCCTAGCGGGCCACCTGGTGGTCGTTCCCGTCGTGGGAAGGGCCCGGGTCGTGACCCCGGGAAGGCTCGGTTCGACTCCGGCCGATCACCCCGATCGCGCGCCGGCGCTCATCGGCCGGCTCGTGCCTCCGTAGCTGAGATGGCGTTAGCACCCGGCTCTTAACCGGGGGACGCCCGTTCGAGTCGGGCCGGGGGTACTCAGCTCCACAGTGGACGAAGTGTTGGTGGTCGCGCACCTGTCTTCCAAACAGGGTGAGGGAGTTCGACTCTCCCCGTCCGCACGTTTCACAGCACGATGCCGTTGTAGCTCAGCTGGTAGAGCGGACGCCTCGTAAGCGTCAGGTCCTCGGTTCGACCCCGAGCGGCGGCCCGATCGTCGTTTCACCAGCGCGGTTAGCTCAGCGGCAGAGCAGCTCTCTTACAAGGAGTCGGTCCGAGGTTCGAGTCCTCGTCCGCGCACGGTGACCTGTAGCTCAATTGGCAGAGCGCCCGGCTGTTACCCGGGTGTGCGCTGGTTCGAATCCAGCCAGGTCAGCCGACGGTCAGCTCCCCAACCGGGTGTACGCCCTCTGGCTACGAACCAGTTGAAAGGCTAACGGACACACGGAGGTTCGAATCCTCTCACCCGGACTTCCGCTTGCCCTCGCGGAGCAGTGGAGTGCTCGCCTGCCCGTCAAGCAGGAGATCGCCGGTTCGATCCCGGTCGTGGGCGCCGTCCGGCCATCGCCGGCCGGATCACGGCATTGCCAGGTGGGTGGCGGCATCCCAACCACGGCCCTGATCCGTGGCCGCGCTGGTTCGAGTCCAGCTCTGGCAGCTCCGCACCACAGCACAGCACGGCAGTACGTACCGACTGATCGGCCCGCCGGACGCCAACGCCCAGGCAGACTGGGACGGCCGGGCTCCGGCTGCTCGACGGGGAGACACTGGCCGGCTTGCTGGACACGTACGAGCAGGTGGCCCGGCGGACGGACGCCCTCGTCTGCTCGCTGCCCGACCTGGACGTCTCCCAGCCGCTGCCCGAGGCCCCATGGTTCGAGCCGGGCGCTCGCTGGTCGACGGCGCGTGCAAGAGCACCCGCTCTGATGGGGTAATGGCAGCCCGTCTCGCTCTCAACGAGGCAGTCCGAGTTCAACTCTCGGTCGGAGTACGTTCCGCAGTTCTGGAGAGCTCGCCCTTGGCATGGCACACCGTCTCGAAAACGGTCAAGAGCTCACGCTCGGAGGAGTTCGACTCTCCTGCTCTCCGCACCGCTCCACAGCGGTACGCACGATCTCAGGAAGGCGAGCAGCGTTGGCGACTGCACCCGATTGCTAGTCGGGAGGGCCGATGCGCCCAGCGGGGTTCGATCCCCCGGCCTTCCGCCTTCGATCCGCACGATATCGCGCACGCAGGTTGGCCTCCTGGCTCTCATAAGGCCGGGCTGCCGGGTTCGGGTCCCGGGTGCGCGCAGCTGTCCTGCATGCCTCGGTGGCGCAACAGGGTGACGCGCCGGTTTCAGAAACCGGTCGCCGGAAACGGCGGTGAGGGTTCGACTCCCTCTCGAGGCACGGCACGGAAGGGTGCGAGGGCTTGTAGCTCATCAGGGAGAGCGCTCCTTTTGCAAGGGAGAGGCAGCCGGTTCGAGTCCGGCCGGGTCCACAGTGGAGACGTTGCCGGCGGGCTCCCGTCTCACGTACGCCTCGTAGCTCAGTGGACAGAGCGCCCGCTTCCGAAGCGGGAGGCCACACGTTCAAGTCGTGTCGGGGCGGCTCGGTGCTTTCGCTGTGGAGTCGGCCCGGTGGGCCGTGGTGGACTGTCGCGTGTGGCAGCCAAGAGCAGTGCCGGGCTCCTGTTGTTTCGCCGGACCGCCTACCCGGTGGGGACGGAGGTGTTGCTTGCCCACATGGGCGGCCCGTTCTGGTCTCGGCGAGACGCCGGGGCGTGGTCGGTCCCCAAGGGTGAGTACGAGCCCGACGAAGAGCCGCTTGCCGCGGCGCGGCGGGAGTTCGCCGAGGAGCTCGGCCTGCCGGCACCCGTGGGTGAGGTCATCGAGTTGGGGACCGTACGGCAGTCCGCGGGCAAGCTCGTCACCGTCTGGGCCGTCGAAGGTGACCTGGATCCGGACCTGGTCGTACCGGGGACCTTCGAGACGGAATGGCCGCGCTGGTCCGGCCGGATGCAGCGCTTTCCGGAGGTCGACCGGGTGGCGTGGACGCGACTCGAGGAGGCGGCCGGCAAGGTGGTCGCCGGTCAGCGGGCCTTCCTCGACCGCCTTGCCGAGATCCTCGGCTAGTCAGCGAGCGTCAAGCGCAGTGAGCATCGCGGCGAGATGACCGGCCACTCGGCGACCACCGGCTCATCCTGGCCGAACCGATCCGGCGGAGTTTCTGGCCACGGCGGCGTCCACCGTCTGCGACAGGAGCACCGCAATCGTCATCGGGCCGACTCCGCCCGGCACCGGCGTGATGAGGCGCGCCCGGGCTGCTGCCGGCTGGTATTCGACGTCCCCGACGTTCCCTCGGTTGTAGCCGGCGTCGACGACGACGCTTCCGGCTTTGATCCAGCGGCCCTCGATGAGGGCGGGGCGGCCGGCAGCAGCGACGAGGATGTCGGCAGAGGCGACCGCCCCGGCAAGGTCCGCGGTCTTGGAATGGCACCAGGTGACTGTGGCGTCGCGCCCCAGCAGGAGCATTCCGATCGGCATGCCGAGTATCGGGCTGCGACCGACGACCACGGCGTGCAGACCCGCGATGTCGACTTCGTACGCATCGAGCAACCGCATGATGCCGCCAGGGGTGCAGGAGACGAGACCTGGCCGGCCGAACACCGTCGCCGCGAACGACGCAGTGGTGACGCCGTCGACGTCCTTGGCGCCGGAGATGGCCTCGAAGACGCTGCGCTCGTCGACGTGTTCCGGTACCGGATGCTGCACCAGGATGCCGTCGACCTCGGGGTCGGCGGACAGCCGGCTCACCAGGCGCACCACCTGTTCCGTGTCGGCCGTTGCCGGGAGTTCGTGGCGTTGTGACGCGATCCCCGCTGCCGCGCACCGCTTCGCCTTCATCCGTACGTAGGTCTGCGACGCCGGGTCCTCGCCGACCAGCACCGTGGCCAGACAAGCCATCCGGTCGTGCGCGGCAGCGAAGTCGCGTGCGCGTCGGGCGGTGACCCGGGAGAGGTGTTCGGCGACGGACGTGCCGTCGATGACGTCGGCGGTCATGGGCGACTCCCCGATCGGGGAGCACCCAGGCGGTCGATGCCCCGAGGCTGAGCTTCCTGGTGGTGAGCCACCTGCGCCAGTCGCGTTGGTGGCAGAGTAGCCAGCGCGCCCTGCGGGGGGTGGAAGCGCATCTCTTCACCGATTCCTCATCGTCGGATGAGTACGGTCCGGCCGACGGCGGAACTGCTCTCGGAGTGGGTCTTGGCGTTCTTGCGCGACTGACCGGTGGCCTTCGGTAGCATCGGGCCACGGATTCGTTGCACAGAGTAGTTGACGAGGCCGGAAATGTCCGGCACAGTCGGGATAGGTTGTCCGTGCGTGGTCCGCGCCTCTTGGACCGCCGCCCATTTTGTCAGGAGACCGCGATGAAACGCATCCTCGTGCTTGCCGTCTTCGCGCTCCTGGTGACGGCGACTCAGGCCACCAGCGCGCACGGGGCAGCGGCTCGCGTGGGGTCGACCGCTTCGACCGCGAGTGCCCCGACCGCAAAGGCTTTGGCCTCCAGCGGCGCCGCGGCATACGTGGCGAGCCGGCCTGCCGCTCTGCACGCCAGCGACGACGACGCGTTCGTGCAGTACGGGGTGATGTCCACTCGCGAGGGACTGCAATACGTCCCCTACGACCGCAGCTATCGGGGCGTGCCGGTCGCCGGCGGTGACTTCGTGGTGGTCACCGACTCGCTGGGCAAAGTGCTGTCCGTCGCCGTGGCGCAGGACAAGCGCATCGGCGTCTCCACCAGCCCCGCCCTGAGCGAGGCCAAGGCAACGGCCGTCGCGCGGAGGCAACTCACCCGGGTTGACCGGGTGGAGAGCACCCGATTGGTCGTGCAGGCCCGCGGCACGCCGCGGCTCGCCTACGACGTCCTGGTGACCGGTCGCCGCGGCCCCAATCCCAGCCGCCTGCACGTCTTCGTCGACGCGCAGGGGGGCAGCGTCATCGCCACCGAGGACCTGATCAAGGACGGCACGGGCACCGCGGCGATCAACGGGCCCAACCCGGTGACCATCAACACCAGTGGGTCGGGCACCTCGTTCTCCATGACCGACTCGGCCCACCCCGGCATCTCCTGCCGCAACTACACCACCAATACGGTGCTCACCGGTCCCGACGACGCCTGGGGCAACGGCGTCGGCACGTCCATCGAGACGGGCTGCGTCGACGCGTTGTTCGACGTGCAGCACGAGTGGACGATGCTGTCGACCTGGCTGGGCCGCAACGGCATCAACGGCTCCAACGGCGGCTTCCCGATCAAGATGGGCCTCGACGACATCAACGCGTTCTGGGACGGCTCCAGCGTGTCGATCGGCCACAACCAGGCCGGATCATGGATCTCGTCGCTCGATGTGGTTGCGCACGAGTTCGGTCACGCGATCGACTCGACCACCCCGGGTGGCGCCTCCGGCAACGGTGTCTCCGAGGCCACGGGCGACATATTCGGCGCGCTGACCGAGTGGTTCGCCAACGAGGCGTCCCCCTACGACGTGCCGGACTTTCAGGTCGGCGAGATGGTCAACCTGGTCGGCTCCGGCCCGATCCGCTACATGTACGATCCCTCGCTGGCCGGCGACCCGAACTGCTATTCCGCGTCGATCCCGACGACCGAGACGCATGCGGCGGCCGGCCCGTTCAACCACTGGTTCTACCTGACCTCCATGGGCACCAACCCGACCAACGGTCAGCCGGTCAGCCCGACCTGCAACAGCACCGCGGTCACCGGCCTGGGCATCCAGACCGCGGGCAAGATCTTCTACAACGCCATGCTGACCAAGACCAGCGGGATGACCTACCTGCGCTACCGCACGGCGACCCTGACGGCCGCCAAGAACCTCACCCCGGGCGACTGCACCGACTTCAACACGGTCAAGGCGGCCTGGAATGCCGTCAGCGTTCCCGCCCAGTCCGGTGACCCGACCTGCACCGCCAGCGGTGCCGTGACCGTGACGGGCCCGGGCGACAAGTCCGGCGTGGTCGGCACCGCGATCGCGCCGTTCACCCTGACGGCGACCCCGGCCGACACCTACAACTGGTCGGCCACCGGACTGCCGCCGGGCATCACGATCTCGGCGGGCGGCACCGTCTCGGGGACGCCGACCACGGCGGGCACCTACAGCACGACGGCGACGGCCACCTCGTCGACCGGCTCGGGCAACACGACCTTCACCTTCACCATCAGCGGGAGCGGTGGCACCTGTGCCACACCGGGGCAGAAGCTCGGCAACCCGGGCTTCGAGTCCGGCACGGCGACCCCATGGACGGCGTCGGCCGGCGTGATCGACAACGGTCCCGGCGAGCCGGCGCACAGCGGCACCTGGAAGGCCTGGCTCAATGGCTACGGCAGTGTGCACACCGACACCCTGACGCAGACCGTGACCGTCCCGGCCGGATGCGCTGCCTCCACGCTGAGCTTCTGGTTGCACATCGACTCGGCCGAGACGACAACCACTGTGCAGTACGACAAGCTGGTCGTCACGGCGGGCAGCACCACACTGGCCACGTTCTCCAACCTGAACAAGGCGGCCGGCTACCAGTTGCGTTCTTACAGTCTGGCCGCCTTCGCCGGGCAGACGGTGACGGTGAAGCTCACCGGTACGGAGGACTCGTCGCTGCAGACGTCGTTCGTGGTCGACGACACCGCCGTGAACGCGGGTTAGCGATGGGCGGCGTCAGCCGCCGATGACGTGTACAGGCGGATGGGCTGCCCCGAGCAGGGGCAGTCCACCTGCTGTCTGGCTGCTGGTCGCGGCAGTTCGCCGATGGCCCTGTCCTCATCGGAATGCCCTCAGGTCCGAACGAGTCTGGCCTCCCATCCGGCGTGGCTGCGTTCGCTCCGCTGGTCCGTGCAACCTTTCCGGTCCAGAGGCGTCTTAGCAGTAGTTGCCGAAATCACCAGGAGGTGGCATGCGACGCCGACCATTCCCCGCCCTGCCCGCTGTGCTTGCCGTGGCCCTTACCGTGGCAGGGGCCGGCTTCATCGCCGCCGCCCCGTCGGCTGCCGGGGCGAGGTCGATTGCGGAGCCGCCCGCTGGGCCAAGGTCGGTGGCCTCGGCTGCTGCGAGCGCTGGCGGTGGCGCGCGTACGCATCGTGTGGTGACTCTGGTGACCGGTGACCGGGTCGACGTCACCACCGACGCGAAGGGCCGTCCGCGGGCTGCGGTGGTCCGGCCCCGGCCGGGGTCTGCGCCGTTCCAGCAGTTCCAGGTCGGGCCGCATCTGTATGTGATCCCGCGTTCGGCGGCGCCGAAGATCGGGCATTCGCTTGCGTTGGCGCAGTTCGACGTGACGGCGCCGGGCACGCCGGTGCTCACGCCGAAGTATCCGATGCACACGCTGACGGTGCACGGCCTCGACGATGCGGGCCACCCCTCCAGCGACACCGACGTCGACGTGGTGAACGTCGACGACGCGAACAGGTTCTTCGCCGGCCAGGGCTTCGTCAACGGCGTGGCCAAGTTCAGCGTGCCGGCCGGTCACTACGCCGCGACCAGCATCTTCTTCTCGACCGATCCGGCCACCGGCAAGGACAGCACGCGATTCGTCGAGCTGGCGGAGTTCACGATCTCGGGCGACTCCGCGGTGACCGTCGACGCGCGCAAGGCCACCAGCCTGCTGTCCGTCCGGACCCCGCGTCCGGCGACAGGGCAACAACAGCAGCTCACCGTCGAACGCAGCGACCAGGCCGGCAACAGCGTCTCGGTCGGCGTTGTCGGGATGGAGCAGACCTACTTGTCGCCGACCAGCCGGGCCGTCTCGGTGGGTGAGCTGCACTTCTCCATCTACTGGCGACTCGCCGCGCCGGACAACAGCTACACCTACGACCTGGAGTTCGGCTCCGACGGTGCCATCGCCGCCAAGCAGTCCTATGTGGTCGGTGCCGGCCAGCTCGCCGCCATAGATGCCCGCTACAACAGCGAGGTCCCCCGGACCGGGCTGGACGCGCGGTTCTCCTTCCTGCCCTGGGAGACGTTCAATTTCCGAGCCTTCTCCGACCTGCCGCAGCCGGGGCAGCGCACCGAGTACATCCTCGCCGACCCGGACATCGTGTGGAGTCAGGACGTCGTCGCCGTCAACAATGGCAACGTGTTCGCCGGCGAACAGTTCGACGCGGACCGTTCGTTCTCACCGGGTCAGCGGCTGGCGGTGGGCTGGAACAAGCAGCCGATGCACCCCGGGGTGCAGGTCGACCTGGGCTCCAACGTGGGTGGTCTCTTTGACTGCCCGGTCTGTCGGATCGGCGACACGCTCTTTCTCAACGTCTGGCCCTTCGCCGACAACACACCCGGGCACTTCGGCGCCGCCGACGAGCCGGTGGAAGGCCTGACCGAAAGCGTCCAGCTCAATCTGTATCAGGACGGCAAGCCGGTCGAGCCCGATCCGGAGACCGGACTGTTCCCGCTGGCTCCGGCGCAGGCGACCTACCGGGTGGTGCTGGACACGGTCCGGGAGGCGGCCTACCTCACCCTGTCGACCAAGACGCACACCGAGTGGACCTTCACCTCGGCGCACGCCGACGGCAGCGGCCGGCTGCCGACGGGCTGGGTCTGCGACGACGGCGTCGAGGCAAGGACCGACTGCGCTGTGGTGCCGATGATGATGGCGCGTTATGACCTGCCGCTGGGCCTGTCGGGCGGGCACGCCCCCGGGGCCACGGCTGTCGACGTGTTCGTCGACCACATCCAGGGTGGCCCGGCCTTGCCGGTGAGCGCGGGGACGGTGTCGGTGTCCTATGACGACGGTGTGACGTGGGTGCCGGCGACGGTGACCGACGCCGGTGCCGGCCATCTCAGGGTCGCCTACACCACGCCGGCGACCGCTTCCACCAACGGCTTCGTGGCCTTGAAGGTCACCGCGGCCGACGCCGCCGGCGGCAAGCTGTCCCAGACCCTGCTGCGTGCCTACTCACTGAACTGAACTGACCGGCCAGCCGACCACCCTGGAGGAATTGTGATCAGCCGTCTTTCGATCCGACTTGCCGTGACGATCGCTGTGAGTGGCCTGGGCGTGGCCTTCTCGATGGCCGCCGCCGGAGCAGCACCAGCGACACCGGCTGCGCCGCTTGCCGTGCGAGGGGCGTGTGCGCAGGCGGTGGCCCCGGTGGTGCGGTGTTTCGCGGTCTACCGGCGGGGGGCGGCGAAGCCGGCGGCGGCGGGGGCGCTGCCGCAGGGGTTGGGCCCAGCGCAGTTGCAGGCGGCCTACCGGCTGCCGTCGAAGACCGCCGGTGTGGGGCAGACGGTGGCGATCGTCGATGCCTTCGACGATCCGAATGCCGAGGCCGACCTGGCCGTCTACCGCAAGACCTACGGCCTGCCGCCGTGCACCACCGCCAACGGCTGCTTCCGCAAGGTCAACCAGCAGAGCAACCCCGCACCGCTGCCCGACCCCGATGCCGGGTGGGCGGTGGAGACCTCCCTGGACCTGGACATGGTCTCGGCGGCCTGCCCGCGCTGCAACATCGTGCTCGTCGAAGGCAACCAGCCCAGCTTCGACGACCTCGGAGCCGCCGTGGACTCCGCCGTGCGGCTGGGCGCGGCAGCGGTGTCGAACTCCTACGGCACCAACGAGTTCAACGGCATGGGCACCTACGCCCGGCACTACAACCACCCCGGCACCGCGATCACCGTCAGCTCCGGTGACTCCGGGTTCGGCCCCGCGTCCTTCCCCGCCGTGCTGCGTTCGGTCACCGCCGTCGGCGGCACCAGCCTCGTCAAAGCCCCCGGCACCGGCCGCGGCTGGACCGAGAAGGCCTGGGCCGGCGCCGGCAGCGGCTGCTCGGCCTA
>JBBRYN010000054.1:0-25056 GCA_038237645.1 Mycobacteriales bacterium
ATCCGTTATCCGAAGACTGCGTAACCCCGACCAGAAGACCGTCGGTAAGCCGTGTGCGGGAAAACCGCACGCACGGATTGAAAGGGGAACGGGGAAACAGACCGCTTCGGCGGCACTGCGCCCCTGACTACCAATGACCGAGCGTTCGACCCCGACCCCCTCGATCGACGAGACCGCACCGGCAGCGGGCCGAGTCAGCGGTGCGGATCGGGTGGTGCGCTTCCGGCCGCGGTCGGTCCTGCTCGTCGTCGGCGTCCTGGTCGCGGTAGCGGCCACCGTCGAGTTCGTCGTGCTGGCCAAGACGGCGCTGACGCTCGTCGCGATCGCGCTGTTCCTGGCTCTCGCGCTCAATCCGGCGGTGGAGTTCTTCCAGCGACGGGGCATGCAGCGGCACTGGGCGGTGATCGCCGTCTACGCGGTGGCGGTCGCGGTCTTCGCCCTGCTGGTCCTGGTGCTGATTCCCCCGGTCGTCGTCCAGTTGACCAACTTCGTGCACACGGCACCGGGCTTCATCACCGACCTGAAGAATGGCAAGGGGCCCTTCGGGTCACTGGAAACCAGGTATCACATCGTCGAGCGGATGGGCGCCACCAGCAGCACCGCCGCCGGCAACCTGACCGGGGTCGCGGAGTCCGGGTTGACCGTGGCCAAGGGCGTCGCCAGCAGCATCGTCGGGCTGATCATCATCGCCTTCCTGACCCTCTTCATGCTGCTCGAGGGGCCGGACTGGCGGCGGCGTTGTTCGATCCTCGTCCCCGAGCGCCATCGCGGCATGGTCGAGCGAATCGGGCGGGGCGTCTACCGGGCGGTCGGCGGGTTCGTCGCCGGCAACCTGCTGGCCAGCCTGCTCGCCGGGGTGGTCGCCACGGTCCTGCTGCTCGTTGTCGGGGTCCCGTACGCGCTTCCGCTCGGCGTCTTCGTCACCGTCATCGAGTTGGTCCCATACCTCGGCCCCGTCATCGTCACGGTGCTGCTGAGTGCCGTGGCCCTTGCCGAAGGGCCGGTGCGCGCCGGAGTCGTCTTCGGCGTGCTGGTCGTCTATCACGTGGTCGAGGGGCACACCATCCGGCCGCTGATCTACGGGCGGACGCTCAAGCTGTCCCCGCTGGTCGTGATCGTCTCGATCCTGGTGGGCACCGAGGTCGCCGGCATCCTCGGTGCCCTCACCGCCATCCCGATCGCGGGTGCGATCCAGGTGGTCATCGCCGAACTGCTCCGGCAGCAGGGCGATCAACGGGGCGATACGGTGTCGACTCGTGCAGACACTCATCGTTGACCATCCGCTCGTCGCTACCCGGCTGACCGCCATGCGTGACGAGCGCACGCACCCGGCGGAGTTTCGCGCCGCGCTGCGCGAGCTGACCCTGATGCTGGTCTACGAGGCGACCCGTGGGCTGCCGGTGGCGCACGAGGTGGTGCAGACCCCGGTCGCTCCGGCGCAGGGGACGCGATTGGCGCAGCCGCCGCTGCTGGTGCCGGTGCTGCGGGCGGGCCTCGGCATGGCCGAGGCAGCTCTCGGCCTGCTCCCGGAGGCCCAGATGGGCTTCGTCGGGCTGGCCCGCGACGAGGTGACCTTCGCACCGCGGGCCTACATGGAGTCCCTCCCCGTCGACCTGACCGATCGGCCGGTGATCGTGCTCGACCCGATGCTCGCCACCGGCGGATCGCTGCTGCATTGCGTGGGTCTGCTCATCGCCCGCGGTGCCACAGACGTGACGATCGTCTGCGCGCTGGCCGCGCCCGAGGGCCTGCAGCGGCTCGCCGCCAGCTCGTTGCCGGTGCGGATCGTCACCGCGAGCGTCGACGATCGGCTCAACGACTCGGCCTACATCGTGCCGGGGCTCGGCGATGCCGGCGACCGCCAGTTCGGCGCCGTCTGATGGCCCGGCCGGCTCCAGCCCCAACCGGCTCAAGCTCCGGCCGGGACCTGCCGATGGGAGAGAACCTTCGAAGCTCTTCGGAGCCTCCCTCGGAGGCGAAAGGGACGCATTGATCCGAACGGTCCTCACCGACCCGGCGTGAGCCGGGCACGGAGACAATCGGTCGCCTAGACCGTTCGGGGAGCGAGTGGCGAGACCGACCGTTCGACTGTCGTGGCGTAAGCCGCGATCGGCGGATGAGGTGACTCCATGCCCAAGGTCTTGGGCAGCACGACCGGCGGGTTGTCGGTCGGGTCGGGCCCCCTGGCCGGCCTGCCCACCAACGCGGCCGGGATCGGTCTCGGCGACTGCAGCGCCGGGTCCGATTCAACTGCGGCCCGGTGACTGCGCGATCTGTCGCGTCACCGGTTTCCGCGCGCCCCGCGCGGCTCAGTCGACGCCGAGCAGGGTCGCCACTTCGGTACGAAGGATGGCCAGCAGGTCGGCCGCGACCGCTCGGGCGCCCTCGACGTCCGACCCGCCGACCTCCACCACGACTTCGAGGTAGGCCTTGAGTTTCGGCTCGGTGCCGCTGGGCCGGACGACGACCCGCACGCCGTCGGCGCGGATCCGCAGGACGTCCGCCGCGGGCAGCAGGTCATCGACGGCGGTGACCGGCCGGCCGAGCAGGCGGGACGGGGGTTTGCCGCGTACCCGGGTCATCATCGCCGCGATGTCCGGGAGGTCGGTCACGCGTACGGCCAGTTGGCCGGTCGCGTACACGCCGTATTCCGCGGCGATCTCGTCGAGCCGGTCGCCCAGCGTGCGACCGGCGGCCTTGCCGGCAGCGGCCATCTCCGCGAGCAGCAGTGCCGCGCTGACGCCGTCCTTGTCCCGCACCAGGTCCGGCGCCACGGCGTAGCCGAGCGCCTCCTCGTAGCCATAGCCGAGGTCCTCGCCCGCGCGCATGATCCATTTGAAGCCGGTCAGCGTCTCGGCGTAGGGCACGCCGCGCCGGGCGCAGATCGCGGCCAGCAGCGACGAGGAAACGATGGTGGTCGCGAACGTCGCGCCGGGACGGCTGCCGCGGGCCATCAAATGATCGGCGAGCAGTACGCCGACCTCGTCTCCGGTGAGCATCCGGCCACCAACGAGCACGGCGCAGCGATCGGCATCCGGGTCGTTGGCGATGGCCAGGTCGGCCGACGCGGCGATCGCCAGGTCCCGCAACAGATCGGTGGCGCCGGGCTCCTCGGGATTGGGGAAGGCCACCGTCGGAAAGCGCGGATCGGGCCGCTCCTGCTCGGCCACCACGTGCAGGTCGGGGAACCCGGCCGCCGCGAAGACGGCGCGGACCACCCCCGCCCCGACGCCGTGCAGCGGCGTGTAGGCGATGGTCAGGTCGCGCGGTTGTCCCGGCGACACCAGCCCGGCGACTTCGCGGACGTAGGCGTGCACCACGTCTTCGCCGAGCACCTGGTAGCCGTCATCGAGGTCGATTTCAGCGGCCGAGCCCACGGCACCTATTGCGGCCTCGATCTCGTGGTCGATCGGCGGCACGATCTGGCTGCCGTCGGCGAGATAGACCTTGTAGCCGTTGTCACCCGGCGGGTTGTGACTGGCAGTCACCATCACGCCGGCGGCCGCGTGCAGGTGCCGGACGGCGAAAGCGAGCACCGGGGTGGGCAGCGGGCCGGGCAGCAACAGCGCGGGTCGGCCGGCCGCCTGCACCACGGCGGCGGAGTCGCGGGCGAAATCGGTGCTCCCGTGGCGCGCGTCGTAGCCGATCACCACCGGCCCGTCGGCTCCGGCGCCCTTCAGGTAGGCGGCGAGGCCGGCGGCGGCCCGGCGGACGACCGAGCGGTTCATACCGTTCGGACCGGCCCGCAGCGGCCCGCGTAGGCCGGCTGTGCCGAAGGTGAGCGGCGCGGCGAATCGCTCGGCCAATTGGTCCAGGGCCGCTGGGCTGCCGGCGTCGAGCAGCGCCTGCAATTCGGTGCGGGCCCGCGGGTCGGGGTCGGCCGCGATCCAGTCGGCCACGAGTGCGGGCAGGTCGGGGGCATGACTACTTGCGTCGAACTCGGGGCCGGTGAACTGCCCGCCGAGCAGCGCATGGATCGGATCGGCCAGGTCCGCCTCGCCGTGGGTCGCGACAATGTCCGCGGCATGTGTCTCGGCGTCGTCGATCGGGAAGTAGCCGAGCGCCCGGCCCGGCGCGAGGTCCCACCACCCACGGGTGTTGGCGGAGATGCCATAGACGACGGCGTACGTCAGGTCGGGGGCAGCCAGGCAGGCCGCCACGAGCCGGACGGCGTCGGGGTGGCTGAGCCAGGTCGACAGGTGACGCGGCGTTGTCGGCCGCTCGGCGAAGGAACCGATCCGCAGGCAAGCCACCTGGAGGTGATACCGGTCGACGTAGAGCCGGCCGAGCGCCTCACCGAACACCTTGCTCAGGCCGTAGTAGGTGTCCGGCCGGGGCGGCACGTCGGCCCCGATCAGCGGAGCTCGCGGGGTGAAGCCGACGGCGTGGTTGGAACTCGCGTAGACGATCCGCCGCACCCCGTGCCGCCGGGCGGCCTCAAACACCTGGTAGGTCCCGTCCAGGTTGTTGCGGAGGATGTCGGCGAAGGGTGCCTCGGTCGGGTTCCCGGCCAGGTGGACGATGGCGCTCACACCGTCGAGCGCCGCGTCGAGCGCCACCGCGTCGGTGATGTCTGCCGTCACGGTGTCGACCGTCCGGCTGCCGGTCGACCCGGTGTCGGCCGTGATGGGCTGCCGGTCGAGCAACCGCAGCCGAAGGCCGTACGCCGGCAGGTCCCGGGCCAGCACCCTGCCGATCGACCCCGCCGCACCGGTGATCAGGATGCGGCTCACAGCCGGCCGACCACCTCGGCCAGCAGGTCGCCCATCCGCCGGGCGGCGTCCTGGCCGGTCGCCAGGACCTCGGTGTGGTCCAGCGGCTCGCCGGAGATGCCCGCTGCCAGGTTGGTCACCAGCGACAGGGCGAGCACCTCACAGCCCTGCGCGTGCGCCGCGATCGCCTCCAGGGCGGTCGACATGCCCACCAGGTCGGCGCCGGCCAGCCGCAGCATCTTGATCTCCGCGGGGGTCTCGTAGTGCGGGCCGGGCAGTGCGGCGTAGACCCCCTCCCGGAGGCTCGGATCCACGTCCTTGGCCAGCCGGCGCAGCCGCGCGGAGTAGAGATCGGTCAGGTCGACGAAGGTCGGCCCGACGATCGGCGACTTTCCGATGAGATTGAGGTGGTCGCTGATCAACACCGGCTGGCCGACGACGAGTCCGTCCCGCAAACCCCCCGCCGCATTGGTGAGCACCACCGTGCCGCAGCCGGCGGCCGCGGCGACGCGCACCCCGTGCACCACCGGCGCGACGCCGAGCCCTTCGTAGAGGTGGGTGCGGCCGAGGAACACCAGCACCCGCCGGTCGCCGATGGCGACGGAGCGGACCAGCCCGGAGTGACCGGCCACGGCCGGAGCGCTGAAACCCGGCAGGTCGGTGACCATCACCTCGGCGCTGGCCGGGCCGAGCCGGTCGGCAGCGGCCCGCCACCCGGAGCCGAGGACGACGGCGACGTCGTGGTGCACCGCGCTGGTCAAGGCGGCGAGCCGGTCGGCGGCCGCCCGCGCGTCGGACTGCGGCGTTGAGCTCACGGCTACTGGTTGTGGAAGCTGTCGGCAACCGTGGCGACGATGTGCCTGCTCTGCTCGAACTGCTCCTCCGGGGTGGAGAGGTAGAACTCGTACCACCGGTCGCCGACTACGAAGCTGCGCTCGACGACGTGCCGGTTGCCGTTGACGGTGTGGGTGAACTCCCAGTCGGCACCTGGGCGGCCGGCCACCTGCACCGGCTGGATCGCCACCTTGCGGTATCCCCGCAGCGTGCCGTCCTGCCGCCGGTCGTTGGCTGCCAGCAACGCCGCGACGTCGTGACCACCGGCCCGGGAAACGGTCAGCCGCAGGAACCGCCGGGTGCCGGGGTCCTTGAAGTCCACCGACTTGCCGTTGGGGATCTGCCGCCAGCCCTGAGGCACGACGATGGTGAAGCCGGCCGGGTCGCTGTAGCGCCGGTAGCCCGCCGGCACGCCGGTCGCGGCCGGAGTCTTGATCGTGTGGCCGCTGCGGTGCAGCAGTGGCGGGACAAAGCGGTAGGCCGCGGTAGTGGCCCCACCCAAGGCCAGCAGGCTGAACAGGGCCACGAGGGCCAACCGGCCGCGCCGCCGGGCGGCTGATCGGGGTTGGTGGGAGACCGGCGGCCGGTTGGGCTGCAGTTGGTGCGGGGGTTGCTGGGCGTTCGGTGACCACCGGGGCGGCGGCTGGCCGAAGCCGGGCGCCTGCTGGACCAGCGTCGGTGGGTTGGCCGGCGGCCGGTTCGGCGCTGGTTGGCCCTGTCCCGGTTGGCCCTGTCCCGGATGGTCTTGTCCCGGATGGTCTTGTGCCGGCCGGCGTTGTGCCGGTTGGCTTTGTGCCGGATGATCCTGCGCCGGTTGGTTGGGCAGCGGCCGGCCGGCCGCCGCGGCCGTCGGCCAGGCAGCCGGCGGCGTGGGACGGTGCGGATCGAGGACACGGGTCGCATTGGCGTGCTCAGCCTCGGGGCTCAGCGGGACGCCGCCGTGTGCCGTCGCCCGGGCCCAGCGCAGGCCCGCACTCGCCCGGTGCACGTCCCACCGCTTCAGGGGATCCTTCTCCAGCAGGCCGCTCAACACCTCGGTCAGCTCGGCGGCCCGCCGGTACGGCTCGGGCGGGTCGGTGACGATCGCGGTGAGGGTGGTGAGCGCGTCGCCGAGGTCGAAGGGCGGCCGGCCCTCGACCGCTGCGTACAGCGTCGCCCCCAGCGACCACAGGTCGGAGGCCGGCCCGGGCTCGTGGCCGCGGGCCCGTTCGGGAGAGATGTAGCAGGGTGACCCGAGCAGCAGGCCTGTGCTGGTCAGCGCTGAGTCGCCGGTGGTCCGGGAGACGCCGAAGTCGGTGAGGGTTGCCCGCCCATCGGAGGCGACGAGGATGTTGCCGGGCTTGACGTCGCGATGCAGGATGCCCGCCTGGTGTGCGGCGTCGAGCGCGGCGATCACCTGGAGCCCTACGTCGGCGACGACGGCCGGCGGCATCGGCCCGTCGCCGCGGATGATCTCGGCCAGGCTGCGCGCCGCCAGCAGCTCCATGACTATCCACGGCCGATCGTCCTCCTCGACGACGTCGTAGATCGTCACCACCGAGGCGACGTTGAGGGAGGCGGCGGCTCGTGCTTCGCGCAGGGTGCGTTCGCAGAGCATCGTGCGCTCGGCGGGCGGAACCCCCGGTGGCAGCAGCACCTCCTTGACCGCTACCTGGCGGCGCAGCACCTGGTCGAAGGCGCGCCACACGGTCCCCATCCCACCCGCGCCGATGGTCGACTGCAGCGCGTAGCGCCCGCCGATGGTGCGACCCGGAGTTGATGTGGGGATGCTCACGCTACGGCTTACTACCTGCTCTCTTGGTCCGACCGGCGAACCATCGGCGCCGAGAATACTCGGGAGCGCCACCGGGCAAGGAGGCGAGCGCCGACTGGTTGTGAGCATCGAGTGCAGCGGGATGACTGCCTGGTCGAGCGAGCATCGAGCGGAGCGAGGAGCGCAGCGAGATGAGAACCTAGACTCTGAGGATGGCGGAGCGCACGAACGAGTCCGGCCTGCCGGTCAAGTCAGTCTACGGCCCCGACGACCTGCCGGCCGACCTCGGCGAGCGGCTGGGACAGCCTGGCGCATACCCGTACACCCGTGGTGTGTACGAGACCATGTACACGCAGCGACCCTGGACCATGCGGCAGTACGCCGGCTTCGGCAACGCCCAGGAGTCCAATGCGCGCTACCACCACCTGCTGCGGGCCGGCTCGCACGGGCTTTCGGTGGCCTTCGACCTGCCGACCCAGATGGGCATGGACAGCGATGCCCCGCTGGCCGCCGGGGAGGTGGGCAAGGTCGGCGTGGCCATCGACTCCATCGACGACATGCGGGTGCTCTTCGACGGCATCCCGCTCGGCGAGGTCTCGGTGTCCATGACCATCAACGCGCCGGCCGCACTGCTGTTGCTCCTCCTCCAGCTTGTCGCCGAGGAGCAGGGGGTGCCCGGCGACCGGCTGACCGGCACGGTGCAGAACGACGTGCTCAAGGAGTACATCGCCCGCGGCACCTACATCTACCCGCCGGCCCGGTCGCTGCGCCTCGTCACCGACACCTTCGCCTACTGCCACGCTGAGCTGCCGCGCTGGAACACCATCTCCATCTCCGGCTACCACATGGCCGAGGCGGGTGCGACGCCCGCGCAGGAGATCGCGTTCACCCTGGCCAACGGCGTGCAGTATGTCCGGGCGGCCCTCGACGCCGGGCTGGCCGTCGACGACTTCGCCCCCCGGCTGGCCTTCTTCTTCGTCGCCCGTACGACGCTGCTCGAGGAGGTGGCGAAGTTCCGGGCCGCGCGCCGGATGTGGGCCCGGATCATGCGCGAGGAGTTCGGCGCGCAGCACCCGAAGTCGACGATGCTGCGGTTTCACACCCAGACCGCCGGCGTGCAGCTGACCGCCCAGCAGCCGGAGGTCAACCTGGTCAGAGTGGCCGTGCAGGCGCTGGGTGCGGTGCTCGGCGGCACCCAGTCGTTGCACACCAACTCCTACGACGAGGCGATCGCGCTGCCGACCGAGAAGGCGGCGCGGCTGGCCGTGCGCACCCAGCAGGTCCTGGCTCACGAATCCGACGTGACCGCGACGGTCGACCCCTTTGCCGGCTCGTACGCGATCGAGGCGATGACCGACGACGTCGAGGCGGCTGCCGTGGCGCTGATGGCCCGGGTGGAGCAGATGGGCGGTGCGGTGCGGGCCATCGAGGAGGGGTTTCAGAAGCAGGAGATCGAGCGGGCGGCATATGACGTCGCGCGGTCGATCGAGGACGGCTCGCGGGTGGTGGTCGGGGTCAACCGGTTCGTCGTGGACGACGACGAGCGGTATCAGCCGCTGCGGGTCGACCCGGAGCTCGAGGCGGGTCAGCGCGAACGGCTGGCCACGCTGCGGGCCGAGCGGGACGGCGCGGCCGTCGAGTCGGCGCTGGCCGACCTGCGCAAGGCGGCCGAGGGCAGTGACAACGTGCTCTACCCGATGAGGGACGCGCTGCGCGTCCGGGCGACGGTGGGCGACGTGTGTGACGCGCTGCGCGGGGTCTGGGGGGTCTATTCGCCCACCGAGCGATTCTGATGGACATCCCGTTCTCGGCGTCGGATCGCTCCAGCCTCGGGGTGGAGTGGGAGCTGCAACTCGTCGACCTCGAGACCCGGCAGCTGACCTCCGCCGCGAGCGACATCCTGGCGGAGCTCAGCCCGGCCGGCGACGGGGCGCTCCCCAAGGCCAAGCACGAGCTGTTCGAGTCGACCATCGAGGTCATCACCGGGGTGTGCGGCACGGTCGCCGAGGCACGCGCCGACCTGGCCGCGACCGTCGCCGAGGTCGCCGCGGTCGCTGCCCGGCGCAACGTCGGGCTGATGTGTGCGGGCAGCCATCCGACGACCAACTGGGCCACCCAGCGGATCGCCCCCGACCCGCGGTACGCGCGGCTGATCCAGGACAACCAGATCCTCGCCCGGCAGCTGCAGATATTCGGCGTGCACTGTCACGTCGGCGTGCACAGCCAGGACCATGTCATCCCCATCGTCAACGCCCTGACGGCCTACATCCCGCACATCCTCGCCCTGTCGGCGTCCAGCCCCTACTGGCTCGGGATCGACACCGGGCTGGCGTCGGTCCGGACCAAGATCTTCGAGGCGCTGCCGACGGCTGGGGTGCCGCACCAGCTTGCCGACTGGGCGGAGTTCGAGGAATACATGGAGACGCTGATCAACGCCGGCGTCATCGAGACGGTCCGGGAGGTGTGGTGGGACATCCGGCCGCACCCGGACTTCGGCACGGTGGAGTTGCGGATCGCCGACGGCCTGCCGACCCTCGACGAGATCGCGGGCCTGGCCGCGCTCGCCCAGTGCCTGGTCGAACGGCTGGAGACCGAGCTGGAGCGTGGCTACACGCTGCCGTGCCCGAAGAGCTGGGTGGTCAAGGCGAACAAATGGCGGGCGGCGCGCTATGGCGCCGACGCGGTGATCGTCGTCGACGAGAGGGGAACGCTCGCTCCGGTTCGCGCCGCGCTGACCGACCTGGCCGAGGAGCTGATGCCGTACGCACGTAAGCTCGACTGTGCCGAGGAGCTTGCCGGGGTCCACCGGATTCTCGAGGTCGGCCCGAGCTACCAGCGCCAGCGAGCCGTCGCCGCGGCCAACGAGGGTGACCTCACGTTCGTCGTCGACAGCTTGCTAGCGGAGATGAGGACAGGTCTGCCGCGTGAGGACGCCCGAGCCCGGAGCTGACGCGCCGACCTGGCTCGACCATTGGCTCGTTCGGTACGGCGGTGCCGTCATCGCCCTGCGCCGCCGGCTGCACGCCCATCCCGAGCTGGGCCGCCGGGAGCACGCCACCACCGAGCTGATCTGCGCGGAGCTGACCGCGGTCGACCTGCAGCCGAGGGTGCTGCCCATGGGCACCGGCGTGGTCTGCGACATCGGCAGCGGCGAGACGGTGCTGGCGCTGCGGGCGGACATCGACGCGCTGCCCGTCCTCGACGTCAAGGACGTGCCCTATCGCTCGACGGTCGAAGGGGTCTGCCATGCCTGCGGGCACGACGTGCACACGGCGATCCTGCTGGGCACGGCGATGGCGCTGCGGGCCGCACCCACCCCACTTCCGGGACGACTGCGGCTGGTCTTCCAGCCGGCCGAGGAGCTGACCCCTGGCGGGGCACTCGACGTCATCGCCGCCGACGGGCTCGACGGTGCCGAGCAGGTGTTCGCCCTGCACTGCGACCCCCGGCTGGCCACCGGCACGGTCGGCCTGCGCAGCGGGCCGATCACCGCCGCGGCCGACATGGTCGAGGTCTACCTGTCCGGGCCGGGTGGTCACACCGCGCGGCCGCACCTCACCGCCGACCTCGTCTACGCGCTCGGCCGGGTGATCGTCGAGGTGCCCGGGCTGCTGTCCCGCCTGGTCGACCCGCGGGCCGGGCTGTCCGTCGTCTGGGGCGAGGTGCAGGCCGGCCGGACGGCCAACGCGATACCGCAGAGCGCGGTGCTGCGGGGCACCGTGCGGGTGCTCGACCGGGACGCCTGGGTCCGTGCCCCCGAGTTGATCCGCCGGCTGGTGGCCGACGTCGTCGTGTCGACCGGGGCCACCGCCGAGGTCGAATACCTGCGCGGCGTTCCCCCGGTCGACAACGACCCGTACGCGATCCAGTTGCTGAAGACTGCCGCCGCCGTCGCCCTCGGCCCGGATGCGGTTGCCGACACGCCGCAGAGCCTCGGCGGCGAGGACTTCGGGTGGTATCTGGAGAAGGTCCCGGGCGCGCTCGCCCGGCTCGGCGTGGCCGGCCCCGGACTGCCGCCGGTCGACCTGCACCAGGGCACCTTCGACATCGACGAGCGGGCGATCGAGGTCGGCATGCGGCTGCTGATCCAGACGGTCTACACCGCCCTGCGCGCCGGAGGCGGCACCCGCTGACCCGCGGTCTTTCGCGACGTTTTCCCGGAAGTTGTCGCATGGGTGGCGACTTTCGGGAAAGCGACTGTCGGGAAGTTGACTTCGGCGGGCCGCGTACGGCGATAGCCTCTCAACAGCCGGTCGCGGGGAGGCCACACCATGTCACAATCGGCGATCACCGAACTCCGGGTACACGGGGTGAGCGGCACGCCGCCGGAAAACATCCTGCTGCGCCCGCACGTCCGGCGGGTGGCCGGTGACGATTCGGCCGGGTTCTTCCGGCCCAGCGACGAAGCCGACCCGGTCGACGGCGTGGGCGGCCCGCGGCTGGAGGCCTACAGCTGGGGCAATCTGACCTCCGGCGCGTCCGCCCGTGCGCTGTGGCTGCTGCTGCTCCCGGCGATGCTGGCCAACATGGCGCCCTGGATGCGACCGCGCCGACGGCGGCCGGGCGACGAGTCCACGCGGGTCGTCGTGGCCGAGGTCACCGTGCTGGGCCTGTGCCGGATGTTTGCCCTCACCCTGACCGGCACCGTGCTGTTGACCGCCGTCGGCATCCTGATGGATCTCGTCGCCTGGCAGTGCGCCGGCCCCGGACACGTGTGCGGTGGGCACCGGTCCTATCTGGCCTTTCTCGGCCGTGGGTGGTTCGCCGAGCCCGGCCGCCGGCTCGCCGTCGGTGCCGTCGGCCCGCTGCTCACGATCGGCCTGCTGTGGTATCTCGGCCGACGCACCTGGCAGCGGTACGAGAGCCGGAAGGCCGCCGAGGGTACCGGTTGCAGCCTGTCCGACCCTGGCTTCTGGTACGGCCGGCACCTCGTCGGCCGGCTGCGGCTGCTGCACATCGTCGTGGCGATGGCCACGATCACTGCAGCTCTCGCCTGGCCGGTGATGCGGCACGACCGGGCGGTCGGCTCCGATCGGGCACTGACGGGTTGGGTCCTGATCTGGACGGCCGGCCTCCTGTTGCTGCTGACCGCGGCCGCCGTCTGGGTGCCCCGGGTCGTGCGCCGCGACAGCGCCGACCTCGTACCCGCCCTGACGCTGCTGCGCCTGGTGGCGCTGCTCAGCGTGCCGGCCACGATCTGGTACGCGGTGCTGCCCCGGCCCGATTGGTCGTCGAGCGGAGCCCTGCCCGGGTTCACCGGCACCGTGACGGCACTGTTCGCCACGCAAGTGGGGTTGCTGGTGCTGCTCACGGTCGCGACGGCCGTGCTGCGCGGCCGGCGACTGCCCTACCGCGTCGCGCTGGGCGGATTCGGCACGCCGATCGTCGCTTCGATGGCGCTGTTCCTCGCCTCGGCGTTCTCCGCAGGCGCGTCGTTCCGGATCGCCGACTGGCTGGACGGCAACGGCGTGCCCAGCTCGGCCGGTGAAGCCGTGGAGCGGCTGGAGCCCCCGCAGCCCTACGCGTGGGCCGGCTTCGGCTTCCTGATGGGCTGTGCGGGCCTGATAGCACTGGGACTGGTGGTCAGGTTCTGGCTGCAACCCCGGCTCGTGGCCCGGGCCGCGAAGCAGGTACGCACGGACTTCGACCTCGACCGGGAGGCGGATCCCGATCGGGTCCGGCAGATCGCCAGGGTGGCCGGTGCGGCGGCGCTCAGCAACCATGCCGGCACCCTGCTCGCGGTGTTGTTCGTGCCCGGCGCACTGGGCTCGCTGGCAGTTACCGTCCTGGTGGTGCTGCAGGGCAAGGGGCCGTCGATCTCGTGGCGCCCTACACCAAACCCGCGGTGGTGCTGAGCCTGCTCACCAACGCCGGTGCCTACCTGGTCGGTGCATTCGCCATCGCCCTCGTGGTCCTCGGCCGGATGGCCTACAAGACGGCCCAGACCCGCCGGCTGGTCGGGATCGCCTGGGACATCGGGACCTTCTGGCCGCGCGATGCCCACCCCCTCGCGCCACCGTGCTACGCCGAGCGCTCCGTGCCCGACCTCATTACTCGCGTCTGCTGGCTCGGCCGTGGTGCCGCCGGCGAGTCGGGTGTCATCCTCGCCGGTCACAGCCAGGGTTCGGTGCTGGTCGCCGCCACCGTCCTGCAACTGACGGACGACGACGAGCTTCCGGCATTGGCACTGCTGACCTACGGCTCACCGCTGACGCGGCTCTACAGCGCCTTCTTCCCCGCGTACTTCTCGGCGCAGGACCTGGCCGTCGTTCGCGACGCGGTCACCGCAGCGGGCCAGGGCCCCCGGTGGAAGAACCTGTACTTCGAGACCGACCCGATCGGCGGCCCGGTGCTCGACGAGATCGACAGGCGGCTGCTGCCCACGTCGAGCTTCACCCGGCCACCCGGCGACACCGCCGACCCGCCGGTCTTCGGCCACTCCGACTATCCGGCGTCCCCGGGATTCGCCGAGTCGATCCGGGCGCTGGTCACCTCGCTGCAGCCGCGCGCGCCCATCGACCTGCGCGGGGAGCGCAAGGGCGTCGGCTGAGCTGGCTGGACGCGCGCGGCCGGCCGCGCCGCGAGGTCTGCCGCCGGGTGCGGAAGAATGCTCGGCGTGACCCGGATCGTGGTGATCGGTGGCGGGCCGGCGGGCTACGAAGCGGCGCTGGTGGCTGCCCAGGTCGGCGCAGACGTGACCGTCATCGAACGCGAGGGGCTCGGCGGAGCATGCGTGCTCTACGACTGCGTACCCTCCAAGACCTTCATCGCCAGCAGCGACGCGATGACGGCGTTCGGCACCGCCGACCGGCTGGGCATCGACGCCGGCAAGCCGGCCGAGATCCGGGTCGACGCCCCCGCCGTGCACAGCCGGGTCCGGGAGTTGGCGAAGGCACAGTCGGTGGACGTCGGCCGGCACCTTGCCAAGGCCGGCGTGCGGGTGGTCCGCGGCGGAGCCCGGATGATCGACACCGGCGGCGGCCGGATCCACCGGGTGGCGGTGGGCGAGGAGACGTTGGACGCCGACATCGTGCTGATCGCGACGGGGGCGAGCCCGCGGATCCTGCCGGGCGCCGAGCCCGACGGTGCGCGGATCCTCGACTGGCGGCAGGTCTACGACCTCCCGGCCCTGCCCGAGCATCTCGTCGTCGTCGGCTCGGGCGTCACGGGGGCGGAGTTCGCCAGTGCCTATCTGGCCCTCGGTGTCGAGGTCACCCTGGTCTCCAGCCGTGACCGGGTGCTGCCCGGCGAGGACTCCGACGCCGCCACGTTGATCGAGGACGTGTTCACCCGCCGCGGGATGACGATCCTGTCACGGTCCCGCGCGGCGGCGGTCCGGCGCACCGGTACGCGCGACGGCGACGGTGTCGTCGTCGAGTTGACCGACGGCCGCACGGTCGAGGGCAGCCACGTGCTGATGGCGGTCGGGTCGGTCCCCAACACCGCCGACCTCGGCCTGGCGGCCGCCGGGGTGCGGCTCGGCGCAGGTGGTTACCTGAGCGTCGACCGGGTTTCCCGGACGGCCGTGCCGGGCCTGTACGCCGCGGGCGATGTGACCGGGGTGCTGATGCTGGCGTCGGTCGCGGCCATGCAGGGGCGCATCGCGATGTGGCACGCGCTGGGGGAGGCGGTCGCGCCGCTGCGGCTGCGCACCGTGTCGGCCAACGTCTTCACCGACCCGGAGATCGCGACGGTCGGCGTCGGTCAGTCCACTGTCGACAGTGGCCGGGTGCCCGCGCGCACGGTGAAGCTGCCGCTGGCCACCAACGCACGGGCCAAGATGCAGGGGATCACCGACGGCTTCGTCAAGCTGTTCTGCCGGCCGTCCTCCGGGCTGGTCATCGGCGGGGTGGTCGTCGCGCCGCGGGCCTCCGAGCTGATCCTGCCGATCACGCTGGCCGTCGAGAACCACCTCACGGTCGACCAGATCGCGCATACGATCTCGATCTACCCGTCGCTGTCGGGCTCCATCACCGAGACCGCGCGGCAGTTGATGCAGCACGAGCCCGACTGACCCGCTCAGCCCCAGTCCCCGCCTCGCGGGCCTCGGACGGTGATCATGCAGGTTTGGGCGGCCTCCCCGGTTATTCCTCGTCGACGATCTCGCACACGGTGCCGCCGGCGGTCAGGGCCGACCCCACCCCGGCGGTGAGGCCCTTGATCCGGCCGGCCTTGTGCGCCGGCAGCGGCTGCTCCATCTTCATCGCTTCCAGGACCACCACCAGGTCGCCGGCCGCCACGGTGTCACCGTCGGCCACGGCGACCTTGACGATCGTGCCCTGCATCGGGCTGATCAGGGCGTCGCCGGTGCTCGCCCCGGCGGCCTTGCGCTTTGCACCGCGCCCGGGTGGCTTGCTCCGGGTCGGGCCGCCCGCCGAACCCGGCCCGAGGCCGGCGGGCAGTGACACCTCCAGGCGACGGCCACCCACTTCCACCACCACCGTCTGCCGATCCTCGGCTTCGGTCTCGGTGCTTGTCGGGCCGGCGTAGGGCGGGATCTGGTTGTCGTAGTCGGTCTCGATCCAGCGGGTGTGCACGCCGAAGGGCTCGCTGGTGAACGCCGGGTCGCTGACCACGGCGCGGTGGAAGGGCAGGGCCGTGGCCATTCCCTCGACGACCATCTCGGCCAGCGCCCGGCGGGACCGTTCCAGTGCCTCGACCCGGGTCGCGCCGGACACGATCACCTTGGCCAGCAGTGAGTCGAACGCGCCGCTCACCACAGTGCCCGCGACCACCCCGCTGTCCACCCGCACGCCCGGCCCCTCGGGCGGCTCCCATCGGGTGACGGTGCCGGGGGCCGGCAGGAAGCCGCGGCCCGGATCCTCGCCGTTGATCCGGAACTCGAAGCTGTGCCCGCGCGGCGCGGGGTCACCAGCCGAGAGTTGCTGACCATCGGCGATCCGGAACTGCTCGCGGACCAGGTCGATCCCGCTCGTCTCCTCGGTGACGGGGTGCTCGACCTGCAGCCGGGTGTTGACCTCCAGGAACGACACGATGCCGTCAGCTCCGACCAGGAACTCCACGGTGCCGGCGCCGGAGTAGCCGGCCTCGCGGCAGATCGCCCGGGCCGCGTCGTGGATCGCGCCGTGTTGCCCGTCGGTCAGGAAGGGTGCGGGCGCCTCCTCGACCAACTTCTGGTGCCGGCGCTGCAGGGAGCAGTCGCGGGTGCCGACCACGACCACGGTGCCGTGCAGGTCGGCCAGCACCTGCGCCTCCACGTGCCGGGGCCGGTCGAGGTAGCGCTCGACGAAGCACTCACCCCGGCCGAAGGCACTCTCGGCCTCGCGGACGGCGCTGGCGTAGGACTCGGGAATCTCGGCGAGGGTCCGCGCGACCTTCAGGCCCCGGCCGCCGCCGCCGAAGGCCGCCTTGATCGCGACCGGCAGTCCGTGCTCCTCGGCGAAGGCGATGACCTCGTCGGACCCGGCGACCGGGCCCTTGGTGCCGGGGACCAGCGGCGCGCCGGCGGCCATCGCGATGTGCCGGGCTCGCACCTTGTCGCCCAGCGCGCGGATCGCCTCGGCCGTGGGGCCGATCCAGGTCAGGCCGGCGGCAACGACCGCGTCGGCGAAGTCGGCGTTCTCGGCTAGGAAGCCGTAGCCCGGATGCACGGCGTCGGCGTCGCTGCGCCGGGCCACGTCGAGCAACCGGTCGATGCGCAGATAGGACTCACCCGGTGTGCTGCCGCCGAGGGCGAAGGCCTCGCCGGCCATGTCGACATGCAGGGCGTCGCGATCGGGGTCGGCGTAGACCGCCACGCTGGCCAGTCCGGCGTCGCGGCAGGCCCGGACCACCCGGACGGCGATCTCGCCGCGGTTGGCGATCAGGACCTTGCGCATGGCCGGAGTCTAGGGTGGGCCGCGACCGGGCAACGGAAAGGACGCATCATGCGGGTGCTGGTCACCGGTGGGGCCGGCTACATCGGCAGCGTCACCGCAGCGGTGCTGCTCGACCGCGGTCACCAGGTCGTCGTCGTGGACAGCCTGGTCAACGGCTACGAGGACGCCGTCCCGGCGGGTGCCCGCTTCGTCAGGGCCGACGTGCTGGACCGTGCGGCGCTGACCGATGTCTTCGAGCAACCCCTGGACGGCGTCCTGCACTTCGCCGCCCGTGCCCTGGTCGGTGAGTCGGTCGAACAGCCCGACCTGTACTTCCGTACCAACGTCGTCGGGACGCTCAACCTGCTCGACGCCATGCTTGCCTGCGGTGTCGGTCGGATCGTGTTCTCCTCGACGGCGGCGACGTACGGCGAGCC
Organism: Mycobacteriales bacterium; assembly: GCA_038237645.1. Taxonomy (GTDB): domain Bacteria; phylum Actinomycetota; class Actinomycetes; order Mycobacteriales; family QHCA01; genus QHCA01. The sequence goes on from JBBRYN010000054.1 coordinate 17,555, forward strand.
CGAGCAGGTGCCCGTCCGGGAGGACGCGGCGACCCACCCGACCAACCCCTACGGTGCCTCGAAGCTGGTCGTCGACGGGATTCTCGCTGCCTACGCCACCGCCTACCGGCTTGCCGCGGTGAGCCTGCGCTACTTCAACGTGGCCGGCAGTTACCGCGGGCGCGGTGAGCGGCACAATCCCGAGACGCACCTGATCCCCAACCTGCTGCGTGCTGTTCGGGAACCCGGTGGCGCTGGTCGCGACGGCTTCACGCTGCACGGCACCGACTACCCGACGCCGGACGGCACCTGCATCCGCGACTACGTGCACGTCGCCGATCTGGCCGAGGCGCACCTGCTGGCTCTCGACGGCGCCGTTGCGGGTGAGCATCGCATCTACAACCTGGGCAGCGGCTCGGGTTATTCGGTGCGTGAGGTGCTCGCGGAGGTGCAACGGGTGACGGGTCACCGGGTGCCGGTGGCCGAGGGGCCGCGTCGGGCCGGCGACCCCGCTCGCCTGGTCGCCTCCAGCGAGCGGATCGAACGGGATCTCGGCTGGCAGCGCCGGCGCACCCTGGAGGACATGATCACCGATGCCTGGGCCACCCTCCCCGCCTGAACCTCGCCGCAGCGGCGGGGCTCAATACGGGAGGGCGGAGGCGCGCCACGCCCCCGGGCCGGCCATCAGCGGAGCGCGGAGCACGCGGGTGCGGTCGCGCCAGCGGGACGGGGGAGCGGGATCCTCGGCGGCGGTTGTCCTACGAGCCATGAGTACGACCACGAGGGCGGCCAGTTCCTCGTCGCTGGGCCGGCCCCCGACGATGCGGATCGGCTCGCTCACAGCATCATCTGCTCCGCTCGCTCCGCTCGCTCACAGCCATCATCTGCTCCGCTCGCTCCGCTCGCTCACAGGGGAATGTTGCCGTGCTTCTTCGGCGGCAGCGTCTCCCGCTTCCCGCGCAGGGCACGCAGCGCCCGGACCACCTGCACCCGGGTCTGCGACGGGGGAATGACCGCGTCGACGTACCCGCGCTCGGCGGCGATGTAGGGGTTGGCGAGCTGGTCCTCGTATTCCGTGATCAGCTCGGCCCGCCGGCTGTCCGGATCGCTGGCCTCGGCGATCTCCCGCCGGTAGAGGATGTTGACCGCCCCCTGCGCGCCCATGACGGCGATCTGCGCGGTGGGCCAGGCCAGGTTGACGTCGGCGCCGAGGTGCTTGGAGCCCATGACGTCGTAGGCGCCGCCGTAGGCCTTGCGGGTGATCACCGTGACCTTGGGAACCGTGGCCTCGGCGTAGGCGTAGATCAGCTTTGCGCCCCGCCGGATGATGCCGTCCCACTCCTGGCTGGTGCCGGGCAGGAAACCCGGCACGTCGACGAAGGTGAGCACCGGGATGTTGAAGGCGTCGCAGGTGCGGACGAAGCGCGCGGCCTTCTCCGAGGCGTCGATGTCGAGCGTCCCTGCGAAGTGCATCGGCTGGTTGGCGACGACGCCCACCGAGTGGCCGTCGACCCGCCCGAACCCGCAGAGGATGTTCTGCGCGAACAGCGCATGCACTTCGAGGAACTCCCCCTCGTCGAGGATCCCGCTGATGATCGTGTGCATGTCATACGGCTGGTTGGCCGAGTCGGGGACGACCCGGTCGAGCTTCTCGTCCTCGGGGGTGGTCTCCAGGGTGGGCAGCCCGGCATAGACCGGCGCCTCGTCGAGGTTGTTGCTGGGGAGGTACGACAGCAGGGCCCGGGCCGACTCCAGGCACTCGGCCTCGTCGGCCGCCTGGAAGTGGGCGACGCCGGACCTGGTGTTGTGGGTGTGCGCCCCGCCGAGCTCCTCGAACTCCACGTCCTCGCCGGTCACCGTCTTGATCACGTCGGGCCCGGTGATGAACATGTGCGAGGTCCTGTCCACCATCAGGGTGAAGTCGGTCAGCGCGGGGGAGTAGACGGCGCCGCCGGCGCACGGACCCATGACGAGGCTGAGCTGCGGGATCACCCCGGAGGAGCGGACGTTGCGGAAGAAGATCTCGCCGTAGAGGCCCAGGGAGACGACGCCCTCCTGGATCCGGGCGCCGCCGGAGTCGTTGATCCCGATGAACGGGCAACCGGTCTTCATGGCGAGGTCCATCACCTTGACGACCTTCTCGCCGAACACCTCGCCGAGGCTCCCTCCGAACACGGTGAAGTCCTGGCTGAACAGGCACACCGGGCGGCCGTCGACCGTGCCGTAGCCGGTCACCACGCCGTCGCCGTACGGGCGGTTGTCGGCCAGCCCGAATGCCGTGGACCGGTGCCGCGCCAGCGCGTCGGTCTCGACGAACGACCCGGGGTCGAGGAATGCCTCGATCCGCTCGCGGGCGGTCATCTTGCCGCGGGCGTGCTGCTTGTCGACGGCACGCTCGGATCCGGCGTGCACCGCCTCGTGGGTACGACCCTCGAGGTCGGCGAGCTTCCCGGTGGTCGTGTGGATGTCCGGCCCTTCCATCGAAGTAGCGTATCCACCGTGCCCTCGGCCTACGACGACCTCGACCGGCCGCCGCTGTCGGAGGCGACGCTGCGCCGGTCACTCGTCCGGCCGGGTTCGCTGTGGACGGGGGTACGGGTGGTCGCCCGGACCGGGTCGACCAACGACGACCTGGTCGCCGCCGCGTCGGCCGGCGCGCCCGAGGGCGCGGTCCTCGTCGCCGAGGCGCAGACCGGCGGACATGGCCGGCAGGGCCGGACCTGGCTGTCGCCACCACGGGCCGGCCTCACCTTCTCGGTGCTCCTCCGGCCGGCCGTGCCGCGGGCAGCGTGGGGCTGGCTGTCGTTGCTCGCCGGCGTCTCGGTCGCGCAGACGCTGAGCCGGGTCGCCGAGGTCGAGGCGGTGCTCAAGTGGCCCAACGACGTGCTGGTCGGGCCCGACCGGGGCAAGGCGGCGGGACTGCTCGCCCAGGTCGCCGGGGACGCGGTCGTGCTCGGCATCGGGCTCAACGTGTCGACCCGCTCGGCGGAGCTTCCGGTCGAGCAGGCCACCTCGCTGGCGCTGGCCGGGGCGTCCTGCGCCGACCGCCTGCCGCTGCTCGTGGCCATGCTGCGGGCGCTGGCCGAGGACTACCACGGTTGGCTGGCCGGTGCCGACGTCCGGTCCCGCTACGTTGCCGTCTGCGACACGCTCGGTCAGCAGGTGAAGGTCGTGCTGCCCGAGGGTGCGGTCAGCGGGGCCGCGGTCGACGTGGACGCCTTCGGCCGCCTTGTGCTGGCCCTGGCCGACGGCTCCCGCCGGTCCGTCACGGCCGGCGACGTAGCTCACCTACGGGCGGCTGCGGGCTGAGTACGCTGCGACCTGACGCACGGTAGGAGGAGGTCGCATGCCTTACCCCGATCGGCTGCTCGCCGACGACGAGGAGGTCGTCCTGCGGCTGCATCCGCACTGGAAGATGCTGGTCGTCCCGGTGGCGATCTTCCTGGTCGCGGTCGGGCTGGCCGCCTTCGGCGCCGCGCAGACGGAGTCCGCCGTCCTGCGGTACGTGATCATCGCCCTGCTGGTCCTGGTCGTACTGGTGTTCACCGTGCTGCCGTTGCTGCGCTGGCGGACCACGCATTTCGTGATCACCTCCAACCGGGTGCTGATCCGGCGCGGGATCCTGTCCCGGTCCGGTCGCGACGTGCCGCTGTCGCGGATCAACGACGTGTCCTTCGAGCACTCCTTCTTCGAGCGCCTGCTCGGCTGCGGCACGCTGACCGTCGAATCCGCCGGAGAGCGCGGTCAGGTCGTCCTCGACGACGTGCCGCGGGTCGAGAGCGTGCAGGGCCGGATCTACCAACTCATGGAGGACGACAGCGAGCGGCACGAGCACCGCTGATCAGCCGGTCACGATCAACACGATGGCGGCTCCCGCCAGGGCCAGCCCGATCGCCTGCAGCGGGCGCAACCGCTCGCCGAGGGTGATCCGGGCCAGCAGCACGGTGACCGCCGGGTACAGCGAGGTGAGTACGGAGGCCAAGGTGAGCAGGCCGGCATGGGTGGCGAGGAAGAACAGCACGATCGCCGAGGTGCCGAGCAGTCCGGCGGCCGCAGCGCCGCCGGTCAGCCGGAGGCCGGCCCGCAGCGGCACCCGCCGGGAGCGGGCGACTGCCGACTGCAGGACCGCCGAGGTCACCTGCGCCGTGGCCACGGGCCAGAGCCCGGCCCGATCGCCGGCCTGGTCGAGCCCCACGAACAGCACCGCGAAGCCGACTCCGGCCAGCAGGCCCTCGACGACGCCCGCCGCCATTCGTTGCCGCCCGGCCGGCGGCGTACCGCCCCCCGCCGACGAGACCAACCACACGGCCGGCAGGGCCAGCGCGATGCCGGCGACCGCCAGGTGCGTCGGCCGCTCGCCGAGCAGGAACCCGGCGACGGCGGGCAGCGCGGCCGCCCCCACCCCGCTGAGCGGAGCCGCGACGGCCATCTGGCCGGCCGCCAGGCCACGGTAGAGCGCCAACGTGCCCAGGGCCGCCCCGGCGCCACTGGCCGCCCCCCAGGCGAGGGCCGGCCCGGTCGGTGCCGGCGGCGCGGTGAACGGCAGAGCCGCCAACAGCGTCACCGTGGCGGTGACCTGGGCGAGGGCACCCACCTGGAGGAAGCTCACGCGGCGCGACAGCAGGCCGGCCAGGAAATCGGAGGCCCCGTAGGCGACGGCGGCCGCCAGAGCCAGCAGCACTGCCAAGGAAGTGACCTCCGGCTGACGTCGCTGGCGCGGCAGAAGCGTGGTCCGGCCAGCGTAAGGGCGTCACCCGAGCGGCGGGGTGCCGCCGCGCACTAACCTCGGGCTCATGAGCGACCTCCCGTCAGCCATCTCGATCCGCGAGGTGGGGCCGCGCGACGGGCTGCAGAACGAGGCGCCGGTGCCCACCAGCGCCAAGGTGGCACTGATCGACGCGCTGTCCGGCACCGGCGTCGGCCGGATCGAGGCCGTGTCGTTCGTGCATCCCCGGGCCATCCCGCAGATGGCCGACGCCGACGAGGTCTGGCGGCAGATCAAGCGGGACGACGGCGTGCGCTACTCCGCCCTGGTGCCCAACCTGGTCGGCGCCCGGCGAGCGCTCGATGCGGGCTTCCGGGAGATCGAGGTCGTCGTGTCGGCGTCGGACACCCACAACCGCAAGAACGTCAACCGGTCCACCGCCGAGTCCCTGGACGACATCGCGGTGATCCTGCAGACGGTGCACGACGCGGGCGCGACCTGCCAGGTCATCGTGTCGACCGCCTGGGGCTGCCCGTACGAGGGGGATGTGCCGGTCGACCGGGTGGTGGGTGTCGGCCGCCGGGCGGCCGCCGACGGAGCCGACGGTCTGTCCTACGGCGACACCACCGGGATGGCCACCCCGACCCGGGTGACCCGGCTGGTCGGCGCGGCGCGCGCGGCGCTGCCCGACCTGCCGCTGAACCTGCACTTCCACAACACCCGGGGCACCGGCCTGGCCAACGTGCTGGCCGCCCTGTCCGTGGGCGTCGACGACTTCGACGCGAGCGTCGGCGGGCTCGGCGGCTGTCCTTACGCCCCGGGCGCGACCGGAAACGTCTGCACCGAGGACCTCGTGCACATGGTCGAGGACATGGGCGTCGCGACCGGGATCGACCTCGGGCTGCTGATCGAGGCCGCGCGGCAGGCCGAAGGGCTGGTCGGGCGCGCGCTGCCGAGCCAGGTGCTGCGGGCCGGGCCGCGCAGCCGCCGCACTCCGGCGAACTGAGTGTGACGAGTTTGTCCGGATACGCGACAACGCCGCCAAGCTGCGGCAGTCTGGGGGGCCACCCGCGGTGAGCTAGGGGGCTGCATGGTCCAACCGCACGACCTTGGCGACCGGCGTGCGGTCGAGCGGTCCCGCGTGCGGTCGAGCCGTCACGCTGTCGCCCCCGGCTCGGTCGCGCCGGCCGATGTCGTGCACATGGCGGCCGAGGCCGCCCGGGCCGCGCTCGACGCCGCTTCGCTGACCGTGGCGCGGCTGGAGCGCACGAGCGAGGTGCAGCGCATCCTGGTCAACGTCGGCCGCCTGGGCCCGGTGCGCCGGCATGCCGCGGGTGAAGCGCTGGCCTTGGACGCCGACCCTTACCTCGATCCGGGCGACGCCGCCGCGTTGCGTGCGTTGGGCAAGGGCTACGCCATCCAGGTGCCCATCACGCTCAAGGGTCGCAACTGGGGCACGTTGTGGGCGGCCCGCGAGGTCGGCCAGGCGCCCTTCGACCGTCCCGACCGCGATCTCGCCCGCGCGCTGGCCCGGCAGGTGGCGGCCAGTGTCGAGCAGGCCGAATCCTTCGCCAAGGTAGCTCGGCTGGCCTACACGGACTCGCTCACCGGTCTGGCCAACCGCCGGGCCGTCGACGAGTTGCTCGAAGCGGCGATGATGCGGCACCGGGTCAGCGGCGCCCCGGTGTCCCTGGTGGCCTGCGACGTCAACGGGCTCAAGCAGGTCAACGACGAGCAGGGCCATGACGCCGGCGATGCCGTGCTCGTCGACGTCGCCTCGGCCCTCACGTTGGCCAGCAGTTCCATCCATCGCTGCCTGGCCGCCCGGGTCGGCGGCGACGAGTTCTGTGTCGTCCTCGACGGTCACGTCCTGTCCACGGCGCTCGCGGTGGCCCGGCAGATCTGCTCCCTGACCGCGCATCTGGGTGGCGAGGCGCAGGTGTCCTGCGGCGTCGCCGCCACCGACGGCGTGCTGCCCGCCGAGACGCCGTCTGCCCTGGTCCGCCTCGCCGACGAGGCGCAATACCGCGCGAAGCGCAACCGCGCCACGCGTCCGGTGGTGGCCGGCCGCGACCCACTGCCGAGGAACCCCCGACCGGCCAAGCAGGTAGTGGTCAGGTCAGCGGCGCCGCCCGCCCTGGTGGTCGACGACCTTGCCGGGGTGACGGCGGCCCGGGAGCCCGACCGGGGGCGGCTGCTCGATGCCGGCCTGCGGGTCCTCGACCAGTTGTGCGGGGCGCCGGCCCGGGCCCGGCTCGAGGGGCTGGCCGAGTGCCTCACCGTGCTGCTCGGTGCCGCCGGTTGGTGGGTCTGGCACGCGCCGGCCGGCGCCGCCATGCTCACCGCGGTGAGCACGGCCGCCGACCGGGAGCGGTGGCGCGGCCGGATCCACCCACGGGCGGCCGTCGGCTCGCTGCTGGAGCTCGACGACTACCCGGCCAGCGCCGCCGCGGTCGCCGGTGGGGCGTTCGCCGTCGTCACCAGCCACTCGGGGGCGGCCCTCGCCAACGAGGCGCTGCTCACGGCTTCGGGCTATGCCGGATTGCTGGCCGGTGGTGGGACCAACAGCGAGGGAGGCTGGCTGGTGGAGATCTTCACCGACGAGCTCGGGGTGCCGATCGAGTCGTTGCCGCCGACCTTCCGGGCGCTGGTCGCGGTGGCGCTGGCCTGCTGAGCAGCCGGATACGCTCCGCAGCGTGTTGCGTCCTGCAAGTTGGACTAGGCCAGCGGGTGTGAGTCCCGCCTGGGTAGGTACCGGAACGCCCAGTAGCAGACCCCGGTTCGTCATCGAGAGGTGGCGGGCTGAGCGGGGTGTCAA
>JBBRYN010000055.1:0-24410 GCA_038237645.1 Mycobacteriales bacterium
CCCAAGAAGACCGTGAACTCCTTCGGACGAGGCACGCCGTCAACTCCTTCCGGTCAAGTATCAACCAGAACAGCCGACCACACATACCCATCGAACTAGCGGCGACACTCTACTAGTACCAGAGTATTGCAGGTTTCCACCAACCCAACCCAACCCAACCCAACCCAACCCAACCCAGCCGCCGCGACGGCCGCCGACCATCCCCGCATAGCCAGGGTCAAGATCACGAAGACACCCGGATTCGCTGCCAAGGCGACACCACCTAGCCGAACCCCCACTCGGCAGAAGCACCACGACCGAATCCGGCACGAAGATCAACGTCTTGGGGCCGCGGACATGATTCTTTCCGACGCCTCAAATCCCTGCTGCGGCGCGCTGGGGTGGTTGTTGCAGTCGGTATGGTCCGCTCCTACAGTCGTCGAAGGACTCAACGGACTTCTAGAGAAATTCAACCGCAGATAAAATTAGTCGTCGTCACGTCGTCGAAGGGGTTTAGAGATATGTCGACACCGCAGCGGGGCCCGGTTCAAGCCACCCTCGCCGACACGGCCCCTGCCGACTCCGCACAGCCCTCCGCCCCAGGCCCGGTCGGCCCCGCGCCGGCGGTGGGCGAGGCCATCGAGTCGATCGCCGCGCCTGGCCGGTTGGGGCCCACCGGGCGTCCGGTTCGTGCCCGGGCCGAGCCGGCGCCCGTCCTCGATCATGGTCCGGCTCGGGTGATCGCCTTGTGCAATCAGAAGGGCGGGGTCGGCAAGACCACCTCGACGATCAACCTGGGCGCCTCGCTCGCGGAGTACGGCCGCCGCGTGCTGCTTGTGGATTTCGACCCTCAGGGGGCGCTGTCCGTGGGTCTCGGCGTGAGCACTCACCAACTCGACCGCACCATCTACAACTTGCTTCTGGAGGAGGGCACGTCGGCCGAGGACATCATCCTCAAGACCAACGTGGCCGGGCTCGACCTGCTGCCAAGCAACATCGAGCTTTCCGGTGCCGAGGTGCACCTGGTCAACGAGGTCGCCCGCGAGCAGACCCTGCAGCGGGTGCTCCGCCCCGTGGTGGACGACTACGACTTCATCCTCATCGACTGCCAGCCTTCTCTGGGGTTGCTCACAATCAATGCGTTAACCGCTGCCCATGGCGTAATCGTGCCGCTCGAATGCGAATACTTTAGCCTCCGTGGCGTCGCACTCTTGATTGACACTATAGACAAAGTCCGTCATCGGCTTAACCCTCAGCTGGAGCTTGAGGGCATTCTTGCGACAATGTACGACGCGCGTACTCTGCATGGTCGGGAGGTTCTGTCCCGGGTCGTCGAGGCATTCGGCGACCGGGTGTACGACACTGTCATCAACCGCACGGTCCGTTTCCCGGAGACCACCGTGGCGGGGGAGCCGATCACCACCTGGGCCTCGAGCTCCGCCGGTGCCGCGGCCTACCGCAACCTCGCCAAGGAGGTCCTGTCCCGATGAGCCGCCGCACCAACCTGCCGGGCGCTGCCGAGTTGTTCCGCGCCACCAGTGGCTCGGCGCTGGCGCTCGACCAGTCAACTGAGCCGGATGGCCCGCCGGCGAGCGCTCTCGGCGAGCGGCAGGGCCGGCACGACCTGACGGGGCGGCTCGACGAGACCGATCGGCTCGACCGTGATGCGCAAAAACAGGTCCCGGCGACGCCGCCGACACTGAGCGAGGTGCCCGCACTGGATTCCCGTGCCAACCGCCGCAGCGATCCGCGGGGTACGGCGGTGCGGCGAACTGCCCGTACTCGTGGTGGCGCCGCAGCCGGCGACCGGCTGCCCAGCGGGCGCGAACGACACGACGAGAAGATCACCGTCTACTGTTCGCCCGAGGAGTTGCTGGACCTGGAGGGCGCCCGGTTGTCCCTGCGTGCCGAGCACGGGCTCGTGGTCGACCGCGGCCGGATCGTGCGCGAGGCGCTTGCGGTGGTGCTGGCCGACCTCGATGCCAAGGGTGACGCATCGGTGCTTGTGCGCCGGCTGACCGGCCGCTGACGCCACATCGGGATATCGATTTGGTGACTGTTAGCCGGGCGCGCCTAGTGACTTGTTGGCGAGCTGATCTAGCAACTTGCCGATCAAGGCATCCAGGGACTTGTCGATATGCCGTCACGAGAGCCGTCGCGGCGGGCGCAGATGGCGGGCTTGAATGAGCGCAGTAGCAGGGCCCACCTTGGCTGCTCCTGCGGCGCCCGGCCGCGGCTTCGAGGTCCACCTGGACAACTTCGAAGGCCCCTTCGACCTGCTGCTCGGCCTGATCGCCAAGCATCAGATGGACGTCACCGAGGTGGCACTCTCCCGGGTGACCGATGAGTTCATCGCCTACATCGGCGAGTCGGGAAGCGCGTGGGACCTGGCCGCCACCACGGAGTTCCTCGTCGTGGCAGCCACCCTGCTCGACCTGAAGGCCGCCCGGCTGCTGCCGTCCGCCGCCGTCGAGGCCGAGGAAGACCTGGCCCTCCTGGAGGCGCGCGACCTGCTGTTCGCCCGGCTGCTGCAATATCGCGCCTACAAGCTGGCGGCTGCGCACATGTCGGCCCTCGAGCGGGCGCAGGAGAGGCGGTTTGCCCGGAGCGCAACCTTGGAGCCGAGGTACGCTGACCTGCTTCCGGACGTGCTGCTCGGGATCGGATTGGATCAATTCGCCGTGCTCGCCGGCCAGGCGCTTATTCCCAGGAACCCTCCCGTCGTCGACGTGGGACATGTGACGGTCGCGCGGGTGAGCGTCCGGGAGCACACCGGTCTATTGCGCGGGCAGCTCGCGCGGCTGGGTGCGGCAAGCTTCCGCAGCCTGGTCGCCGACTGCACGGCTACGGTGGAAGTAGTAGCTCGGTTTCTGGCGCTCCTCGAGCTGTATCGGGACGGCGCCGTCACCTTCGACCAGATGGTTCCGCTGGGCGACCTGCGAGTCCGGTGGACCGGCCGCGCCCCGGCCGACGTAGCCGGGGACGGCGCCTCCCATGACGATGAGGAGCAGCAGACGTGAGTCGCGGTGCATCGCCCCGCCCCGGGTCACCGGCCATACCGCCCAAGGTTGACATAATTGACGTGCGAGCGCCGGCTCACGCCCAGGTTGACGGACACAGCGGCGATGTCCCTGCGGAAGTACTACGTGGCCGGCTGGAGGCAGTGCTGTTCGTGGCAGACGTTCCCGTCGAGGCTGCGACGCTCGCGTCGGTGGTCGGCGTGGACCTTGTAGCAGTGGTCGCCGGCCTGCATCGGCTGGCCGGCGAATACGCCGCTGGCAGCCGCGGAATCGACCTCCGTGAGGTGGCTGGGGGGTGGCGAATGTATACCCGGGACAGCTTCGCCGACGTGGTCGAGCGCTTCGTCGTCGGTGGCCAAGCTGCCCGGCTGACGCAGGCTGCGCTGGAAACGCTGGCCGTCGTGGCCTACCGTCAGCCCGTCACCAGGGCCCGGATCGCCGCGATCCGAGGGGTCAGCGTCGACGGCGTGTGCCGCACCCTGGCTGCGCGCGGGCTGATCGAGCAATGCGGGAGCGACGCGACCGGGGGAGCGCACCTGTACCAGACGACCGCGCTCTTCCTCGAGAAGCTGGGGATCAGTGACTTGGCCGACCTTCCGTCTCTAGCTCCACTTCTCCCTGAGGCTGGCGATCTAGATGATGTCTCATCCTCAACATGACGCTGAGCCCATTCGCCTTCAGAAAGTGATGGCAGCGGCCGGCGTTGGGTCGCGCAGGGCGTGTGAAGCGTTGATTTCGGCTGGCCGGGTCAGCGTTGACGGTGATGTCGTCCGCGAGCAGGGCCGGCGGATCGACCCTGCAACGGCTGTCGTGCACATAGACGGGATGCGCATCAACCTGCGCTCCGACCTCGCCCACTGGGCGTTCAACAAGCCGCGCGGGGTCCTCTCCGCGATGGCCGATTCCCGGGGCCGGCCGACGATCGCCGACTACGTTGCCGACCGGTCACAGCGGTTGTTCCACGTTGGCCGGCTCGACGCCGACAGCGAGGGCCTGCTCTTGTTGACGAACGACGGTCCCTTGGCTCATCGGCTGACGCACCCTTCCTTCGGTGTGACGAAGGTCTACCTGGCCGAGGTCACCGGGCCGGTGCGCGGTGACCTCGGGCGTCGACTCCGCACCGGTGTCCTTCTCGACGACGGGCCCGTTACCGTCGACTCGTTTCGTGTCGTCGGCGGGGCAGCCAACCGAGTCATGGTCGAGGTCGTCCTGCACGAGGGCCGCAACCATCTCGTTCGCCGACTACTGGCCGAGGTCGGTCACCCGGTTTCGCGGCTGGTGCGTACGGCCATGGGTCCCGTCCGACTGGGTGACCTGCGCGCCGGCAAGCTGCGTCGGCTGTCCCCGGTGGAGCTGGGACAGATTTACTCATCGGCTGGTCTCTGAGCCGCTACAGCGTCCCAGCAGCAAGAAGACTTGTCCTGGAAGCTCCTTGATGATCTGTCGACAAGACATTATGACCGCTAGGGTATGCGCTTCGCGCCACTAGAGACTTGTAGACATAAACAAGGACTCACACACCTTGCGAACTGGCCCGATGCGCCCGATCTGACCGCACGTAGGGTGATCCTCTACGTCGGCTTGTCGACTTGTGTCTCGAAGACAAGGGTGGCGGGGACCCTCTGGCGGTCCTACCCAAAGCTGTTGGTCGAGGTGCTGTTCTAGACTCAAGCAATTAGAACCTTATACAAGTTTGTCGACAGAGCTGTTCACCGGCATGTCAGTGAAACGTTGAACTTCGGCGGTGTGGCGAGGCACACGCTTCCATCACTGACGCTAAGTTGTGCTCCGTCGCCGTGCACCAGCCCGGCCAGGAGGGGGGACAGGGGATGGCGGTTCGCGCGGTACGCGGGGCTACGCAGGTCAGTGCAAACACCCGTGATCAGATCCTTGCCGGCACCTCGGAGTTGATCAAGGTTGTGCTCGACCGCAATGCCCTGACGCCGGATGTCCTGATCAGTGTCGTCTTTACCGCCACGCCGGACCTGACCGCTGAGTTCCCCGCCTATGCGGCGCGGGAATTGGGGTTCACCGACGTGCCCTTGCTGTGCGCCACAGAAATCGCGGTCCCTGGCGCACTGCCGCGGGTGCTGCGGTTACTCGCCTTGGTGGAGACCCCGCGGGGGCGGGCGGATATGCACCATGTCTACTTGCACGGCGCCGCACAGCTACGACGTGATCTACCCTCGTGAGGCAGCAAGCACCCGCTGGTTGGATCCGGTCGGCAGGAATCCCTGGAGGCCGCCATGACCGGGCTGGGTGATCCAACGCGTCCCCGCCGTCGCGTGCCCCAGATGCTTTCTGGCGCGGTCGACTGCGCCAGCCGACTGCACCAGCCGACTTTGGGCGCAGCGGGGCCGCCGTCCCGAGTCGCCCTTGCTCCCGGCTCGGGCGGCTGGCCCCCCCAGGCCCTCAGGACAACCCAGACGAGCGGCTCGGCCGGCTACCGGGGTCCCAGGGTGGCTGGCTGGGGCCAACCAGGGACGAGGGGCCAGTCCACAAACCGCAAAGCCGTCCTATGGGCCCCGGCTGCGCCGCGAGTCCACGACCGCGGAGGCGAAGTACGGACCGGAGAGCCAACGCAACCAACGCACCACCAACCGCCGGGGCGCTGTCCATGGCCGGCCGATGTGGCTCGCTCGGCGCCAGACCCGGGCCACAGCAGCGGGCCCGCAACGGCGATCCGGTCTCGGGCAGCAGCGGCTGGATCGTACTCGAAGCCGGACGCCAAGAATGAATACTTGGTTGATGATTAGCCGTTGCCAGCGATGCAGCCTCACCCTTAACTGGACGGCGAGGCTATCTCGCGCACTCGGCGGTTGCAAAGCCGGCCGCCAGGTAGCTCACAATGTCCGAGGACAGATCGCCGTACCGCAGGATGGGAGCCGTCAGCTGTGCCGGAGGCCGCCAGCGCACCAGCGGGAGAGCCGTTCCGGGGTGTCGTCGCGATAGACGGCCCGTCCGGATCGGGCAAGTCGACGGTGGCTCGCGAGCTCGCCATGCGACTGGACGCGAGATACCTCGACACCGGCGCGATGTACCGCGCGGTGACCTGGGCTGTCCAGCAGGCCGGCGTGCGCCCGGATGATGCCCTGGCAGTAACCGGCATCGCCGAGACGAGCAAGCTCGCCGTCTGTACCGACGCGCGTGCCCCGGGAATCTCCGTGAACGACCAGCGTGTGGACACCGAGATCCGTTCAGCTGCTGTCACCCGGGCGGTGAGCGCCGTCTCGGCGACGCCGGGGGTCAGGGACGTCCTGGTGCACGAGCAGCGCCAATTGATCGGTACCGGCGGCATTGTCGTCGAGGGCCGCGACATCGGCGCAGTGGTCGCTCCCGAGGCCGACGTGAAGGTCTATCTCACCGCCTCGACGGGTGCGCGCGCTGACCGGCGCGGCACGGAGATGGGGACGACAGCGCCCGCAGAGCTTGCGGCAACTGCTGCCGACCTCTCCCGTCGGGACCGGTTGGACAGCACCCGGGCGCTGGACCCCCTGGTGCCCGCTCCCGACGCCGTGCTGCTCGATACCACTGATCTCGGCATCGCCGAAGTCGTCGCCCGGCTGCTCGAGCTCGTCGAGAAGGCAGTCGGCACCACCGGCACGTGGCCGGGCACCTGACCCCGGTCGAGACCGTCGCGCCGAGCCGGACGTGCCTTGCCGTAGCCGGCCGGCAGCGGGGACGAAGTACGGTGGGGCGTGGCGCCCGCGCGCCGGACCCGCTTCTTCGAGCACCGAGCCGATGGAGCAAGAGTCGCCGTCTCTGCTGAGGAGCACTCGGAATGACCACGCAGGCGGACGACGGCGGCCGGGACTCCGGCCGCCGAGACTCCGGTAGCCAGGGCGGTGCCCCGACGGCGGGCGCCACCGGGCAACCCGGCCCGGAAGCCGGCCCGGCGGGAGCGCCCGATGACGACAGGGCAGCCGATGCGGCGGAAAGCCCGGTGCTGGACCTGCCGGTCGTCGTCGTGGTCGGACGGCCCAACGTCGGCAAGTCAAGCCTGGTCAACCGCATCCTGGGTCGCCGGGAGGCGGTGGTCGAAGACGTTCCAGGGGTGACCCGCGACCGGGTGGCCTACGACGCGTTGTGGGCGGGCCGACAGTTCATCGTGGTCGACACCGGCGGCTGGGAGCCCGACGCCCGCGGTCTCGCCGGTCAGGTGTCTGCTCAGGCACAGAGCGCGGTAGCCACCGCCGACGTGGTCCTCCTCGTAGTCGACGCAACCGTGGGGGCCACCGAGGTCGACCTCACCGTGGCCCGGATTCTCCGCCGGGGCGGCAAGCCGGTGATCCTGGCTGCCAACAAGGTGGACGACGAGCGCGGGGAGGCCGACACGGCGAGCCTCTGGACCCTGGGTCTCGGTGAGCCGCACGCCGTCAGTGCACTGCATGGTCGCTCCAGCGGCGACCTGCTCGACGCCATCGTGGCCGCCCTGCCGGAGGCACCAGGCAACGACGGCGACCAGACGGCCGGCCCGCGGCGGGTGGCGCTGGTGGGTCGGCCCAATGTCGGAAAGTCGAGCCTGCTCAACCGGCTCAGCGGCGAAGACCGCTCCGTGGTGCACGAGGTTGCCGGCACCACGATGGATCCGGTGCACAGTCTGCTGACGCTCGACAAAGAGGTCTGGAAGTTTGTCGATACTGCCGGGTTGCGCCGCCGTGTTCGCGACGCCAGGGGCGCGGAGTTCTACGCCAGCCTGCGGACCGCCTCGGCGATCGACGCCGCTGAGGTTGCTGTGGTGCTCATCGATGCGAGCGAGCCACTCTCCGAGCAGGATCAGCGGGTCGTGACGATGGCGATGGAGGCCGGCCGGGGACTCGTCGTCGCCCTGAACAAGTGGGACCTGGTTGACGAGGACCGCCGTTGGCAGTTGGAGAAGGAGATCGACCGCGACCTCGCCAGGGTGCGCTGGGCTCCCCGGGTCAACGTATCGGCGCGAACGGGCCGCTCGGTAGATCGACTCGCACCGGCGCTGCGCACCGCGCTGGCCGGATGGGAGCAGCGGGTGCCAACCGGACGGCTCAACGCATGGCTGGCCGAGGTGATCGGTGCCACGCCACCACCGCCGCGCGGAGGACGGGCGCCACGGGTGCTGTTCGCGACTCAGGCGGGCACCCGGCCGCCACGATTCGTGTTCTTCACGACCGGATTCCTGGAGGCCGGATACCGGCGCTTCCTCGAACGGCGGCTGAGGGAGAGCTTCGGTTTTGCCGGCACGCCGATAGAGGTCTCCGTACGGGTCAAGGAGCGGCGTACCCGCTGAGTGCGGTGACCGGATTGCGGTAGGCTCGGCGGGTCTCGTTGCCGCTCGGTTCGCACCTGATGACCGGACAGCAGCGCGGGCGCCGGGACGTGGCGCAGCTTGGTAGCGCACTTGACTGGGGGTCAAGGGGTCGCAGGTTCAAATCCTGTCGTCCCGACGGCGAGACTGCAGGGCCGGCGGGTGCCCGCGAGGGCTGGCGCTCCGCCCTCGAACCGCTCGGTAAGCCTTGACCGCGGCTGCCCCGCCTGGCCGACCAGGCGCTCCTGAGTTCCCCTGAGTTCCGGCAGACCGAAGGCGCTGCATGCTCGGCGTTTTCACTCTCGCCGAGGCTCCAGTACGCTCCGCGCAAATGGGGCATCTCCGCACCCAAGCCTCATCCGGAAGGGGTCACCATGGTCGGGGTCTTTCGGCGTGCCGGTGGCGGGCGATCCGCCGCGCTCCTGTTCGGCTTGGCGCTGCTCGCGGCGGCGTGTACGAGCTCGCCGCGGCCGGCGCACAAGACAGCGCCGGCCCCTCATGCAGCCCGCGATGCCATGCAGACGTCGCTGGTCGACTGGAAGCCCGTCGCCACTGCGCTGGGCCGCGTCGGCGTGCTCACCGGCGGGACGGTGTATCGGGTCAGCTTGCCGCGCAAGGACCTGGCGGTCGTTTCGCAGGGCGTGGCGATCAAGACCGGTGAGTCGTTGTCCGGCTACGCCGCGTTCGCGCGCTTCCACGACGGCACCACGGTCATGGGCGACCTGGTGGTGACCGAGGCCGAGCTGCCGAAGGTCACCGACGCGCTGCAGGCGGCCGGCCTGAGCCAGACGGCCATCCACAAGCACCTGCTCCAGATGTCCCCGGCGATCTGGTGGACGCACATCCACGGCATGGGCGACCCGGTAAAGCTGGCACAGGGCGTCAAGGCGGCACTTGCCCAGACCGCCATCCCCGCGGCCAAGCCCACCGCCCTGCAGCCGCGGGTCGCCTTGAACACCGCCGGCATCGAGGGCGCCCTGGGGCGCACCGGCACCGCCGACGGTGGCATCTTCAAGTTCACCGTCCCCCGCCGAGAGCAGATCGAGGCCGATGGACACGTCCTGCCGCCGGCGCTGGGGATCACGATGGCGGTGAACTTCCAGCCGCTCGGGGGCAATCGGGCCGCCATCAACGGTGACTTCGTGATGCGCCCCGACGAGGTGCAGGCAGTCATCAAGGCACTGCGCCGGGGCGGGATCTCCCTGGTCGAGCTGCACAACCACATGCTCGATGAGCAACCGCGCCTGCTCTTCATGCACTTCTGGGCCACCGGTGACGGGGTCACCCTCGCCAAGGCGTTGCGCCCGGCAATGGATGCCACCAGCCTGCAGCCCGCCCCGTGACAGGGAGCAGGCCGGCCGCCGGCATGAGGGGGGATGGCACACGAATACCCGTGGCCGCGGGCTGACGCGGCGTCGGCAGCGTCCTCCCACGTCCGCTATGGTGTGCGCGCGGAGCTGACAAAAGGACTCTTACCGGATGCAATCGAGGCTGGTCGGTGGACGGCATGTCACCGTTGCCGACCCTGACTCGTTGCGGCTGCCCCAGCTGCACTCGCTGACCGGTCTGCGTTTCCTGGCCGCCTACATGGTGCTGCTGCAGCACATCCAGAACTTCGCGGTGATCCCCTTCCTGGCGCGGTTCACCCTCGGCGCCGCGGGGGTGTCGTTCTTCTTCGTGCTGTCGGGCTTCGTACTCACGTGGTCGTTCTTCGAGGGGGACAGCGCCCGCCGGTTCTACTGGCGGCGCTTCGCCCGCGTCTGGCCGCTGCATGTCACGGCCATCCTGATCGCGGTGCCGGTCTTCTATTACAGCCGCCACCTGGGCGTCGACTGGGGCACCATCGCGCTGTCGCTACTGCTGTTGCACGCGTGGTCGGCCGCACCGACGACGCACTTCGGGGGCAACCCCACCTCCTGGACGCTGTCCTGCGAGGCGTTCTTCTACGCCCTGCACCCCTTCATCGTCCGGCCGATCCTGCGCTGGCGCCCGGCGCTGCTCGCCGCTACCGGCGCCGCCGTCCTGCTCTACCTCTACGCCGCCCCGCAACTGCTGCACGGCCGGTTGACCCGGTCGACGTTCGTGTGGTTCAGCTATGTGTCACCGGTCTATCGGGTGGGGGAGTTCATCCTGGGCGTGCTGCTGGCCGCCGCCGTCCGGCAGGGATTCCGGGTCCGGATCAGACTGTGGCCTGCCCTTTCCGTGACAGTGGCCTGGCTCGTATTCATCTTCGGCTACGCCGACTCGGTCGGCCTCCCCGTCCAGCATCTGGTCTACGGGCTGCACCGGGCCCTGCTGCCACTGCTTTTCACGCTGGTCATCGGCGCTGCGGCCCAGCGCGATCTCGACGGCAGCCCGTCGTGGCTGCGCCGCCCCGCGATGGTGCGGTTGGGGCGCTGGTCCTACGCCTTCTACCTGGTGCACCTCACCGTCGCCCAGGTGCTGATCCAGCGACTGGGCCACCAACCGCCCGGCAATGGCAACCTGTGGTGGCTGCTCGTCGTCTCGGTGGCGGCGGTGGCCGCATCGGCGGCGCTCTACACCTTCGTCGAGCATCCCATGGAGGCGTGGCTGCGGTCGAAGCAGAAGCGCCGGCCCGGCTCGGAGCCGCTGGTCGGCAACCCCCAGCCCGAAAACCGTGTGGTCCGCAAGCGGCTCGACCGTCGGCCCTAGACTCCGGAAGCGGTTGCCCATCGACGTCCGCCCGAAGCCCTGCGGCAGCCGAGGGAGGTCTGCGTGACGCCCGCGACCCGGGGGCCCGGCACCACGGCTGCCGGCGCCGAGCAGCCGAGCCCTGCCAGCGCCCGCATCGTCACCGTGCCCAACATGCTGAGCGCCTTGCGACTGCTCGGCGTGCCCGCCTTCGGATACCTGCTCCTGGTCCCGCACGCAGACCTGCCGGCCCTGGGGATCCTGCTGTTCGCCGGGTTCAGCGACTGGCTCGACGGCCGGCTGGCTCGGGCGTGGAACCAGGTGAGCCGGCTCGGCGAGTTGCTCGACCCACTCGCCGATCGGCTCTACATCGTTGCCACCCTCGTGGCATTCGTCCTTCGTGACGTGATCCCGTGGCAGTTGGCGGCCGCCCTCATCGGCCGCGACCTGATACTCGCCGCCTGCCTGCCCCTGCTGCGCAGGCACGGCTACGGACCACTGCCGGTGCATTTCCTCGGCAAGGCGGCAACCTTCAACCTCCTCTACGCGTTCCCTTTCCTGCTGCTGTCCATCGGTCACGGACCGGTAGCCACCGTTGCCCGCCCGATCGGCTGGGCATTCGCGCTCTGGGGCACTGCACTGTACTGGTGGGCAGGCGGGCTGTACGTCGTGCAGGCCCTCAGGCTGACTGGCCTGACCGGTCGCAGACCAGCGCGCACCGTGGCCGAGGAGGCAGGACACTGACTGACAGACCGCCGGTCCCGGAGCGCCG
Source organism: Mycobacteriales bacterium (assembly GCA_038237645.1). Taxonomy (GTDB): domain Bacteria; phylum Actinomycetota; class Actinomycetes; order Mycobacteriales; family QHCA01; genus QHCA01. The sequence continues at coordinate 11,705 of JBBRYN010000055.1, forward strand.
GGTGGCCTCCGGACTCCTTCGCGACCTGCTCGAGCAGCACCTGGAGCCGGGCTACCTCGCGGCCGCCACCCGACGGGCCGGACACCCACCGTCGACCCGGTCCCGGCGGCTGAGCCTGGCCGTGCGGGTCTTCGCGCTGGTGGCGTTGGGTCTGCTCTTCGCCACGGCCTTCGTCCAGGCGTCGGCGAGTGCCCCCCAGGCCGCCCGGACCCGAGCGGCGCTCGCCGCCGACGCACGCCAGCGCGCAGCGCTCACGGACCGCCTGCAGCGACAGGCCAATGCTGAGCGCAGCCGACTGTCCGGGCAGCGGGCTCGCGCGCTGCGCGACAGCACGGCCGGCAGCCAGGCCAGCGCGCAACTGCGCGACGTCGAGGTGGCGGCGTCGCTGACGGCTGTGCAAGGTGCCGGCGTCGTCGTGACGGTGGGCGACGCCGGGCTGCCGAGCGACCCGGTCACCGGTAACCCGCAAGGCGATCCGGCGGCCGCCGGCCGGGTACAGGACCGTGATCTTGCCGAGCTGGCGAACGCGCTCTGGCAGGCCGGCGCCGAGGCGATCGCGATCGACGGCCAGCGGTTGTCGCCGACGTCGACGATCCGCTCGGCGGGGGGCGCGATCCTCGTCGACTTCCGGCCCGTGTCGAGCCCCTACGAAATCCAGGCGATAGGCAATGCTGGTCGGATGCAGGCGTCATTCGTCGACAGCCCGGTGGCACGCTCGTTCCGGACGTTCATCCACCTGTACGGGATCAGGTTCTCGGTGCGCCGTGCCGGCACGCTCGACCTGCCTGCGGCATCCTCGACCGGCCTGAAATTCGCTGCCCCGGGAGGCGCCCGCCGATGATCGCGACAGTAGCGCTGGTGGTCGGCCTCGTCCTGGGCGTCATCCTGCAGCCGACCGTCCCGATCTGGCTGCAGCCGTACCTGCCGATCATGGTCGTCGCCGCGCTCGACGCGGTGTTCGGCGGGCTGCGCGCCAGCTTGGACGGAATCTTCGACGACCGGGTCTTCGTCGTGTCGTTCGTCTCCAACGTGGCGGTCGCCGCGACCATCGTGTTCCTGGGCGACCAGCTCGGCGTCGGTGGCCAGCTCTCGACCGGCGTCGTCGTCGTCCTCGGCATCCGGATCTTCGGCAACGTCGCCGCGATCCGCCGGCACGTGTTCCGGGCATGAAGAAGCTGCTGACAAGACGCAGACTGCCCGATGTGTCCGGGGGATCCGGCGGCAGGGCCGGGCCGGCTTGCTCATCGGGCTGCTGCTGGCATTGCTCGGCTTCGCGCTGGCTGCCCAGGTGCGCAGCAACGAGGCCGCCGCGCTGCCGGCGGCCCGGCAGGAAGACCTGATCCGCATCCTCGACGACCTCTCGGCCCGCGAGACGCGGTTGCGGGCCGACATCAACAGCCTGCAGCTTGCCCGGGCGCGGATCAGCACCAGCGGCAACCGTACCCAGGCCGCACTGCAGGAGGCGCGGCTGCGGGCCGACCAGCTCGGCGTGCTTGCGGGCACCGTGCCCGCGCACGGCCCCGGCCTCAAGCTCAAGGTGACCGAAGGCAGCCGGCACATCTCCGCCGAGGTGCTCCTCGACGCCCTGGAAGAGTTGCGGGGTGCCGGTGCCGAGGCGATCCAGTTCTCCGACCCCGGCGGGGCCACCGTCCGGGTGGGATCCGGCACGTGGTTCGCCGACACCGACAGCGGGGTGGCCGTGGACGGGACGCGGCTCAAGCCGCCGTACCTGATCACCGCAATCGGCGACCCGGCCACGATGGCCACGGCACTCGACATCCCAGGTGGTGTCACCGACACCGTCCGCCAGGCCGGCGGCACCTTGTGGGTCGACCAGAGCCGCAATCTGCAGGTGACCGCGTTGCGACCGCTGCGCACGCCGCATTACGCTCGTCCGGCCAAGTAACTGATCAACACCGACCTGGAGACTGGATGACACCGGAGCACCTCCACTACACCGCCGAGCACGAGTGGGTGGAGGCGCTCGGTGCGGGCAACCGGTTGCGCGTCGGCATCACCGACTACGCCCAGGAGGCGCTCGGCGACATCGTGTTCGTCCAACTGCCCGAGGAGGGCACCCAGGTCGAGGCCGGTCAGCCGATCGGCGAGATCGAGTCGACCAAGAGTGTCTCCGACGTCTTTGCCCCGATCAGCGGTGTCGTGACGGCCCGCAACGCCGCGCTCGACGACTCGCCGGACCTGGTCAACTCCGACCCGTACGGCGAGGGCTGGATGTTCGAGCTGACGGCTCAGGTGCCTGTGGAGGACGCGGACCTGCTGAATGCGATCGCCTACCAGCAGCGGATCGACAACGGCTGAGGGCATTCAGGCCGGCCAAGCCGTGTCTTGGTTGACCCTCTTCGACAACCCTGACTACCCTCAGGAAGCGCCTAACCGTGAACGTGCGGTTGGGGTAGAGACTTCCCCCCGACGCAGCATGGAGGCGATGGCGACCGTGACGTGTCCCCGGTGTGGCCAGCACAACCCTGACGAAGGGCGGTTCTGCACCCGCTGTGGCGCCGCTCTCACCCGGTCGGAGACGTCCGGGCAAAGCCCGTCGCTGGACTCCACGTCGACGATGACCTTCGGAGCGATCGAGGAGGCAGCCCCGGAGGCACCCGACTCGCTGGCAGACGCGCATGCCCGGGCCGTCGAGGCGCTGCCCGGTGGGTCGGCCCTGCTGGTCGTCCGCCGTGGTCCCAACGCGGGCAGCCGATTTCTGCTCGACGAGGACGTCACGACGGCCGGGCGGCACCCGGAGAGCGACATCTTCCTCGACGACGTGACCGTCTCCCGCCGGCATGCAGAGTTCCGGCGCGAGGGGGGTGCCTTCTCGGTACGCGATGTCGGCAGCCTCAACGGCACGTACGTCAATCGCGAACGCATCGAGACCGCGGTGCTTGCCGGCGGGGACGAGGTGCAGATCGGCAAGTTTCGCCTGGTCTTCCTGACCGGACCGCGTTCCACGGAGGTGGCCGGCTCAGGATCGGCATCATGACTCCGGCGGGCGCATCCGCACGGGCCTTCCTCAGCATCGGTGAGGTGCTCGGCCAACTGCGTCCGGAGTTCCCGGACGTCACGATCTCCAAGATCCGCTTTCTGGAGGCCGAGGGCCTGATCGAGCCGGACCGCTCGGCGTCGGGCTATCGCAAGTTCTCCCGCGACGACGTGGCGCGCCTTCACTACGTCCTTGCCGTGCAGCGCGACCAATACCTCCCGCTTCGGGTCATCAAGGAGCATCTGGAGGCCATCGACCGCGGGCTGGAGCCGCCGGAGGTCAACGGTGGCTCCCCCCGGGTGCCGAGGTCGCTGGTGTCGACCGACGGACTTCCTTCTGCCGACGACTTCGGTCAGGATGCTTCCCGTGTTCGGCTGTCGCGTAAGGAACTGCTGGCCGAGACAGGCTTGGCGGACGAGGCGCTGCGGGCAGTCGAGCAATACGGCCTCATCTCGCGGCCGGGCAACGGCTACTACGACGGCGACGCGCTCCTGGTGGCCAAGACCGTTGCCGACATGGGCAGGTTCGGGATCGAGGCGCGGCATCTGCGGGCCTACCGCAGCGCGGCCGACCGGGAGATCGGGTTGTTCGAGCAGGTCGTCACACCCATGACGCGGCAACGCAATCCCGAGGCGCGGGCCAGGGCCCAGGAGACGGTTCGCGAGTTGGCGGCATTGTCCGTCAGACTGCATGCCACCCTGGTCCGTGCAGGGTTACGATCCGAACTGGGTGAGTGAGTCGGCTCGCCACGGGTAGCCCCCCGCCGTGTAGGTTGCGTACAACATTGGCACCGCTGTCGTGGGGAGGCCATCGTGTTCGAGCTCAGCGTCGTCGGAGTGCGTGTCGAGCTGCCTTCCAACCAGCCGATCGTGCTGCTGCGCGAGGTTGCCGGCGAGCGCTATCTGCCTATCTGGATCGGTGCAGTCGAGGCGACCGCCATCGCCTTCGAGCAGCAGGGTGTGCGCCCGACCAGGCCGATGACCCACGACCTGTTGCGCGATGTGCTCACGGCACTCGACCGGCCGCTGCAGGCAGTCAACATCACCGAGCTGCGAGAGAGCGTCTTCTACGCAGAGCTGGTCTTTCCCGGCGGGGTGCGGGTCAGTGCCCGGCCGTCCGACGCCATCGCGCTCGCAATGCGCACCGGGGTGACGATCTACGGCGCCGAGCAGGTGCTTGACGAGGCCGGCATCGCCGTCCCGGACGAGCAGGAGGACGAAGTCGAGCGGTTCCGCGAGTTTCTGGATCAGATCTCCCCGGAGGATTTCGAGGCAGGTGGGGGAGGCACCGCCTGAGGGTCACCGTCCAGTATAGGTTTAGACCTCGCCACGCCGTCTCCGGTCGTTGACCCAGTTGGCTGCCGGATCTACCGTCCAGGCACAGGCCAGGATCGGTCGGCACGGCAACAGCGCTGGTCCAACTCGACCATCACCTCGTCGATGGAGGAATCCCGTGGAGTATTCCGACCGCGGCCCCTCCTCCGAATCCTCATCCGGGCAGCAGATGCTGTTCACCGACGGGTTGCCCGCCCCGCCCGACGAGATGATCGGCTATCGCGGACCGGTCGCCTGCAGTGCTGCCGGCATCACCTATCGCCAGCTCGACTATTGGGCGCGCACCGGGCTGGTCGAGCCGACTATTCGCCCGGCGACCGGTTCGGGCACCCAGCGGCTCTACTCCTTCCGCGACATCCTGGTCCTCAAGATCGTCAAGCGGCTGCTGGACACCGGGGTCTCGCTGCGCAACATCCGCTCCGCCGTCGATCAACTACGCGCCCGCGGCACTGACGATCTGGCCCATATCACCCTGCTTTCCGACGGCACCACCGTCTACGAATGCAACTCTGCGGAGGAGGTCGTGGACCTGCTCCAGGGTGGCCAGGGGGTCTTCGGCATCGCCGTCGGTGGCGCCTTCCGCGAGCTTGAGGGCTCCCTAGCCGCACTGCCGCACGAGCGGGCAGACGGCTCGCCGCTGCAGGAGCAGCCGACCGCCGACGAGTTGGCCGCACGACGCCAGCGCCGCACCTCCGCCTGACCGAGGTCGCGACAACGACAGCCTCCCGGTGCTTGCCGCTGCGGGCCCGCGGTTCGTGCGCCGCCGGACTGGTAGCGTGCCAGGCGCAACATCCCGTACGGGAGAGTCGCCGTGAAGCCAGTGCGGCGCGCCGAAGGGGCAACACTCCCCGGAACCTCTCAGGCACCCGAGACCGTGCGGGCGAAGTCACTCTGAAGCGAGGCTCGACTCGCGACAGAGGGGGAGGCCGCACCAGCAGCGCCGCCAGTCGGCGCGCGACTCAGGGAGTGCCGCCGTGCCCCACCGCCCAGCCCGCCCCAGCCTGCGCGACCTCGACACCGCGGTGCCGTTCGCCCGCCGCCATATCGGCCCGGCCGCCGACGAGCAGGCCAAGATGCTGGCGGTGCTCGGTTGCGGTTCCCTGGCCGAACTCGTCGACGGAGCCATCCCCGCAAGCATCCGTACCCAGGAGCCCCTCGACCTGCCGTCAGCGGCCGACGAGGAGGGCACGCTGGCCCAGCTGCGCGACCTGGCGGCCCGCAACCTGCGGCTGGTGCAAATGATCGGCCTGGGCTACTCCGACACGCTGACCCCACTGGTGGTGCTGCGCCGGGTGCTGGAGAGCCCGTCGTGGTACACCGCCTACACCCCGTACCAGGCGGAGATCAGTCAGGGCCGGCTCGAGGCGTTGCTGAACTTCCAGACGATGGTCTCCGACCTCACCGGCCTGCCGATCACCGGCGCATCCCTGCTGGACGAGGGGACAGCCGCAGCCGAGGCGATGACACTGTCGCGCCGCGCCGTCAGCACTACCGGCAGCGGCAGAAACGCCGGGCGGGGAAGCTTCCTCGTCGACGCCGACGTGCACCCGCAGACGGTCGCCGTGCTGCGCACCCGCGCGGAGCCGCTCGGTATCGACGTCGAGGTCGCCGACCTGACCGCCGGTCTGCCCGACGCCGACGCGTTCGGCGTCCTCCTGCAGTATCCGGGTTCCTCCGGCCAGGTGCGTGATCTCACCTCCGTCGCCGCCGCGGCGCACGACCGCGGCGCCCTCGTCATCGTGGCGGCCGACCCGCTCGCGCTGACCCTCCTACGGCCACCGGGTGAATTCGGCGCGGACATCGCGGTGGGATCGGCGCAGCGCTTCGGCGTGCCGCTGGGCTTCGGCGGCCCGCACGCCGGCTTCCTGGCCGTGCGCCAGGGGCTGCAGCGGATGCTCCCCGGGCGGCTCGTGGGCGTGTCGATCGACGCGGACGGGGCACCGGCCTACCGGCTGGCCCTGCAGACCCGGGAGCAGCACATCCGCCGCGAGAAGGCGACCAGCAACATCTGCACCGCGCAGGTGCTGCTCGCCGTCGTCGCAGCCATGTACGCCGTCTACCACGGACCGGACGGGCTGGCGACGATCGGCCGGCGCGTGCACCGCTATGCCGCGGTCCTCGCCGCCGGCCTGCGCAGCGCCGGCATTCGGATGGCCGCAGAGCAGTTCTTCGACACCGTCCAGGCCGATGTGCCCGGCCGCGCCGTGGCGGTCGTCTCGGCGGCCCGCGAACGCGGGATCAATCTGCGGCTGGTGGACGACGATACGGTCGGCATCTCGTGCGACGAGATGACCCGCGCGGTGCACCTCGAAGCCGTCTGGGCCGCCTTCGGTGTGGCTGCCGGCCCCCTCGACCAACTCGACGCAGGTACGCCCGACGCGTTGCCGGCCGGCCTGCTGCGGGAGTCGGCCTACCTGACCCATCCGGTGTTCAACGAGCACCACAGCGAGACGGCGATGCTGCGCTACCTGCACCGACTCGCCGATCGGGATTACGCACTGGACCGCGGGATGATCCCGCTGGGCTCGTGCACGATGAAGCTCAACGCGACGGCGGAGATGGAGCCGATCACCTGGCCGGAGTTCGCCGGCATCCATCCCTTCGCGCCGATCGAGCAGGCCGGGGGCTACCTACAGATCATCACCGACCTCGAACGCTGGCTGGCCGAAATCACCGGTTATGACGCCGTCTCCCTGCAGCCCAACGCCGGCAGCCAGGGCGAATTCGCCGGCCTGCTGGCCATCCGCGCCTACCACCGGGCGGCCGGCGCCGGCCACCGTGACGTGTGCCTGATCCCCTCGTCCGCACACGGCACCAACGCCGCCAGCGCGGTGATGGCCGGGATGCGGGTCGTGGTGGTCGCGTGCCGCGCCAACGGCGACGTCGATGTCGACGACCTGCACGGCAAGATCGCCGAGCACCGCGAACGGCTGGCCGCCTTGATGATCACCTACCCCTCGACGCATGGGGTGTTCGAGCAGGCCATCGGTGAGATCTGCGCTGCCGTGCACGACGCGGGAGGCCAGGTCTATCTCGACGGTGCCAACCTCAACGCATTGATCGGGCTGGCCAGGCCGGGCCGCTTCGGTGCCGACGTCAGCCACCTGAACCTCCACAAGACGTTCTGCATCCCGCACGGTGGCGGTGGCCCGGGTGTGGGACCGGTCGCGGTGCGGTCCCACCTGGCGCCGTACCTGCCCAACCACCCGATGTGCCCGGAGGCCGGCCCTCCGACCGGGATCGGCCCGGTGTCGTCCGCGCCGTGGGGATCGGCCGGCGTCCTGCCGATCTCCTGGGCCTACATCCGGCTGATGGGGGCCGCTGGACTTCGGGAGGCCACCCGGGTCGCCATCCTCAACGCCAACTACGTCGCCCGACGGCTCGCCGCCCACTACCCGGTGCTCTACACGGGCCGAGGCGGTCTGGTCGCCCACGAGTGCATCGTCGACCTGCGCGCCATCACGAAGGAAACCGGCATCACTGTCGACGACGTGGCCAAGCGGCTCATCGACTACGGGTTCCACGCACCGACCGTGTCCTTCCCGGTAGCCGGCACGATGATGATTGAGCCGACCGAGTCGGAGTCACTGCCCGAGCTCGACCGGTTCTGCGACGCGATGATCGCGATCCGGGCCGAGACGCTGAAGGTGGCGGCGGGGGAGTACGACCGGCGGGACAACCCGCTGACCGGGGCACCGCACACCGCCGCGATGATCGCCGGCAGCTGGGGACACCCCTATACCCGAGAAGAGGCGGCCTACCCCGTGCGCTCGCTGCGTGCGGCGAAGTACTGGCCGCCGGTCAGGCGCATCGACGGGGGGTACGGCGACCGGAATCTGGTGTCCAGCCGCCCCGTACCGCAGGCGTAGGGTCGCAGCTCTCAGGCACCCCCAAATCTGCCCAAGAGCCCTTTTGCGACACAAGATCGATCACCTGTACGACTGCGTCGCACCGTTCATCTATCGGAACGTCGAGTCGGGTGGGGATACGATCGGCCGCCACCGTTGTCTTTGGGTGCGCGGCAGGCGCGACCTTCAGCCTGGCAGCGTCGCTTTCTGCGCGGGAAGATGCGTCTTATATCTCGGCGGAGAGCGGTGTGGGTGGCCGCGAGCTCAGCCTTTAGCTCGCGCCGAGTCCCGGCCAGCCTGAGGAGGCACGTGCTGTTCGGTTCCGCGCCGCGAATCGGAACAGCAGTCCGCCGACGGTCCCGGCTGCGGCTACTGCGAGCCAGGTCGTTGGCGGTCCCGCGGTGCTCAGCAGGGCGGCCAGCCACACGAATGGCCATCCGGCGAGGACCAGTGTCGCGCCGAGGGCTGGCCCAATCGCGGCGGAGACGTTCACCGCTGTACGCAGGAGGGCGAATGCCGTATCACGTTCGTGATCGAGGGCGAGATCGGCCACGACGGTGTTCTGTGCGGTGGTGCGCAGCGTGAAGGCGAGCGCGAGCATCACCGCGGCGACGAGGAACGCGCCGGCCTCTTCGGGGCAGCTCAGCAGGGTTAACGCGCTGGCCGATTGGAGTGCGGTGCCGCCGACCAGCACGGTTGTGTGGCCCATCCGGTCGACCAGTCGTCCGCCGAGCGGGCCCGTCACTAGGCCGGTCCCGGTCGCCGCTGCCAGCATCAGCCCGGCCGTTGCCGTGGGGATCGATAACCGCGTGACCGCGTAGATCGGCAAGTACGCCGTCAACATCCATTGGCCGACGACGCTGAAGGCGGTGACGAGCAGCACTGGGCGCAGGCGAGGCGGGATTGCTGTCCCGAGCAGGCGCTCGGCGAGTGTCACGAGTGCGGGACGTGCTGTCGCGCCCGCTCGCGCAGTGTTCGCATCTTCGTGCGTGCGCCACAGCTGTTCATCGAGCACCACCGTCGCGTGCTGCCTCGGCTGGTGTCGAGGAACAGCAGTGTGCACTGCGAACCGTCGCACTCGCGGATCAGTTGACTGTCGGGTCCGCCAAGCAGATCAACGGCGTCACGCCCGATCGCGGCGAGGACCTCACTCCCCGTCGCAGACGTGGTCGTGCTGGTGAGCACGTCACTGTCGATCGTCAAGGTCGCGGCAGGAGCATTGTGGGACGCCCACAGGTTAATAGCGTCGAGGTCCGCCTGCTGGACCGTCGTCTCGTCGAGGACGGAGCGAACTGCTCGGTAGATCGCCTCGCGCAAGGTTCGAGCATCATGCAAGGTGCGTGGCGACACCGCACAGCGGGTCGCGATGCCGACCTCAACCGCCCAGTCCGCGAGGGCAGTCGTCGTACTGATCCGTTCGATGTCGCGGGTGCCACGCTTACCTAGAGTCGCCGCGAAGTCGAGCGACCAGCGACCACTGATGTGTGGAAAGACCGTCTCAGTTTCGTTCACTGCTGGAACGTTACCAGCTCAGCAGGTAACGGCGTCGGGTACGCCGCTGCCGCAGGCGCGTCGCTGCCGCCGGCATCAGCCAGACGCACGCCGACGACGAACGCGGTCAAGGGGCAAGTGGTTGTCCAAGGCAAGCTGGAGACGGGTGTCGGGCGGGTTCAGCACAGAATTTGAGCTGGGGATCTGCAACTGGCCGCTTCGACGTGCCAGGAGATCATCACCCGGTGGCCGCCGTGTAGCGGACGTGGAAAACCCTGTTATCAGGTTCGACTTCCACGACCCGAACCGCTGAGAGTCCGCTGCGGTAGGCGGTCGCACCGATCAGGCGGCGAGCCATTCGAAGTCGGTCGGGCGGTGCGGGGCGATCACGCGGCCGTCGGGCAGCAACTCACCGGTGTCGTCGAAGACGACCACGCCGTTGCACAGCAAGCTCCAGCCCTGCTCAGGGTGGCAGTTCGTGGTGCGCGCCGCCTCGCGGTCGATCGCCTCGGCGCTCGGGCAGGGCGGCTGGTGCTGGCACATCGTCGGTGACCTGTCTGTCGAGAATTGCTCTCCTGGTTTCTGCTCTCATTGTCGACCCCTGGGTGGCCACTCTAAATAGTCATTTCTCAGCCTGTGGACGCCGTCAGGTGCGACCGTCGGATTCCTGGCCCTTCCCGAGCGTGTCCTGGTATGGCACCCAGTCGGCCAGCCGCACCGGAATTCCCGCTGACTGGAGCGCGGCGACCACCGCCGGATCGTCGTCGACGACCACGGCGACCACCCGGGTTGCCGAGATCTGTCGTACGACAGCCAGCTTGGTCTGGCGGGCCGGCCGGTGGTCACCGTTGCGGCGCATGTGGATCTCCTCTGCCGGCAGATCGTGGCTGAGCAGCCAGCCGGCGGTCAGCCGGCGCAGCCGTTCGGGCCGGCCGGTCAGCCACACGATGTCGTGGTCCGTGCCGAGCTCGCGGGCAAGCCCCAGGCCGGCGGATAGCGGGGGGTCTGCCGCGGCGCCGGCGAAGAAGGCCTTCCAGTCCTTGGGCCGGGACTCCAAGTGGTGGAGCCGATGCCGGACGTCGGCGACCACGCCGTCGATGTCGAGGATCGCGAGCGGCCGAATCAGGACAGGTAGCCTTCGACCGTCGCCGCATCCCGCTCGGCCGCGGCGGCCGGGTCCAGACCGGCCTCGCGCAGTGCCTCGCGCTGGCGGAGCAGGTCCCAGGCGCGATCGAGCTCCACCTCGAGTTGCCTCAGCCGCATGCGCTCGAGGTCGGACAGCCCCTCGCCCTCGGCGTGCGCGCGATGCAGGGCGTGCTCCTCGTGAGCCAGGGCCGCGATGCGCTCATGCAGGTCGTCGGTCACGCTGCCTCCTCGGTCGCAAGCTCCCTGCAGCCAACCTACGCCGAGAAAGCGGTGTCGGTAAGGATCGTGTCACCAGCCGCAACCGAGGGCTTGGAGCCTGATCAAGGGCGAATGGCGTCCGGAAGTCGCGTTCGCAGGTGGTGCATGAAGCTGGATCAGGACGACTCGATCGACCGTTGGACGCTGATCGATGGCGAGCTGGAGTTGGTGACCAGCCAGGACCTGCTGGCGGCGTCGGCAGCGCCTCCACCGAGGCGATCCTGCGCCGGCCAAGCAAGACCGTCCGCATAGCGACGGCGCACAGAAGCGGCAGATCGAGTGGACGGCGCCGCAAGCAGGTAAACCAAAGACACGAGGTGAGCGTCTCTGTAACTGACCGTGATACGTGCTGTCTCGTAGGGAGCGCATGATGAGCGTCAGCAGCCTTCGGATCATACGCCCGAATACCTTCACGAGGCGGGTCGCCGCGTCGGCTGCGGCTGTCTCCGTGCTGGTGCTGCTGGGGGTGACGCTCCCGCCGGCGCGCGCCGCCGACGCCGGCGCGGCGGCTTCCCGACGATCATCTGTCGCAGGCGCAGACGTGCTGTTCTGGGCCCGCGCCGACAGCGTGAACGGGGGCTTCTCGATCGTGAAGGCCGCTGCGGCCCGGCCGGCGCTGATCGCGACCGTGCTGTCGGCCTCCGTCAGCCCGTACGGCACGTTTTCCGCCCCGGAGGCCTCCCCGGACGGCACGAGACTTGCCTACATCCGAAAGAGCGCTGAGACGTGGTCGCTGGAGGTCCGGGTGCTGTCCACCGGCGCCACCACCGTCCTGGCAAGTGAGACCAACGCGGGGTTGCAGTACTACAACTTGCTGGAGCCGACGTGGTCACCGGACGGCAACACCATCGCGTACGGCGACGTGGGGGTCCAGGGAAACGTGTACGCCCAGGTCCGGGTCGTGGCCGCCGCCGGCGGGCCCTATCGGATCGTCGACTCCTCCGCCGCCATCGCCGCGTGGCGCCCGGATGGCCGGCTCACCGTGATCAGGTCTGGGACTTCCGGAGGCGCGAGCAGCGGTATCTGGGTCACCGGTGCGACGCCGGCCGATGCCGTCCTCATTCCGGGCAGCGCCGGCGCGCGTACACACGCATGGTCACCGGACGGAGCGCAGATCGCCTTCGAGACCGGCGACGGCAGCATCGCCACGCTGCCGGCGGCAGGCGGCACGCCGACAGTCATCGCGCCGGCACCGGAGTTGGTCGAAAACACCAGTCCGGCCTGGTCCAGCGACGGCCAATCGGTCTACTTCAGCGCGGTTCAGGTACTCGGGGCTCCCGACAACGCGCCGGCGGCCATCAAGCGTGTATCGCACATCGGCGGGGTGGCCTCGACGGTGATCGCCGACTGGACCAACCTCCAGCCATCGGTCAGCGACAACGCGCCCGCACCGATCGCCTCAAAGTCCCACGACTTCAACGGCGACGGGTACGCCGACGTCATCGGACGCACCACCAGCGGTGACCTGCGGCTCTACTACGGCAACGGAGCCGCACTGTCCGGTTCGAAGCTGATCGGGATCGGCTGGGGCAGCCTTACCGCGGTCTTCTCCCCCGGAGACTTCAACGGCGACGGCAAGCCCGACGTCATCGGACGCACCCCCACCGGCGACCTGCGGCTCTACTTCGGCA
>JBBRYN010000056.1:0-24120 GCA_038237645.1 Mycobacteriales bacterium
GCGTCGACCCGGCGGGGGACCCGGCCACTCACCCCCAGCCGCCTTTTCCCTCGACCAGCATCAGCTTCACCGCCATCTCCTTGACCGTCTCCGACAACCGGGCGATCTCGGCGCGGGCCAACTCCAGCTCGTAGTCGCGCTCGCGTGCGGCAACACCAGGTTTGGACGCGGCCAGCGCCGCCAGCGCACCCTCCTTCGCGACCGTGCGGATCCGCATGACCGTGGAACGATCCACCTGCGCGGCGGTCGCCGCCTCGGCGATCGTCAACTCCTGACGGACCAGCTGCAACCAGATCTCGTACTTCTGCGACGGCGAGAGGAACCGCTTCGCACGTCGCCCCGCGCGGTCGGTCCGTCGATCGGAATCGGTCATGATCAGATCCTCCGGGCAGAGTCGGAGAACCCATCGGATGTTGTCTGATAGACACGCCGACCTGTGTCACGAAGTCAGACGCAAAGCAAGATCGGTCAGCACCCCACCCGGATCATGCACGGCCTGCGACGCGACCCGATCGGCGAACACCGCAGACAACTGCGCGCTCAGCGTGCTGCGATCGGCCAGATCGGCCAACCCGCGACCCGGCATGCGACACGACACCCGCGCCGTCAGCAGACACATCAACGACCGGGCGGGTACGAGCGGCCTCTATCCGGAAGGTGCGTCTCGGTTCGACGATCATGGACTCTCGACAAGCCCATAATCCCTTACCGGGCAGGCACTTTCGCTAATCTACACACCGACTCACCAAGTCGGTCTTGAAGTGCCAGGGCTAGCAGTAGACGACGTCCTGTACATAGTTCGCAAAGTCCCCATACTCTTGGAAGTCAATTTCCTCGCCTGGTCCGTAGACAACACATCCTGAACTTCGGCCGTCGGATATGAGGGCGTTCATGCTGACTCCCACTGCACACTGGTTTCTCACCCCGTAATTGAGAGTGCTGCCCAAATGAAACTCGAAGGGGACATCAGCGCAATCTGCTGAGTAACCGGTCGTCGCCGACGCCGCATGTACGCCGAACAGTCCAAGGCCAACCACAGCGGCGGCCACAACAAGTCTCCGCACTACCTTCACGACGCTTCTCCAATGCTTGATTGACATGTACTCCCGAATACGCGCTCGGAAGTCTGATGCTCTGATCGACGAATCCGAACACCTCTGCCGAGCTCCGGCGATCCTGTAAAACCTGGATAGGGCATCCCTCGCTCCACCCTCGGTTACTCAGGGTGTCCACAGTGGAACTCCCCGACTTCCAGCAACGCCGACGACCAGGACGAGACGCCAAATGCCTGCTGCGGAGCTTCACGTCGTCTGGCCATCTATCGGACATCTCCTCCCGGGTCGGGCCATCTTACACATTCCGGCGCTACAGGTTTGATGGGGCACGTCGCTGCGGCGGGCGATGCCGGGTTGGGGCTCGTGGCCCCTCGACACTGGCTGTGTTCAGGCCGTCAGGCGAGGGGCCACGAGTATGGAGAACGGTACGACGGTTGGCTTTGATCTGCTGGTTGGCCGCACGTAGCGCGACGGCGAGCCTGGCGGATCTCCGCATGCCGGACCGCGTGTTCGCGGCTGGCGTCAGCGGGGGCCTGCGCCGGCCAGGCTGGTCAGCGCAGCGTCGGTGAGGGCTGCCGCGGGCAAGCTGCCGGTCGAAGTCGGCGCCGGAGAGCAGCAGCGCCTTGAGTCGATTGGTCTGCGCGGTGTGAGCGGTGGTGAGGTCGCAGCGGGCGGCCAGCAGGATCCGTAGCGCTTCCCGGTCACCGTCGACGCGTGGAGCGGATAGCCGGCCGACGATTAGTTAGCGAGCCAGAATTCCGCGTGCCTGGCCCGCGACCTGACGCAACCGGCCGATCACCAGCCGGAACTCCCGCGGGCACAACAGTGCGGTCAGCGCGGTGACGGCCAGGGCTCCCGCCAGCCGGATTCCCAGCCCGGCGCCGTGCAGGTTGACGTAGGCCGCCAGCCCGGTCGCCAGCCCGGCCACCACGCCCACCCGCCACAGCAGGGTCGACCAGGCCTGCCGCCACTGCCGCCAGGCAGCGAACATGATGATCGCGCTCTGTACGGTGGCACCGACGAGGTAGCCGCCGGCTATGCCCGTGATGGAGTACGCCGGGCCGAGCACCAGCCAGCCGACCACGCCGGTGGTCAGCCCCGACACGGCCGCGGCGGCCGGCACCCGTACCAGCGCCCGTTCGGTGGCACTGAGGGAATTGACCGCCGGGATCGCGCAGATCAGGACATACGTCGCGGCCAGCAGCATCTCCAGGACGAGGTAGGCGTCGGCGTAGCCCGGGTTGAAGACGAACGCCAGCAGGGGTCGGGCCAGCAGCACCGCGGCGGCGAAGAACGGCAGCATGGCGACCGTGAGGAGCCGGGTGCCGGCGTCCAGTTGCCGGCGGATCTCCGGCTCGTCGCCCCGGCCGAAGGCGCTGGCCATCGAGGGGAACAACGCCATGGACAGCGCACGGGGCACGAAGTAGGCCGGCACCGTGAGGGTCATGGCGGCGGCGTACAGGCCGGGCTCGACGCCGTGGCCGTAGCGGAAGGCGAAGACCATGGACAGCTGCAGGAATCCGGTGCTGGCCAGGATGCCGAGGGCGGCCCAGAAACCGTAGCCGCGCATCTCGCGCCGCACCTCGTGGGGCAGCACGATCTCGGGGGTACGCGGGCCCCGCGGCAGCCCCAGCCAGCCGAACACGGCGAATGCCGTGTAGCCGGCGACGAACGGCAGCAGCAGGATCACCCGGGCGTGCAGCAGCACCACGACGACCGCACCGGCGATGGTGGCGGCGTCGCATAGGGTCTCGATCACCGCGTAGCGGCGGATCGTCCCGTAGCCGTACTGCGCGCCACGGACGAACGTATAGGCGGAGTACGCCGCGATCAGCACGCAGGTTGCGACGATCTCCGTGCCGGAGAGCTGGGGAAAGAGCCACGGCAGCACCAGCGCCGCCCCGACCGTCAGGCCGGCCGTCCCGAGCGCGCACCAGCGCAGCAACTCCTCCAGCGCCCGCCGGGCCTGCGCCGGGTTGCCGGTCCCGAGCGCCGCCGGAACGAATTTGGTGGCCCCGACCGCGGTCCCGGTCGCGAAGGCCAGCGACGCGAAGGTCGCGATCGACAGCTGGGTGTTGACCCGCCCCAGCGCCTCGTGGCCGAGGTGCCGACCGACCAGCAGGCTGAAGATCAGCCGGGTCAGACCCAACGCCAGGATGGCGATCAGGGACAGCAGGGTGTTGGCGGCTACCCGCGAGTTGCCGGCGCCGGGCAGGTCAGCGGTCATGTCGCCGTGTCCGCGGCTCGGCAGGCGTGGCCCGGCAGGCGTTGGCTCGGCAGGCGTTGGCTCGGCAGGCGTTGGCTCGGTGGTCGTCGCCGGGCCGGAACGCTCACGGCCAGCACGCTATCTTGTCCGGTAGCCGCAGCCCGTCCGGCAGCCAGCACCCTGAGCCGCCGGAGCCCCGTTCAAGCTCGCCCAGGTCCGCCCGACAGATTCGAGGCCCCGCCGTGAACCTCAGCCGCATCCTCCGCTACGTCCGCAGCTCATGGCGGCTGCTGGCCGCGTTCGTCGTCGTCGGGCTGGTCCTGGGCGCCCTGGCCACGGTGCTGCAGGCCAAGACCTACGAAGCCGACGTCGAGGTGCTGGTCAGCCCCAACACCGCGCTCGGCAACCGGGGCGGCGCCGCCGTCAGTGACGCCTACTCGGCCGGCCTGTTCACCCAGCAGCGCGCCCAGTCCTACGTGGAGATCGTCACCTCGCCGCTGGTGCTCGGGCCGGTCACGACGCGGATCGGCGGAGGTGCCGGACTCGACAAGGCGGTCAAGGCCGAGTGGATAGCGCCGTCCACCTCCGTGGTCAAGATCACCGTCCAGGCCAAAACTGCAGATCAGGCGGCAGCATTGGCGAACGGGATCGCCGCACAGCTGGCGACCGTGGTTGCGACCACCGAGAAGCCGACCGACGGCGGGCCGGCGCCGGTCAAGGTGTCCACGGTGCGCCCGGCGGCCGTGCCCGACAGCCCCGTCAAGCCCCTGCCGGCGGCCAACCTGTTGCTGGGTCTGGCGCTCGGCCTGCTCATCGGCGGGTCATTGGTGCTGGCGCGGGCGCTGCTCGACCGCAGCGTCAGCGACAGCGCGGGCCTCGCGGAGGCGACCGGGGAGCCGCCGTTGGGCGTCATCGCCACCGCTCGGGCCGCCGGGTTGGTGCTGCGCGAATCCCCCCAGTCACCGGTGGCCGAGGCCTTCCGCAAGTTGCGCACGAGCATCCGGTTCGCCCGGCCGGAGGCCGCAGCCCACTCGCTGGTCGTCGCCGCGTCGCAGGCAGGGGCCGGAGCCACGACGGTGGCCGCCAACCTCGCACTTGCCATGGTCGAGGCCGGTCGCCGGGTGGTGCTCGTCGACGCCGACCTGGCCGGTCGCGGCCTGAGCCGGCTGTTCGGCCTCGCCGATTCGCCCGGTCTGCCCGAGGTGCTGGCCGGCGAGGTCGAGGCGGATGCCGCGCTGGCTGCCGGCGGTGCGCCCGGCCTGCAGGTGTTGAGCGCCGGCCGGGCGGCCGGCGGTGGGGCAAGCCTGTTGGCCGGGCCGCTGATGGTCGGACTGCTCGAGGAGCTCGAGGGCCGCGCCGATCTCGTGATCATCGACGCTCCGCCGGTGCTGCCCTTTGCCGCGGCGGCCGAGCTGGCCGCGATCGCTGACGCCGTGCTGCTCGTCGCGCGCTACGGCAAAACCCAGATCGACGAGTTGCAGCAGGCGCGGCTGACGCTCGGGCAGGTCGGCGCTCCGGTGCTCGGCGTGGTCGTGAACGCCGTGCCCGGCAGCAACCCGGCGGCGGTGGTCGGCGTCGCGGCGCCCCAGGGACCCGGCAAGGAATCCACTGCCACTCCGACCGACGCGCTGGCCCAGCGCGGCTGAGCGGCGGTTTTCAGCCCGGCTGAGGGCGGCTCAGCGTAGTTCGCGTCCGCACCGAGGGCACGACTCCACGACGGTCCACTGGTCCTCGGGGACCACATGGCCGCAGCGACCGGCCCAGGCCAATGGGCGGGCCGGGTTACCCACGACCACCCGATGCGGCTCGACGTCGGAGACCACGACGGCGCCGGCCCCCACCACCGCCCACCGGCCGATCTCCACGCCGGGCAGGATCACCGAGTGTGCGCCGATGCTGGCGCCCCGGCGCACGGTGATGCCGTCGACCGACCAGTCCTCGTCGCCCTTCAGGCCGCCGTCCGGGTTCGCGGCCCGGGGGAAGCGGTCGTTGGTCAGCACCGCCAGCGGGCCGACGAACACCTCGTCCTCCACCACCGTGCCGTGGAAGACCTGCGCGTAGTTCTGCAGTTTGCAGCTGTCGCCGATGGCCACGTCGAGGTCCACGAAGGACCCTTTGCCGAGGATGCAGTCGGTCCCGATCCGAGCGCCTGCGCGTACCTGCGCGTTGTGCCAGACCCTGGTGCCGGCGCCGATCGCGGCGCCGTCCTCGACCGTGGCGGTCGGATGGATGTACGGGCGGGGCTGGTCGCTCACCTCATCCGGCTCCGCGCCGGGAGGCGACGGCCAGCGGCGTCTTGAACAGGATCCACAGGTCGAGGGCCAGCGAGCGCCGCTCGATGTAGCGCAGGTCCATCCGGCACATGTCGTCGAAGGTGACGGTGCCGCGCCCGAGCACCTGCCAGTAGCCGGTGAGGCCGGGTCGCACGGCCAGCCGGCCCATCTGCCAAGGCTGGTAGCAGTCGACTTCGTAGGGCAGCGGGGGCCGGGGGCCGATCAGGCTCATGTCGCCGCGCAGCACGTTCCACAATTGCGGCAACTCGTCGACACTGCTCTTGCGGAGCCAGCGGCCCACTCTCGTGATCCGCGGGTCGTCGCGGATCCGCTCGGCAACCACGCTGCCGGAGTTTTCGATCAGGTAGCGCAGGTAGTCCCGGTGGATGGCATCGTCCATGTCAGTGCGCATTGTGCGCAGCTTGAGGCAGGCGAAGCGCCGGCCGTTCTCCCCGACGCGTTCGGCCGCGTACATCGCCGGACCGCGGCTCTCGAGCTTGATCAGCAGGGCCAGCACGGCCAGGAGGGGCAGCGACACGCTCAGACCGATACCCGCGAGTGCGATGTCGAGCACGCGCTTGGCGGCGATATAGGGCGGGGAGCCGCCGACGCGCACGGCGGCCGCGATGGAAGCGGCGGGGGCCGGATCAGGGGCGGCGGCGGGCGCGGCGGCCGCAGCGGTAGCGGGGTGCGCGACCGGACCGGTAGGTGCCGCACCGGGGGTCGCGGGTGGCGACGTGCCGGAGGCGGGAGAGCCGCCTCGGGCGAGTCGCGGGCTGGGGTCGAGCATGGCGGCCTCAGCGTCCGGGGACGGTTTCGGCGATGACACTCCGTCCCTTCCTGTGGTCAGCGGGTCCGGCGGCAGCCAGATTACACGCATCCGGGGGGCCAGCCGGGCACGATAGGGGTCGGAAAAGCCGTACCGGGCGTGTCACAGGGGGGTTGTTCGGCTACTCTGTGCACTTCCGCGCCGGGAAGTGTCCCGGCGCTGTGCTGTTTCAAGAGCAAGGAGCGGGTGTTGCACGAAGGTGTCGGCCGCCATCGCATGAGTCAGCAACCCCCACAGCAGCAGCGACGTCCCTGGCGCCTCGTCGCCGTAGTCGGCGTGCTGCTGCTCACGGTGATCGGCGGCGGTCTCGTCGGCACCGTCATGGCGGCGGCGAAGAAGTACGACAACAACATCACCCGGATCCAGGCGGTCGGCTCCGGCCCCCAACACGCGAAGGCTCGTCCCGCGGTGAGCGGAGCGGCCAACTTCCTGGTCATCGGCTCGGACAGCCGCTCCGCGGCTCCGCTGGACCCCCGGCAGTTCGACGCGGTGGGCACCCAGCGGACTGACACGATCATGCTGGTGCATCTACAGGCCGACCACCGGCAGGGTTACGTGGTGTCGATACCGCGCGATGCCTACGTCTACATCCCGCCCGGGGGCCATTCCACCGGCGGCATGCTCAAGATCAATGCCGCGTACGCGCTGGGCGGTATCCAACTCCTGATGAGCGCCGTCGAACTGCTCACCGGTGATCGGATCGACCATGTGGTCGTGATGAGCTTCCAGGGCCTGGTCAACGTCGTCGACGCGCTCGGCGGCGTCGACGTCACCGTCGACAGCCAGACGCACGACCCCGAGACCCACAAGACGTTCAAGCGGGGCGTCAACCACCTGACCGGCCGGCAAGCGCTGTTCTACGTCCGGCAACGGCACGGCCTGCCGGGTGGTGACTTCGACCGGATCAAGCGACAACACCAATTCCTGGCCGCCCTGCTCGACAAGGCGGGTGCGACCGGGACGCTGACCAATCCGCTGAAACTCAACCACTTCCTGGACGCCGCCACCAAGTCGATCAGCGTCGACCAGGACCTGCGGCTGACGGATCTGATCATGGAGTTCCGCAACCTGCGGTCGAGCGACTTCACCTTCCTGACCACCCCGATCGCCGCCGACGAGACGGTGCCCGGCGTGGGGGCAGTCCTGGTCGTCGACCACGCCAAGGCGGCCGACATGTTCACCGCCGTGAGCACCGACTCACTCGGCGAGTGGGCGGCGGCCAACCCGGCATACGTCAGCAGCCGCTCGCACGGCGTCTGACCCACCACCTGAGCCGGTCGGCTAGCCTTACCGCGTGGTCACCGGCCCTCTGGTCGTCGCCCACCGTGGCTCCTCGCACGCCGTCCCGGAGCACACCCTGGCCGCCTACCAGCGGGCCTTGGACGAGGGCGTCGACGCTCTGGAATGCGATGTCCGGCTGACCCGCGACGGTCATCTGGTCTGCGTGCACGACCGCCGGGTGGACCGCACATCGACCGGCCGGGGGCCGGTCTCCATGCTCGAGCTTGCCGAGCTGTCCGAACTGGACTTCGTATCCTGGTATGACGGCGAGGCCCCGGACACCGACGTGGCCGGCGTGCTCACCCTCCAGCGGTTGCTCCAGCTGGTGCTGGAGTCCCCGCGGCCGGTCGGCCTGCACGTGGAGACCAAGCATCCGACCCGCTATGCCGGCCTGGTCGAGCAGACCTTGGTCCGGCTGCTCGAAGACTACGGTGTGGCCGGCGCCGACTCGCCGGACACCGGACGGGTCACCGTGATGAGCTTCGCACCGCTCGGCCTGCGCCGGATCCGGCTGCTGGCCCCCGAGCTGTCCACGGTGCTCCTGGTGCGCAGCCGTACCTATCCCGCGTGGCGCGACGGCGTCCTGCCGACCGGCGTGCACACTGCCGGCCCGAGCATCGGCACCCTGCGCAGGCACCCGCGATACGTCGCCCGGCTGCGGGCCCGCGGACACCGAGTGCACACCTGGACAGTCGACGAGCCGGCCGACATCGAGCTGGTGCTGGGTCTCGGTGTCGACGCGGTCATCACGAATCGGCCCCGAGACGTGCTTAGTCGGCTGGGACGGGTATGACGCCCTCAGGAGGGCGGGCGAGTCCGGCCGGCTGTTCCTCGGAGCAAGGTGGTGGCGCAACCAGGCGCAACCGTGCGCCGTCTAGGAGGTGGGAGGTGATGATGAGCATTCGCCTCCCACACCATGTCACCAGCGCCGCCGCGGCCCGGGGCAGGGTGCGCGAGGCGATGGCCGCCCGCCGGGTGGGCCGGCGGCTGGCCGACGACGTGGCCCTGGTGGTCAGCGAGTTGGTCACCAACTCGGTAAGGCACGCCTGCCCGCTGTCCAACGGTGACCTTGAGGTCGCCTGGGACGTCAGCATGCACCTGGTCGAGGTCCGGGTGACCGATGGCGGGGGGGAAGCCAGCCCGGTGCCCCGTTCGGTCGGGCCGGATGATGTGACCGGGCGCGGGCTGACGATCGTGACCAAGTTGGCCGCGGCCTGGGGGGTCGAGGACGCTCCCGGCGGCATCACGGTGTGGGCGCTCGTCGGCCACCGCAGGCGGTCGGTCAGGTCCGACCCGCTGACCTTGACATAGAGCGACCCAGGGCCGGACCCGTTTCCGGATCCAGGGTGAGCCGCTCCGGTTGGCGCCGAGTCCAGCCTTCCCCCGTTCTTGTCCAGACGGGACGATCGAATGCGAGAGTCCACACCTATCGGGTGCAGTCGTGACGAAAGTCGCTCGCATTGCGACGCCACCCGGTGACTCGGCGTCGAATGGTCAATAGTGGTCAGGCGACCGGGCTTTTCAAGCTTTACCTTGCACTGAGTCCGGGTGCCGTTGCCTCCCCCGTCGGCGGCGCCCGGACCCTATCGCCAGCAGGCCGACCAGGGCGACGGCCCCCTCCGCAATCGCGCTGTAGGCCTTCTCCGGATACCACGGCTCGTGGGGCAGCGCCGGCAACGGCCCGATGGGACCCACGTTGAGGTAGACGCTCGCCACGACCGCAGCGACCGTGGCTGCGGCGACGGCGACCGCCGGCCACCAGGTCCAGCGGCGCGGCACCAGCAGCAGCAGCGCCGCCAGCACCGAGGCGGCGAACTGGGCGCGGAATTGGTTGCCCGTCGACAAGATCCCACCGCCGTCGTACCTTGCCGCCAGGTGCAGGTGGACGGAGCCGGCGTACAGCAGGGCGGCGGCGGCCGGGATACGCCAGAGGAACTTCATACCCGGCGTTCGGCGGTCGGGCCGCCCCGGTTTGCCGCCGACGGGGTCATGTCATCGGTACAACAGGGTCTTTGGCACAGCCTCGTGATCAGCACAGCGGGCATCAGCCGAGCGGGTCCCGCGAGACCGGGCACGACATGCATCGAGGACCACCCCGGCCGCTGCCCAGTTCACTGCCGGCGATCCGGATGACCTCGATACCGGCGCGTTCCAATCGCTCGTTGGTCTCGGTGTTGCGTTCGTAGGCAACAGCCAGGCGGGGGGCGATGCACAGGGTGTTGTTGCCGTCGTCCCATTGCTCGCGCTCGGCCGTGACCGGGTCCAGCCCGGTGTCGATGACCCGCAAGGTGTCGATGCCCATAGCCGCCGCCCCGGCGAGCAGGAACGGCTCCGGCCCGGACACGGTCGGCCCGTCCGCCCCGTCGGTCAACGTGTAGGCGACCAGCGTGTCGGCGACCGGCGGATACATCACCACCGCGTCGACGTCCACCATCGTGCACACGGTGTCCAGGTGCATCGTGGCGCGCTCCTGGGACACCGGCACGACGAGCACCGTGCGCACGATGCCCGCGGCGAATGCGCGCCGGGTCAGCGCCTCGACGCCGGCCGGCGTCGTGCGCTGGCCGACCCCGACGGCCGCGATGCCGGGGGCGAGCAGCAGCACGTCGCCGCCCTCCAGCCATTCGCGGCCCGCTTCGTAGACCCGGAGGGTGCCGGCGAACCGCGGATGGTGCTGGTAGATCGCCTGGGTCAGCGTGGCCTCCCGCTGCCTGGCGGGCATGGACGGACTGGTCACCGCCACCCGGTCGCGCAGCCAGACGCTGGAATCGCGGGTGAACAGCAGGTTGGGCAGCGGCTCGATGACGAAGTCGTGGGTGTCCATCAGGCGGTAGCTGAGGCTGAACCCGTCGTGGGTCTCCTCGTGCGCGAGGCCGGCCATCAGCACGTCGGCGAGGTCGACGGGGTGCAGGCCGGTCAGGTGCTCCACGACCGTCTCCCGCAGCGTGGTGCCCAGCCGGGGGTCGGCGGCGACCGCGGCGATGGTGTCGGTACGGGCGGCCGGCACCTCCAGCGCCTCGACGAGCAGGTCGGCGAGATAGAGCACCTCCACGTCGTGCTCTCTCAGCGCGGCGGCGAAGGCGTCGTGCTCCTCCTGGGCGCGACCCACCCAGGGGATTCCGTCGAACAGCAGCTTGTCGTTGTTGCGCGGCGTCAGCCGTTTGAGCTCCGGGCCCGGCCGGTGCAGCAGTACGGTGCGTAGCCGGCCGACCTCGCTGTCGACGTAGTGGTCGGTCACGCCAGGCAGCGTATCGGGGGGCGCAGCCCCCACGTCACTCCCGCGCGAGTTGCAAAGAAAAGGTTGCAAAGGTAGCTATGCAAAGTTACCTTTGCACCATGCCCGATAAGCCCTCGGGCTTCGACCCGGCCAGGGACGTCAGGCTCGACGCCCGCAACCTGCGCGCCCTGACGCACCCGCTGCGCGTGCAGATGCTCGGCCAGCTGCGGCTGCACGGGCCCGCGACGGCCTCACAGCTCGCCGAGCGGCTCGGCCAGTCCAGCGGCGCGACCAGCTACCACTTGCGCCAGCTGGCGGCGTACGGCTTCATCATCGAGGACGCCGGGCGCGGCACCGAGCGTGAGCGCTGGTGGCGCGCGGCGCACCGCAGCAGCTACTTCGACGGTCGCGACGTCGACGACAAGGCGGTCGGCGGGGAGTACCTGCGGGCGGTCGCCCGCGGCTACAGCGACCGGCTGCTGCGCTTCACCGACTCGATCGAGACGGTCGCCGAGGACTTCGGCGACGACTGGGACCGCGCGCACACGATGAGCGACTGGTTCTACGACCTGACCGCCGAGCAGGCCGCACGGCTGCTCGCCGAGATGGCCGAGCTTGCCGAGCGCTATCGCACCGATTCCCCGGCCCCCGGCACCCGCAAGGTCGTCCTTCAGGTCCAGCTCCTCCCGTTGGGAGAAAGCTCATGAAGGTGCGCGACCGGCGCGGTGTCTTCGGCCTGCTGAGCGCGGTGGGGATGTCTCTGCTCGGCACCCGGATGTCGTTCCTGGCGGTGCCCTGGTTCGTCCTCGCGACGACCGGAAGTCCTACCGACACGGGGCTGGTCGCCTTCGCCGAGATGGCGCCGTACGTCCTCGTCCAGGGCATCGGCGGCCCGCTGGTCGACCGGTGGGGCGCCCGGCGGACATCGATCGTGACCGACGCCGCCGCGGCGGTCGCGTTCGGGTTGGTGCCGCTGCTGCACGCCGCCGGCCTGCTGAGCCTGCCCGCGCTGGCCGCACTGGTCGCGGCCGCCGGCGTGGTGCGCGGCGCCGGTGACGCGGCGCGCGAGGTGCTACTCCCGGGCGTGGGCACCGCGGCGGGCCTGCCGATCGAGCGCTCCGCCGGGCTGTACGACGGCGTCAACCGGCTGGCCTCGCTGATCGGCGTGCCGATCGCCGGCATCCTGATCGCCGTCACCCCGTCGCTGACGGTGCTCGCCATCGACGCCGCGACCTTCGTCATCTCTGCGGCGTGCGTGCTCGCCCTGGTGCCGCGGTCGGCTCGGCCGCCGGTCAGCGCCGACCCGGCGGGCGCCGAGGCGTCATACCTGGCTTCATTGTGCGAGGGCTTCCGCTACCTGCGCGGAGACCGGCTGCTGCTGGGCATCGGCGCGATGGTGCTGATCACCAACCTGCTCGACGCGGCCGGCGGTTCGGTGCTGATCCCCGTATGGGCTGTTCAGGTCGTCCACAGCTCGGTGGCGCTGGGCCTGATCGGCGGCACCTTCGCGCTCGGCGCGGTTCTCGGCAACGTCGTGACCACCTGGCTCGGCCCGCGGCTGCCGCGACGGATGACCTACGCCGCCGGCTTCCTGCTCTGCGGCTCCCCGCGGTTCGTCGCGCTGGCGGTGGCGTTCACGGTGTCACCGGTACTCGCGGTGATGTTCCTCGCCGGGCTGGGTGCGGGCGGTATCAACCCGATCCTGGGCGCCGTGATGTACGAGCGGGTGCCCCGCCACCTGCAGGCCCGGGTGCTCGGTGCGGTGGGGGCGTCGTCCTGGGCCGGCATCCCGCTGGGCAGCCTGCTCGGTGGTGCGGCGGTGGCGGCGTTCGGCCTGCGCGCGGCGCTGCTGATCTGCGCCGCCGTCTACCTGGCGACCACCGTCGCGCCGTTCGTCTTTCCCGCCTGGCGTCAGATGGAGCGCGGCGCCGCGGCCCCCGTACGGGTGTCCGGACCCGCGCCCGGATCCGACAAGTTCCGGGAAGACGTCGCATCGGAGGGGTCCGGACCCGACGTTTTCCCGGAAAACGTGGCCTGCGATCGGGTCGGCTAGGGTCGCGGTCCATGGGATTGCTTGAGGGCAAGGTCGCGATCGTCACCGGTGCGGGCCGCGGGCTGGGCCGTGGCGAGGCCATCGAACTCGCTGCCCAAGGCGCCGCCGTGGTGCTCAACGAGTTCGACGCCGAGGTCGGGCAGAGCGTCGTCGAGGAGATCCGCGCCGGGGGCGGGTCGGCCGTACTCGAGCCGGGAGACGTCAGCGATGTCGACGTTGCCGGCCGGCTCGTGACCCGGGCGATCCAGGAGTACGGCGGCCTCGACGCCCTCGTCAACAACGCCGGCATCCTGCGCGACCGGACCCTGGTGAACATGACGCCGGCGGAGTGGGACGACGTCATCCGCGTGCACCTGCGCGGTCACTACGCCCCCACCCGCGCGGCCTGCGCGCACTGGAAGGAGACCGGCCGGTCCGGGCGCATCGTGTGCACCGCGTCCACCTCGGGGCTGCTCGGCAACTTCGGCCAGACCAACTACGGCGCGGCCAAGGCCGGGATCGCGGCGTTCTCCACCATCGTGGCCATGGAGATGGCCCGCCACCGGGTCACCTGCAACGCCATCGCACCGGCCGCCCGCACCCGGATGACCGAGTCGGCCTACGGCGACATCCCGGCCGACGGCGCCGGCAATGGCTTCGACTTCTGGCATCCGGACAACGTCGCGCCGATGGTGGCCTACCTGTGCAGCGATGCCAGCGGTGACATCAGCGGCAAGGTGTTCGGTGTGCAGGGTGACGCCGTGGAGCTGTACCAACCGTTCACCTCGGTCGCCGCGATCGACAACCACCAGTCGCGGTGGACCGCCGAGGGACTTGCCGCCCGGGTCGGTGAGCTGTTCGCCGAGAGCGGCATCGTGGCGCAGGCGGAGAACATGATGGCCAAGGTGCGTTACACGATGACCGAGCGCGCCTGAGGCCGTGCGACAACTCAACCGCGAATCGCCTGCACCGCGACGAGGACGGCGAGTACGGCGAAGAGCACGCCCGCGACGCGGTGGATCCACACCAGCGGCACCACCCGCAGGATGACCTGTCCCAGGACGACGGCGAGGGCCGCGACCCCCACCAGCGCCACGAACGAGCCGACGAACACGCTGACCGGCTCGTCGTAGCGCGCAGTGAGGGCCGCAGTGGCGAGCTGCGACGCGTCGCCCCACTCCGCGGCGAAGAGCACGCCGAAGGAGGTGGTGATCATCCTGCGGGTGCTGGCGTCCGGTTCCGGCACCTCGTCGTCGGCTGACGGCGCCTCGGTGTTGTAGGCCTCGCGCAACAGGATCAACGAACCGATGGCGAACAGCAGCGCTACCACGATGAGCAGCAACCGGTGGGGCAGCAGATGGAGCAACGACCCCGCGGTCACCGCGACGACGCATTGCACGAGGAACGCCAGTGTCACGCCGATGAGCACCGGCACCGGGCGGTATTTCGTCGACAACACCAGCGTGGCGACCAGCGTCTTGTCCGGCAACTCCACCGCAAGGATTACCAGGAAGGAGGCCAGCAGGACGCTGAGGGACAAAGTTCACCAGCCTCCCGCGGTTGCCCTGGCCGCGGCGGTTGCTGTCGCGAGCACCGCCTTGATCGGCCGGCCGAGCACCGCCGCGGCGGCCGCCACGTCGTCGTACTCCACGCTCACGTTGACGACCGCGCCGTCCAGCCGGGCGATCTTGACCCGGACCTGGTTGCCCTCGACGTCCACGGTGGCGCTCTCCCGGTCGAGGGCGTGCTTGTCGACCGTGGCCTGGCGCACGCCGATGGTGCTCGTCTCGGTGAAGATGATCTCCCGCAGGGCCTCGGCCTGAGACTGTCCGCACAGGACGCTCAAGGTGTGCGCCGGCCGGCCCTTCTTCATCAGGATCGGGGTCAGCCACGCGTCTGCGGCACCCGCCTCGATCAGCCGGTCGAGCACGTTCGGCCACAGGCGCGGGTCGAGGTCGTCGACGTTGCACTCGATCACCACGGCCGTGCTCTGCCCGCCCGTCGCGACCGGCAGGGGCTCGCCGAGCACGAAGCGCACCAGGTTGGGCAGCTCGTCGATCTCGCGCCGGCCGGCGCCGGCGCCCACCCGGTCGACGGTCATCGGCGGCATCTCCTCCCATGTGGACACCTGCGTGGCGAGCAGGGCCGCGCCAGTGGGCGTACACATCTCGTAGGGTGCCGGGCCGGCCCAGACCGGAGCATCCACTTCGGACAGCAGTTCGAGCACCGCGGGAGTGGGCACCGGGATCAGGCCGTGCTCGCTGCGCACGACGCCGCTGCCCAGCGTGACCCGACCCGCACTGAGACAGGTCAGCCCGAGCGCATGCAGCCCGGCGCACACGCCGACGATGTCGGCGATCGCGTCCAGCGCGCCGACCTCGTGGAAGTGCACCTGCTCGGCGGCGATGCGGTGGGATCGGGCCTCCGCCGCGGCAAGCCGCTGGAATACATCGATGGCCGTGGTTCGGACCACCTCGGGCAGATCGGCCCGCTCCAGCAGGTCGCGGATGTTGGGCCAGGTGCGCGAGACCGTGCTGCGCGGCGCGCTCACGTGCACCCTGCTCGCGCCGAGGCCGCCGCGGGTGACCGGCTCGACGGTCAGCCGGATCGGCTCGACCCGGACCGCGTCGACCGCCTCCTGCACGGTGGCCAGCGGCACGCCGGCGTCCACGATCGCGCCGAGCAGCATGTCGCCGCTGGCACCGGCGGTGCAGTCGAGCCAGCCGATCATGCGGTCGGCCGTACGCTGCGCCGGGCCACCCGGGCGGCGAAGACGCCGGCACCGAACCCGTTGTCGATGTTGCTCACCACCACGCCCGGGGCACAGGAGTTGAGCATGGTCAACAGGGCCGCCACCCCGCCGAACGACGCGCCGTAGCCCACGCTGGTCGGCACCGCCACCAGTGGCACTCCGGTCAGGCCGCCGACCACACTGGGCAGCGCGCCGTCCATGCCCGCGACCACGATGAGGCAGTCCGCGCTGTGCAGGTCGTCCTTTGCCGCGAGCAAGCGGTGGATGCCCGCGACACCGACGTCGGTGATCCGGTGCGTCCCGGCGCCGAACACCCGGGCCACGAACTCCGCCTCGGCCGCGACCGGGCCGTCCGACGTGCCCGCGCTCACCACCGTCACCAGGCCGTGCGGCGGGGGCAGTGCGCCGACGGCGACGCACCGGGCTTCGGCGTCGCTGGCGACCGGATCGTCGTGGAACGCGTCGGACACCACGGCCCGGAGGGCGGCATCGGCCCGGGTGAGCAGGGCCGGCCGGCCGGGATGGGCGCGGCGCAGCGCCGCCACCAGGGCGACGACCTGCTTCGGCGTCTTGCCCGCGCCGTAGACGACCTCGGGGTCGCCGGTCCGCGACGCCCGGTCGGTGTCGAGGCGGGCGAATCCCAGATCGTCGAAACCCGGGTCGTCGAAACCCGGGTCGCCGACACCCGGATCGCTGTCGCCACCCACGCCTGCCAACCCTACGGTGATGCGCCGGTTAGGCTGCCACCCGTGCACCTCGACCCCTGGACGCTCGACCTGCTCGTTGTCGGCGCGGTCGCCGTGGCACTGGTGACCCTGCTCCTCGTCGCCGTGCTGTTCGCGCGCCTGGCCCGGCTGCGCAGCGAGGTGGCCGGGCTGCGGGCCGACCCCGCCCTGGCGGCGGGTGTGGACCCGAAGGCGGTGCGGCACGTCGCGGTGGTCCGCTACGACGCCTTCCAGGACATGGCCGGCCGGATCTCCTACAGCGTCGCGATGCTCGACTCGACCGGGGACGGGCTGGTGCTCTCCGCGATCAACGGCCGGACGGACGCGCGGACCTACGCCAAGGGCGTCCTGGCCGGCAACAGCGAGCAACCGCTGTCGCCCGAGGAGGAGCAGGCGGTGGCCGCGGCCCTCGGCCGGACGCCGAGCCGCAGCCGCCGCTGATGCCGCACGTCCCCCCGACGCGGTTCACCTACCTCGGGCCGGCGGCCACCTTCGCCGAGCAGGCGCTGCGGACCCTGCCGGGCACCCGGACCGGCACGGTGACCCCGTCGGCCTCCGTGCCCGACGCCCTCGACTCCGTCCGGATGGGCGATTCCGATGCGGCGCTCGTGCCGCTGGAAAACTCCGTCGAGGGCTCCGTCTCCGTCACGCTGGACGAGTTGGCGACTGGGCCCCCGCTCACCATCATCCGCGAGGTGCTGCTGCCGGTGAGCTTCGTGCTGCTGGTCCGGGCGGGGACGAGGCTGGCCGACGTCCGTACTGTCGCCACCCACCCGCACGGCGAGGCGCAGTGCCGGGGATGGTTGCGCAAGCACCTGCCGGATGCCTCGGTCCACAGCACACTGTCTACTTCGGAGGGTGCGGCGGCGGTGTCGCGAGGGGAATACGACGCAGCGCTTGCCGCGCCGCTGGCCGCGGTTCGGCATCACCTGGAGGTGCTCGCCGAGGACGTGCACGACACCGACGGAGCGGTCACGAGGTTCGTCCTGTTGACCCAGCCCGGCCGGCCCCCCGAGCGCACCGGCAACGATCGGACCTCGGTGGTGGTGTTCATCGCCGACAATCACACCGGCGCACTGCTCGAGGTGCTCACGGAGTTCGCGGTGCGCGGTATCGACCTGACCCGGATCGAGTCGCGGCCGACCAAGGAGCGGTTCGGCCGCTACTGCTTCTGCATCGACTGTGCCGGGCACGTCGCCGACGCCCGGGTGGGTGAGGCGCTGGCGGCGCTGCACCGGATCTGCGCGGACGTACGCTTCCTCGGCTCCTACCCGCGGGCCGACAGCGACCTGCCACCGCCGCGGCCCGGCACCGGCGACGCGGACTTCACCGCCGCCGCGCAGTGGCTGGCCGACCTGCGCGACCCGCCCCGCTGATCTGCGCGGCGGCTCGGCTCAGGCGGTGTCGCCTGCGGCGGCCCGGCCGGCCACCCGCCCCGAGAACAGGCAGCCGCCGAGGAAGGTGCCCTCGAGCGAGCGGTAGCCGTGCATCCCCCCGCCGCCGAATCCGGCCACCTCGCCGGCGGCGTAGACCCCTGGCAGCGCGGTGCCGTCAGATCGCAGCACCCGCCCGGCGAGGTCGGTGTGCAGCCCGCCGAGGCTCTTGCGGGTGAGGATGTGCAGCTTCACCGCGATCAGCGGGCCGGCCTTCGGGTCGAGGATGCGGTGCGGCTTGGCGATTCGGGTCAGCCGGTCGGCGCGGTAGGCCCTGGCGCCGCGGATCGCGGTGACCTGCAGATCTTTGGCGTAGGGGTTGGCGATCTCGCGATCCCGGGCCACGATCTCGCCGGTCAGGCCGGCCAGGTCGATCAGCGGGGTGTCGGTGAGCCGGTTCATCCCGGCGACCAGATCGGGCAAGGTCTCGGCGACGACGAAGTCGGCGCCCTTGCGCTTGAAGGCCTCGACGGGGCCCGGCGCGCCGGAGCGCACCCGGCCGAGCACCTGCCGCACGCTCTTGCCGGTCAGGTCCGGATTCTGCTCCGAACCCGACAGCGCGAACTCCCGCTCGATGACCCGCTGGGTCAGCACGAACCACGTGTGGTCGAAGCCGGTACGGGTGATGTGCTCCAGCGTGCCGAGGGTGTCGAAGCCCGGGAAGAGCGGCACCGGGAGGCGCCGGCCGAGCGCGTCGAACCACAGCGACGAGGGGCCGGGCAGGATCCGGATGCCGTGGCGGGGCCAGATCGGGGCCCAGTTGGTGATCCCCTCGGTGTAGTGCCACATCCGGTCCGGGTTGATCACGGTGCCACCGGCCGCTTCGGTGATGGCGAGCATCCGGCCGTCGACATGCGCCGGCACCCCGCTGAGCAGGTGCTGCGGGGGCTGCCCGAGCCGGGTCGGCCAATTGTGGCGGACCAGGTCGTGGTTGCCGCCGATGCCGCCCGAGGTGATCACGACGGCCTGCGCATGCAGTTCGAAATCGCCGGCAGTGTCGCGGGAGGTCGGCGCTCCGCGTACCGCGTCAGTGGGGACCAGCCGAACACCCCGCACGCCGTCGACCACGCCGGCGGTCGTCGTCAGCCCGTCGACCCGGTGCCGGAAGCGCAGGTCGACCAGCCCCCGCTCGGCCGCCGCCGCTACCCGCTGCTCGAAGGGCGCGAGCAGACCCGGGCCGGTGCCCCAGGTGACGTGGAAGCGCGGCACGGAATTGCCGTGCCCGGTGGCGAGGTAGCCGCCGCGCTCGGCCCAGCCGACCACCGGAAACCAGCGCACCCCCATCCCGTGCAGCCAGGACCGCTTCTCCCCGGCGGCGAAGGCGACGTAGGCCGCCGCCCACTGCCGTGGCCAGTGGTCCGTGTCGCGGTCGAAACCCGCGGCGCCGGTCCAGTCCTGCATCGCGAGGTCGGCGGAGTCGCGGATGCCCATCCGCCGCTGTTCCGCGGAGTCGACGAGGAACAGCCCGCCGAACGACCAGAACGCCTGCCCGCCCAGCGAGGTCGCCGGCTCCTGATCGAGCAGGATCACTTTGCGGCCGGCGGCGGCCAACTCGGCGGTCGCCACCAGCCCGGCCAGGCCGGCCCCTACGACGATCACATCACTGTCCACAGTGGTCATCAGCCCCAGCCCAGCTCGTGCAGGCGCTCCTCGGCGATGCCGAAGTGATGGGCGATCTCGTGGACCACGGTGACGGCGACCTCGTCCACCACGTCCTCCTCGGTCGGGCAGATCCCGCAGATCGGCAGCCGGTAGAGCGTAATGCGGTCGGGCAGCACCCCTGCGTACCACGCGCCGCGCTCGGTCAGGGCAATCCCCTCGTACACCCCGAGCAGGCCCGGCTGGTCGTCCGGGGGGTGATCCTCGACGAGTACGACGACGTTGTCCATCAGCGCCGTCAGCTCCGGCGGCACCTCGTCGAGGGCATCGCGGACCAACTCCTCGAACCGCTCCAGCGGGACGTCCGTCATCTCCCGATCTTCCTACGTGAGTCTCCGTGCCCCCATCCACTGCTGATCCGGGCCTCGTGGGGGTTGCCCCAGCACCCCCCTACGCCGTGATCTTGCACATTCGCGGGCCTCCGCGGCTGGTCGCGCGTGCACATCTGCATGATCACCGGAGTGGGGAAGGCGGTAAAGAGCTGGGCGGTCGCCGTACGCTGGCAGGCGTGATCGACCTGCGCCTCCTGCGCGCCGACCCGGAGCTCGTTCGTGCCTCGCAGCGCGCCCGCGGCGCCTCCCCGGAGGCCGTCGACGCGCTGCTGGCGGCCGACGAGAGCCGGCGCGCCGCCGTCACCCGCGCCGATGCCCTGCGCGGTGAGCAGAAGTCGGTGTCCAACGAGATCCGAGCGGCCGAGCCGCCCGAGCGGATCGCCCTGATGGAGCGGGCCCGGGCGCTGTCGGCCACGGTCAAGGAGGCCGAGGCGGAGCAGGCCGCCGCCGAGGCGGCCCTGCACGCGGCCCACCTCGCCGTCCCCAACGTCGCACCCGACGCGCCGCCCGGCGGCGAGCAGGACTACGTCGTGCTCCGCGAGGTCGGCCTCAAGCCCGACCTGGCCCACCCGCTGGACCACCTCGAGATCGGCCAGCGGCTGGGTGCTATCGACACCGATCGCGGTGCCAAGGTCTCCGGCGCCCGCTTCTACTACCTCACCGGTGTGGGTGCCCTGCTGGAGCTCGCGCTGGTCAACCTGGCGATGGCGCAGGCGGTCGAGGTCGGGCTCACGCCGGCAATCGTGCCCGCCTTGGTGCGGCCCGAGGCGATGGAGGGCACCGGCTTCCTCGGCGCGCACGCGCCGGAGGTCTACCACCTGCAGACCGACGACCTCTATCTCGTGGGCACCGCCGAGGTGGCGCTGGCCGCCCGGCACATGGACGAGATCATCGACGTCACCGAGGCGCCGATCCGCTATGCCGGCTACTCCACCTGCTTCCGCCGCGAGGCCGGCTCCTACGGCAAGGACACCAGAGGCATCATCCGGGTGCACCAGTTCGACAAGGTCGAGATGTTTTCCTTCACCACGGTGGAGGGGTCCTACGGCGAGCACCTGCGACTGCTGGCCTGGGAAGAGGAGTTCCTCGGCAAGCTGGAGCTGCCCTACCGGGTGATCGACGTGGCGGCCGGCGACCTCGGTGCCAGTGCGGCGCGCAAGTTCGACTGCGAGGCCTGGCTGCCCAGCCAGGGCCGCTGGCTGGAGCTGATGAGCGCGTCCAACTGCACCGACTTCCAGGCCCGCCGGCTGGGCATCCGTACCCGCGGCGACGACGGGAAGCCGCGCCACGCCGCCACCCTCAACGGCACCCTGATGGCCTCGACCCGCACCATCGTGGCGCTGCTGGAAAACCATCAGGAGCCCGATGGTTCGGTACGCGTGCCGAAGGCGCTCCAGCCCTACCTCGGCCGCGAGGTGCTGGCGGCCACGTGAGGCCGCGGCTGGTCGCCAGCGACCTCGACGGCACACTGGTCCGCTCCGACGGCTCGATCTCGGCCCGGTCGGCCGCCGCGGTGGCCCGGGTGGAGGCAGCCGGCGTGCCCTTCGTCATCGTGACCGGTCGGCCGCCGCGCTGGCTGGCCGACGTGACGGCGGCGCTCGGCCGGCACGGCGTGGCGGTGTGTGCCAACGGTGCTCTCGCCTACGACCTGCGTACCGGGTCGGTGCTGCGCGAACAGTTGCTGGACGTGACGACCCTGCGCGAGGTGATCGAGACCGTACGGGAACAACTGCCGGGCGCGGCCTTTGCCGTGGAGTACGGCGAGAGCTTCCGCCGCGAGCACGCCTACCACCCCCGGTGGGACCGGGACAACCCGCGGGTCAGCGTGGTGGAATCCGCCCTGCTGCACGAGCGGCCGGTCGCCAAGCTGCTGGTCCGGCACCCGAGCCTCGACGCTGACGAGCTGCTCGACACCGCGCGCGCCGTGGTGGGCGAGCGGGCCACGCTGACCCATTCCAGCTTCGACGGGCTGCTGGAGATCAGCGCGTCCGGCGTCACCAAGGCGACCGGCCTGGCCGCGCTGGCCGGGCACCGGGGCATCGACGCCCGCGACGTCGTCGCCTTCGGCGACATGCCCAACGACCTGCCCATGCTGTCCTGGGCCGGCTGGTCCTACGCGGTGGCCAACGCGCACCCGGACGTCCTGGCAGCGGCGGACGAGGTCATCGGCAGCAACGACGACGACGCGGTCGCCGAGACGCTGGAGCGCTGGTTCTAGCTCGGATTTCCCTAGCGGCGCTGCCCCGCAACGTCACACCGCGAGGAGCACCTTGCCGATGTGCTCGCTCGCCTCCACCACGCGGTGCGCCTCGGCCGCCTCACGCAACGGAAGCCTCCGGTCGATGATCGGACGGACGTCGCCGGCCTCGATGGCGGGCCAGACGTTTTCGCGTACCGCGGCGACGATCTCCGCCTTTTCCTCGGCAGGACGAAACCGCAGCGACGTGGCGGCGATCGAGGCACTCTTGTAGAGCAACGTGCCGAGCGGCAACTCGCCCGTGGCGCCGCCCTGCAGGCCGATCACCACCAGCCGCCCGCCGGTGGCCAGCGCTTCGACGTTGCGGGCGAGATAGGACGCACCCATGTTGTCGAGGATGACGTCGGCACCGTGGTCGCCGGTGGCCGCGCGGAGCACCTCGACGAAATCCTCGCAGCGGTAGTCGATGGCCACCTCGGCGCCCAGCTCGAGGCAGCGGGCCCGCTTGGCCTCGCTGCCCGCCGTACACAACACCCGGGCACCGTGCATGGCGGCGAGCTGGATGGCCAGCGTTCCGATCCCGCTGGACCCGCCGTGCACGAGGAACACCTCGCCGGCTGCCAGGCGGGCCCGCATGAACACGTTGGACCACACCGTGCAGGCCACCTCCGGCAGCCCCGCAGCGTCCACAACGGACACCCCGGCAGGGATCGGCAGGAGCTGGCCGGCCGGCGCGACGACCTGCTCCGCGTAGCCACCACCCGCGAGCAGGGCGCAGACCTCCTGGCCGACCGACCAGCCGGTCACCCGAGTGCCGAGTGCGGCGATCCGCCCGCTGCACTCCAGGCCCGGCCACAGCGGCACCCCCGGCGGCGGGGGATAGCGGCCCATCCGCTGCATGATGTCGGCGCGGTTGACCGCCGTGGCAGCCACGTTGATCAGCACCTCGCCGGGACCCGGCTCGGGGTCGGGGACGTCGGACCAGGTCAGCGCCTCGGGGCCGCCGAACGACGGCAGTGTCACGGCCTTCATCCGGGAGAGCCTAGCCAACCTCAGACCTCGCCTCTTCCAGGATCCAGGCAAGATCAGTCCGGCTGGGATGAGGGTCGGTGGCGTGAGAAGCCGGCAGCAAGCTCGCGTGGGGCTGCGCCTCCCGGTGTGCGCAAGGCCGCGAGGCTGCCGCAGTCACGGTACCTTCAGGCACCGGGAGGGCTCGCCTAGTGGCCGATGGCGGCGGTCTTGAAAACCGCTATGGCGCGGAAGCGTCATCGTGGGTTCGAATCCCACGCCCTCCGCTCACCGACCCGCCGGATGCGGCAAAGCGCCAGATCAGAGGGCCTTTCCGGTTTTCAGAGTCACCTGGCATCCCTGGCCGTGTCCGACGGTGCACGACCGTCACCGAGTAGCTGTGCAACATGCGTGAAATGATCTTGCTACCCGTCGCCGTCGAGCATTTCAGCGATGCGCCCGCGGGCCACAGCGTCCCGACCGACCACGCACTTGGCGTAGACCGTGAGCAGGACGTGGACGCTGTGCCCGGCCGCCTCGGCGACCAGTGTCGGATCAGTGCCGGCGTTCAGCCAGGTGGATACCGCCGCGTGCCGTAAGTCGTAGGACGAGCGGCCAGCGGCCAGCGGGCATGCTGGGCTGGATGGCCTACGACGACGGCGAGCACGGCCTGGCGCAGCGCTATCTGATCCAGTCGCTACGTGATCAAGGCGGCTCGCTGCGCTCGCAGCGCGCTCGGCCGCTCGCCCCTCCGGACCTCCGGACCTCCGGACCTCCGAGCGGCGAACGGCCGGGGCATCGAACTGCCGCGTCCGCGTCTAGTCAGAGCGAGCGCGGTCACTCGCTTGCTCTCGCACCTTGTAGTCGTAGTACCTCGGGTGCCCGCAGTAGCAAACGCTGCGACACATTCTCTTGGGGTCGCTTGACTGCTCGGGCCCGGCGCCGCACACCGGACACGGCGAGGGCCGGTCCTCGTTTGTTGGCTCTTCGAAGTTGAGGGGGAAGTGACCCTCATGTGACGGTTGCCAGGCGTTGTCGCCTGGTGCAGGCGTACCGTACCCGGCGTCGCTGGTTGTCGAGGTTGCGGAACCCGAACGCCACGCGGGCGGCGTCTTTGATGA
>JBBRYN010000057.1:0-23881 GCA_038237645.1 Mycobacteriales bacterium
CGTCGGCGCGCCAGTACCAACGTCCGTGTGCCTTTCGGCAGGCTGGCTTGCCGGGCGTCCCTGTGGTGCCGCATGGGCAGCGCTTGTAGACCGAGCCCCTCACGTCCGAGCCACCCTCCCGCCCAAGTCCCTGGCCTAGATTGGTGAATTCGTGTCTGACAGTGCGACCCTCACAACGTCGATGACCGCGTCGTATAGAGCGGGGGACGTTGCGATCGTCACCGTCGACTGGAAGGTGTGTTCGGATCCGTCCGCGTCCACGACGCGCGCACCCGCCTCGCGGGCGATGGCGACTCCTGCGGCGGTGTCCCAGGGCTTGTTCGACAACATGATGATCGCGTCGAGTCGCCCGCTTGCCACCCAGGCAAGGTCAACGGCAGCGGAGCCGAACATCCGAACACGCTGAGCACGATGAGCGAGTTCCCTCGTGATCGCAAGTTGCGGTGAGTTGTTGTGTTCGTACGCGGCACCGACCGCGTAGTCCCCCAGCCCGACAATGGCTTCGCTCAAGGTCGATGTGGTGCGGACTCGAATCGGCTGGCCGTTGGCGTAGGCACCGTCACGCTCGATCGCGGTATATCGGGTCTGAAGGAACGGTAGGTCAATCACTCCGAGGACCGGCGCACCGTCGCGGATGAGTCCGAGTGACACCCCGCACAACGGCACCTCGTGAATGAAGTTGGCCGTGCCGTCCACGGGATCGAGCGCCCAAACCGGTCTTCCTTTGACCGCTTCCGCGGTCCCCTCCTCCTCGCCGAGAAAGGCGATGTCTGGCGTGCGCTCGGCCAGCAGTGTGCGCACAGCCAACTCCACGGCGTAGTCCACCTCGGTCGCCATGTCGCGTTCGCCCTTGCTGGTCACCGTTCCAGGGGGCTGGCTGAGCACCAGATCACGAGCAACATCGACAGCCTGACTAGCGATATCGAGAAGATCCGCTAGATCCCTCATATCGGCCGGCCGCGCTCCCAGAGGCCAGCGAAGGTCTGTTCGAATACCGAGAACAAGCCCGCATGAGCCGGCTGCCGGCGGATCACCAGCGTGGGTGTCTCAAGTCCTCGGCTGGTCGGGAGATACGGCTGCACGACGCACAGCGCGTCGTCGATGATCGTGATGTTGAATCTGATCGGTTCGTCGTACACGGCCAGCATCAGGCGCTCGCGTGCTTCCGCTGATAGACGATCTCCCACCCGTTTGGTGAGGATCTGGATGTTCAACTCGGTGAGGGTTGCGAGCTGACCCGGCAGGTAGCCTTCCTCAACCTCCCGATCGCGTATCGCCCTACCGGCGGGGTCGAGGAAGAGGCACTTGACTGAAGTGCCGGCCTCGATCTGATCCCGCAGGCATTGATCGCCGTACTGCTGGACCAAGAGGTTCAGGGAGA
Source organism: Mycobacteriales bacterium (assembly GCA_038237645.1). Taxonomy (GTDB): domain Bacteria; phylum Actinomycetota; class Actinomycetes; order Mycobacteriales; family QHCA01; genus QHCA01. Next base: position 1,382 of record JBBRYN010000057.1, read on the forward strand.
GTCCGGCTGTGCGGATCTCGGTCGCCCCGGCAAACAGGTCCTCGGAGGATGTGTCCGCGACAAACGCTGACCGGGACAGGAAGACCGCGGCCAGGTCTCCGAAACGATTTGAGATCAGTCGCCCGAGGGGGTCAGTCGAGGGGTTCGGCGAGGTGCCCTGAGTGCTCGCATGAGCTGCGAGACTCGCGGCAAGTAGGAGATCGCCGGGTGGGACGACCGTGCTCTCCCAGGATTCGACCGCCTCTGCGGTCGGCTCCCACCCCAGGAGTGGCGCGAGGATAGCGGCGAACTCCTGGGGGCTTGCGCCAAGTGCCTCACGAGCGGCAGCCACCTGTTCCCTCGCGAGACTGCCCACGTCCGGCTTGAAGCCAGATCGGGTGCGTAGGTCGATCACCTTGCCGTCTCGAACCACGGTCACTCTCCCCCGCTGGCCTTCCGGGCCGGACGGCTTCTGCGCTTGGCCTCCGGAGTGTCTCCGGTATGCGGATAGGACTGTCCGAGCTTCCCGTACAGGTCCATGAGGTTCGCCTGGATAAGAGCCACTTGGCGTCGGAGGTCGCCCAAGTCCTCCTGCACCTTTTCGATCGCAGGGGCCGTGGCACCGCCCCCGCGAGCGAGTCGATCAACCTTCTTGGTCAGAAGGCCGACGCGGTGTTCAACGTCTGCCAGGTCGACCCCCTCGGCGCGGACACCCTCAGGCGTCGCGACGACGTAGACAGCCTTGCCAGGCTGCCCTCGCAGGATGCCCTCTGCTCGCAACTCGGCCACTGCTGCGCGCGCGACGGTGGCAGAGACGCCGTAGGTGAAACACATCTGGCTCGTCGATGGGATCGGATCTCCGACCCGGAGGTCACCCGCACCGATCTTGGTTCGTAGATCTTCGGCGAGCCTCCGGTACGCCGGTTGGCCAATGACGTCGGACACACCGACCTCCCACACTTTGCTGAGCTACGTACATCAAGTCCAGCACACATCGAAGTGCTTAGACACCACCCTTGTCCAACCATGCATGCATGGTGCTACCACGTATATATGGTTACCCAACCGTGCCAGCCCTGGCACATGAGAGACAAGGGATTCACACATGCCTGAGGCCACGAACATGGCTCGCTCAACGAGGTCCGTGTCGATCACGGACAGCGGCCAGCACAAGCGACCATCCGACGTGGGTGAGTCCGCCCGCGCGGCGTACACGGTGCCGGAGGCGGCCCGGCTTCTCGGATTGTCCAGAGGCAACGCCTACGCCCTCGTTCGCGCCGGGGCGATTCCCGCCATGCGTATCGGTGGCAGGTGGATCGTGCCCAAGCGTCGCTTCCACACCTGGCTCGACCAGCAGTTGCCGGCGGGTGCGCGATGAACCCGGGTTGCGTCCCCCAGCTCGTGTTCGAGCCGGGGGAGCGGGTGTGGTTGGACATTCGCGGTCGCCAGGTCCCGGCTGTCGTCGTGAACGCGCACGGCGCGCGGGTCTGGCTGCGGGTGCAAAGGGTCGGCCGCTGGGATGCGGTGCGGATCGTCCGGGGCCGGGCCAGGCCCAGTGCCTTGTGTCGGCGCGAGTCGCTGCATGTGGTCGATGGCGCGGTGCGGCTGTGAGCGGCCTGTTGGGGCGGCTGGCCGCGTTCGGGCTGCTCATGCCGTTCGCGGGCTGGTTTCTGCGGTCGGCGCCGGCGTACATGCCGGGTCGCGAGTTCTGGCCGCTGCTGGTCGTGGCGGGCCCGGTGTTGCTAGTGGTGGTGTATCTGGTGTGGCAGCAGCGCTGGCATGGGTCGGCGGGCGTGGTGGCCCGCTGGTCGCACAAGTCGCGGAAGCACTCTGGGGTCGCTGGGGCGTGGGTCATCTGGCGGACCTGTTCGGCGTTCGCGATGCGCCGCAAGGCGAAGATCCTGCGGCCGTCCTTCCGGGAGTTGTCGTTCTGGCAGCGGCTACGGCTTTCCCCGTTGAACTACGCGACCCCGCTGGCCACGGTGGGCCGGTTCCGGGTCTGGTCGGCATGCGAGGACGTCTCGCTGCGGATCGGCGGCCCTCGTTCGGGAAAGACCGGGGAGCTGGCCTGCCGGATCCTCGACGCCTCTGGCGCGGTGATCGCCACCAGCACTCGCACGGATGTGATCGAGCTGACCGGGCCGGTCCGGCGTCGACGCGGTCCCGTGTACGTGTTCAACCCTTCCGGTGTCGGCGGACTCGCCTCGTCGATCGTGTTCGATCCGCTCGCCGGCTGCACCGACCCGACGGTCGCTGTCGCCCGAGCTGCTGACCTGCTGGCCGGTGGGGTCGCGCCGGGTGGTGCGGGTGGGGATCGGGAGTTCTGGGCCGGTCAGGCCCGCCGGGTTCTCGCCTCGCTGATGCACGCTGCCGCCCTCGGCGGCGCCGACATGACCGACGTGCTGGCCTGGGTCGCCGACCCCGACGCCGCCGCGGGTGACGTGTTGAAGTTCCTGCGACGGTCGGCGCAGCCGGCGTTTGCCTCGGATGCGGCGCAGTTCCTCAACACCAACGACCGGACCCGCTCCTCGATCTGCTCGACGATCATGCCCGCCCTGGGCTGGCTCACCGACGCCACCGCATCGGCCGCCGCCGGCATCGGCGACGACGGCAGTGCGGGCGGGCCGGTCGGGTTCGACGTCGCCGCGCTCCTCGAGACCCAGGGAACCGTCTACATGCTGGGGGCGGAGGACGGGCAGACCGCACCGCTGGTCTGCGCGCTGACCGGGCACATCGCCCGGCAGGCCCGCAAGCTCGCCGCCCTCAATCCGGGCGGCCGGCTGGATCCGCCGCTGACGGTCTGCCTGGATGAGGCGGCGCTGATCTGCCCGGTGCCGTTGGACAACTGGACCGCGGACATGGGCGGGCGTGGTGTGACCATCCACATCGCCGTGCAGTCCCGGGCGCAGCTGCGCCAGCGCTGGGGTGACAACGGCGCCGCCGCGATCCTCAACAACACGGCGACGTTGTTGATCTACGGCGGGATGAACGACCCCGACGACCTTGCCGCCTTCTCGGTGTTGACCGGGCACCGCGACGAGTCCACCGCCGCCTACGACCCGGCTGGGAATCTGACCGGATACACCACCCAGCGGGTGCCGGTCCTGTCGGCGGCGCAGATCGGGCAGCTGCCCCATCGCCGAGTCGTGATCCTGCGCCGGGGCATGCCCGCGGCGATCGGCCGCGTGCATTTCGCGTGGAAGCGCCGCGACGTGCGCCGGGTCGCCCGCGTCGAACGGTGGGCACCCCGCCTTGCCTACCTCCACGAGACCGCCGGCCAGGCGGCCGGCTGGAGTGCCACTTGGACTCGGCGGGGCGTTGCGTGGGCGGCGCCACATCTACGGCGCCTCACCGCCGGCCTGTCCGGTGACCTGCCGGCCGGCGACAGCATCGCTGCCGCGGAGGAGGGCACCGTCGATGCCCACTAACCCCATCGGCTCCGCCCGCAGCACTGTCCGGGCCGCCGCGGTTATCGCGGTCGCACCGGCCCGTCTAGTCCGACGCCGCATTGCTGCCCTCCTGGACGCGCAGGACGCGGCGGCCCGGGCACGTGGCTGGACCGTCGAAGTCCGCCCGGTTGGGGGACGGGTCTACCGCGATCCCCGGTTCGGTCGGCTCGCCGCCACCGCTGTCGCCGCCACGAACGGCGGCAGCGGCCGGCCTGTGGCTCCCGCTAGCTCGGGGGCGCTCCGATGATGTTCCTACACGTGGTCGGCCTGGCGTTGGCCGCCGGGTCCGCTCTGGTCGTAGTCGGAGTTCTCGTCCTGATCGGCCGGTTCCTCGGCTGGCTGGTCCGAGTCCTGACCTGGCTGGGCCGCATATGAACTACCACGACCAGGCCACGACGAGGGCACCCGTCCTGCGGCCGGGGTCGGGTCCCGGACTCCGTCCGGCGCAGCACTGCTACGCGGCCCGGCTTACCACGGCCCTCCTCACCGACAAGCGGTCCGAAACATCTTCGGCGGCGCTCCTCCGTCGCTTATCTCCGCCCAAGATCTTTTGGCCTGATCGCTTGCTCGGCGAGCCTCCGGGGCCGTGGCTGGCGCCTATCAGGGCGAGCGGCGATGCCGTCGCCCAGCCCAATGGGCCGCAGCCAACCAGGCCAACGCCCACCACCACTGACACGTACGTACGTGTCAATCCGAAGGGAGCAGATCATGACCGCCACGATCGTCGTCGAGGGGAACCTGACCTCAGATCCACGGTTCGCCTTCACCGCCAGCGGCAAGGCCGTCGCGAACCTGCGTATCGCCGTGAGCTCACGGCGGAAGGGCCGTGACGGGGAGTACGCCGACACCCCGGCGGTGTTCTACGACGTCTCGATCTGGGGGCAGCCGGGCGAGAACGTCGCCGAGTCTCTGCATGTGGGTGACCGGGTCCTGGTGACCGGTGCCACGTACGTGGAGACCTACACCGACTCCTCCGGTGACCAGCGCACCAAGCAGCTGCTGGATGCCGACGCGATCGGCGTCTCGCTGCGCTACCACACGGCGACCCCGGTCAAGCCCACCCGCACCGCCGCTGCGGCCGCCACTGCGGATGAGGGCTGACCCCGTGAGTGGGGGAGGGGGCGGGCTCGATCACGTCGCAGCCCGGCGCACATCGCCTGCCCCCTTCCCGCACCAACCCTGCCCGACCGCCATCCGCACATGAAGGAGTTGTCGTGAAGTTCTGGAAGAACAACCGGCTCGACGCCGAGTTCGACATGCCCACTGAGCAGGTCGCCGACCTGTTCGCGGCCTCGGAGTGGGCTGACGTGCCGTGGCTGATCGACCGTGCCCTGCGCGGGTTCCTCACCGACCAGGCCGGCCCGGTCTCCGCCGTCTGGGACGACGAGCAAGCCTTCGATGAGTTGGTCGAGCTGGTCCTGACTCAGCGCCGCAACACGCGGGCCACGGATAGGGCAGGCCGGTCATGAGCGCCGGCCGGCCCATCTCCGAGCAGTCCTCCGCCGAACTGTTCGGCACCTGGGAGCAGTGGTCCCTGACCAGCACCCTGGCCGACGCTGCGGTGGGCCAGCAGGCCACCGGGCACCCCGAGCACGCGGCCGTGTTGGCGTCCTGGCTCGACCGCGAGCCCCCGGTCGACCCGCTGGACGCCCTGGCCGCGAACCATCGCCTCGCCGGGCTGCTGACCGGCTGGCAGTGGCTGGCCATCTATGCCGCCCGCACGGCCGGAGCGGGCTGGGAGCAGATCGGGCAGGCGTTGGAGACCAGCGGGGAGCAGGCCCGGGCCGGCTATCTGACCAAGATCGAGAACGCCGAGCGGTACACCCCGGACTTCTTCACCGCGACAGACTCCGCCGGGTGCCGGGCCGTCCTCGACGACCCCACACCATTGGCCGATCGCGGCCCGGCCACGGCCGACGGCCGGTGCCGGCGATGACCGCCATGTCCGCCGCCGACCTGGCCGTCATCGAGGCGCACCTCCGTGCGGACGGGATCTTCACCGCCCACGCCCGCAGCGACGTGCTGGTCCTGCTCGCCGAGGTCCGGCGGCTCCGTCATGCACTCACGGTTGCCCGGGTGGAGCTCGACCGCCGATACGCACCCGCCGCCGGGCGTCCGGTGGCCCCCAGCAACGGAGCCCGCCGATGAGCATCACCGCACTGACCCCCACAGCACCCTCGATCGACACGGACAGCGCGGCCGAGGCGGACCCGGCGGTGGTGCTGGCCGCCTATGCCCGGCAGGTCGACGAGCTGGCCCGCTTGGTCGAGGACTGGCAGGCCGCCTGCACCGGCTACGCCCACGTCCTCGCACGTTCCCTCGGGGAGCTGCACGTCGTCCTCGACGAGACCGCCAACACGATGAACCGCCAAGGAGGCCGGCGGTGACAGCACGCACTGAAGTCCTGTGGTCCGACCGGCCCTTCCCGAACGGCGGCCACCTGTTCACCGGAGGCGACTTTGCCTGACACCGCCCTGCCCTTCGTCCTGATGGCCACCCGCACCGGGCAGACCACTCACCTCGGCGTGCGCAGCCCGATCGTGGCCTGGCATGAGCCGGCGATGCTGCCCGCGTTCACCCTTTGCTCGCGTCTGGCCGTCGGCTTCGCGCCGGGTCAGGTCGCCGACGTGGGCTGTCTGACCTGCCTGTGGGCGGCACCGAATTACATGGGCTGGCCCGCATTCACCGTCGCCCGATGAACGGCACGTCCGGCGCGACACCGGAGTACGCCACGTCGGCCGCGGTGGCCGGCCTGGCCCGGGAGATCGAGGGCCTGCGCCGGGCGGTCGACGCTGCGGCGGGTCTGCGCCCGCGGGTCGAGGACCTGGCCGCCGTTGTCGCCGACCTGGCCGACGCCGTAGAACAGGTCACGGCGATGCCGGACGCGGCCGGGCCGGTGTGCTGGCTGGACTTCGCCGACACGCCCACCGAGGCGTTCGCCGTGCTAGGGAAGCTCTCCGCCTGGCTCAGCGGGATCTACCTGCGCTACACCGACGCGGCGTTGCCGGACTGCTGGCTCTGGCACCCCGACGTCGTCGAGGAACTCCTGTGGCTGTCGCAGGCGTGGCAGGCCGCCTACGCCGGCCCCCGCGCCTGCATCTCCCTGGTCGCCGACTGGCACGACCGGCAACGCCCGGGCGTCACCCGGCGCCTCACCGGCCTGGCCCGGTCCTGCTCCGTGGAGAACCACCAGTCCGGCCAACCCCAACACGCCGCCGCACCCGCCGCACCGATGACCGACGCCCTCGACGCGATCGCCGGCTGGTGGGCCAACCACCGCAGCCAACCCGCACCCGCGCCCACCGCCGAGCAGCTCACCGCCGCCGCCATCCCGAGAGGACGACGATGACCCCCAACACCGCACCGCTCACCCCCCACTCCGCCGAGGCGCAACGCCGGCCGGGGTCGGCCGACCCTCGGGGTACCGGCCGGGGATGGGCCTACTCCGGTGCCGTCCTCGGCGGTGTCGTGTCGATCGCGGCGAACGTCGCGCACTCCTACGTCCCGCCGGCCGTCGCCGCTCCGGGGTGGTCGCCGCAGCCCGGCGCGGTGATCGGCGCGGTGTTCTGGCCGGTCGCCCTGTTCATGGCCTTGGAGATCCTGGCCCGGACCCGCTGGCCGGACCAGCGCCGGTGGCTCGCGGTGCGCTGGCTCGGCCTGCTCCCGGTCGCCCTCGTCGCAGCCGTCGTGTCCTACCGGCATCTGTCCGGCCTGCTCACCTTCTACGGCGAAGACAGTCTCACTGCCACGGTTGGCCCCCTCGCGGTGGACGGGCTGATGGTGATGGCCACCGGTGCGCTGCTGGCCACCGCCGCCGGCCGGGCCGATCGCGCCGTGCGGCCGGTCTCCGTGTCAGCAGGTGGGGTTGGACGCCCTCCGCTTGGACGGTTGGACAGTGCGGTGCAACCCGAGGTTGGACAGCGGCTGGTGGTACGGCCGCCGGTTGGACGGTTGGACGGTGCCGTACAACGCGATGGCGTCGGCCAGCCCACGCAGACGCAGCCCTCGACCGGTCCCGGAATGCCCGGCAGCACTCGTCCGGGTCGTGACGACGACCTGAGCGGCCTTTCCGGCCCGGCTTCCCCGGCCGGGTCACCCCGCCGGCAGGCCACCTGGACCGATGGCGCCACCGTCGGACCATCCGACGCTGTCGAACCGGGGGTCGTCCAACCCGAACGGCCACCCGTTGTACAGCCGGACCGGGTACTACCGGACGCTGTCCAACCCGTCCAACCCGTCCAACCCGACAGCGCCGTACAGCCGGGTGTCGGACACCACGGCCCGAGCCGGTCACCGGCGGCGCCGGTTGGACGCCCCGTTGTACAGCGGGTTGGACAGGCCGAAGCCGAGACGCCGATCGAACGGGCCCTCGGCGCCGCCGCCGTGCACCGGGTCGAGCACGGCGCACTCCCGTCGGTGACCCAGCTCGCCGGGCTCGCCGACGTGGCCCGCGGCACAGCCGCGACCGCCCTCAAACAGCTGCGCGACCAGCCCGACGACCGGCGGCACGGCCTCCAACTGATCCACGACGAGCACACCGGCACCAGCAGATGACCACCAGCAGCCTTTCAAACCACCGACCAGCAAGACCCAGACTCAGGATTCGAGATTCAGTCACAGAAAGTAACGAGATGACCGAGATACCCACAGATCCAGACGAGACCACAGACCACAAGCAGACAGACGAAGAGGCAGCACACCCATGCATCTTGATCCAACGGGCCGCCAGGAGCGGGCAAACCACGTATAACGGACTATCACGGAGGGTGTCGTGCTGACGATCTCGTCAGGCCATTCGGCGGACTATCTGCTGGGTGCGGTCGCGGAGGGTCGCGAGTCGTACTACACGGGGGCGGTGCTGGCGGGGGAGCCTGCGGGCCGCTGGTACGGGACCGGCGCCGACGCGCTCGGCCTGTCCGGGTTGGTCGATCACCAGGACATGCGGGCGCTGTACGAGCGGTTCATCGACCCACGCGACCCCGGGTTCCGGGACAAGGCGGGCTGGGGCGAGGCGGCGACGCTCGGGCACACCGGCCGCAAGTACCTGAGCGCCGAGCAGATCTACGAGGCGTCGCTGACGGCCGAGCCGCACGCCGATGCCGAGCGTCGTGATCAGCTGCTGGTGGCGGCGGGGAAGAAGGCCCGCAACAACGTCGCATTCCTGGACGCGACGTTCAGCGTGCAGAAATCGGTGACGGTGCTGCACACGTCGTTCGAGGCCCAGGAAGTCACCGCCCGCAACGCCGGCGAACACGAGGCGGCGAAGGCGTGGGCCGCCCATCGGCAGGCGGTCGAGGACGCGATCTGGTCCGGGAACAACGCCATGCTCGACTTCCTCGCCGACAAGGCCGGCTACTCCCGGATCGGGCACCACGGCGGTGCGGCCGGCCGCTACATCGACGCGCACGGCCTCACCGTCGCGTCGTTCTTCCAGCACGACTCCCGCGACCGCGACCCGCAGCTGCACATCCACAATGCGATCCTCAACCGCGTCCAAGGCACCGACGGCATCTGGCGGACGTTGGATGGCCGGTCGCTGTACGCCTGGCGGGCCGCCGCCGCGGCGGTCGCGGAACGGGTCACCGAAGAGCATCTGACCCGCTCGCTGGGGGTGGGGTTCGCCACGAGGCCCGATGGCAAGGCGCGGGAGATCGTGGGGATCGGCCAACCGGTGATGGACCTGTTCTCCTCCCGCCGGCGGGCGATCGGCCCGAAGGCCGCCCAGCTGATGGCAGACTTTGAGGCCAAGGTCGGGCGGGTCGCGAACGCGTTGGAGCGGGACCGGCTGCTGCGCACCGCGACGTTCGCGACGCGCAAGTCCAAGGACAAGCACGGCGAAACCAACGAGGCGCGGCTGGCGCGCTGGGACCGGCAGCTGCGCGCCGAGGTCGCCGGCGGCCTGGCCAGCGTCGCCCAGGGCGTGTTGAAGCTGGCGCAGAAGGCCCGACCGGTCGAACGCTGGTCACCGACCGAAGTCCTGGAGACTGCCCTGGCCGCCGTACAAGCCAAGCGTTCAGCATGGACGGCCTCGGATCTGACCCGGGAGATCAACACCGCGCTACCGGACCGGCTCGGGATCACCGACCCCGCCGACGTCGCCCGGCTGCTCGACGGTCTGACCGCCGAAGGGTTGAAGATGGCCGTCGCGTTGGATGCGGTGAAGCCCGGCGACGAGCTGCTGCCGGCGGAGTTCCGCCTCGCCGACGGGAGTTCGGCGTTCGACGCCCCCGGTGTCGCCCGGTATGCCACCCCGGAGCACCTGCACACCGAACGCCTGCTGGTGGCGGCCACCCTCACCCGCGACGCCCGAGCCGCCGCGACCGATGCGGCCGCGACATACCTCGACGGCCTCCGCGAAGGCGACATTCGGCTGGGCGCTGACCAGGCCGCCGCCATCGCAGGGGTCCTCACCTCCGGTGCGCGGGTGGAGTCGCTGGTCGGCCCGGCCGGCACCGGCAAGTCCTTCGTGGTCGGGATGCTCACTCGCGGCTGGCAGGACCCGGCCCTTTGGCCCGACGGTCCCGGCCGGGTGTTCGGGCTGGCCACGTCGCAGATCGCCGCCGAAGTCCTCACCGGTGAAGGTGTCACCGCCTCCAACACCGCCCGCTGGCTCGCCGCCCAAGACCGGCTCAGCACCGGCCGGGCGGCCGCACGCGACGAGCAGTGGCGCCTTTCCGCCGGGGATCTGGTCGTGGTCGACGAGTCGTCGATGGCCGACACGGCCGCGCTGGCCGCGATCCACCGCCACGTGGTCGATGCGGGGGCGAAGATGCTGCTGGTCGGTGACCACCGGCAGCTCGGCGCCGTCGGCGCCGGCGGCGGGATGGACCTGCTTGCCGGCGCCGGCCGGACCTACGAGCTGACTGAGGCCCGCCGCTTCCACCAGCGGTGGGAACGCGACGCGTCCCTGCGCCTTCGCGCCGGTGACACCGGCGCCCTGGAGGACTATCACCGCAACGGGCGGATCGTCGACGGCGGCGCCATCGAACAGACCGAGTACACCGCCTCCCGCCGGTGGCTCGGTGACACCCTCGCCGGCAAGCACGCCCTGCTCGTCGTCGACACCAACGAGCAGGCCGGGAGGATCAACGCCGACCTGCGCGCCGAACTGATCCGCATCGGCAAGGTCACCGAAGCCGGCGTGCCGCTGGGCCGCGACGGCACCCACGCCGGTGTCGGCGATGTGGTGCAGACCCGCCTCAACGGCTGGCACCTCGCCGGACATGCCGGCAACCAGCGTGGGCCGATCAACCGCGAACAACACCGCGTGCTGTCCACGGCTGCCGACGGGTCGATCCTCGTGGCACCGATCGTCGTCACCGCCGGCTCCCGCGGCGGGGAGCGCCTCGGCCGGCCGATGTGCCTACCCGCCGCCTACGTGAGCGAGCATGTGACGTTGGGGTACGCGGTCACCGCCCACGCCGCCGAAGGGCTCACCGTGGACACCGGCCACACGATCACCACAGCCGGCACCCGCGCCCAGTCGCTCTACCCGTCGTCCACCCGCGGCCGGGAGTCCAACACGATCTACGTCGTCACCCAAGCCCCACCCGCCAAGGACGCGGCGACCGGGGAGACCGCGCAGGCTGCCCGGACCAACCCGCGGGCGGTCCTCGAGCAGATCCTGGAGACCAGCGAGGCCGAACTGTCCGCGACCGCCACCGCCGCGGAATCCGCCGCCGACGCCGTCGACGTCCGCATGCCCGCCGAGCGCCTCGCCGTGGCCGCCGAGCACGCTGCCGCGCAGCGCACCGCCGGCTGGCTCGACGACCTCGTCGCTGTCGGGCAGCTGACGGCGGGGGAGCGGGCCCGGATCGCCGCCGAGGACGGCACCGGCAAACTCGGCCCGATCCTGCGCCGCGCCGAACTCGCCGGCCACGACGCCAAAGCTGTCCTCTCCCAGGCCGTGACACAACGCACGCTGGGCGGCGCGCAGCAGATCAGCAACGTCCTCTACAGCCGCATCGCCGACGCGCACACCTTCGACCCCCAAGGCGACCGTTATGGCGACCGTGTTCCGCGGGTCGACGATCCGGCCTGGCAGGCCTACCTCGACGCCCTCGCCGAAGCCGCCGATAACCGCCTCGACGAGCTCGGCCGTCAGGCCGTCACCTTACCGCCGACCTGGGCACTCGAAGCGTTCGGCGACGTCCCTGACGGTGGCCCGGAACGCGCGGACTGGATCGACCGGGCCGGGCTGGTCGCCGGGCAGCGGGAACTGTCCGGACACGACGACCCCGCCGTCGCGCTCGGCCCGGCACCCAAACCCGGCCAGCCCGAGGCCCACGCCGCCTGGCGGGCCGCCTGGCGCGCACTCGGCCGGCCGGAAGTCGACGCCGACGAACTGCAGATGAGCGACGGACGGCTCCGCCTGCGTGTCCGCGCCTACGAGCGTGAACAGACCTGGGCGCCCCGGCTGGTCACCAACGAACTCGCCGGCACCATCCAGGCCGCCGAACACCACCGGGCCGTCGCCGCCCGCCGGGCCGCCGAAGCCGCCGCCGTCACCGATCCCACCGACAGTGCCCGACTGCGGCGTGCGGCCGCCGACGCGGCCGCCCTCGCCGACACCCTCGACACCCAGACGGCCCACCTGCGCGACCTCGACCAGGCCCGCGGACACTGGCTCGTCCACACCGCCGGGACCCGCGCCGCCTACGACCGGGCCCGCCTCGAACTCGCCTCCCGCCACGCCGGAGACCCCCACGCCGACCATCCCGTGACGGCCCACGAGTGGCTGACCGCCCACGACGAGACTATGCGCGCCGAAGACGAGTACCGGCCCGTCACCGACGAAACCGACCTCACCGACCAGGCCGCCGAACGCGAAGCCGACCTGCAGGCCGCCGCCCAACAAGACACCGACGCGGCGAAAGAAGCAGCAGCGGCCGACACGGCCGCCCCCGGGGACCCGGCTCGGCAGCCAGTCCCGCGGGATCTCCGCGAGATCGCCGCGGACGAACCAGCCCCAGCCGACGAGCACATCGTGCGGGTCCCCACCGCGCAGGAGACCGCCGACGCGGTCCAGCGGGCGCAACGCGCCCTCGACGAGATCGCCGAACGCGACGCAACCGACACCGCCCGCGCCGCCGAAGAGGCCCGCGCTGACCAACTCAACCGCTGGCACGCCGACGACACCGCCACCGAACAGGCGGCCCACCAGGATGCGGCCGACCAGGCCGCCTACAGCCGATGAAAGCCGTGAACAGGCGCTCCGCTCAGCGGTATGCCGTGCCGACGTTGAGCGGCGGGTCGGCGGCCTGCCACGCCCAATCCAGGGTCGCCACGATCCCGTCCGCCCAGCCCGCCGGCTCCGACAGCCACGCCGGCCGGGGGACAGCGTCGATATCCGCCATGAGGGCCTCAACCTCGGCCTCGATGCTCTGCGGGTCCGCGGTCACACTGCGGCCGGTCACCGGCGCCCGGGAAGACAACAGCGCCAGCCACCGGCACACCGTCACGATCCCCGCGAAGATATTGCGGTCCCGAGGATCAGCCACCTGGGCCCGATGCAGGCCCTCCGCCGCCGCCCATACACCGGCGAACTCCGGCAGGGAAACCCGCAGATTCCGCCACGGCACCCGCTCAACAACCGCCACCGTCACGTCCATCCACCGAGCGTGACAGCCACCCCCGACACCACCGCTCACCAGCGATGAGCAACGCAGAACGGACATGCACCCGACCTGCGGTCGAGGACCTGAGCCGGCCTGCGGCCGGCGCTGTGCCGCTGCGCGGCCCGGCTTACCACGGCCCCGCCTCACGACGAAAGCGGCCAGAACATCTTGGCCGGCGCTGCGCTTATTTCCGGCCAAGATCTTCTGCCCTTCCTCTTTCGCCGCGAGCCTCCCGGGGCCATGGCCGGCGCCTGTAGGGCGACGGGCAAGCCGTCGCCCAGCCCTAAAGGGCCGCGAACAATCCCTGGGAAGGCCGATCACGATGACCGCCAGCACTAGCCCCGCCGACACCCCACCCATTGACAATCACGTGTCACGACCTGTGGCTGACGGACGGATCAGTTCCCCGATGGTCGCCGCCCTGGAACAGGCCTGGGCCGACATCCGCACCCGACACCACGACCTACCCGCAGCCGTTCTCGTCCTCGGTGCCGGGTCGATCGGCGTACCCGCCGGATCACTGCGGCTCGGACACTTCGCCGCCACCCGCTGGACCCGCGACGACGATCAGGGCGAACGACTGGCCGAAGTCTTCATCGGCGGAGAAGGACTCGCTCGTGGCCCAGCCGACGTCCTCGGCACCCTCCTGCACGAAGCAGCCCATGCGATCGCCCACGTACGTGGGATCAAGGACACGAGCAGGCAAGGGCGCTGGCACAACGCCCGATTCAAGGCCCTCGCAGAAGAAGTCGGCATCGAGGTCACCAAAGACCCACGCCTCGGCTGGTCACCGACGACCCTCCCGCAGGCCACCCGCAACAGCTACACCGTCACGCTCGCCGACCTCGGCCAGGCGCTGCGCATGCACCGCACCGCCGAAGCCGTCCGCGGCGGCCGCCAATCCAACAACAACCCCAAGCCGTCCGTCTGCGACTGCGGCCGGCGGATCCGGGTCGCGGTCGCCGTCCTGGCCGCCGGGCCGATCACCTGCGGGCTGTGCGGGACCGACTTCGCTGCTGCCGGCTGAAGTCTGGGTGTCGGTGCCTTCCATACATCGCCCTCCCGCGCCCGCGCGGGCCGGGCCAGGGCTCCGAGGGTGGCGCGCCGACACCATCTCATTATCGGGCCCGGCGCCCGGTGGGACCGCGATGTCCACAGGGCATCGGCCGGGCCTTTCGGTCCGCCGGGGTCAGCATCGACAATATCGGCGGAAACCGGACCCAGTCTCTCGGGGGAGTGAACGTGCGCAGCAGTCGGATCGTGCTCGGGGCGGCGGCCGGTGTGGCCCTGCTGGCCGCCGCCGCCGTGACCGTCGCCGTTCACCTCGGCGGCGGCGGCGAAGTAGGCGACAGCGGCGTCGCCGGCCGAACCGCAACGCCCGGGTCGCCGGCGGTCGCGGCGGCGGGCGAGCCGTGCCCCGCCTATGTCGGTCTGGGGGTGCTGACGGCCTGCGTCGACGTCCGGGTCAGCGGGCCGTTGACGTTGACCGGCCGGGTCCGGACCTATCTGCCCTTCAGCACGGACTCCCCTCGCGCGCGTACCTGCCGGGAGTACGCGAACGGCGTCCCGGACAACGTCGGGGGCCGGCTGATCGGCTTTCCTAACCTGCTCGACCCTCGGGTGCCCTACATCGCCCACGACCGGCAGGGCCGGCACTACTCGCCCCGGGCGATGGACGACCTGCACGGCCACCGGTCCCTGCACGGGCACTACCTGCTCCAGCTCGGGTCGATCTTCACCTACCACGGGCCGGGCACGTACACGACCTACGGCGGCCCGAGCATCCACCTCGACGACAAGTTCTACCGGGCCGGCCTCGCCCGCCAACGCCGCGCCACCGTGAACGCCGACGGCAGCGGCAGCCTGCACATCGCCGGCACCCCGCCGGTCAACGTCACCCCCTACACCGACACGGTGTCGATCGCGGCCGGCCCGAAACTGGACCTCGACCTGTCCTGGACCTGCACCGGGCAGGTCCCCATCCCGTCCGGCGAGGCCGCGCACGGCCGGTACCGGCAACGATGAGGCGACTGTGGGTCGCGACCGGCGCCGCGCTGCTGGCAGCCGTCGCCGTCGCCGTCGGCCACGCGACCGGGAAGGCGCATCCGGCGGCCGCCGGACCGGTGATCGGGCAGACCGCCGCGGGCCGGCCGGCCACGTCCGCATCGCCGGCGGGTGCGCCCGGCACGCCGTGCCCGCCCTATGAAGGGCTGGGTCTGCTGACGGCCTGCGTCGACGTGCACCTCACCGGCCCGCTCACGCTGACCGGCCGGGTCCGCACCTACTTGCCCACCACCCGGGACTCGCCGCCGCGGACCTGCCGCGACCATGCGAAGGGTCTGCCCGATGGTTACGGGGGTCTGCTGTTCGGCGTCCCCGACCTGCTCGACCCCCGCAAGTCCCCGTTCGGTACGGACAAGCACGGACAGCCGGTCTTCGTCTGGTTGATGGACGACCTGCACGGACACAGCACGCTGCAGGGGCACACCCTGACCCAGGCCGGTTCGATTCCCGGTTACAAGGGTTCCGGGGAGTACACGCACTACGACCAGACCAACACCAGCCTGGACGGCCACATCTACAACACCGCCTACGCCCGGCAGGTCACCGTGACGGTGACCCCCGACGGCGGCGGCCGACTGCTCGCCACCGGCATGCCCCGGCTCAACGTCAACGCCGTCGGAGACTTCCTGTCCTACGCCCCCGGGCCCAAACTCACCCTCGACATGCGCTGGACCTGCACCGGGCAGATACCCACACCCGCCGAGCAGGCAGCTCACGGCCGGTACCGGCAGCGATGAGTGCACCGAAAATGTCAGTCCCCCGACCTAGTCTCGCCCGGTGAGATTCTCCCCGCACAGGCAGCTGTCAGCACTGCGATGCACCTCCCGCACACGACGCGGACGGTCCCGCAGCCTCATCCCGGCCGCCCCCGCGCCGGCGCGCCGTCAGGCGGGGCAGTAGTGAGTAACACCAGGCGGCTCCGGGGCCGGCAACCTGGCAGGCCGACGACGGATGGCACCGGCCGGGATGAGCGGCCGTGGAGCGTCGACGACGCGCTAAGGCAGCACACACGGCTGGTGGAATGGCTCGGCACCCCCGACGCGGCACGGGCCACCCTCCTGCTTCTTCGGGCCTCCTACGCCGGGGACTGGCCGCAGGGGTTGACCGAGCCGGGCCCAGCAGTGGGAAATGGCCGAGGGCACCGCCCGGCACACCGCAGCGAACCTGGCAGCGTGTCATCCGATCTGGTGCGACCCGGCGATGGTCAATCTGATCGCCGCCGCGGCCGACACCCATCCGGTCGAGCCGTTCTACGAGCATCAGCTGTCCGCGCCGCACGGCATCATCATCTTCGCCAAGCCCATCCCCACGGTCTGGGAGCGACCCGGCGCTGGCGGACAGACCGTCGCCCCGCTCAGCGCCATCACCTGGGCCAGCGCCCTGTCCCATGCGGGCGATCCGCTGCTGAGCATCGTGTCCTGGCAGCGCCAGACCGGCCGAGTTCGTCACATCGACGAGGACGTCAAGGTCTACTACCCCGGCCTACGTCCGGCCTCCTACGTCGTCGGCCGCTACGGCGCACCCCGGCAGCGGACTGGACCGGCCGGGCCTAACGAGTTCCTGCAGACCCTGGCCGCCCTGTGCCGCAGCCCCCTGACGGGGGAGTCGACCAGCACAGGATCGACCGATGCCCGACGGCGCGCCCGCCGGGCCGGACTCACCGACCCGGCGATCCGCCGGGTCTACCTGCGCCGCCCGGAGCACGGCCAGGCTGAACTCCACGCCGCCCGCGCCGCCCGCAAGGGTCAACCGGCCCGCGGGCACTGGGTCCGCGGACACTGGAAACGGCAATGGTTCGCCAGCATCGACGAACACCGCACGATATGGATCGAGGGCTACCCCCGCGGTGACTTCACCCTCGGCCAGGTCAGCGGCACCAAAGTCCTCATCGCCACCGGCGACAGACCCCCCCGGACCGCTGCGCCAGCGGAACAGACGCCCGGTCTCACGCACCGAGACGGACCGCCTCATCAGCCCCTCCGAGTCCTACACGAGCAAGGACTCGGCCAAGAACGGGATCGAGTCGGTCGGGGCCACAACACGGGCGGCGCCGAGGTTATCGATGAGACCTAGCCAAACCCGCGGCCGCGGCTACTGAACGTGCACGCCGGGCTACGGCAGGGCCCTGCCAGTCTTCACCCCTTGTTGGCCTATTCCGCCGAACGCCGGACGTGATGTAGGGCGTCCTCGTCGAGCAGCTCAGCCGGGCCTGTTAACGAATGTCAAGACCTGCCTGACGGCTTCCTCTGGCGACTCGTGCTCCCAGATACGAACTACGGCCCAGCCCGCGCCCTCGAGCAGCGCGCTCTGCTCCCGGTCGCGGTCGGCGTTCCGTGTCAGCTTCTCGGCCCAGAAGTCGCGGTTGTCGACGGGACGGGTTGCGTGGATCGGGCAGGAGTGCCAGAAGCACCCGTCCACGAACACCGCCACTTTGCGCCGGGTGAAGGCGACATCCGGTCGAACCCTTCCGCCGGGCAAATCGATGCGGTGGTCGACGCGGTAGCGCAGCCCGAGCGCGTGCAGCCGCCGGCGGAGCTGCAGCTCCGGGTTGGTGTTGCTCCGGTGCACCGCCGCCATGTTGCGCGAGCGGCTGACACTTGGCGGCGTTAGCCGAACTTCTTGTTCAGCCACTCCCGAACCGCCTGCTGATCATCGAGGTTGGCACGACGGACCTGGGACAGCAGCCAGATCGCCGTTGGCTTCTCCGTCGTCACGTTCTTGGCGCCCTGGTTGCAGGTGGAGCATAGAGCGCGCAGGTTGCTCAGCTCGTCCTTGCCGCCAAGGCTCTTGTCCACGATGTGACCCACGTGCAGCCGGACCTTCCGCCCGGTTGAAGGGTCGGTCTCACCGGGGGTCAGACCGCACATCTGGCAGGTGAAGCCGTTGCGATCCAGGACCTCCGCCCGTAGGCGTCCCGAGATCCCGCGCCTGAAGGTCACGTCCTGCTTGTCCGGCGGCCACGCCGTGAGCCGGTACTGCCCGGACTTGAGGCCGGCGTCGTCATGATTGGACGTGATCGGCCAACCCTCCTCGTCCCGCAGCTCGCGGACCCGTCGTGCCCACTCGCTCACCGGCGCAGCCTGCGCTTGTAACTGCGCTGCAGTGACGACCTCGCCGACGTGGTCGAGGAAGAACTGCTTGATTCGGGACTTCGCGCTGTCCGCCATCAGGCGACGCTGTACTCGCAGTCCGGCTCCAAGTCCAGCTGCCGTGGTTGAACGT
This sequence comes from Mycobacteriales bacterium, assembly GCA_038237645.1. Taxonomy (GTDB): domain Bacteria; phylum Actinomycetota; class Actinomycetes; order Mycobacteriales; family QHCA01; genus QHCA01. Next base: position 19,713 of record JBBRYN010000057.1, read on the forward strand.
GCTCGATCAGCTGCTTGCCCAGGTACTGGGTGTACGTCGGCGGGATGGCCTCGTTCAGCTCGTTCTTGGTCATCCAGTCGATGCCCATCGCCGCCTTGGCGTTCGCGATAGAGCAGTTGCCACCGCCGGTCACCTGCACGAAGGACTCGTTCTGGTTGAGCGTCCCGTAGTGGCGCTTGCGCTTGTCGTGCGTGAACACCAGCGGGTGCCTGCCGTGAGGCGGGGCGTCAAGGTCGACGTTGGACTCGAACAGGCGGTGCCGGATGACTCGCAGGCCCGGGAACATCGTTCCGCACAAGATCACAGGGTCGATGAGCGGCGCGCCTTCGACGTTCTCGATGATCCACGGAACGCCGAGGCTGTTAAGCAGATCCCGGGTCGGCTCCACCAGCCGTGGCCACAGGTGGCCATTGCCGTTGCGCTTCGCCAGATCGGAGTAGGACTGGCAAGGGGGCGAGGCGTGCACCGCGTCGAAGCTCTCAAGGAAGTCCCGACCCAGCGTCAGCGCGTCAGCCTGGATGAACTCGAACGGATAGTTCGGCTGCGGCGACAGGTCGACACCGACCACCTCGAATCCAGCCCGGGCATAGCCAACGCCGGCACCGCCGGCGCAGCAGAACAGGTCGAGGAGTCGAGGTTTCGAAAGCACAGGTGCATCGTGGCATGGGCCGCCGACAAGTACTGGCACCGACACCGGTGCAACTCGATGTTGATCTTGATGACCGCGCGGAGCCCGGCTCCGAGCCCTCGGGCTCCTTGCAGGTGTCGGCGATGGCGCGGGGCCTGCTGGGATCACGGGATCTCGCCCGGCGAGACTGCGGTACGCCGAGAGTCAGACTGTCGGCGACGCATGAGACTGTGTGCGCATGACCAGCTCGGTCACCACGCTGCGTCCTACGGACAGATCGCCGCGTCTGCTCGCATTGTGCCCGTTACGCTCAGTGCCCATCGGCGTACAGCAACCGCAAGGAGCCGGCGTGAGCAGGCCGAAGTTCAAAGAACGCACAATCCAGTTCTATGAGGTTGTCGTGGAAGAGGACGGTGACCAGGTCCGCCACCAGCAGTTCGACTTCCCTGGCGCCCTCGCCAGCATCGCGCGCAGCGGGATCGCTGACCGACTCTGGTCGGGGCCGACACAGACGCTCGTCGGAACGGTGCACACCGTCGACGGCGAGGACAACCTGCTCCTGCATCGCGTTAAGGAGACAGGCGAGTGGCTGTCCGTCATGGACCTCCAGACTGGCGCCTGGACAGAGCTGGAGTCGAAGGCGAGTGAGGGCTACCTCGATACGACCGCGGTGGTTTTCCCGCCATACGGCAACCTTGTGGCGATCATGCTTGGGGCCACGTCGGCCCCCAGCCACAAGGCCCTTGAGGCATGGCTGGTCGCCTTAAACGTGTTCAACGACGCTCGGCTGGTCATCCGGCCGCTTATGTCGCGGGCGGAGGTGGAACGCCTGCGCACTGCGTCTGGAGCCAGCCGAATCAACATCCGCATCGGAACACATAACAGAACAGCGCTCGCGCAACACAACGGACGCCTGGCTCGGTTCCTCCGACAGGCGACGGAAGACTACGGCGACCTCCGGGTCACCATTAGCATCAGCGTGCCGCCGGGTCGATCTGGTGATGGGGACCGGCGCGAACTCTTGGCCGACCTCAGAGATCTTGCCGAGGTCATGCCGATAAGTGCCGAGATTGCCAAGGCCAGGTTGGTCTACTCGGAGGAAGGCGGCGAGGAGCACGGGCGCCTCGCGGAGTTCGTGGAACACCACATCACCGCCAAGCGTCGAGTTGCCGCCGTGGACGAGCAAGGCAACTCAATCCGGTTGACGGAAGCCCTCCGCATCATCCGGGACGTGGCCCTGGACCTTGAGGATGAGCTGCGCCTCGCTCTAGACATCCCGTCAGACTGACTCGGCGAGGAGCACCGTGAGCGGCGAGGGCGGAATCCGACAGTTCGATCCAATGGGCTGGGTATCCGAGCATCCATCGGTGGACTTCGGCGTCGCCGCCGCAGTGCTGGGCCTACATCTCCTGTTAGCCCGGAGCGGGCACGGTGACGTTCTGGCTTGGATCGAAACGGATCAACGTCAAGCGCTGTATGGCGCGGGTGCTGGCGTCGTCTCGATCATCGGCGGGCTGGCCACCGTGGCGCTGGCCATGTACCAGGCGGCTGACGGAAGGCGATCGAGGGCCATTCGACGGTTCTATGGTGTGCCGTTGCGCAAGAACTGGCGCGGGGTGCTCTTCGTCACCGGTTTCGCGGCCGTCCTGTGCCTCGTTTCGTTGTCACTGGACCGTGCTCGCGATCCGCTGTCGGCGCGGTTCGTGTTCGAGTTCGCGATGATGCTCTGGGGGGTTCGCCTTGTCCGACTCATCTGGCTGTTCGACGCTTTCCTGAAGGTGATGGACACGGACGCTATGGACCGGCCCATGCCGCCAGCGCCGGGGCTAGGTCCTCGCTGGACAACGAGTGCTCAGGGCCGAGACGCTGACAAAGCCCAGTGAACCAGCGGGCGTCGTTCCTGATGAACAACCTATGGTCCGGGCTCCGACGGGACTCGAAGCACAGCTGATTGGCGTTGCGTCGGCATAGCCCACGCGGCGTGTGGAGTGTGCACAAACTGTGCACGAACGCCTCGGTCCTCGATGATGGCGGATGACACTGAACGCCACGCGCATAGCCACTGACCTGCCATGTAGCGACGCGGTCCGCACCGGTTGATACCGGTTGGCAGGTCACCACCAGACTTTTAATCCGTAGGTTCTGGGTTCGAGCCCCAGGCGGCCCACTCACAAAGCCACAGGTCACGTCGGGGGCTCGCCAGGACGTCCGAAGAACCGTCGCCGACGGCGTCGCGACTCTGCCCGCATTTGCACGTCGAGGCGGGCCGCGCGCGTGTCCATTTTGTCGGGACCAGGTGGCCGTACACGTCGAGGGTGAATGTAACCGATGCGTGACCCATGAGGCGCTGACCCACCTGGCCGCGACGTATGAGAGGCGCGGCGGGTGTGCCCAGGTCATGCGGCAAGCGTCAGTCCGTCGAGCTCGACGGCCAGCCCCGCTGCCAGCCGACGTGCTGCCGGAAGTTGCTCGACGGCGGTGGGTGCCCGGTCGGCGTGGTGACGATCAGCGGTTGCCGCGGGCGCCCTGCGACGATTGCCCCGGGTTCGCGACTGGTCGGAGCCGGATTTCGGGTTCCTCGTAACTTCAGCCGCCTGAGCGGCGCCGTCCGGTCACGGCTGCGCGGGGTCGGGGTCCGTGCCTTCGGCAGCGGTTGTGCAGCGGGTGAGTAGGTCACGCAGGTGTTCTTGTTCGTCGGGTGTGAGGGCGTCGGTGAGTGTGGTCTCGACGGCTGTGACGCGCTTGTCGGCGCGCTGGAGCAGCCGCTTGCCGGTGGCGGTGACGGTGATCTCCAGGACTGCTGGGTGGCGGTCGTGCGGGGTTCGGGCGACCAGGTCACGGTCGAGGAGTCGGGTCAGGACGCTGCTCATGGTTTGCGCGGTGACGAAGCAGCGGCGGGCCAGCTCTGAGGAGGTGATGCCCGGCGAGTGGCTCAGGACCAGCAGAACGTTGTATTGGGCGGTTGTCAGGCTCTCGGCTCGCACGGCGCGCCCTTTCGCGGCCTGGCTTGCTTGTTCGGCGCGCTTGATGAACGTCAACAGCCGGTTCTGGTAGCCGCCCATGTGCCAACCATAGGCGCGGTCGATGTCAGTATCGAATGCTGGATCAGCTTCGATGTCTGATAGGCTTCTGCCCTCTTCAAACCTGTGCGAAGGAGTTTCGATGCTGCGCTCCACCATGGTCGCTGTCGCGATCGGTGCCATGCTCTCCGCGGGAACGGTAAGCGTGCCGGCCACGGTCGCCGGTCACGGCCACCCCCGCGACAGGGGGTATGTGATAACCGGCCCACGGGTTTTTCCCGAGGGGATCACCGCTGACGGCCGGTTCGGCTACGCCACCAGCAAGGCAGACGGCACGGTTTACCGCTCAGACCTGACCGGCTCGACCCTCGAGCCGTTCCTGGTCGGCGGCCAGGACGGCCGCAGCGCCGCGACCGGGATCAAGAGCGTCGGCGGGCGGCTGCTCGTGGCCGGCGCTGAGACCGGCCGGTTCTTCATCTACGACACCGCCTCCCGCAGGCGTGTGGCCACGTACACGGTCC
>JBBRYN010000058.1:0-23083 GCA_038237645.1 Mycobacteriales bacterium
GACCCTGACGCCGGCGCCCTGCGGCCCGCGGCGCACGAGGACGCGGTCCTCGGAGAACTCGCCGCGGTCGTTGAGCGGCGCGTTGGCCTGGGCGATGACGTGCTCCTCCTCCTCGTCGGCGGCGAGGTAGAGGATCTCGTCGGTGACGCGGCCACCGACCACCTTGCGGTAGGGCGTCTCGATGAAGCCGAAGTCGTTGACCTGCGCGAACGACGCCAGCGAGCCGATGAGGCCGATGTTGGGGCCCTCCGGCGTCTCGATCGGGCACATCCGGCCGTAGTGGGAGGTGTGCACGTCGCGGACCTCGAACCCGGCCCGCTCCCGGCTGAGACCGCCGGGGCCGAGCGCGGAGAGCCGGCGCTTGTGGGTGAGGCCCGACAGCGGGTTGGTCTGGTCCATGAACTGCGAGAGCTGGCTGGTGCCGAAGAACTCCTTGATGGAGGCGACGACGGGCCGGATGTTGATCAGGGTCTGCGGGGTGATGGCCTCGACGTCCTGGGTGGTCATCCGCTCGCGGACCACCCGCTCCATCCGGGAAAGCCCGACCCGGACCTGGTTCTGGATCAGCTCGCCCACCGTGCGCAGCCGCCGGTTGCCGAAGTGGTCGATGTCGTCTGCTTCATAACCTTCCTGGCCCTCGTGCAGCCGCACGACGTACTCGATGGTCTTGAGCACGTCGTCCTCGGTGAGCGTGCCCTGGGTGGTCGGCAGGCTCAGCCCGAGCTTCTTGTTGGCCTTGTAACGGCCGACCTTGGCCAGGTCGTAGCGCTTGGTGTTGAAGAACAAGTTGTCGAGCAGGGTCTGGGCGCTCTCGCGCGTCGGCGGCTCGCCCGGGCGCAGCTTGCGATAGATGTCGAGCAGCGCCTCGTCCTGCCCGGCGATGTGGTCCTTCTCCAGGGTCGCCTGGATCGACTCCGACCACGCGAAGTGCTCGCGGATCCGGTCCTCGGTCCATCCCAGGGCCTTGAGGAGTACGGTGACCGGCTGCCGCCGCTTGCGGTCGATGCGTACCCCGACCGTGTCGCGCTTGTCGACGTCGAACTCCAGCCAGGCACCGCGGCTGGGAATCACCTTGGAGCTGGACACGTCCTTGTCGGAGGTCTTGTCCGGCTGCTTGTCGAAGTAGACGCCCGGCGAGCGGACGAGTTGCGAGACGACCACCCGCTCGGTGCCGTTGATGATGAAGGTCCCCTTGGGGGTCATCATCGGGAAGTCGCCCATGAACACCGTCTGGCTCTTGATCTCGCCAGTGGTGTTGTTGGTGAACTCCGCCGTGACGAACAGCGGCGCGGAGTAGGTGAGGTCCTTTTCCTTGCACTCCTCCACCGGTGCCTTGACCTCTTCGAACCGGGGGTTGGAGAAGGACAGCGACATGGACCCGGAGAAGTCCTCGATCGGGGAGATCTCCAGCAGGATCTCCTCGAGCCCGGCGGCGGCGGCGGTTTCACCGGCTACCCGGGCTCGCCAGGCGTCATTGCCGACCAGCCAGTCGAACGACTCGGTCTGCAGCGCCAGGAGGTTGGGCACCTCCAGCGGTTCTCGGATCTTGGCGAAGGAAACCCGGCGGGCTCCCCCTGGATTCAGTGCGGCGTTCGGGGAAGCAGTGGACTTGCCGGAGCGGGAGACTGCCAAGATGCGTCCTTCCAGACCTTGCAAAGACATGGACTTCGCCTCGTTGAAGCTGAACGTGAACCTGTTTGCGCGCAGCCCGAACGACCCGCGTCAAGCGGGCAACGAATCGGGGGACAACGCAAACTAGCAGTGTAGCCGTCAGGCCCACCGCTGTCGAGGCGACCACTAGGACCGAGGTCATCTGCCCCAAAGGGTGACTCTCGGGAGACGATCCGTCAAGGCCAGATCGGGTGAATCACAGGGCGTCGACCGCGGAGACCAGCCACGTGCCGTGGGTCTCGACCAGCGTCATGCGGACCCGGCTCTGGTCGGTCTTCGGCCCGGGGACCCTGGTGCTCGTGGTGGTCTGGTCCACGAACAGCAGGACCACCACCCGGCTGGGGCTCGCCGAGACGACCGAGGCCGCCTTGACCGTGGCCTCGACCACGGCGTGGTATTGCACCGCCGTCGGCTTGACAACAGTGCTCGCGGTGTCGGCGTAGTCCTTGCCGAACGCGCCGGTGATGTCACGCTTGGCCCGGGCGATGTCGGCGTCGATGTGGCGGTAGTCGTAGGACAGGATCTGCTGTGCGTGGGAGCGGCCTGCTGCCAGCGCATCGTCGCGCGCGGCAGCCGTACGTCCGGTGCTCCAGGCGAGCCAGCCGAGCACCGCTGCCACCGCCGTCAGCACTACGGCGGCGACGGCCAGCCCCGGCAACAGCAGTCGAGGGGCACCGCGCGCGGGCACCCCCGATACGGTCTTGGGCCGCGCGGCAGACGGTCCTGGGCGGGGGCGGAGCCGGCTGGGCTTGACGGTGGCGGCAGCACGGACAGCGCGGTCGGCGACCCCCGGGTCCGCGACGGCACGCTCCTCGACAGCCGGGTCCTCGACGACCGGATCATCGACGGGGCCGGCCGGGGCCGGCCGGGGGCCGGCCGCCGGGGGCCCGGTCTGGGACGGTCGCCGGCCCCGGGTGCCGGCGACCGGCCGGCGGCGAGGAGGCGGGGCAGCACGCGCAGAGCGGGGCACGGGATCCTTCCCTTGTTGGGCTGGCTTAGTGGGCCGGTTCGGTCAGGCGACGAACTCCAGGCTGCTGGCACGCCAGCGGCTGCCTTGGCGGAGCATCTCCAGTTTCATTCGGTAGTGCCGCGGCTGGCCCTTCTGATCGGCCTTGTTCCGGACGGTGCTGTCCACGACGACGAGGATCGTCACCGAGTCAGGATCGCCAGAGACGACGCCGGACTCGAGGATGCTGCCGGTCGAGGTCACCTGGTTGGCCGTGACGACCCGCTTCACCTGCTCCGCGCCCTTGGCGTACTGGTCATGGAAGTCACCGGTGGCGCCGGCCAGCACGTTGGCCAGATCGGTGTCCAAGTGGCGATAGTCGAGGGTGACGAGGTTGACGGCTTCCAGCCGGGCGGCATGCATCGCCTGGGCCCGAGCGGTCACGGTCCGCTGCTCGGCCCGCACCCGCAACGCCAGCAGCGTCGTCGCGACCACCAGCAGCACCACCAGACCTAACAGCCCCACCGCCAGCCACGCCGGACCGGACCGCCGGGAAGCCGCGCGGTCGCTCACGCAGTCCTCCTCGTCGTCGGGGTCACTGGATCGTCGGGGTCATTGGGTCGTCCGGCTCATTGGGTCGTCCGCAGTCATCCGGTCAACGGGCCGATCAGCAGCCACTTCCAGGACTGGCTGCCCAGCAGTCGTTGCTGCCCGCCGGTGGACCCGATGGCACCGGCTCGGCCTGGATCGTATCCGCCGACCTGGCCGGCCTTCGGCACCGCGCCCGAGCCGGCCGCAGCCGGGCCACCGGAAACCGCGGGGGGAGCGCTCCCGCCGCCCGGTGGAGGCGCCTTGCGGGCACTGCGGACGCCGCTGCCTGCCGCCAACTCGGCCGACGTGCAGTTGGCCGGCGGGCTCGACCTCGTGTAGGCCTGCTTGCAGGCGCCCGGGTCGAAGTTGATCGCCAGCCCGAAGCGCGAGGTCCACCGGCCGAGTCGGGGGTCGTACTGCACGACGCTGAAACCGGCCGCGACCGAGACGGGATAGGTCACCAGGATCTGTTCGAGCCCGGCCAGCCGCCGTTCCTGGATGCTGCCGACCACGATCAGGTTGGCCAACAGCACACCGAGCGTCGGCTGGAGGCCGGTCAGCAGGCTCTGCAACTCCCACGCGGCTCCCGGCCCGTCGGCCAGCAGTCGCCGGAGATCGGGGTCACTGGTGCGGAGTTGCGCCGACAGGCTGGCCAGCCCGGCTGCCCACGCCTTGATGTCGGCGCTCGACGCGCTCTGGGTTTCCAGCACCGTCCGGCCGTCACGGAGCAGCGCCAGGGTCTGGGCGAGGTTGGCGTTGGCCGCACGCAGCAACGCGTCTCCGCTGTCGAGTAGGCGCTGCAGGTCGAGCCCGGTCCCCGACAACGCCTTGTCGAGCTCGTCCAGCACGGTGACCAGCGAATTGCGGTCGACCGAGTTGACGAGCTTGTCCAAGTTGAGCAGGAGGGTCTGCACGGGCAACGGGGTCGCCGTACGGCTGCGCGGGATGACACTGCCCGCGTGGAGGAAGGGACCACCGGTGGAGTTCGGCTGCAGGTCGACGAACTGCTCCCCGACAGCGGAGCGGTCGCTGACGACCGCCTGGGTGTCGGCCGGGATCTTGGTGTGGCTGTTGATCCGCAGGGCGACGAGGACGCCGTCCCGGTGCAGGGTCAGCGGACCGACGTTGCCGATGGTCACTCCCCGGTAGGTGACCTGGGCGCCGGTGAAGATGCCGCCGGAGTCGGGGAAGTCGGCCTTGACGGTGTAGCTGTCCCGCACCAGCGATCCGCCGAGGCCGGCGTAGCGCAGCCCGACGTAAGCCACGCCGAGGACCGAGATGACCAGGAAGGCGATCACCTGGAGCCTGATCCGGCGGCCGATCACCGCAGCCCCCCGAGGAGCAGGCCGAGCAGGTCGGCGGTGGGCGCGGGAGTGGGCGCGCCGGGCCGCTGGGTCCGGACAGGCCGACCCGGCAGCGCGGGTTGACCGGGCAGGGCGGGCCCGGTCGGCTGCCGTGCCGTGCCCGTCGCCACGGGCACCGGCACTCCCGGGGGCCGACCCGCCGGTGCGAGGTTGTCGATCAGCGTGGCCAGGGAGATGTCGACCGTCGCCGACAGCCGGGTGAAGTCGCCGGTCACGGCAGCGGGCATGTTGCGGGGGAAGGGGTAGGTGACCAGCAACTCCAGGGCACCCGGGAGGTTGGTACCGGCCGCGGCGAGATTGCCCAGGATCGGCTGCAGCTCCGTCAGGTTGGCGACCAGCTGGTCGCGGGTCGCCAGGATCACCCGGGTGCCCACCACGCCGAGCTTGGCGAGGGCGGCCAGCATCTTGGTGAACTGCTGCCGCTCCCCAGCCAGCACCTTCAGTCCCGGTCCCAGGTCGACCAGCGCCTTGGAGATCGTGCCGCGTTGCGCCGACAGCGTCGTCGTCAGCCGGTCGAGGCCGTTGATCGCCCGGACGATCTGCTGCTTCTGCCCGTCCAGCCCGCCGATGAAGGTGTTGAGCTGGTTGAGCAGGTCACGGACGGCCGGCTCGCGGCCGGTCAGTGCCCTGCTCACCTCGGAGTTGATGGTCTGCAGCTGGCTGAGGCCGCCACCGTTGAGCAGCAGGGACAGCGCGGAGAGGACCTCCTCGACCTCCGTGCTCCGGGTGGTCTGCGACAGCGAGATCACATCGCCGTTGCCGAGCGAGCCGACCGCCGCCGGCGGCCGGCAACCGGGCGCACCGGCGGGCGGGATGCAGGACGGTGCCGAGAGGGAAACAAATTTCTCGCCCAGCAGGCTGGTCTGCCGGATCGCCGCCTCGGCGTTGTCCGGCAGCTTGACGCTGTCCTTGATCCGCATGCGCACCCGGGCGGTGAAGCCCTTCAGGGTGATCCGCTCCACGCTCCCGACGGTCACGTCGTTGACCTTGACCGCCGACTGCGGGACGAGGTCGAGCACGTCGGCGAACTCCGCCGTCACCCGGAAGACATGACGACCGGTGGCGGCCCCGCCGGGCAGCTGCACATCGCCGAGGTTGAAGCCGCAGCCGCCGAGCAGCAGGACCGGCACCAGCAACGCGCTCAGCAGCACCTGCCGGCCGGCCGGCCGCGTCATCGCAGCACCTTCAGGATCCCGCCGAGGGTCTTGTCCAGAGTCGCAGCCGGCTGCGGCGACGACCCGGTTGGACCGGTGGCCCCGCCGGGCGGACTCCCGGGTGCTCCCGGGGCCGGCGGCAGGGTGCCCCTGAGCAGCGGGACCTGCACCGGGAGGGTTGCGCCGCCGGCGGAGTCGCGGACCTGCTGGATCAGCGCGACCAGGGCGGCGGGAGTGAGCGAGGCGCAGTTTATCCGCGGCAGCTTCAGCGACTGGAGCACCGCTGGGTCCTTGCTGAGCAGCTGGCACAGCACCCTGTCGAGCCCGAGGCCCAGAGCCAGGGGGTTGTCCCGGGTGTCGAGGGTGCCGGCGGAGGGGTTGTAGGCCAGGTGCAGGTTGCCGAGGGCCACCGGAGCCTGGTCGAGGAACGTCGTCAGCGCCGCCTTCTGCTGCACGAGCACGCCGGTGATCTCGGCCAATCCGGCGACGTTCGACGTCAGGTCGGCCTTGTTGTCCTTGACGAACTTGGCGATCACCGCCAAGGCGATCGAGAGGTTGCGCAGCGCGGCGGCCAGCTCGGCCTTCTCCCCCGCGAGCTGGGTCGACACCGCCGCGAGGTTGGTGTTGAAGGTGCGTACCTGCTGGTCGTTGCGGGCCAGCGAGGTGGTGAACTGCTGCAGGTTGCGGACTGTGCCGAACAGGTCGCCGCGGTTGTCGCGCAGCGTCTGGACGGCCAGCGAGAAGTCGTGCACGGTGGCGTGGACCTGCTGGCCCTCGCCGCCCAGATTGGCCGCGCCCACCTGGAGCAGCCGGCTCAACGCCCCGTTGGCGTTGGCACCCTGCGGGCCGAGCGCGACGTTGAGGTCGTTGACGTTGCGGTAGATGTCGTCGAGCTCGGCCGGGGTGGCGGTGCGCTCCACCGGGATGTCGGCCCCGTCGGTCAGCTTGGCGCCGCCGCGGTAGACCGGGGCCAGTTGGACGTACCGGTCGCTGACCACCGAAGGCGGGACGACGACCGCGCTGGCATCGGCGGGCACCGGGTACTTGCGGTCGAACTCCATGTCGACCCGGACGGTGCGGCCCTGCGGCGTGACCTTGGTGATTCGGCCGATCGCCACGCCCAGCACGCGTACCTCCGACCCCTGGTAGATGCCGACCGCGTGACTGAAGTGCGCGGTCACATGCACCTGGGGCCGGCGGAGCTGGGGCAGGATCAGGACGGCAGCCACCACGATCAGCACGACGATGGCTGCGCCGAGCAGGCGCGCACCGATAACGGAGAGCCTCATTGGCACAGACCTCCCGGCGGGAGGGTGCCGCCGACGACCGGCCCGCAAAGGTTGGCGATGTAGGTGTCGAACCATCGCCCGTTGCCGAGCACGTTGGTGAATCCCCGGACGAACGGCGCGAGCAGCGCGATGCCCTTGGCGAGGCTCGCCTCATTGCGCTTCAGGACGCCGACCACGCCGGCCAGTTGCTGCAGCGCCGGCCTCAGCTGGGCCTGGTTGTCCTGGACCAGACCGATCAGCTGCGTCGAGAGCGCCGAGGTGCTGACCAGCAGCCGGTGGATGGCGGCGCGGCGGTTGCGCACCTCGATCAGCAGCAGGTTGCCGTCACGCACCAGCCGGACGAACTCCGCATCCCGCTCCGCCAGCACCGTGGTCACACCGTTGGCGTGCTGCAGCAGGCTCCGCAGTGCGGCATCCCGGGACGAGATGGTCTTCGACAGCCGGGACAGGCCGGCCAGGGAGGAGCGCACCTGCGCCGGTGAGTCCTTGAAGGTGCCGGAGATCGCGTCGAAGGCCTGCGCCAGCTTCACCGTGTCGATCTTCTCGACGGTCTGCGACAACCCGCCGACCGCCTGGAGCACGTCGAAGGGCGACGCCGTGCGCGACAGCGGGATCTCGCTGTGCGGCCTGAGCTCACCGCCGCCGGCGGGATCGATCGCGAGGTACTTCTGACCCAGCACGGTCCGGATCCGGATCGAGGCAAACGGCCTGCCGCCGAGGGAGACCCCGTGGTCGACCCGGAAGTCGATGCGTACGTGATCGCCTTCCAGGCCGATGCCGGTCACCCTGCCGACCTTGACCCCGGCGACACGCACTTCGGCCTCGGGCTTGAGGCCGGCCCCCTCCCGGAATGCCGCGGCATAGTCGGTGCCGCCGCCGATGAACGGCAGCCGGTCGGCGTTGAAGGCGGCCAGCAGCATGAGCAACAGCAGCAGGCAGCCGACAAAACCGATGACGACGGGGTTGCGGTGCCGGAAGGGCTTCATCGGGCGGCACACCTTCCGGTGTCGGGGTTGGGCGCGCTCACCCGGAACGGCAACCCGACGAGGTCCAGATCGCAGAGGTAGAAGTTGAACCACGAACCGTACGACGCGGTGCGGGTGATCGTGCTCAGCTTGCCCGGCAGCCGTTTCAGGACGCCCTCGACGATCGCCTGGCTGTCGTTGAGCGTCTTCGACACCGCGTACAGCCGGTTGACGTCGGTCCGGATCGCGGGCCGGGCGGCCGAGACGAGCCCGGCGGTCGAGTCGGTCAGGTCGGAGATGCTCTGCAGCGAGGCGCCGATCACCTGGCGGTCCTGGGACAGCCCGGAGACGAACCGCTGCAACTGCACGATGAGATCGGACAACTCGGTGTCGCGCTGGTTGATCGTGCCGAGCACGTTGTTGAGGTTGGTGATCACCCGTCCGATGACCTGGTCGCGGTCGGCCAGCGTGTTGGTGAGCGAGGCGGTCCTGGCCAGCAAGGTGTTGACGGTGCCCCCCTCGCCCTGCAAGGTCTTGATCACCGCGAGGGCGAAGCTGTTGACGTCCTTCGGGCTCAGCGCCTGGAACAGCGGCTTGAAGCCGTTGAACAGGACGGTCAGGTCGAGCGCCGGCTGGGTCTGAGCCAGCGGGATCACCTGCTGCGGAGCCAGCCGGGTGTCGGCGCCGGGGCCCTCGGCCAGGGCGAGGTAGCGCTGGCCGACCAGGTTGCGATAGCGGATCCGCACCAGGGTGTGGGTCGAGAGCCGCTGCTCCTTGGCGACCGAGAACGTCACCTCGGCAACGCTGCGGCGCACCAGCCTGACCCGCTCGACCGAGCCGACCTTGACCCCGGCGATCCGCACGTCGTCACCGGCGAGCAGGCCGGTGACGTCGGTGAACTCGGCCCGGTAGCTGACCCGGCTGCCGAAGCCGACCGCGGCGATCGTCGTCGCGAGCAGCGCGGTCAGCGCGATGGTGATCACGGCGAACAGCGACAGCTTCAGCAGCGGCGCGGCGAAGCCTCTCATGACAGCCCCACCGCCGTGCCCCGCGCCATCGGCCCGAACAGCAGGGTGGCGATGTCGGGCACCCGCTCGCTCGGCAGGCCCAGGACCGGCGCGAGCAGCGGGTCGACGACATCGCGCTCCTGCGCGGTCCCGGCCGCGCCCTGATCGGCTCCGAGCAGGGCCTCGGACAGCCCGCGGCCCAGGGGAGGCATCGGCGGCAGCCCGGGCAGGCCGGACAGGCCCGGCAGCGGCGGCAGCCCGAGCGGCGTGTAGACGTTGGGCCCCCGGCTGCCGTCGCGCAGTGCCGGCGCCGGGCCGGGGAAGCGCGTCGCGCCGGAATAGCGCTGGTAGCAGCGGGGCCCGCGGTGCTCGCCGTAGGCCGGATCGTCGAGCCCAGGGCGATATTTGTCGCGCTGCTGGACGATCTCGAGGGAGATGTGCAGCCGGCCGCCCCGGAACGTCTTTTCCAGCAGGGGTTCGGAGTCGGTGAGGTCCTTCAGCAGGCAGGGGAACTCCGGGGAGTAGCGCGCGAGCAGTGCCAGGACCGGCCGGCTGACCTGGTTGACCGCGATGATGCGCTGCTCGTGTTGCGCCAGGAATGCATCGGCGGTGGTGGCCAGCCCCGTGGTGCTCTGGAACAGCGAGTGCACCTGCACCTGCTGCTGGCTGATCGTGGCACTGGTGACGCTGAGGTTGCCCAGCACCGCCAGGATGTCGGGGGCGGCGTCGGCGTAGGTCTCCGTCACCTTGGCCAGGGCCGTCACGTCGGCCTTGATGGTCGGCATCTCGGGGTTGATCTGCCGGAGGTAGGCGCCCAGGGTCACCAGGTTGCGCCCGAGTTGCTCACCGCGTCCCTGCAAGGCGGTCGCCAGGGCGTAGAGCGTGGCGTTGACCTTGGCCGGATCGAGGGTGCGCAGCAAGGGGATGAGGTCGTCGAAGACCCGCTCCAGCTCGAGCGTCCGGGCCGAGGCGTCCTGGTGGATCACCGCGCCCGGCCGGATCGGGTGGGGCGCCGGCAGGGTGGGCAGCAGCAGGTCGACGAAACGCTCGCCGAACAGCGTCTTGGGCGGCAGGGCGGCGGTGACGTTGGCCGGGATCAGGCCGGTCTTGCTCGGCTGCAGGGCCAGGTCGACGGTGGCCTGCCGGCCGTCGGATCGCACGTGCCGGACCTCGCCGACGATGATCCCGCGCAGCTTGACGTCGGATCCGACCTGCAGTTGGTTGCCGATCCGGTCGGTGACCAGGGTGACCCGCACCACGGTGGTGAAAGCCTTGGTGTAGAAGCCGATGGACAGCGCGACGAGCCCGCACAGCAGGACCACGAAGGCGAGCCCGAGCACCCGGCGGCGCACGATCGCCCCGATGGTCATCATCGTGTTGTCGGCCACGGCTAGCCCGCTATCCGTACCGTCGTCGTGGCGCCCCAGATGGCCAGGCTGAGGAAGAAGTCCACGATGTTGATCGCGACGATCGCCGTGCGCACCGCCCGGCCGACGGCGACGCCGACACCGGCCGGGCCGCCCGAGGCAGTGTAGCCGTAGTAACAGTGGATCAGCACGATGACGACCGCGAACACCAGCACCTTCAGGAACGACCAGAGCACGTCCTGCGGTGCGAGGTACTGCTGGAAGTAGTTGTCGTAGGTGCCGGTCGACTGCCCGTAGTAGGCGGTGGCGATGGTTCGGGTGGCGAAGTAGGAGGAGAGCAGGCCGATCACGTACAGCGGGACGACAGCGGCGAAGGCGGCGATCATCCGGGTGGTGACGAGGAAGGGCACCGACGGCACGCCCATCACCTCGAGGGCGTCGATCTCCTCACTGATCCGCATGGCACCGAGCTGGGCGGTGAAGCCGCAGCCCACCGTGGCCGACAGCGCCAGGCCGGCCACCAGCGGGGCGATCTCGCGGGTGTTGAAGTAGGCGGAGATGAAGCCGGTGAAGTTTTCCGTACCGATCTGGTTGAGCGCCTGGTAGCCCTGCAGGCCGACCTCGGTGCCGGTGAAGAAGGTGAGGAACGCGATGACGCCGATGGTGCCGCCGACGACGGCGAGACCGCCGCTGCCGAAGCTGACCTCGGCGAGCAACCGGAAGATCTCCCGCTTGTAGCGGCGTAGGGTGCGCGGCGTCCAGCGCAGCGAGGTGAGGTAGAAAGCCAACTGCCCGCCGAGGTCGTCGAGCCCCTCGACCGGCCGGTGGGCGACCCGGCCCAGCGACCGTCCCGGAGTGCCGAGCCGAGGCATCAGGTGCCCCTCGGGGGGATCAGCTGGAAGTAGATGGCCGTCATCACGAAGTTGCTGAAGAACAGCAGCATGAAGGTGATGACCACCGACTGGTTGACCGCGTCGCCGACGCCCTTGGGCCCGCCGCCGGCGGTCAGCCCCTTGTGGGAGGCCACGATGCCGGCGATGAGGCCGAACACCAGTGCCTTGATCTCGCCGGCCCACAGGTCGGGCAGCTGGGCGAGCGCCGTGAACGACGCGAGGTAGGCCCCCGGCGTGCCGCCCTGCAGCACGACGTTGAAGAAGTAGCCGCCGGCCACGCCGACCACGGAGACCAGCCCGTTGAGCAGTACGGCGACAAGCATCGTGGCCAGCACCCGGGGGACGACCAACCGGGCGATCGGGTCGATACCGAGGACCTGCAGGGCGTCGATCTCCTCGCGGATCTTGCGGGAGCCGAGGTCGGCGCAGATGGCCGAACCGCCGGCTCCGGCGATCAGCAGGGCCGTCACGATCGGGCTCGCCTCCCGCACGATGCCGAGTACGGCCGCCGATCCGGTGAAGGACTGTGCGCCGAGCTGGCGGGTGATGCTGCCCAGCTGCAGTGCGAGGACCGCTCCGAAGGGGATCGACACCAGGGCTGTGGGTAGGATCGTGACGCTGGCGACGAACCAGGACTGCTGCACCAGCTCGCGCCACTGGAACGGCCGCCGGAACAGCGCCCGGAAGGTGTCGAGGGCCAGCGCGAACAGGCTGCCGCTGGCCGCCAGCGGGCGGGCGAGCAGGTTCGGGCTGCTCATCGGCCGCCCTCCGCCCGGTCGCCGAAGTGCCCCCGGGTGCCGGTGGCGCCGGCCATCGGGTCGTCGTGCCGCGGCCGGCGGGCCGGCCCGCTGTCTTCGAACGATCCGGCCGGCGGGGTGATGCCGTGGTCGCGGCACCACTGCCCGGGCGCCCGCTGGGTGGGCCGCGTGCTGCCGTCGCTCGGCTCGAGCTGCACCGGGATCGGCGGCAGGTCGGGCATCACGTGGTCCCGCTCCGATTCGAGCTCGGCGGTGTCCTTCTCCTCCGCCATCCCGATCGGGCCCTGCCGGCGGGCGTTGAGGAACTGCCGGACCACCGGCTCGTTGCTCGACAGCAGCATCTCGCGCGGGCCGAACATCGCCAGGTGCCGGCGGTAGAGCAGCCCGATGTTGTCCGGCACCGTACGGGCGGTGTTGATGTCGTGTGTGACGATCAGGAACGTGGCGCCGATCTGGGCGTTGAGATCGACGATCAGCTGGTTGAGATAGGCGGTGCGGACCGGGTCGAGGCCGGAGTCGGGCTCGTCGAAGAGCATGATCTCGGGATCGAGCACCAGGGCGCGGGCCAGGCCGGCGCGTTTGCGCATGCCGCCGGAGATCTCGCCGGGCAGCTTCTTCTCGTCGCCGAGCAGGCCGACGAGCTCCATCTTCGCGCCGACGATCTGGCGGACCTCGGACTCGCTCTTGCGGGTGTGCTCGCGCAGCGGGAAGGCGATGTTGTCGTAGAGGTTCATCGACCCGAACAGCGCGCCGTCCTGGAACAGCACACCGAACAGCTTGCGGACGCGATAGAGCTCGCGCTCGCTGAGCGAGGGAAGGTTCTTGCCCTCGATCCAGATCCTGCCGTGGTTGGGTTTGAGCAGCCCCACCAGCGTCTTGAGGAACACCGACTTGCCGGTGCCGGACGGGCCGAGCAGCACGGAGATCTCGCCGGCCGGCAGCGTGAGGGTGACGTCACCCCAGATGAGCTGCTTGCCGAAGGCCTTGGACAGCGCCTCGACGCGGACCTCGACCCCCAACGCGGGCTCCCTTCAGACGCCATCCGAACCGGCGTGCAACCGGCCACACCGACTCACGCGGGCTCAACGACCGGCGGACCGGCCAGATGACGGCTCGCCGCGGCTGCCGAGCAGTGTGGCACGGCGGCCCCCTCGGATCGAGGGGGCCGCCGGATTTGTCCAGTGAGCTGATCGGTGCGGCCCGAGACCGCGCGGTTGACTACTTGACCGTGACGGTGGCCCCGGCCCCTTCCAGAGCGGCACGGGCCTTGTCTGCCGCCTCCTTGGCAACCTTTTCCAGGACTGCCTTGGGCGCGCCGTCGACGAGGTCCTTGGCCTCCTTCAGGCCGAGGCTGGTCAACGTGCGCACCTCCTTGATGACCTGGATCTTCTTCTCACCGGCGGCCTCGAGGATGACGTCGAACTCGTCCTGCTCCTCGACCACCTCGGCGGGCGCGCCACCGGGGCCGGCGGGCGCCGCGACGGCGACGGGGGCAGCGGCAGTCACGCCGAAGGTGTCCTCGAACTGCTTCACGAATGCAGCGAGGTCAAGCAGGGTCATCTCTTTGAACGCATCGAGCAGCTCGTCGGTGCTGAGCTTCGCCATGATGGGCGATCCTTTCGCGGGGTGTGTTGGGACGGGGTCAGCCTTGGGGGGCGGGGTCGGTGGGCGCGGCGGCCGGGTCGACTTCGGCGGCGGTCGGCTCCGCGGCCGCACGCTGCTCCTGCAGCGCGGCCGCCAGGCGGGCGACCTGGGACAGCGGTGCCTGGAACAGCGCAGCCGCCTGGGACAGCGAGGCCGCCATGGCACCGGCCAGCCGGGCGAGCAGCACCTCGCGGGACTCGAGATCGGCCAGTTGGCGCACCTCGTCGGCGGCCAGGAACCGGCCGTCGAGGACCGCGCCCTTGACCACCAGCAGCGGGTTGGTGCGGCCGAAGTCCCGGAGCCCCTTGGCCGCGGCGACCGGATCACCGCCGACAAAGGCGATCGCCGTCGGCCCGGTGAACAGCGCCTCGTCAATGGTGAGGCCGGCGTCCGCCGCTGCCCGCTTGGTGAGAGTGTTCTTCACGACCGCGTATGTCGTTCCGGCGCCCAAGGCGCGGCGGAGCTCGGTGAGCTGGGCCATGGTCAGCCCGCGGTATTCGGTGAGCAGCGCAGCCGCGGAATCCCGGAAGGCCCCGCTCAACTCCGTGACGGCAGCGACCTTGTCGGAACGAGGTTCGCCGCGGGTGGTCGTGCCGGCCATCTGCCCTCCTGCGTCAGCGGGTGCCTGGTCGAGGGGCCCCACTCACGACGAACGCCCCGGCGCAGGGCGCACGGGACGTGGCGCCGCAAGGCAGCGGCGGTACGAACCGTCCAACCTGCGCGGGTCGCCCCGGGTGAGCGGGACCTTCGGCCGTGCCGGAGCACGACGACCAGCGGTCTTCGGTGGAACGTCCAGCAGCCTACGTCGTCCCCCTTCACCCGGCCAAACCGAACGCCCCAGCCAGCCGGTCCGGTGGCCGGTGATCATGCACATCTGCAGGGCGACACGCCGAGACAGCCCACCAAACCCGCATGATCACCGGGGGATCACGAGCGGACGACCGGAGGCCGGCGGGGAGGCGGCGCGAAGGCCGGCCAAAGCCGGTCGGGTCAGCCGGCGGGCTCCTCCTCCTGGAGGAAGTTGCGGGTGCGGTTGGAGTCGACCGGGATGCCCGGGCCCATGCTCGTCGCCACGGTGACCTTGCGGATGTACTTGCCCTTGGAGGCAGACGGCTTGGCGCGCGTCACCTCGTCGAAGGCGGCCGCGTAGTTTTCGACCAGCTTCGCGGCGTCGAAAGACGTCTTGCCGATGACCAGGTGCAGGTTGGCCTGCTTGTCGACCCGGAAGTTGACCTTGCCACCCTTGATGTCGGAGACCGCCTTGGCCACGTCGGGGGTCACCGTGCCGGTCTTGGGGTTGGGCATCAGCCCGCGCGGGCCGAGGATCCGGGCGATCTTGCCCACCTTGCTCATCTGGTCGGGTGTCGCCACCGCGGCGTCGAAATCGAGGAAGCCGCCCTGGATCCGCTCGATCAGGTCGTCGGAACCCACCACGTCCGCGCCGGCGACCTCTGCCTCGACGGCCTTGTCCCCGGTGGCGAACACGATCACTCGGGCGGTCTTGCCGGTGCCGTGCGGCAGGTTGACCGTGCCGCGCACCATCTGGTCGGCCTTGCGGGGGTCGACGCCGAGCCGCATGGCTACCTCGACGGTCGCGTCGTAGCTGGTCGGGGACGTCTCCTTCGCCAGCCGAGCGGCCGCCAGCGGACTGTAGAACTTGCCGGGCTCGATCCTCTCGGCGGCCTGACGGTACTTCTTTCCGTGCTTCATCTCGCTCCTTGAGTTGTGGTCAGGCGGGCCGGTCAGGCCCTCCCACGTCCTGCGATGACCCGGGCGCTCGGCTCAGCCGGAGACCGTGATACCCATCGATCGGGCCGTGCCGGCGATGATCTTCGCCGCGGCGTCGACGTCGTTGGCGTTGAGATCCTCCATCTTGGTCTCCGCGATCGTGCGTACCTGCGCCCGCGTGACCGTCGCCACCTTGGTCTTGTGCGGCTCGCCACTGCCCTTGTCGACCCCGGCCGCCTTGAGCAGCAGTCTGGCGGCCGGCGGGGTCTTGGTGACGAAGGTGAACGAGCGGTCCTCGTAGACGGAGATCTCGACCGGCACCACGTCGCCGCGCTGCGACTCCGTCGCGGCGTTGTAGGCCTTGCAGAATTCCATGATGTTGACACCGTGCTGGCCCAGGGCGGGCCCGACCGGCGGCGCAGGGTTGGCCAGGCCGGCCTTGATCTGCAGCTTGATCACAGCCGACAGCTTCTTCTTCTTCTTGGGGGGCATCTGCGCTACCTCTTAGATCTTGGAGACCTGGTTGAAGTTGAGCTCGACCGGCGTCTCGCGGCCGAAGATGGACACGAGCACCTTGAGCTTCTGGGATTCGGGGTTGATCTCGGCGATGCTGGCCGGCAGGGTCGCGAACGCACCCTCGGTCACCGTGACGGAGTCACCCACCTCGAAGTCGACGACGGTGACCTTGGGCTTGGCCTCGCGCTCCACGGCCGGGAGCAGGATCTTCACGACTTCTTCGGTGTGCAGCGGCGACGGCTGATCCATTCGCGACGTCGCACCGACGAAGCCGGTGACCCCCGGGGTGTTGCGCACCGCCGACCACGACTCCGGGGAGAGGTCCATGCGGACCAGGATGTAGCCGGGGAAGACCTTGCTCTGGACCTGCTGGCGCTTGCCGTTCTTGACCTCGGTGATCTCCTGGGTCGGCACCTCGATCTGGTAGATGTAGTCCTCCATGTCGAGCGAGGAGATCCGGCTCAACAGGTTGGTCTTCACCTTGTTTTCGTAGCCGGCGTAGGAGTGCACGACATACCACTCCCCCGGGGCCGACCGGAGCTCCCGGCGCAGATCCTCGACCGGATCTGCCTCCTCGGCGAGCACCGTCTCCTCGGCCAGCACCGTCTCCTCGGCGGGCACCGTCTCCTCGGCCAGCACCGTCTCCTCGGCGGGCACCGCCTCCGATGCTGCCGACTCCACCGGCTCCGCCGTGGCAGGCGGTGGCCCCGCCCACGTCTCGGTCAAATCGTTTTCGGTGTCCAACGGCTCGGCGGTCCGTGCCTGGGGCACGCCGCCCACAGCGGTGCTGGACTGGTCCGGCTCGGACACGCGGTTGCTCTCCTTAAGTGGTCGTGCGGGAGGGATCGGAAGGCGTCGGGTCAGCCGAAGACGATGAGCACGACCTTGGCGAAAGCGAGGTCGAGGCCGCCGACAATCGCGACGACGATGGACACGAAGACCACGACCACCGTCGTGTAGGTCACCAGATCCTTGCGCGTCGGCCAGATGACCTTGCGCAGCTCCGCGACGACCTCGCGGTAAAACCGGGCCATCCGGCGCAGCGGGTTGACCGGACCCTCAGCGGTCGCCGGGCCGGCCGGTGGCTTCTTGGGGGTCTTGGTGACGCCCCCACTCGTCTGGGTCACGAGATCCTCTTCAGGTCGGGTCGAGTCGGCATTGCAATACGGCGAACGGCGGTGCGGCGAACGCAGGGGCGGCAGGACTCGAACCTGCAACCGCCGGTTTTGGAGACCGGTGCTCTAACCAATTGAGCCACGCCCCTTCGGAGCACCCTGCCTCGGCACAGCGCCCAGCCTCACCGACAGCGGGCAGGGCAGGCCAGGACACCCCAAGACGGCAAGTGTACGGGGTCGGCCCCGCCTGACCAACCGTACCGCTGCCACCCGGAACCTGCTGGGACTGGGCCGCCGGGTCTGAAACGATGGGCGCATGACGACGCTCAGACGGGTTTCGGCGCGCATTGGCAGCATCAGCGAGTCGGCGACGCTCGCCGTGGACGCCGCCGCCAAGGCGATGCGCTCGGCCGGTGCCCCCGTGATCATCTTCGGCGCCGGGGAGCCCGACTTCCCGACGCCGCCACACATCGTGGAGGCCGCGCGGGAGGCGTGCCGGCAGCGGCGCTTCCACAGCTATACGCCCGCAGGTGGGCTGCCCGAGCTGCGTGCGGCGGTGGCCGCGAAGACGCTGCGGGATTCGGGATACGACGTGCAGCCCGGCCAGGTGCTGATCACCAACGGCGGCAAGCAGGCGCTGTACGAAGCCTTCGCGACCCTGCTCGACCCGGGCGACGAGGTCCTGCTGCCTGCGCCCTACTGGACGACCTACCCCGAGTCGATCCGGCTGGCCGGCGGCGTTCCGGTCGAGGTGCCGACCGACGAGTCCACCGGCTATCTCGCATCGGTCGAGCAGCTGGCCGCGGCCTGCACCGACCGGACCAAGCTGCTGGTGTTCGTCTCCCCGTCCAACCCCACCGGCGCGGTCTATCCCCCCGCAGCGGTCGGGGCGCTCGGGCGGTGGGCGCTCGAGCGGGGGCTCTGGGTGGTCACCGACGAGATCTACGAGCATCTGGTGTACGGCGACGCCGTCCACTCCTCGATGCCCGTACTGGTGCCCGAGCTGGCCGACCGGTGCGTGGTCGTCAACGGGGTCGCGAAGACCTACGCGATGACCGGCTGGCGGGTCGGCTGGATGATCGGCCCGCCGGACGTGGTCGCGGCGGCCACCAACCTGCAGTCCCATGCCACCTCCAACGTCGGCAACGTCTCCCAGGCCGCGGCGCTGGCGGCGGTGAGCGGCGATCTGTCGGCCGTGGCGCAGATGCGCACCGCCTTCGACCGCCGGCGGCGCACGATGACGGCGATGCTCGGCGAGATCGACGGCGTCAGCTGCCCTGAGCCGCTGGGCGCCTTCTACTGCTTCCCGTCCGTGCAGGGGCTGCTCGGCCGTCCCCTGCGCGGCCGCATCCCGACGAGTTCGCTGGAGCTGGCCGCGCTGGCGCTCGAGGAGGCCGAGGTCGCGGTGGTCCCCGGCGAGGCGTTCGGCGCGCCGGGCTACTTCCGGCTCTCCTACGCCCTCGGCGACGACGACCTCGCCGAGGGCGTCGGCCGGCTGGCAAAGCTCTTCGCCGAAGCCGGCTGAGCCGGGCGCTTCGATGCCGATCGTCTGCGTCGAGGACTACCAACCGCTCGCCGCGCAACGCCTGCCGGCATCGGTATGGGACTACATCGAGGGCGGCGCGGGGGCCGAGCTGACCCTGCACGCCAATCGCGCCGCGTTCGACCGGATCAGCATTCGGCCGCGGGTCCTCGTCGACGTATCGCACTGCGGCACCGCCACCTCCCTGCTGGGCAGCCGGCTAGGCACCCCGGTCCTCGTCGCGCCGACGGCCTACCACGGCCAGGTGCACCCCGACGCCGAGCTGGCCTCGGTCCGCGGGGCCGGCGCGGCCGGCACCCTGTTCGTGACCAGCACCCTGGCCAGCCGGTCGCTGGAAGACATCGCCGGGGCTGCCACCGGGCCGCTGTGGTTTCAGCTCTACTGGGTGCGCCGCCGCGACCTGGTGGCCGATCTGGCCACCCGGGCGCAGGCCGCCGGCTACCGCGCGCTGGTCCTCACCGTGGACACCCCGCAGCTCGGCCGCCGGCTGCGGGACGTGCGCAACAGCTACACCGTCGACCCGGCGGTGCGCGCGCTCAACCTCGATGCCGAGGTGACTGCCCGCAGCCATGAGCAGCGGGAAGGAGTCTCCGCGCTGGCGGCGACCACGGCAGGCATGTTCGACCAGACGATCACCTGGGCCGACCTCGCCTGGCTACGGGGTCTGACCGACCTCCCGCTGCTGCTCAAGGGCGTCGTGACCGCGGCCGACGCCGAGCTCGCGCTCGAGCACGGCGTCGACGCCATCATCGTGTCCAATCACGGCGGCCGACAGCTCGACGGCGGGGTGGCCAGCCTGCGAGCACTGCCCGAGGTCGTCGCCGCCGTTGCCGGTCGCTGCCCGGTGCTGGTCGACGGCGGTGTCCGCCGCGGGCGTGACGTCTTCATCGCCCTCGCCCTGGGCGCCGCCGCCGTGCTGGTGGGCCGGCCGGTGCTGTGGGGCCTGGCCGTGGACGGCGAGCAGGGCGTCGAGCACGTGCTCAGCCTGCTCACCGATGACCTGGCGCACACGATGGCCCTGGCCGGCCGGCCGGCGCTGACCGACATCGGCCGCGACGCGGTCGACTGATCCCCCTCCTTCACGACAGTTTCCGGGAAGACGTCGCTTCCGCGCCGCCGGATGCGCCGCTTTCCCGGAAACTGTCGCTGGGTGTTGGGTCAGAGGGCGTGCGCCTGGCGGAGGATGGCGAGGGCCGCGGGCAGGCGGGCAAGGGCTCGGGCCACGTCGTCGGGCGTCGCGACCGTCCAGGCGTTGGCGCGCAGGTAGCAGCGCAGGGCCGCATCGAAGGCCCCCTGGCCCGCAGCCGTACGAGCCGTCAGCAACGCGGCCCCCCCTTTGTTGTAGATCGTGGCGTAGTAGCCCTTTTCGTTGGCGCCCCACGACTGCATCGTCGCTCCGACGGCTCCCGGCAGCAGGAGAGCGGGCAGGTAGGTCGCGAGGTCATGGTCGACCAACGCCTCGGAGTAGGTCGCGAAGGCCTCGTCGAGCCACGGGTCGCGGGCCTGATTGTCGCCGACCATGCCGTAGAAGTATTCGTGGGCCGCTTCGTGCGGCACGACCACCTCCCACCGGAGAGGGCCGACCTGGATCGCGCCGGGAAACTCGATGCCGCCCGAGGACAGCGAGGGCAGGGCCGAGATCATCAGGCTCGGGTAGGGGAAGGGTCCGTACATCCGCACCAGCGCCTCGATCGACCGGCGGGCCCGGTTGAGCAGCCTGCCGGCATCTCCCCGCACCCCCGCGGCGATGCCGACGCTGACCGCCACCCCGGCGATGGTCGCCCGGCGAACGGTGAAGCGGCCGACCGTGACGCTGACGTCACGCGCGGCCCCGCTGGTGCCGTGCCACCGCAGGCGACCACCGGGCACGGCCTGCGGCGCAGCCGCCCCGCCGGTCATGAGCACGGTGTCGCCCCCCGGCGTGGTCACGGTGACGTCGGTGTCGGCCGCCTCGCTGACCGCCGCCTCCGAGGGGAAGCGGACGGCCGGCTGGCGCTGCCAGCCCCGGCCCCGCTCCCAGGCCAGCAGCGGATGGCCGCTGCCCCACCAGGCCGTGCCGCCCGAGGATCCCCACCGCTCGAAATGCGGCCTCGGCAGCACCAGCCGGAAGGTCAGGTCGGCCGTGATCGTCTGCCCGGCCGGCGCCCGGCGCCCCAGCGGCACGGAGATCAGGGTGCCCTGGGTCTCCCGCTTGCCGCCCAGCGACTCGGCGGACAGCGTCCGGGCTGCGCCGGCAACCACGACCTTGGTCACCGTCAGCGACGTGCCGGGCGGGGCACTGACGCCGTTGGGCCACAGCCGGAACACCAACTCGGTGACGGGCAGGTCAGGCGTGAAGCCGATCCGCTCCCGGCCTGCGACCACGCGCCGGTCGGCCGACAGGTCGAAGGACAGTCGTACGGACGGTCGGTGCGGATCCGGCGGGAGGTAGCCGGCCGGGCAGGCCGCAGGCAGCGCCGACCCGGCCGGGGAGGGGCTGGGCACGGGGCTCAAGCCGGATGTGGGCCGCGCCACGGGCTGCTGGGGATAGCAGGCAGCGACGCCCGCGAGCAGCAGCAGGGCGCCCAGCCACCTGTGCCGGCGCACCATGCCGGACAGGCTAACCCGCTGGCAGCCGCAAGTCGTCCCGTCCCCGGAAGCGGTGCAGGAACCGGTCGTAGTTGCGCTTGGACTCCCGCTCGCGGTAGGCGGGGTCGCAGTCGTGGTAGCCGCGGTGCCGGGCTTGATGGAGCGGCAGCCCGGCGGCCGGGACGACCAGCCGGCCGAGCCGCGCGTGACGCAGCGCGAAGGACAGCTCCATGTCGGCGTTGCGGTAATACCGCGCCTTGGCGTGCGGGGGCACCGCCAGCAGTGCCGCGCGACGCACCGCGAACAGGTAGCCCAGCACGGCCTCGACGTCACCGGCCGGGACGTCGTCGAAGGACAGCCAGTCGGGGCCGACCCGGACTCCCCGCCAGCCGGCACCCACCACGGACGAATCATCGAGGGCCGCCAGCAGCGGGGTCAGCGCATCGCCGTCGAAGATGGTCGACGGATCGGCCAGCACGTGCACGGCCGCGGTGTCCGCCCGCACCAGCGCGCCGACCGCCGCGCCCCAGCCCGGCGACGACTCCACGTGCAGGTCTTCGATCCGGCCCGGATGAGCCCGGGCGAGCTCATGCAGGACGTCCCCCGCACCGTCGCGATTGCCGATGTCGAGGGCGATCAGCACGACGTCATCGGGTGTGTGCCGCAGCAGTGCGGTCACGAACGCGGTCACGTCGTCGGGCCAGCCATCCACCAGCACGCCGACGCCGGCCCGGCGCGTATCAGGTTGGCCCGAGCGGTCCGGCAGGTCACGCAACGACGCCGCGACGTCGTACGGCGGCTTGGCGCTCAGGACGAACCCGTCCGGGCGGTCGGCGACCGTCCAACCCGCTTGCGCGATGTCGTTGCGCAGGCCGTCCGCCGTGCTGAAGTCACGTGCCTCGCGGGCCGCCGCCCGGCGCTGCGCGAGGAGCACCACCTCCGGGGGCGGTGAAATCACCCGAGGCGGACCCGCGCCCGGGACTTGGCCAGCACCCTCGCGTCCCCGCAGCGCACGGTCAACTCGACGACCGCCTGGTTGTCCTCGCCCATCTCCGTCACGACACCGGAGACTTCGAGGAGCGCGCCGTGGTCGTCGTCGGGCACCACGACGGGTCTGGTGAAGCGCACGCCGTAGTCCAGCACCGCGCCCGGGTCGCCCACCCAGTCGGTGACCACCCGGCCGGCCTCGGCCATCGTGAGCATGCCGTGCGCGATGACATCGGGCAGCCCGACGGACCTGGCGACGCGTTCGTTCCAGTGGATGACGTTGAAGTCCCCCGACGCGCCGGCGTAGCGCACCAGGTCGGCCCGCTGCACGGCGAAGGTCCGGGCCGGCAGGGCGGTGCCGACCGCAACGTCGGCGTAGCGCACCCGTGCCGTCATGGGGCCTCCTCAGCCGAGGTGCCCCGCGCCACGAGTGTCGACAGCGCAGTGACGACGTGCTCACCGTCCAAAGTGGAGACCTCCCCTCGGGTGGTGATGATGTCGTTGCCGGCCGCGGCCCGGATGTTGTCGACGGTCACCACTACGGTCAGCACGTCACCGGCGCGCACCGGCCGGCTGTAGCGGAAGTGCTGTTCGCCATGGACGACCCGGCTGTAGTCGAGGCCCAACTGCGGATCGGCGATCACCTGGCTCGCCGCCCGGTGAGACAGCACGATGGGGAAGGTCGGCGGCGCCACGACATCCGGATGGCCGGCCGCCTGGGCGGCCGACGGGTCGTGGTAAGCCGGATTGTCGTCGCCGATCGCTGCGGCGAATTCCCGGATCTTTTCCCGGCCGACCTCGTAGGGCGGGGTCGGTGGATACGTCTTGCCGATGAACGACGGGTCGAGCGGCATCGGCTAGGTTCTCATCTCGCTCCGCGCCTCGCTTCGCTCGATGCTCACTCGACTGATTGTCATCTCGCTCCGCGCCTCGCTTCGCTCGATGCTCACTCGACTGATTGTCATCTCGCTCCGCGC
>JBBRYN010000059.1:0-22741 GCA_038237645.1 Mycobacteriales bacterium
CAAAGACGCCGCCCGCGTGGCGTTCGGGTTCCGCAACCTCGACAACCAGCGACGCCGGGTACGGTACGCCTGCACCAGGCGACAACGCCTGGCAACCGTCACATGAGGGTCACTTCCCCCTCAACTTCGAAGAGCCCCTTTGCTGGGCGACTGGCCGGACGTCCACACGGCCTGCCAGGACGCCGAGATCCAGCGCTGGACCACGGTCCCGGTGCCCTACACCGAGCGCGCTGCCCAGGAGTTCGTGGCCGACTACGCCCCGGACGGGTGGCAGTGCGGCCGGCGGGCGACCTTCGCGGTGTGCGATTCCACCTCCGGAGCCCTGCTGGGCACCTGCGCTCTCGGCCATCTGGGCATCGAGGAGGGCCTGGGGAACGTCGGCTACTGGACCGCCCCGCACGCCCGCGGCCGCGGGGTGGCGGCGGACGCGCTGCGGGCGGTGTGCCGCTGGGGGTTCGACGAGCTGGGCCTCGGCCGGATCGAGTGGTACGCCGAGGTGGGCAACGTCGGTTCCCGCCGGGTGGCCGAGCAGGTGGGGTTCGCCTACGAGGGCCTGCTGCGCAGCCGGCTGGTGCACCGCGGATGCCGGGTGGATGCCTGGGTCGGCGGCCTGCTCCCGGGGAAGGTCCGGTGAGCGAGCCGCTGCCGGAGGCCGTCCTGCGCAGCGAGCGGCTGGTGCTGCGCCCGTACCTCCCGCAGGACGCCGACGACGTGCAGCGGGCCTGCAACGACCCCCTGATCAGGCGCTGGATCCCACTGCCGGACCCGTATGACAGTGCGGCGGCGCGGGCGTGGGTCACCGACCTGTCGCATCGCCCCCGGCGCAGCGGCACCGGGTCCATGTTCGCCGTGGCCGCCCGGGACGACGGCCGGTTGGTGGCCGCGTTCGGCCTGCACGGCATCGGCCGCGACAGGTTGGCGGAGATCGGCTACTGGGTGGCACCGTGGGCCCGCGGCAACGGCTACGCCGCCGAGGCCGCACGGCGGCTGGCCCGGCACGCCTTCGACGACCTTGGCGTGGGCCGGGTCGAGATCCTCGTGGAGCCGGCCAACGCCGCCTCGCACCGGGTGGCCGTCCGGGCCGGCTGCAGCCACGAGGGGTTGCGCGCGTCGGCCGGCGCGCACGGCGAGCGCCGGGTCGACCTGGTGGCGTGGCGGCTGCTCCCCGACGACAGCTATCCCGCCCCCCGGCTGCTGCCCGATCCGGCCGAGTGTTCCGACGGCGTGGTCACCGCCCGCGCGGCCAGGCCGGCCGACGCCGGCGACGCCTTCGTCGAGCGGTCCGACCCGGAATATGCGCGATGGGCGACGCCCGGGGGGCCGGCGGCGCCGCCGCAGTCGGTCGAGGAGGAACTGCAGCGGCTGCTGGAGCTGGACTGGCGCTGGCTCGCCGGCCAGGCCGCGCGATTCGCGGTGGTCGATACCGCGACCGGCAGCTACGCCGGAGGCATCGGCGTCTACCCGAGTTCCCCGGTGTGGCAGGCGGCGATCATCGGCTACTCCATGCACCCCGCCTTCCGCGGCCGCGGCATGCTGCGGCGGGCGTTGCCGATGGTGTGCCGGTGGGCCTTCGCCGAGGCGGGATTCGCCCGGCTGGAGGCCAGCGTCGCGGTCGGCAACGTCGCCTCGCTGCGGGTCGCGGAGGCGGCCGGTTTCCGCCGCGAGGGCATCCTGCGCCAGGTGCAGCCGCTGGCCGACGGCCGCACGGATCACGTTTTGTACAGCCTGCTGCCCGGTGACCTGCCGTGATCGGCCGGCCCACCCTGCACACCTCGCGCCTGGTGCTGCGGCCACGGGATGCCGCCGACATCGACACGGTGCTGGCCGCCGCCGCCGATCCCGAGTTGGTCCGCTGGCTGCCGCGGTGGGACGGCGTGACGCGGCAGGACGTCGTCGACCGGGTCGACCAGGCCGAGAGCGCGAGCGGGGTGGATCTTGCGTTCACCGCCGGCGGAGAGTTCGCCGGCGAGTGCTGGCTCGCGGCGCTGGACCGGATAAACGGCGTGGCATCGACCGGATACTGGGTCGCCCCCGGCGCCCGCGGCCGGGGTTACGCGGCGGAGGCCATGGCGGCATTGGCTGCCTGGGGCTTCGCCAACCTCGGCCTCGAACGCATCCAGCTCAACGTGGGCGAGCACAACATCGCCTCGCAGCGCGCCGCGTTGCGGGCCGGCTTCCGGCCGGACGGTCGCCGGCGGCTGGCCTGCCGCACGGCGGAGGAGATGATGGACATGCTGGTGTTCGCCCGACTGCGCGACGACCCGGACGGGCCGGCGCCCCGCCCGCTTCCGGACGCCGGCATCCTCACCGACGGCGTCGTCGTGTTGCGGCCGTTGGTGGCCGCAGACGCCGCGGCGTGGTATGCCGAGCGCACCGATCAGGACTGCGTCCGCTGGTCGGGCTCCCTCGAGCCACCCACGTGGGCCGACGCTCACCGGCGCACGGCCGGGGCGGCGGCAGAATGGCTGCTCGGCGAGGCGGCGGCCTTCGCCGTCATCGACGGCAGCGGCGACGGCAGCGGCATGGCGGCAGGTGAGTACGCGGGCAGCATCAACCTGCGAATGACGGAGCCGGGGATCGGCGTCGGTGAGATCGGCTACAGCGTGGCCCCGGGCTTCCGCGGGCGTGGGCTGATGCGCCGGGCGCTGCGCCTGGCCGGCCGGTGGGCCCTGACCGAAGTCGGCCTGGCGCGGGTGCAGGCGGGCGTCGGCGTGGACAACGCGGCGTCCCTGCGTACTGCTGAGGCCGCGGGCTTCCGCCGCGAGGGGGTCTTGCGGCAGGGCCTGCCGGGATCGGCCGGCCGCTACGACATGGTCGTGCTCGGGCTGCTGCCCGCGGACCTGGCGGAAGGCCTGCACGTGGACCGGGCGCCGTGCCGTCCGGGTGGGGACGGCCCAGCCGAGGCGGGGCCGGACGAGGGCCGGATGAGGGCCGGATGAGGGTGGGCGTGGTCCTGTGGCCGTCGCAGCGCTGGACGAGATCTCCGGCGGGCGCTTCACGCTCGGTGTCGGCGCTGGGGGCACCCGGTCGGACGCCGGCGTCCTCGGAGCCGTTGAGTGGTCACCCGGCGAGCGCGCCGACCGGTTTGCCGAATGGGTGGAGCTCGCCGACCTGCTGCTGCGCCGCGACGAGACGACCTTCACCGGCAGGTTCTACGCGGCCGGCCGGGCGGTCGTCGGCGGCGGCGACCCGCACGGCGTGTCGGTGGTGGGCAGCCGGCTGCCGCTGGCCATCGCCGCCAGCGGGCCGCGCGGCCTGCGGCTGGCCGCGCGGCATGCCGACATCTGGGTGACCCTGGGTGATCCGAGGCACCGGGCCGGCGCGGCGACGGCGGCGGTCGCCCGGCAGATGGGCCGACTCGACGAGGAGTGCCGCGCCACGGGTCGGACGCCGACGCTGCGCCGGATGCTCCTCACGGGCACCACCGACGAGCGCCCGCTGGCCTCGGTCGAGGCGTTCCGGGACTACTCGGGACACTACGCCGACCTCGGCATCACCGATCTGGCCCTGCACCGGCCGACCACTTCGCTGCCTCGTTGGCCGTGCTGGAACAGGTGGCCGCCGGCCTGACTGCGTCTCAACCCCACCAGAATGACGCGGCGATCACTCCGTAGAGACCGAGCAGGGCGGCACCCTCGAGCCAGATGGCCTCACCGTCGATGATGATGAAGGCCACCGTGACCACCGACAGTGCGACCGCTGCGACCAGCATGGGAGCGAACACGAGGGTGAGCCCGGCCCCGCCGATCACCGTACTGACGAGCACGAGGACCGGCGCGAGCACCAGGGCGATCTGCAGCGGGCTGTTGATGATGATGGACAAGGCGTAGTTGGCCTGGTTGCGCGCGGCCAGTTGGATGCCCACGACGTTTTCCACCGCGTTGCCCGCGATGGCGACGATCACCAGGCCGGCGAACGCCGGGCTGATGTCGAGCGCCTCGATGGCCGGAGTGAGGGAGTGTACGAACCAGTCGGAGACCAGCGCCGCCGAGACGCTGGCCGCCGTGAGCAGGCCGACGGCGAGCCACAACGGCCAGCGGGGCGGCTCGGCCTCATGGTCATCGGCGTCATCGTCGGCGGGTTCGCGCCGGATCGACGCCGGCACCGAGCAGGCGAAGACGACCAGCAGCATTATCGCCACGATCGAGGAGAGCACCTGCTCGTGCCTGGCCGCCGGCGCGTGCACGTAGTGCGCCAGGCTCGGCACCACCATGGCGGCCACCGACAGGATCAGCATCGCCACGGCCGTCCGCGCCCTGGTGGAGTCGAACCGCAACCGGCCGTGCCGCAGGCCGCCGACAAGGAAGGCCAGCCCGAGCACCAGCAGGATGTTGGCCAGGATCGAGCCGATGATCGCGGCCTGGACCACCTGCACCAGGCCGGCGCGCAGCGCGAAGATGCCGATGAACAATTCGGGGAGGTTGCCCAGGGCACTCTGCAGGACCCCGGTGGCACCCGCGCCGAACCGGTCGCCGAGTTGCTCGACGCTGCGGCCGACCAGCGAGGCGAGCAGTGCGATCGCGAGGGCCGACACCGCGAACGCCGTGACGGAGCCGAGGTCGACGTAGCGGGTCAACCCGGCCAGCACGACGGCGCCCAGGCCGCCGAAGACGATGACCCGGTCGGATCGGGTGAGTACTAGCTGCTGCGGGTGGGCGGTCGCGGTCGGCACCCGCTGATCATGCCAAGCTGCGCGACTCGCGATGTGCTCAGGTGATCTCGAGCAGCTTCTCGCGCACGGCGTAGACCACGGCCTCCATCCGGGAGTGCAACTGCAGCTTCTCCAGGATGTTGCGTACGTGGTTCTTCACGGTGTTCTCGCTGATGAACAACTCCTTGGCGATGTCGCGGTTGTTGAGCCCTCGGGCGACCAGCCGGAGCACCTCCATCTCCCGGTCGGTCAACCGGGGGGTGGGGACCTGCGCCTTCTCGTCGCTGCGCTTGACCATGCTGGCGAATTCCGTCAGCAGCTTCGACGCCATGGACGGGCTGATCAGCGACTGGCCGTTCTGCACCGCCCGGATGGCGGAGGCGACCTCCTCGATGGAGATCTCCTTGAGGAGGTAGCCGGTGGCGCCCGCCTTGATCGCCTCGTAGAGGTCGACCTCCTCGTCGCTGATGGTCAGCATAATGATCTTGGCGGACGGCACCGCGTCCTTGATGGCGCGACAGGCTTCGATACCGCTGCCCTTGGGCATCCGCACGTCCATCAACACGATGTCGGGCGCGGTCTCGATCGACCGCTGCACCGCCTGGCCACCGTCACCGGCCTCACCGACGACCTCGATGTCGGGCTCCTGCTCCAGCACCATTTCCAGGCCGCGGCGGAACAGGGCATGGTCATCGACCACCAGCACCCGGATCGGCTCCAGCGCCACCTGATCGACTATCGGGTCGTCGGCCACACGTCTAGCATCGCACGTCAACCGACGAGGCGAATGACTCCGTAGTCGTAACCTTTGCGCCGGTAGACAACGCTGGGCAGCCCGCTGGCAGCGTCGGCGAACAGGTAGAAGTCGTGCCCGACGAGCTCCATCTCGAACAGCGCCTGCTCGATGGACATCGGCTTGGCGGTGTGGTCCTTCTCCCGGACGATGCCGCCCGGGACGTGCTCCATGGGCTCTTGATCAGGCTCTGGATCGGGGTCCGGCAGGGTCGCGACCGGCCCCCCCGCCTTCTCGCCCTGACCAGCCTGGCCGTCCTGGGACGCCGCGGTCGCCGCGGCCACGGACGTGGGCGTGCGCAGCCCGTGATGCACCCGGCGGCGGTCGGCGGAGCGGCGCAACCGGTTCTGCAGCTTCTCCAGGGCCTTGTCGAACGCCGCGTAGAAAGTCTCGGCGCAGGCCTCGGACCGCACCACCGGGCCACGCGATTTGCAGGTGATCTCGACGCGCTGGCAAACCGCGGATTGTCGTGGATTGGGTTCGTGGAACAACTCGACGTCGATACGGATCAGCTTGCGGTCGTAGCGCTCGACCCGGCCCAGTTTGTCGCTGCAGTGTTGCCGGTAGTGCTCGGGCACCTCGACATTTCGGCCCTTGACGGCGATTTCCACGCCTACCTCCTGGACGTCCGTGGGGAAAGGGATTGTGCGGTCCTCCGATGCTCGCTGGTCGTGTTGACGCTAGTCCGGTCCCGCAACGTTCAAAACCCGGGGCAGCCGGGCAGTTGCGGCGACGACGGCCGCTCCTAGCGGCGGATGCCCGGCGGCCGACAGCGCGCGGACGGCCTCCGCCAGCGTCGCGCCGGTCGTGACCAGATCATCCACCACGACCAGACCGACGTCCATGCCGGCCGGGTTCGATCGGCGGGCCCGGCGCTGGTCGCCGGCCATGGCCCCGGCCAGATTTCGGGCCCGCGCGGTGGCGCCGAGACCGGCCGAGTCGAGGGTCGATCGGGACAACCGCAGCGCGGGTGCGGCACCTGCGGCCACCCCGGCCCGTCGCAAGGCCGCTGCGGCAGCGGCGGCCAGGCGCAGCGTCGTGTCCGAGCCACGCTGCCGGATCGCGGCGGGCCGGGATGGCACGGGCACCAGCTTGAGCCGGCCGGGGCACCCTTGTCCGGCGAGGGGCCCGGCCAGCACCGCGGCTGCCAGGGCCCCGCCCAGCGGCCGGAGCAGGTCGGCCCGGCCGCGCTCCTTGTAGGCCAACAGCATCGGACGGACCACCCCGGCATAGCCGGCCACCGCCCAGCAGGGCGGGAAGCCCGGCGGCACCGGGCTCGGGACGACGGCCTGCGGCGCTCCGCCGAGGGCGGTGGCGCAGGCGCCGCACAGCGGCCGGCCCGGTGCGGCGCAGCCGCCACAGGCGACCGGCAGCACAAGGTCGAGCAGTGCCCGCAGCGCCATGTCGGGCACCCTGCCGCACGGCGCGATCCGGTGGAAGGCCGCGGGCCCAACCTGTGGATGGCCGGGGTTGTGGATGACCGGCCTGCACCCGTGGAACGGCCGGCGGATCACCCGGGGTAGAACGGTGCGCTGCCCGCCGGGGCGGGCCCGTTGACCGGCGACTCCCACAGGCTGCCCTGCCGCCGCCAGATCCGCCCGCCGGCCTCGACCAGGTCGGGTTCGCCGGGCGCGGCAGCGACCCGCTTCCGGTCGGCCGGCAGGCCCGCCGTCAGTCGCTCGCTGACCTGCGCCCCGTCGACGTCGACGCCGTACGGTGCCACGGAGGCGCCGGACCGCCGGGCCAGCACGAGCAGGTGCGCCTCATCCGCCCACGCGACGTCCACCACCCCCGTGAGCACCGGAGCGACCTCGCGCTGGCCGCTGAGCCTGATCCGGGAGCCTGCGTGCTGGACGACGGCAAGCAGCAGGTGGCCGGCGCCCGGTGGTCCGGCAACGACAGCAACCCGTACGCCGTCGCGGGACAGCGTCACGGCCGACACCCCGCCGAACGCGGCAAGACCGGGAGTGTCCACCGACTGCCGGGCGCCGTCCATGGCGACCCGTACCAGTCCGGCGTCGTCGACCCCGACGAAGACCGCGTCCGCACCGGGCTCCCAGGACGGCCGGGTCAGGGTCCGGGCCACCAGCCGGGGCGTCAACGGCCCCCCGACCGGGCCGGTGACCAACTCCAGGCCGCCGGCCACCGAGCGGGCCGAGCGGCCGGGGAGCCCTGCGCGAGCTGAGCGAACGGCGGCCAGCAAGCCGAGGTCGGCGGTGATCGCGGCCGTGAGCAGCCCGGGGCCGGCGGCGGTGACCGGCTTGGCAGTGCCCGGCCCGCCGGCGATGCCGGCAATGCGCGCGGAGCCGTCCGCAACGTAGTAGCCCGCCACCGGCGCGAGCAGCACCTGCGGGTCGTAGGAGGAGTAGGCGTCGCGGCCCACCACACCGTTCTGGCTCTGCACCCGCAACGGCCGCCCGTCAGCGAGCACCCGCACCCCGCTCACCGAGAACTGCTTGGCCAGGGTCCAGACGAGCTGGGCGGCCAGCGCCACCTGCTGGGCGCCGGATGCCGCCAGCACCTCGACGCTGAGGTCGACGACGAACAGCTCACCGTCGCGGATCACGTTGGACCGGAGCCGGGTCCCGGCCGGGAACGCGGTCGTGACACCCGGTCCCAACCAGGCCGACGGACCGGCCAGCAGGCGGCTTGCCATCTCGGTCGGCAGCACGGCCTGCTTGACGTCGAAGTAGCGCCGATCCGGGATGACGATGTCGCTCCCGGGATTGAGGAAGTACAGGTCGAGGGGCCGGTAGACCTGCTGGAAGTCGGCCACCGGCAGCAGCACACCGGGTGGCGGGTTGACGATGCGCCACTCGCCCGCGACCCGGCGCAGCGCGTAGGTGACGACCAGTGGCCGGTCGTCCCGCAGGTACGAGAGGTCGCCGCCGAGGCGCGCCCGGTAGCTCCCGGTCACGATGACCTGCGGTGCCGGGGGGCTGCCGGCCACCCGCTGGGCGCCGAAGGTGACGATCCGGGTCACGGCAGCGTCGTTCCAGCCGGCCTGCGCATCCGGCGCCAGGTAGGTACGCGCGATCGCGTGCCGCCCGGGTGCGCTCTTGGCTGCGGCCAGGAACCCGCGCACCACCCGCTCGGGAGTGTCTCCCGGGCCCGCCGGGCGCGGTTGCTGGCGCACCTCGGGGTCGGTGTCGCCCGCACCTGGCGCGATGCTGCGTACGCGTACGGCCTTGCCGTCGTTTGGCACCCCGGCGCATCCCGTGACCAGCAGGGAGGCGACAACAGCCCCGATCAGGGCTGGTACGAGAGCAGCGGGAGTCAGCGGCCGGCTAGGCACGACTGCCCCCGGCCGGTGCGGCGGGGCGGGCGTCGTCCGCGCTCGGCTCGAGCGGCAGCGGAGACCCCGTCAGGGCGTCGCCCCGCCGGGCCGGCAGCGTGAGGCGGAACTGCGCACCGTGGCCGACCTTGCCCCAGGCCTGCAGCCAGCCGTCGTGCAGCCGGGCGTCCTCCAGGCTGATCGACAGCCCCAGGCCGGTGCCGCCTGTCTGCCGCGAGCGGGACGGGTCGCCCCGCCAGAACCGGTGGAATACCCGCGAGGAGTCACCCGGGCGCAGGCCGACGCCGTGGTCGCGCACCGTGATGGCGATCGCGTCGTCGCCGCCGGCGACGGTCAGCTCGACCGGGCGGCCCTCGCCGTGCTCGAAGGCGTTTCCCAGGAGGTTGCGCAGCACCCGCTCGACCCGCCGGGGATCGACCTCCGCGATCAGCCGCTCCGCCGGCATGGTGACCACCAACTCGCTGCCGTAGTGCGCCGCGACGGGTGCGAGGGCCTCGACGACCCGCGCGGCGAGCGCCTGGACGTCGGTCGCCTCGGGGTCGAGCACGGCGAAACCGGCGTCGTACCGGCTGATCTCCAGCAGGTCGGTCAGCAGTGCCTCGAACCGCTCGACCTCGGCCTGCAGGAGCTCCGCGCTGCGGGCCACCTCCGGCGCGAAGTCGGCACGGGCGGCGTGCAGCACCTCGGCGGCCAGCCGTACCGTCGTCAGCGGGGTGCGCAGCTCGTGCGACACGTCGCTGGTGAAGCGCCGCTGCATCCGCGACAGCTCTTCGAGCTGGGCGAACTGCCGCTGCAGGCTCGCCGCCATGTCGTTGAACGACGTGGCGAGCACGGCGAGGTCGTCCTCACCGCGGACGACCATCCGCTCCTGCAATAGGCCGGCGGCAAGGCGCTCGGCAGTGTGCGCGGCCATCCGTACCGGCGTGACGACCTGCCGGGTCACCAGGGCGGCGATCCCGGCGAGCAGCAGCACGAGCACCAGCCCGGTGGTCAGCAGCGTCCGGCGGACCAGCGAGATGGTCTGCTCCACCGACTGCAGCGGGAAGACGTAGTAGAGCTCGAACAGGCCGGCCGCGGTTTCGACGGGGGCACCGACGACCAGCGCCGGCACCAGCTGACCCTCCGGGGTGGGCTCACGGGTGTAGGCGTAGCCCTGCTGCAGCCTGCTGGTCAGCAGCCGCAGGTCGGGCGGGACGGTCAGATCCACGTCGGCCGGCGCCACCCCCTCCAGCTCGCCGGCCGGCGGCAGGATGAGCACGTCGTACAAGGTGCCCGAGCCGCCGCGGTCGGACAGGAAGCGCCCGACGTTGAGCAGCGTCGCCTGCAGGGCCGGGTCGCGCCGGTCACCCAGGACCGAGAGCTGCCCCTGGGCATACTTCAGCCCGGCCGAGGTTTCGGCGACGGCTGCCTTGCGCTGCGAGTGCAGCAGCCCGTCGGCGATCTGGTTCAACAGGACCAGGCCGAGCAGCACCACGACGATGCCCGAGGCGACCAGCGTCGTGCCGACCACGCGTAGCTGCAACGACCGGCGCCAGGCGACGACGGGAGCCAGCCGGTGAGTCAGCTGGCGGGCCCGGGACAGCACCGAGAGCACGGCCCATCCTCCTACGGTGGGCCGGCCTTGTAGCCCACGCCGCGCACGGTGAGCACCACCTCGGGATGCTCGGGGTCACGCTCGACCTTGGCCCGCAGTCGCTGGACGTGGACGTTGACCAGCCGGGTGTCGGCCGCATGCCGGTATCCCCACACCTGCTCGAGCAGCGCCTCCCGGGTGAAGACCTGCCGTGGTTTTCGGGCCAGCGCCACCAGCAGGTCGAATTCCAGTGGGGTGAGGCCGATCGGGGCGCCGTCGCGCAGCACCAGGTGGCCCGGCACGTCGATGGAGATGTCACCCAGGCTGAGCGCCTCGGGCACGCCGTCGTCGACCCGGCGCAGCCGGGCCCGCACCCGGGCCACCAGTTCCTTCGGGTTGAACGGCTTGACGACGTAGTCGTCGGCGCCGCACTCCAGGCCCAGCACGACGTCGATGGTGTCGCTCTTGGCGGTCAGCATCACAATGGGTACGCCGGACTCGGCCCGGATCGCCCGGCACACCTCCAGACCACTCATGCCGGGCAGCATCAGGTCGAGCAGCACGACGTCGGGGATGACCTCGCGGAAGGCGGCCAGCGCGCGCTCGCCGTCGGAAACGTGGGAGACGGCGAAACCCTCGCCGCGCAGGACGATGCCGAGCATCTCCGCCAGGGCGAGGTCGTCGTCGACCACCAGGATACGGCCCTTCATGGGCTCATGGTCGCACCTGCGCAGGTCCGGATGGGCAAACCTGGCACCATGGCGATGATGTCGTTACGCCGTCAGCAGCCGGACGGCCCGGTTCGCTGCCGCGGTCGCTGCCGCAGTGATCAGACCGCTCACCCGAGGGAGTCGCGATGACCGAGGGCCCCGGAGGGGCGTGGGCCAACCCCGCGTGGGGCGAGCCGGCGCACCCGGGCGGCGGATACGGACCGCCGGGCGGCGGATACGTGCCGCCGGGCGGTCCGCCGCCGCCCGGCTACGGCTCCTACGCCCGCCCCCCGGATCCGGCGCCGAAGCCCGGAGCCGTGCCGCTGCGGCCGATGGGTGTGGGTGAGGTGCTCGACGGTGCCCTGTCGGTCATCCGGCGCAATCCCCGGATCACCATCGGCCTGGCCGCACTGGTGGTCACTGCCCAGCAGGGGCTTTCGGTGATCGCGCGGGTGAGCACCGGCTCCCTCGGCGGGACATTTCTGCCCGGAGCCAGCATCGGTTCGGCGGGAAACCCGTTCGACTCGGTCACCATCGGCCTGGCGGTGCTCAACCTGGTCGTCGGCACGGTCCTCGGGGCAATCCTGACCGGCATGCTGATGGTCGTGGTCGGCGAGTCCGTCCTGGGCCGCACGGTTGACCTGCGCGAGGTGTGGCGCCGGGTCAAGCCACGGTTCTGGGCCCTGCTCGGCGGTTCACTGCTGGCCGGGCTGCTGCCGTGGATCGGGCTGCTGCCGGCCGCTGCCGTCGCGATCGCCCTCGCCCTGACGGTCAACGTCACACTCGGCGTCGTCGTCGGCTGCCTCCTCGCGCTGGCACTGATCGCCTTCCCGGGCGCCTACCTGTGGGGCATGCTGTCGCTGACCACGCCCGCCATCACGCTGGAGCGGCTGGGCCCCCTGCAGGGCCTGCGGCGCTCGTGGCGGCTGGTCCGCCCGGACTTCTGGCGGATCTGGGGCATCCGGGTGCTCGCCTCGCTGATCGGCTCCTTCCTCACCGGCATCATCAGCACGCCGTTCGTGGTCGCCGGCACGATCGTGCTCTTCGCCGGCGGCCTGAACAGCGAGCCGGCCGGCTGGCGACAGGCGATCTTCCTCACCCTGACCGCCATCGGTGGCATCGTCGCCGGTTCGGTGGTCCAGCCCTACCTCTCCGGCGTGCTCGGGCTGCTCTACGTCGACCGGCGGATGCGGGGCGAGGGCCTGGACATCGCCCTGCAGGAGTCGGCACGGGCCGAGCGGAGGCCGCCGGTGCTCGGCGGCGCCGGCGGCCGGACATGATCGCCGTCCTGCTGACGCTGGAGCCACTCACCAGGGACGGTGCCCGCGATGCCGCCCGCGAGGAACTCTCCAAAGGCGTCTACCAGGCGGAGCGGCCCAGCCTGTTGTCGCAGATCATCAACAAGCTGCTGACGCTGATCAACGAGGGCCTGCACAAGGGCTCCGACGCAGCGGCGGGCGGGGTGCCCGGACTCGTCGTCCTGGCCCTGCTGATCGTCGTGATCGTCGTCGTCGTACGGATGAAGACGGGCCCGCTGGCTCGCCGGACCCGCGTCGGCGACCCCTTCGGCGGCTTCGACCGGCCGGTCAGCCCCGACGAGCACCGGCGGCGGGCCGACGAGCACGCCGCAGCCGGCCGGCTCGCCGAAGCGGTCCGTGAGCGGCTGCGCGCCATCATCGGCGACCTGGAGGAACGCGCCGTCATCGAGCCGCGCCTCGGTCGCACCGCCGACGAGGCCGCCGCCGAGGCCGGTGCCGTCCTGCCCGGTGCCGCCGGAGACCTGCACCGGGCGGCGCGCATCTTCGACGACGTCTGGTTCGGCCGGCTTCCCGCGACGACCGAGATGGTCGCCGAGATGCGTCGCATCGACCGGAGCGTGCAGGCGGCCAGGAGCGGATCGGGGCGGGTCGCCGAACAGTTCGCGGTCCCGCGATGACGATCTTGCAGACGCCCCCGGCGGGCGTCTCGGTCGCGCCGGCCGCCGGGCCCGGCACAGTCGCCAGCGGTCGCCGGCCGAGGGAGATCTGGCGGGCGGTCCGGCTGCCGGCCATCGTCGTTGTCGTCGTCCTGGCCGGCGGCTTCATCCTGGGTGTGTCGAGCGGCCGGTTCCAGCGTGGCTCGCTCGACCCGCGGGCCGTCGACCCGGCCGGCAGCCGCGCGCTGGCCACGTTGCTGCAGGACCGCGGCGTGACGGTGCACCGGGTGTACGGCGTCGCCGCAGCGGTGGAGCAGGCCGATTCGACCAGCACGGTTTTCGTCCCGTTCCCCGAATACGAGGCCTCCACCACCCTGCAGAAGCTGCAGACCATGGCCGGCACCGTGCGGTTCGTCGTGATCGACCCGTCCGACCGCGCCCTCAACCAGGTGACGGCGGAGATCTCCACCAAGTCCTACATCGGCGTGCGGCGGCGCGACCCGCGCTGCCCGCTGCCGGAGGCGCGGACGGCCGGCGACGCCGACCTGGGTGGCGGCACCTACACCCTGCTCAACTCCGGCGTGGGCGAGCGGTGTTACGGCGGCTCGCTGGCGACCGCGCACACCCGCACCGGCCAGCCGGTCGCGGCGGTGGGCGCACCGGAGCCCTTCACCAACGACCGGCTTGGCAGCCGCGGCAACGCCGCCCTCGCCATCGGCCTGCTGGGCGGCGCCGACGACCTCTGGTGGGTGCTGCCCGACCTGAGCGCCGGGTCGAGCTCCGGTGACCAGCCGTCGTTGTTCGACATCCTGCCGGCCTGGGTGTCGCCGGTCATCTGGCAGTTGCTGCTGGCCGGGCTGCTGCTCGCGCTCTGGCGCGGCCGGCGGCTCGGCCCGGTGGTCATCGAGGCACTGCCCGTGGTCGTCCGCGCCGCGGAGTCGGTCGAAGGGCGGGCCCGGCTCTACCGACGGGCCCGTGCCCGCGACCGCGCGGCCGATGCGCTGCGCGGTGGCGCCCGCGCGCGGATCGTCCCCTTCCTCGGGCTGGGCGCCGACCCGGCCCCGCCTACCCTGGTCTCGGCGGTAGCGGCCCGCGCGGGCCGTTCCCCCGACGAGGTGGCCGCGCTGCTCTTCGGCGGCGCACCCGCCGACGACGCCGGGCTGGTTCGCCTGGCCGATGCCCTCGACGCGTTGATCCGTACCACTCTCGACAGAGAAGGACGCCGCCTGTGACCGAGATCCACACCGCCCCGGCGGGACCCCAGCCCGCCCCGATGGGGGGATCAACCGCCCCGACAGACGCGGCCCGGGCGGCCCTGAGCCGGATCCGCAGCGAGGTGGCCAAAGCCGTCGTCGGCCAGGACGCGGCGGTGACCGGCCTGGTGATCGCCCTGCTCTGCCGCGGGCACGTGCTGCTCGAAGGCGTGCCCGGCGTGGCCAAGACGCTCATGGTCCGCACGCTGTCGGCCGCACTGAGCCTGGACAACAAGCGGGTACAGTTCACCCCCGACCTGATGCCCGGTGACGTGACGGGCTCGCTGGTATACGACGCCCGCTCCGCGCAGTTCTCCTTCCGGGAGGGGCCGGTTTTCACCAACCTGCTGCTCGCCGACGAGATCAACCGGACCCCGCCCAAGACGCAGGCCTCGCTGCTGGAGGCAATGGAGGAACGCCAGGTCACCATCGACGGCGAGCCCAGGATGCTGCCCGAGCCATTCCTGGTGGCCGCCACCCAGAACCCGATCGAATACGAGGGGACCTACCCGCTGCCGGAGGCCCAGCTCGACCGGTTCCTGCTCAAGTTGACCGTCGGCCTGCCGGCCCGCGAGGAGGAGATCCGCGTCGTGCAGGCGCACAACGCCGGCTTCGACCCGCGCGACCTCCGGGCGGCCGGCGTCACCGCCGTCGCCGGTCCGGCGGAGCTGGCAGCCGGGCGCGCCGCGGTGGGCCAGGTGCGCGTCGCTGCGGAGGTGCTCTGCTATGTCGTCGACCTGTGCCGCGCGACCCGGCAGTCGCCGTCGCTGTCGCTGGGCGCCTCGCCACGCGGCGCGACCGCGCTGCTGGCCACCAGCAAGGCGTGGGCGTGGCTGTCCGGCCGCGACTACGTCACACCGGACGACGTCAAGGCGCTGGCCCGCCCCACGCTGCGGCACCGGGTGGCCGTCCGGCCGGAGGCGGAGCTGGAAGGCGTCACAGCGGACGGGGTGCTGGAGTCGGTGCTGGCGGCCGTACCGGCGCCTCGGTGACAGCTCGGTGACAAGCTCGGTGACAGCTCGGTGACAAGCCCGATGACAAGCCCGATGAGCGACCGTGTGCGCATACATGTGAGCAGGTCGTGAGCCTCACCGGCCGCGCCGTCGCGGTCGCGGCGCTGGGTGCGGTGGTCGCGGGGCTGCTCGGCGGCAGGGGGATCGCCCTGGTCGCCGGTGTGCTGCTGCTCGGCATCGTCGTCGATTTGGTCCTGGCCGGCCGGGTCCGCGACCTGGCCCTGTCGCGGACCGGGGCCACCCAGACGCGGCTGGGGGTTTCGGTGACGGTGGACCTGGTGGTGGCCAACACCGGGTCCCGGCGGGTGCACGGTCAGCTTCGCGACGCGTGGGTCCCCTCGGCCGGCGCCTCGCCGCGCCGGACGGCGATCGACGTGCCGGCCGGCGAGCGGCGGCGTTACCCCACCCACCTCCTGCCTACCCGCCGCGGCGACCGGCAGACGGTCCATCTCACCGTCCGCTCGGTCGGCCCGCTGGGCCTGGCCGCCCGGCAGCGCCGGCACGTCAGCCGCCGGGACGGCCGCCGGGAACAGACCGCACCCTGGACGCTGCGGGTGCTTCCCCCCTTCACCTCCCGCAAGTTCCTGCCGGAGAAGTTGGCCCGGCTGCGGCAGCTCGACGGTGCCGTCGCCATCAACCGCCGCGGGCAGGGCACGGAGTTCGACTCGCTGCGTGACTACGTCGACGGCGACGACGTCCGGTCGATCGACTGGCGGGCAACGGCCCGACGCGACACGGTCGTCGTACGCACCTGGCGACCGGAGCGCGACCGGCGGCTGGTCTGCGTACTGGACACCGGCCGCACCTCGGCCGCACGCGTCGGCGACGCGCCCCGGCTCGACGCCGCCCTGGACGCCTGCCTGCTGCTGGCCGCGGTCGCGGCCCGGGCCGGTGACCGCGTGGACCTGCTCGCCGCGGACCGGCGGGTCCGCGCCTCGGTCGAGGCGGCGACCCGGGGAGAGGTGCTCCCCCGGCTGGTGCAGGCGATGGCCAACCTCGAGCCCTCCCTGGTGGAGACCGACGCCACGATGCTGGTCTCCGAGGTGCTCCGCCGGGAGCGCAAGCGGTGCCTGGTAGTGCTGTTCACGGCGCTGGACGGGGCCGCGATCGAAGAGGGCCTGCTGCCCGTCCTGCCCTCGCTGACCTCGCGACACATCGTCGTGCTGGCCTCCGTCGGCGACCCGCGGGTGGCCGAGCTGGCGGCCCGCCGGGGGGACGCCGCGGCGGTCTACGACGCGGCCGCCGCCGAGCACGCGCTCGGCGAGCGTCAGCGGGTGACCGCCCTGCTGCGCCGGCGCGGGGTCGAGGTGGTGGACGAGGCGCCGGAGCGGTTCGCCTCGGTGGTGGCCGATGCCTATCTCGCGCTCAAGGCCGCCGGGCGGCTGTGACCCGGACCAGGGCACCCGCGCCACTGGACATGATCCAGGACCTGCTCAACACCCGCTCGCTGGTGCCGGCGAGCGACCGGCTGAGCTCCCGGCGGGAGCTGGCCCGATGGTTCGCCCGGGTGGGTCTCGGCACGGCCGGGATGGCCGTCACCCAGGCGGACCTCCGGCGGGTCACCACCGTGCGCGAAGGGCTGCGCGCGCTCGTGCTCGGCCACGGGGGCACCACGCCGGACATGGCCCTCGTCCAGGCGCTCGACTCGGTCGCGACCACCGTGGCGCTGCAGGTGTCGTTCGGTATCGCCGGCGGCCTGCAGCCGGCCGCCCGCCGGGGACCCGACGCCGCCCTCGGTTGGCTGTTGATCGTCGTGGCGGACGCCCGCTCGGACGGCCGGTGGACGCGGCTCAAGGGATGCCGCGAGCCGTCCTGCCAGTGGGTCTACTACGACACCTCGAAGAACCGCTCCGGGCGCTGGTGCTCGATGTCCATCTGCGGCGCCAGCAACAAGCAGCGCGCCCTCATCGAGCGCCGCAGAGCCGGTCAGGCGACCGGCGCCACATCCTCGCGCCGCCCGACGGCGAGGTCGCCGGTGACGCCGGCCCGTGCGGCCCGGCCGCCGAGCAGCACGACGTAGGCGATGAACGCCGCCTCAGCCAGCACGCCGATGCTCACCCGCGCCCAGGTCGGCAGCGGCGAGGGGGTGACGAACGCCTCGAGGACGCCACTGGTGGCCAGCACCAGGACCAGTCCCATGGCGATGACGATGGCGCCGCGGGTCTCCTCGGCCAGCGCCCGGCCCCGCGGACGCTGGCCCGGATCGATCCACGTCCAGCCCAGGCGCAGGCCGGCTCCGGCCGCGACGAAGACGGCGGTCAGCTCGAGGATCCCGTGCGGGGTGATCAGGCCGAAGAACTCCCCGGCATGCCCGTTGCCGACCATGATGCCGCCGACGATCCCGATGCTGACCGCGTTTTCGAACAGCAGGTACAGCGCGGGCAGGATCAGCACCCCGAGGACCAGGGTGCCGGCGGCCAACAG
Source organism: Mycobacteriales bacterium (assembly GCA_038237645.1). Lineage (GTDB taxonomy): Bacteria > Actinomycetota > Actinomycetes > Mycobacteriales > QHCA01 > QHCA01. Next base: position 17,628 of record JBBRYN010000059.1, read on the forward strand.
CGCGTTGTTGGTCCACACGTGCAAGGCGAACGATCCGGCCGCGCCGTCGGAGTAGTAGTCGGCGAAATCGTGCTCGACCAGCTTCTGGATCTCCGCCGGCGTCGCGATCTTGTTCTGCACGGAGGGGTTGGCCGCGATGTAGCCGAGCAGCGCGAAGGACACCACGGAGAACGCCGTACCGACTCCGCACCACCACCGCCAGGCGCGGTAGACCGCGACCGGGAACGTGACCGTGAAGAAGTCGGCGACGTCGCGCCAGGCCGGCGCGGAGGCGCCGGCGACCGCGCTGCGCGCCCGGGCGACCAGCGTGGAGAGCCGGGCGATCAGCCCCGCGTCGGGCGACCGGGTCTGGACCACCGACAGGTGGGTGGCGACCCGCTGGTATAGCTGGACCAGCTCGTCGACCTCCGCGCCGCTGAGCCGGCTGCGCCCGACGAGGGCTTCGAGGCGGCGCCACTCGGGCTCGTGCGCGACGACATAGGCGTCCAGGTCCACCCGGCGAGCCTATCGGGCACACTGGCGGCGACCACACCAGCCGAATCCCGGACAACGACCAGGGGCCAGCGTTGAGCGAGATCGTCATCGGCGAGGCAGTCGCCCTGGAACTGCGGCTGGCCAAGCTGCCCTCCCGGCTGCTCGCCGCCGTGCTCGACCTCGGGCTGCAGCTGGCCGGTTTCTATGTCCTGCAGCTTCTCGCCGAGGTCGTCCTGCTGGGCGGCGACGTGGGACTCGCGGTGGCTCTCTACATCCTGCTGACCGTCGGGGTCTTCGTCGGCTACCCGGTGGTGATGGAGACGCTGACTCGCGGGCGGACGCTGGGCAAGATGGCGATGGGCATCCGGGTCGTCCGAGACGACGGGGGGCCGATCGGCTTCCGGCAGGCATTGGTACGTGGGCTCTTCGCCGGGCTGGTCGAGAAGCCGGGCATCTTCCTCGGGCTCACCGCGATCGTGGGGATTCTCACCATGCTGATCTCCGCCAAGGGCAAGCGGGTCGGCGACCTGGCCGCCGGCACGGTCGTCCTGCAGGAGCGGGTGCCCGCCTCGAAGCTCGCCTACTACGCGATGATGCCGCCGCCGCTGGCCGGCTGGGCGGCCACCCTGGACATCACCGGTGTGGACGACAACCTGGCCCTGTCTATCCGACAGTTCCTGTCACGGCTCGACCAGCTCGACAACAGCGCCAAGGCCGAACTCGGCCGGCGGCTGTCGGCTGCCGTCGCCGCGGTGACCACGCCGCCACCGCCGCCCGGCACGCCCGGCTGGGCATACCTCACCGCGGTGCTGGCCGAGCGCCGCCGCCGGGAGCAGCAGCGGATGGCCGCACGGCAGCCGGTTGCCTACGGGCCGGCACAGCCGCGGCACGGCCAGCAGTACCGGCCGCTGCCGTACCCGGCGGCCCCGCCGCCCGCGTACCCGCCGCCCGGCAATCCACCGCCCGGAAATCCACCGCCCGGCAATCCACCACCCGCGTACCCGCACCGGCCGCCACCGCCCCCAGCGCCACCGCTGCTGGTCCCCCCGGCCGGGCCGTTTACGCCGCCGGGCTGAACAGGCTGCACCTTTGCAGGGCCGTACGGCGTGTCGCGCCCAGAACCCTGCATCGCGTCACGAAACGGGAGGGCGAGCCTGCTAGCCGAGTGCGGCCCGCACCGCGCTGACGATCCGCTCCACGTCGCCGGGTCGCAGGCCGGGATGCACCGGCAGTGACAGCACCTCGCTCGCGACCCGCGCAGCGTATGGCGTCTCGTCGTGGGCGACCAGCGGGTGGTCGCGGTAGCAGTCGTAGTCGTGCATCAGGCGCGGGTAGTAGAAGCCGTTGCCGATGCCCGCCTCGGTCAGCTTGGCCGACAACCCGGCACGGTCGAGGGCGGCATCCAGGGTGACCCGCACGGTGTATTGATGCCACACGTGCTCACGGTTTTCCGGCACGGTGGGGAGCAGCAGGCCGGGTGTCCCCGCCAACCCCTCGCTCAGCGCCCGGGCGTTGGCCTGGCGGGTCTCCACGATCGGCTTGAGCCGGCGCAGTTGCGGCAGCACGATCGCTGCCTGCAGGTCGGTCAGCCGGTAGTTGTGGCCCGCGATCTCGTACTGGTAGCGGGCCCGCATGCCCTGGTTGCGCAGCAGCCTGAGGCGATCGGCCACCGCCTGGTCGCCGGTGGTGACGATGCCGCCCTCGCCGCAGGTGACGTTCTTGGTGCCGTACAGCGAAAACGTGCCGACGCCGAATGAGCCCGCCGCCCGCCCGTGATAGCGCGCACCCACGGCTTGCGCGGCATCCTCGACCACGCCGAGGCCGTGCGCATCGGCCAGCGCCATGATCGGAGCCATGTCGGCCGTCAGCCCGTAGACGTGGACCGGCATCACCAGACGCGTGCGGTCGTTCATCAGCGGCTCGATCGCCGCCGGATCCAGGTTGAAGTCCGGCCCGATGTCGGCGAAGCGGGCCCGGCCGCCGGCCTCCAGGATGGCGTTGAGCGTGGCGATGAAGCTGAACGGTGTGGTGATGACCTCGTCACCCGGTCGGATGTCGAGCGCCTGCATCGCCGCCACGAGGGCCGTCGTCCCGTTGTTGACGGCGACCGCGTGGGCGACACCGTGGATGCCCGCGAAGTCGGCCTCCAACTCGGCGACCCGCGGGCCCTGCGCCAGCATGCCCGACCGCAGCACGTCGGTGACGCCGTCGATCTCCTCCTGGCCGAGACCGACGTGGCTGATCGGGATGGGCGGTGCTTGCTGGGACACGGCGGGCGCTCCTTTGCTGACGGTCAGGTGCTGGCCGGTCAGGTGCTGGCGGTCAGGGCAATGTCGGCGGAGACCGCAGGGTATCCAGCTCGACGCCCGGTCCTGACAGTGCCACGTCACCGCAGAGGTGCAGACGTTCGGTGGTGCCGGTGGCGAGGTCGATGATCCGGTAGCCCTCCACCGGCAGCGGCCGGCTCTCGGTGGGGTGCTCGACGAACTCGGTCAGGGACCACTCCTGGTCGACCAGGACGGTGGCAAGCACCGGATCGGTCACCCGGACCAGGCGGATCCGTACCGTGTCGCCCATCGCCAGCCGCAACGACCGGGCGGTCGCGACCAACAGGCCGGGCGAGCGACCCGAGAAGCCGGCCGCCGCCGCGCTGTGCTCCAGCGCCTCGGCCGGATCGGCTGCGGCCGCGCGCAGCCAGATCACCTCCGGGCCGCTCACCCCACCGCGCAGCACCCAGCCGCCCGCGCGCAACTCCACCCGAGCCGGCCGCCCCCGGGAGTCCACGGCGACGTCCACCCGGCCCTCGTCGGGAAGCTCGCCGACATAGCGCCAACCGGCCGGACCCGGCGCGCACTGAAACCGCTCCGTCGTTCCGTCGGAGTGCAGGTAGCTGCCCGTCGGCACCAGCAACCCCCTCCGGCTCCGCTCCACAGTCTGCCGGAACTCCCCCGGACGGTAGCGAAGGCTCAGTCGGTGGCGCTGCACCCAACCGGGCCGGTCGCCGACGGTGGTCGGGGCCCGGTAGGCCGTGGTGTTCGGGTCGCTGCGCTTTGCCGCCACGGTGACCTCGCCGTCAGCGGTGCCCCCCTTGCTGAGCGGCCGGCCCCAGGCTGAAGGTGAACGGCGACCAGTCGGTGAGGGCAAGCCCGGCCGGCGCCCGCTGCACTGCGAAGGTCCAGGGGGGCGGGATCGGCCGATCGACCAGCCCTTCTGCCACCCGCAGCAGCACCGCGGGCTCGCCCAGTGCGCCGCTCGCACCCACCGACACCCACTGGTCCGGCCTGCGCCACCAGACCAGGGCGGCGTGTCGCACCGGATCGGCTGCGCTGGGCGCAAACCGCAGCAGCGTGCCGGGCCGGCCGGCGACCCGCCGCGGCCCAGTGCGCCGGTCGGGCCGAGCCAGTAGCCGGCCTGCCGGAGCCGGTCTCCGCCGGTGGTCGCCGACAACGGCGACCGGAGCCCGGCCGGCAGGTACGTCGGGGTCAGCGGGAAGGCCGGTGGTGACACCGGCCGGGCCGCCAGCGGGCCAGGTGCGCCGACGGCCGGCCGCTGCTCAGGAGGGGTCGCGCCGGCGCCGAGGTCAGCGGCAAGCACGGAAACCGCCACGGTTTCGGCGGCGGCCGCGGCCACCCCGGCGGTAGTGGCGAACCGGCGCCGGGCGGCGAACCGCAGGACCAGCACGGCGCGCTGTTGCCGGGGCAGCGTGGCCAGTGCCTGCCACATCGCCTCGCGTTCGGTCACGGCGGTGCCGTGGTCGCCACCGCCGGCTGTGGACTGCGCCGTCTCCGGCGGGTCGGCCACCAAGGACGGGGTTGAGGAACAACGGAACAGCCGTTAGCGGTGAGGATGATCTTGCTCGGTTGTCCGGCCTGTTGGGCGCGGTACGCACCCGGTCTACGGTCGTGATTCATGCCGGTGGAGTTTCTGAGCGACGAACAGGCGGCTGCGTACGGGTGCTTCGTCGGGAAACCGTCGCGGCTGGAGTTGAGCGGTTCTTCTATCTCGACGACGCGGACCGGAACCTGATCGCGCGGCGCCGATCGGATCACCATCGGCTGGGGTTCGCGGTGCAGCTGGGAACGGTGCGGGCGGTGGGCCGCTTCCTGGAGGATCCGCTGGATGTGCCGTGGGCTGCGGTGGAGTTCCTGGCCGGGAGCAACTTGAGGTCGGCGACGCGTCGTGCGTCAAGAAGTACGTCCAGCGCCCGCAGACGGCCTACGAGCATGCGTGGGAGATTCGCGAGCGATATGGCTACCTGTCCTTCAAGGATCAGGGTTGCGTCGGCCGGGTTCGCGCGGTTCCTCGGCGGTCGGGCGTGGACGCACGCCGAGGGGCCGCTGGGCCTGTTCGATCACGCGGTGGCTTGGCTGCGGCGCGCTCGGGTGCTGCTGCCCGGAGTTACTGTGCTGGCCCGGCAAGTGGCCGCCGTACGGGAGGCGGCCGAGGATCGCTTGTGTGGGGCGCTCGCCACGTCGGCCGCTCGGGTCGACGCACGGCTGCCGCACCAGCTCGTGGAGCTGTTGAAGGTCCCGGACGGGTCGCGCGTGTCAGCACTGGAGCGTCTGCGTCGGTCCCCGCGGCGTAGTTCCGGGCCGGAGATGGTCAAGGCGCTGCAGCGAGCCGAGCGGGTCGCGGAGCTC
>JBBRYN010000060.1:0-21897 GCA_038237645.1 Mycobacteriales bacterium
CACCGTCCGCTATCCGAAAGCTGCGTAACTATGCCAAGAAGATCATCGGTAAGCCGTGTGCGGGAAAACCGCACGCACGGTTTGAAAGGGGGATGGGGAAACAGGGCCGCAACGCGGCTCCTGCGCCCCTGACCACCAATGACAGCAACGCTGATCACCGGAGCCAACAAGGGTCTCGGCTTCGAGACTGCCCGCCGACTCATTGCCGCAGGCCACACTGTCTACATCGGAAGCCGGAACGCCGAGCGGGCGCGCCGGGCCGCCGAGCAGCTCGGCGCACGGCCAGTCCAGCTCGACATCACCGACGACGACTCCGTGACGGCCGCGGTGAAGGCCATCGAGGCCGACGAAGGACTGGACGTACTGGTCAACAACGCCGGCATCCAAGAAGAGATGGGTGACAACGGCGTGGTGATCGGCGCCGCGGACGTGACCGCCGAGGTGATGCGGCAGACATTCGAGACGAACGTCTTCGGCACGGTGCGCGTCCTGCACGCGTTCCTCCCGCTGCTGCAGCGTTCCACCGCCCCAGTCGTGGTCAACGTGAGCAGCGGCCTGGCCTCGCTGACCCGGGTCAGCACCCCGAACACTCCCGCGTACGCCTACCCAGGTGTTGCCTACCCGGCGTCGAAGACCGCGGTCAACATGATCTCCGTGCAGTACGCGAAGGCGTTCCCGAACATGCGGATCAACGCGGCGGAGCCTGGCTTCACCAAGACCGACCTGAACGGGAACACCGGCACCCAGACCGTCGAGCAGGGCGTCGAGATCATCGTGCGCTTGGCCCAGATCGGCTCTGATGGCCCCACCGGGAGTTATTTCGACGCCGAAGGCGCCCTTCCCTGGTGAGTCCGAATCCGGGGCGCTGTCGCAGGCACGAGGCTGCCCAGTGCCCAAGTCCCCACGACTGGTGGGGAAACGTGTGCGAGTAGGTCGAAGCAGGCCCGGCGTGGCACGATCTGGTAGGTGACCAGTAGTCCCACCGCGGCGCAGCGGCTGCGCGACCTCGCGCGGCTGCGCCGGGTGCGCGACCGGATCGACCGGGAGTATGCGCAGCCGTTGGACGTCGAGGCGCTCGCCCGCGGCGCGCATATGTCGGCCGGGCACCTCAGCCGTGAGTTCCGGCTCGCCTATGGCGAGTCGCCGTACGGCTACCTGATGACGCGGCGCATCGAGCGCGCAATGGCGGCGCTGCGACGTGGGGACCTCAGCGTCACCGAGGTCTGCTTCGCGGTCGGCTGCTCGTCGCTGGGCTCCTTCAGCACCCGCTTCACCGAGCTGGTCGGCGTGCCACCCAGCACCTACCGGCGCGATGCCGCACGCGCGATCGAGGGGATGCCGTCGTGCGTGGCGAAACAGGTGACGCGACCGATCAGGAATCGAGAAGCACCGGCCATCGAGATGCACGTAGCGTAACCGCCATGGACATCAGCATTCACGCGAGTTTCCTCCCGCACACCGACCCGGACGCCGCCCTGGCCTTCTACCGCGACACGCTCGGCTTCGAGGTCCGCAACGACGTCGGATACGGCGGGATGCGGTGGATCACGGTCGGCCCCGCCGATCAGCCCGACACCTCCATCGTCCTGCACCCGCCGGCCGCCGACCCCGGCATCACCGACGTCGAGCGCCGCACCATCGGCGAAATGATGGCCAAGGGCACCTACGCCGTCGCCCTCCTGGCCACCAAGGACCTCGACAGCGCCTTCGAGCGGCTGCAGGCCGGCGACGCCGACATCGTCCAGGAGCCGACTGAGCAGCCGTACGGGGTCCGCGACTGCGCCGTCCGCGATCCCGCGGGCAACCTGATCCGCATCCAGGAGCTGCACTGAACCGTCCGGCGACCGCAGCCATGACCGGTTCCGTTCCGCAAAGGCAGGCAATCCGACCGGACCCACGACTTCAAGGAGTGACCATGACCGAGTCTCCCAACCAGAGGATCAGGACGGTGCTACATCCCGTTTCCGACCTGGCGGCGGCCAAGGCGGTGTACTCAGCCCTGCTCGGCGTACCACCGCAGGCCGACTCGTCCTACTACGTGGGGTTCGACGCCGCAGGCCAGCACATCGGGCTGCTGCCGGGCGGTGGACCGCAGGGCATGACCTCGCCGGTGGCCTACTGGCACGTGGCGGACATCGAGGCGAAGCTGGCCGAGGTGACCGCCGCGGGTGCCACCGTGAAGGAGCCTGCGCACGACGTCGGTGGCGGCCCCCTGGTGGCCACCCTCACCGACCCGGATGGCAACGTCCTCGGGCTCCTTCAGGACCGATGAGCACGGCTTCGAAGACGGGCGCGCAATCGCCTGCTCTGCACGTTGCCGACAGCCACGATCTGATCCGCGTGCACGGGGCGCGCGTGAACAACCTCAAGGACGTCAGCGTCGAGATACCCAAGCGCCGGCTGACGGTGTTCACCGGAGTCTCCGGGTCGGGGAAGAGTTCCCTGGTGTTCGGCACGATCGCCGCGGAGTCGCAGCGGCTGATCAACGAGACGTATAGCTCCTTCGTGCAGGGCTTCATGCCGACGCTGGCGCGGCCCGAGGTCGACGTCATGGACGGGCTGACGACGGCGATCATCGTCGACCAGCAGCGGATGGGTGCCGACCCTCGTTCCACGGTCGGCACCGCCACCGATGCCAACGCCATGCTGCGCATCCTGTTCAGCCGGCTCGGGCAGCCGCACATCGGATCGCCTCAGGCGTTCTCCTTCAACGTTGCCTCGATCAGCGGAGCGGGCGCGGTCACGCTGGAGCGCGGCGGGAAGACGGTGAAGGAGCGGCGCAGCTTCAGCATCCTCGGCGGCATGTGTCCGCGCTGCGAGGGCCGGGGCGCGGTCAACGACATCGACCTCACGCAACTGTATGACGACAGCCTGTCGCTCAACGAGGGCGCGCTCACGATCCCCGGCTACAGCATGGACGGCTGGTACGGCCGTATCTTCGGCGGCTGCGGCTTCTTCGACCCGGACAAGCCGATCAGGAAGTTCACCAAGACCGAGCTGCGCGACCTGCTCCATAAGGAGCCGACCAAGATCAAGGTTGACAACATCAACCTGACGTACGAGGGCCTGATCCCGAGGATCAAGAAGTCGTTCCTGTCCAAGGATATCGACGCGATGCAGCCGCACATCCGCGCCTTCGTGGAGCGCGCTGTCACCTTTGCCACCTGCCCCGAGTGCGATGGGACCCGGCTCAGCGCCGGCGCCCGTTCGTCCAAGATCAAGGGCAAGAACATCGCCGACACCTGCGCGATGCAGATCAGCGACCTGGCCGATTGGGTCCGCGGCCTCGACGAGCCGTCGGTGGCACCGCTGCTGGCGTCATTGGGGGGGACCTTGGGCTCCTTCGTGGAGATCGGGCTCGGCTACCTCTCGCTCGAACGCCCGTCGGGCACGCTGTCGGGAGGGGAGTCCCAGCGCACCAAGATGATTCGCCACCTGGGTTCCTCACTCACCGACATCACCTATGTCTTCGACGAGCCCACCATCGGCCTGCACCCCCACGACATCGCGCGGATGAACGACCTCCTGCTGCAGCTGCGCGACAAGGGCAACACCGTGCTGGTCGTGGAGCACGTGCCGGAGACGATCGCCATCGCCGACCACGCCGTCGACCTCGGGCCCGGCGCGGGTACGGCGGGGGGCACCGTCTGCTTCGCGGGCACCGTGGACGGGCTGCGGGCCAGTGGCACGGTGACCGGGCGGCACCTGGACGATCGGGCTTCGTTGAAGGCGTCGGTGCGGACACCGTCGGGAGTGCTGGAAATCCGCGGCGCCGGCACCCACAACCTGCAGAACGTCGATGTCGACTTCCCGCTGGGCGTGCTAGTGGTGGTGACCGGCGTGGCAGGGTCGGGAAAGAGCTCGCTGATTCACGGCTCGGTCTCGGGGCGGCCCGGCGTGGTCTCGGTCGACCAGGCCCCGATACGTGGCTCGCGACGGAGCAACCCGGCGACGTACACCGGCCTGTTCGACCCGATCCGCAAGGCCTTTGCCAAGGCCAACGGCGTGAAGCCGGCGCTGTTCAGCGCCAACTCCGAGGGCGCCTGCCCGGCCTGCAACGGCGCCGGCGTCATCTACACCGACCTGGCGATGATGGCCGGCGTCGCCACCACGTGCGAGGAGTGCGAGGGCAAGCGATTCCTGGCCGAGGTCCTGGGCTACACCTTCGGCGGCAAGGACATCAGCGAGGTGCTCGCGATGCCGGTCGCCGAGGCCGAGGGGTTCTTCGGCGGCGGCCGGGCGAACACCCCGGCCGCGCACAAGGTCCTCACCCGGCTCGCCGACGTCGGCCTCAGCTATCTCAGCCTCGGTCAACCGCTCACCACGCTGTCCGGCGGGGAACGGCAGCGGCTCAAGCTGGCCACCCGCATGGGCGAGAAGGGCGATGTCTACGTTCTGGACGAGCCGACCAGCGGCCTGCACCTCGCCGATGTCGAGCAGCTGCTCGGCCTGCTCGACCGGCTCGTCGACTCCGGCAAGTCGGTCATCGTCATCGCGCACCACCAGGCGGTCATGGCGCACGCCGACTGGATCATCGATCTCGGCCCCGGGGCCGGCTACGACGGCGGCCGGATCATCTTCGCGGGCACGCCTGCCGACCTCGTCGACGCTCGCTCCACCCTCACCGGCGAGCACCTCGCGGCCTACGTCGGCAGTTGAGCGAGGCCCTCGCGGACACCGGGAGACGGAGTTTCTCTGCTCTGTTCGACCCTTCCCGCCAAGTGCCGATAATGAACATTATGTCAAGTTGTCCACTCTTATCACCTGAGCCGAGATAGGGCTCGTTCGGTGGACCAGGCGCCGGCGGCGGCTGTTCCGTAGCCTGGCTGATCCGCGCCGGCTGGGGATCGTGCAAAAGCTCGCGCGTGGTGAGCGTCGGGTGGTGGACTTGACCGGGCACGATGCCCGCACGTGATGGGCACCGGCGGCGCCTCGCGGTGGTGCTCGACATCTCCTTGACGATCCCAGCTCAGCCCTAGTCGAGTCATCGGACGGCGAGGGTGCCGCGCAGGGCTCGTTCTTCGACCTTGCCGGTTGGCTCGAACGAACGTTCGGTCATGTCGAACCGCCCGTCGAGACGCACCCGGAGCACGGTGCTGCTCCGCGTGCCGTACCCCGGCGAGGAGATGAACCGGGCGGACACCACGCGTTCCCATTCCCGCGGGATCCCGGTCTCCGGTAGGTCCTCTTCGGCGGCATGCTGGCGGTCGGACAACACGCCGAAGTACGGTTCCAACAGCGCGTCGGGTTGACCGGCGTCGGCGGTGACCACCTCCGTGAAGGCGGCGACCCCGGTGCGGACTTTCGGCCACGGCGTGTCGAGCGCCGCGTTGGACAGGCCGTGCACGCCTGGTGTCAGTGATCGCGGTGTGCCCGCCGCCACGCGGTTGCTGTGCCACCACAGCATGCTCAGGTCGGAGACCAGCAGGTTGAACCCGTTGAAGTCGCCATCGTCCGCGGCGATCTCGTCCAGAAACTCCCCGGGCGCCTGCGCCCCACGCAGGTAGCGTGCGGGAAGTTCGCCACGCGAGCGAGTCACCGAGCGGGTGGCGGTGGGCATGCGGACGTTGGTCACCGCGGCAAACCGGCCTGCGCGGGCCACGCCCATCCAGGTCCCGCCTGCGCCGTCGGGCGCCCCCAGGTCACGGCCGGCGAGCACCTCCGGGGCATCCCCCCACCAGTCCATGGCAGCGGCCGGTCTTTGGTAGAACTCGTCCCGGTTGGCGGCCACCACCAAGCGATAGGCCGGATGGGCGCGCCATGCCAGGAGAATCAGGCACATCAGCGCTCAGTACGCCGCGGGGGGATGACGCGGCTCGTACAGGCCAAGCTCGGTGCCGCCGGCCAGCGTGATGGAGGTGAGCAGCCCCCACCCCTGGTCGCTGATCTCCCCGCTGAACGTCACACCCTTGGCGCGCAGTTCCTGCACGGTCGCGTGGATGTCGCCGCACATCAGGTAGAGCTCGCAGCGGGACCCCTCCGCCGGATGCACCGCTAGCTCGGCGGGCGGCATGCCGAATATCAGCCAACCGCCGCCAGCATCGACGGACGGGCGGTCCAGCACGTCGCGGAAGAAGGCCCTGACCTCCTCGGCTGCCGGGCTGTAGACGATGGCATGCAGTCCTGTGATCATTGTCTGTCGCACTCCGTTCGAGGTGGGTCATGGGTTGTGCACGCGGACTCCGGCCGGCTGGCCGTGGCGGTCCCGTAGGTGGTCACGAGCTACGCTCGTGCCGGTGAACACGAGAGCTTGCGCCCCGCCGTAGAGCATCTCTGGGGTGCCGGAGCCCTGATCGATGTCCTCTGCGCGTCGGGGTGGCCGGACGTCTCCCCCCCCCCGAGGCTCGGGCTGCGGTGGCCGCATACCGCGATGTTGCCGGCAACATCCGCATTGCCTTGGACGCCTGTGCGAGCGGCCGTGAACTCATCGCCATCGGCTATTCCGACGACGTCCGCACCGCAGCCGATGTCGACAGCACCGCGGCCGCCCCGGTGCTCCGCGACTCGGCCTTCCGGCCCGCCTGATCGTGCAAGCCGGGGGTCAGGTGCGACCGGCGCGCTGGCCGCCACGGAGCTTGCCGACGAGGGCCACTCCGACCGCGGCCAGGACGACCTGGACGATGAGCTCGATCCAGTCCACCCCGTTGGTGTTGCGCAGCGACCCGACGATAGACGTGCCGATCAGGGCCGCTGCGATGCCGACGACAATGGTGAGCCAGATCGGGATGTTCTGCTTGCCCGGAACGAGCAGCCGGCCGAGTGCGCCGATGATCAGGCCGATGACGAGCGCGCCGATGACTCCGGAAATGGTCACGTTTTCCTCCCATGCTGGCAACGGTGTCCGCCCATCTTCCGGGTCGGCGGATCCTCCTTACCCGGCAACGGCCGGTCCACTCCCCTGCGATTCGCTTGACCTCGCAGCTCCTGCCGACCGGGGCCCGTCAGCGAGTCGTGCGCCGGGATGCGCGGTGGATGCTCTCGAGCAGGCCGGGGAAGCGCGCAGCCAGTTCTTGCCGGCGCAACCGGATGTGGCTGCCGTTGCCTGCGTCCCTTTGCTGGATCAAGCCGGCTTGGCGCAGGACGCGCCAGTGGTGGGTACGGGTGGACTTGGCGACGGGCAGGTCGAACGAGGCACACGGGTGCTCGCCGGGGCGCCGGCCGAGTAGGTCGCTGACGACGCCGCGGCGCAGCGGATCGGCCAACGCCGCGAGCACGGCGCCGAGATCGACCTCGTCCATCGCCGGAACCGGAAGGTCTGGGCTCATCGCCAATGCAGGTAGGTACGGCATCCATCGAACCTCGGAGGTCACCCATGCTATTGGGTGTTCGACGTCAACGAGACCCTGCTCGACATGACCCCGCTGGATGCGCTGTTCGACCAGCATGACCTGCCCGGGGCGCGCCGCGAGTGGTTCGACCTGCTGATCCACAGCGCCTTGACGGTGACCGCCACCGCAGGTTACCGGGATTTCGCCCAGCTCGGTGCCGCCAGCGCTCGCAGTGTTGCCCAGGCACACGGGATGGAGTTCAGCGAGCCGGCGATCGCACAGTTGGGCTCGGCCATGCGCGCTCTGCCGGCGCACCCGGAGGTTGCTGGAGCACTTGCCGCGCTGCGTGAACGGGGCCATCGGCTGGTCGCGCTGGCGAACTCGCCGCGGCACGTGGTCGAAGCCCAACTCGACCACGCCGGGCTGCGCCCGCTGCTCGACGGGTCTATTCGGCCCAGCAGGCCGGCTTGCTCAAGCCGGCACCAGCCGCCTATCGCCTCGTCCTGCGGGCCGAACGGGTCGAGCCACGGGAAGCGATGATGGTCGCCGCTCACGACTGGACATCGCCGGCGCGTCCGTCGGGATGCGGTCGGCGTTCGTTGCCCGCGGCGGACGGTGCCCGCTGCCGGGGTGGCCGTCCCCGGCCGTGATCGGTCCTGACCTTGTCACAGCAACCCGTGCAGACCTGCCGAGCGGGGCTCGATAGGCACACGACGATCGCGGCAGGTCACAGGTTCATCAGCACGATGCCCGCGGTGACGAGCACGGTGGCGACGACGCGGACCCGGCCGAAGGGTTCGTGGAAGAGGATGGCACCTATGAGGGCGCCGATGACGACACTGCTCTCTCGCAGGGCGGCGATCGGCGCGAGTGCGCCACGGGCCTGAGCCCAGAGCACCAGTCCGTACGCCAACAGGGACAGCAAACCACCGGCCAGCCCCGCCGTCAGCTGCGGGCGCAGCTGGGCAGGCAGTCGTCGTCCACTCCGGACGAACGCCAGCAGCGGCATTGCGGGACCCTGGAGCAGGAACAGCCAGCCGGTGTAACCCAGCACGCTCCCCGACCGCCGTACGGCCAGGCCGTCGACGACCGTGTAGGTCGCGATCATCACGCCAGTGGCGACCGCGGCGACGACCGGCGGCAAGTGCACCCGGCGTGCGCTCCCGCCGCCCAGCACCAGGCTGATCAGCCCGGTGGAGACCACCATCAACCCCGCCAGTCGAAGGCCCGAGATCGTCTCGCCGGCGACCGCCGCGGCGCCGAGGGCCACCAGCCACGGCGACGTACCGCGGGCGAGCGGATAGACCTGGCCGAAGTCACCGAGTTGGTAGGAGCGCATGAGCAGCAAGTTGTACGCGATGTGCAGGACGGCTGAGGCGCCGAGGAAGGCCCAGCTGCGCGACTCGGGGGCCGGGGCGTAGGCCACGATTGCGGCGCCGCCCACCGTGTAGACCAGCCCCATCAGCGCGAAGGCGGACAACCGGTCCGGCATGCGGTGCGCCATGGCGTTCCAGACCGCGTGCACCAGCGCAGCAAGCAGGACGGCGGCGAGCACCGGCGCGGTCGGGGACGCGGGCAGGTGCGACATCCGAGTGAGCTCCTTCGGTCGGCGCCGTGATGGCGCGCTGGAAGAGCCCCTCGGGGTTTTTATCCCTTGAGGTGCGGAACGGCCGAGTGGCTGTCGGCCCTTCTGGCGCCGCTCGGTCCAGTCCCGCACCATCCCGACCGTGGATCGCTCAGGCGGCGTGCGGCGGAACCCTAGGCGCAATCATGAAGCGATACGGACCCTACGCGGTGCTGGTGCCGTCCGCTGGCCCTATTCCGAGCAGCGGATGGGTATCGAGGTAGTCGTCCTCGGCCCGGTAGCCGAACAGCGAATCGAAGAAGGCGTCGTCGAGCCCCGCCGGTAACTCCGCGCCCTGCGCACCGCGCCGGAAACGCTCGACGAGCCAGGTGATCTCGTCGACCACCGTGGCGGCATAGTCACCGATCGGCGTGTACCCGATCGCCGCGGCCGCCGTCATGTCGAGCAGGATCGGGTGCGGCGGGTCCCAGGGATGCCGACCGAGCGAGTCGTCGTTCAGCAGCACCTCCGCCCGGTCATGGCCGAGCAGCCGGGCGATGGTGCGGGAGATCTCGAGTGCAGATGGCGCGTCCGGATCGGCGCTGTTGAGAATGCGCCGGGCAGGTGCCGCCGCGACCGCCTCGATGAGCGCGGCCACATTGGCGGCGGCGCTCGGATGGTCGACGCCGGCGCCCTGATGGGCAAGAAAGACTGCGGGACGGCGGTCGAGTGCCCGCTTGACGAAGACCCACTCGCGTGGCCGCCGCGCCCCGGCACCATGGACCTTCGAGGGCCGCAGCACGGTGACCGGCGCGCCGCTGTCGAGCAGGACCTGCTCGGCGGCCACCTTGTTCGATCCGTAACCCTCGCGGCTCATGTGATCCGCCGTGCCCGCAGCCACCGTCGGCTGGGTCTCGGGGATCGGCCCGGTGAAGCGCGGCGTGACCGGTGAGTTGCTGTGGTTGCCCGCGCTGTCGACGTAGACCGCCTTGCTCGAGATCATGACCGTGGACCCGGCAGCACCGACCAGGGGCAGCAGCCCGGTCGCGTCGGCTGCGGTGTAGCAGATGCAGTCGACGAGCAGATCGACCCCGACGCCGAGAGCGGAGAGCAGCTGACCAGGGTCGTCGCGGTCCGCTCGGACGAACCGTGCACCAGCCGCGGCGAGGTCAGCCGGCAGCCGAGCCGGGTCGCGCCCGGTCACGTTAACCCGCCAGCCGGCCGCGAGCAGGCGGCGGGCGGTCGCGAGCCCGATCGCCCCGGTGCCACCGACGATCAGTGCCCGGGGCATCCTGGGAACCTACCGTCGGCGGTGCGACGCGGTTCCGCTCCCCCACGGCCTCAGGGCATAGCATTCGGTTTCATGCCACGGATCGCCCGCAATATCTCCCGGCGGCCCGGATGAGGATCCTGATCTGGCACGGTTACCTGCTCGGCGGGACGGGATCAAACGTCTACACGCGCTCGCTGGCCCGGGCGTGGCAGCGCCTCGGCCACGAGGTGACCGTGGCGTGCCAGGAGCCCAACCCCGAGCACTTCGATCTCGGCGGTGCGACGGTGGTGCGCCCCGACATCGGCGCGATTCTCCCGGTCTTCGTCCTCGACCGGTACGAGGGGATGGAGCCCCGCCTGCTACCTCAGCTCAGTGCAGCCGAGCGGGCGGATTACGTCGAGCGCAATGCGGCCGCACTGCGCGGCCTGCCGGCCGACTTCATGCTGGCCAACCACGTCCTGCTCGGTGCCCCGGTGGGCGCCGCGACCGGCCTGCCCTTCGCGGTGAAGGCCCACGGCTCGGAGCTGGAGTTCTCCATGCGCGGCAACGCCGGACTGTGCGCCTGGGCCCGGCACACGCTGGCAGCCGCCCGGCTGGTCGTGGCCGGCTCGGACCACATCCGTACGGTCCTCGACGAAGTGCCGGGCAACGGGGAATACTCCGACCGGGTGCGCGTCATCCCGCCGGGGGTGGACGTCGAGGCCATGAGGCCGGCTGAGGCGCTGGAGGCGCTGGCGTCCCTGGTCGCGGAGTCCCTTCGCGACCCGCCCAACCCGCCGGAGCAGCATGACGAGCGTCGGCCCGACCCCGACAACGCCGCACGGCTGGGCGGGTTCCTCGCGGGTAGCTACCCCACGGTGGTCTACGTCGGCAAGCTGAGCGCGGAGAAGGGCGTGGCCCTGCTGATCCGGGCGGTGAGCCGGCTTCCGGTTCGAGCCGTGATCGTGGGGTTCGGACCGGCCAGGGCGCAATTGGAAGCGCTCGCCCGGGCGAGCGGTTGCGCCGAACGGGTACTGTTCACCGGGCCATTCGAGCACCGGCACCTGGCCCACCTGTGGCCCCTGGCCACGGTCAGCGTTGTTCCGTCGATCTTCCCGGAGGCCTTCGGCATGGTGGCCGCGGAGGCGGCGGCGTGCGGCTGCCCGCCGCTGGTGGCGCGGCATTCGGGCCTGGCCGAGATCGCGGCCGGACTTGCTGCGGAGTATCCTCCGGCACGCTGCCACCTGGCGTCGTTCGACTCCGGCGACCTCGACGATCTCACGGCGAAGCTCGGTGAAATCATCGCCCTGCCACCCGCCGCCTGGTGCGAGATGTCCGTGGCGGCCCGCCGCGCAGCGGTCGGCCGGTGGAGCTGGGAAGGGGTGGCCGGCGCGATTCTCGCCGACCTGGCTGCGGCCGGCCATGACGGTGCGTGACGCGGTGTCGGTGTGGCAGGCTTGGCGCAGTCCGGCTTGTCGGGCATCATGTCCCGGGGTCATCATGTCCCGGGGTCGCAGCACCTGAGGCCGCGGCTTCTAGCACTTGTCCAACGCCGGTGGAAACCGCTGGCGCCGTCCGGAGTGGGGATGACGATGGTGATCCTTTGCCCGGATCGGGCCGCGCCGAGCCCACGGCGATCCCCGCCTCCGCGGCGGGCACGAGCCGCCCAGCGGCCCCTGTGGTGGCGCGAGGTGGTCTTTCTCGCCGTCGGCTACTTCCTTTACACCGTCACCCGCAACATGGCACCCCTTCACCTGGCCGCGGCGCAGCACCACGCCAGCCTGCTGTATACGATCGAGCGCGCCCTGCACATCGACGTCGAGCTGGCGCTCAACGGCTGGATCACCCGGCACGAGTTCACCAGCGTCGTGGCGAGCTACTACTACGCGACGCTGCATTTCGCCGTCACGCTCGGTGTCCTGGTCTGGGCCTACCGGGCACATCCGGAGGGTTACCGGCGGGCGCGGACCATCGTGATCCTGAGCACTCTCGCGGCCCTCTACCTCTTCTGGGCCTTCCCGCTGGCGCCGCCGCGCCTGACCGGTTTGGGCTTCGTCGACACGATTGCCAATGTGCGCCTCTGGGGTGGCGCCACCTGGAACTCCCCCAGTGTCGCCAGCGTGTCGAACGAGTACGCCGCCATGCCGTCGCTGCACGTCGCGTGGTCGCTGTGGAGCGCGGCGGTGGTGGTCTGGCTGGCCCGCAACCGGCTGGTCCGGCTGTTCGCGCCGTTGTACCCACTGACCACACTGCTGGTGGTGCTCGCCACCGGAAACCACTTCATTCTGGACGCGGTTGGGGCGGTCGCCGTGCTTGCCGTCGCCGTGCTCGTTCACGCAGCGGCTCGGCGCGGCAAGTTGGCGGCAGCGCTCACCGTGCTGCTCAGGGCCGGCACGGGACGGCTCGGACTGGCCCACTGGCACCCGTTGCTGGCCGCCCTCCTTCCCGGCACGGGACATCCCCCTCTGGTGGTGTCGCCTCAGCGATCGGATCAGTTGCTCGCCGGCGACGCCGTCCGCTGAGCACGTTGAGCTAATCGAACGTCACGGGGACGTCGAGTTCCTCGGCGCCACGAACCAGGTGGACCACGAGTTGCGTGCCCGTTGTGGTCGCATCGAGCGCGTCGTAGAGGTCATCGTGCGTCCGCAGGGCGCGCCCACCGGCGCTCACCAGCAGGTCACCGATCCGGACGTCGGCCCGCTCGGCGGGGCTGCCCTCAGCCACGACCCGCACCAGCAGCCCGTCCCGCTCGGGGAGCCCCACCGCCCGGCGCAGTTGGATCGCAGCGCCGGCCGGGGCCAGGCCCACGCCGAGCCGCGGGCGGCGCGGTTGCTCACCTCGTGCGAGAGCGTCGATGCGGGTGCGCAGGTCGGCGTCGGTGGCCAGCGCCAGGTAGAAACCCTCACCCAGCCGGTGTGTCGAGATGCCCACCAGGTGGCCTTCGGCGTCCACGACGGCACTGCCGGAGGAGCCTCTGGGCAACGGCGCCGTGTGCTCGACGCTGCCACTGATCCGCCGGCCGCGTGGGCCGCGGAAGGCCCGGTCGACTGCCGAGATGGTGCCGAACGTGACCCGGGCAGCCCCGCTGCCGCCTCGGCTCACGGCGAACACCGCGCGATCGGGAGCGGCCTGTGCGGGAGACCACTCCGGGGCGGTGGCCCCACCGGTGTCGACGACGACAGCGGCCAGGTCAGTGTCGGGATCGGCGCCTCGTACGCTGCCCTGCGCGGTGCGTCCGTCGGCGAAGGTGACAGACGTCGTCTGGTCCCGCAGGTTGTGCGCGTTGGTCATCACGAGTCCTTCGTCAACCATGACACCGCACCCTCGCCCGTCCCGCCCGATCGAAACGACGCCCGGTGCGACCGTGGCGCGGACCCGCTCTGCAGCCGTCTGCAGTTCTTCGAACATGATGGCCTCCAGTGACTTGTGACTTGCAAGTTAGTACGGATTCGCCACCGCGCCAACGGTGTTCGCCGATAGCATGACTTCGTGACCACCTCCCCCGGCTCCGACAGCGAGCCGCAGACGGGTCTGACCTCGGCGCTCCGCCGGGTCGGCGACCGGTGGACGTTGTTGATGGTGGCCGCGCTGCTCGGCGCACCGCTACGGTTCAACGAACTGCTGGCCGCCGTCCCTGGACTGGCGCCCAACGTGGCTTCGCAGCGGCTCAAGGCACTTCAGCGGGACGGCATCGTGGTCAGCCGGCCTTACACCCGACGCCCCCGCCGGCTGGCCTATGACCTCTCCGCCAGCGGTCGGGAGTTGGCCGGGACGTTGCGCCTGCTCGCCGCCTGGGGTGCCGGATCGTCCGCTGACGCCGAGCCCCCGCGGCACCTCACCTGCGGCACCGCCCTTGACGTCAGGTGGCACTGCCACACATGCGGACGGGACGTCGAGGACCCCGACGCCGAGGATCTGCGTTACGCCTGAAGACGGGGTCGGCTGGTTGGCGCCTGAGCCCCCGTCCGGCCGTGATCGCCACGCAGGCGGGCGCCACCTTTGGGCCACGTCGTCGTTAGACCAGAATATTCGCAATCGACCGAACACGTTAAGTAACGCCGATGCGTTAACGCTAACCGACCTTCTATGACAGAACACTACAAAGCCGCAGTGTCGTCTACCGTTTCGGTTGCCGCGTGTCCGTACGGTGGTTAAATGGCGCGTCTAGGTGAGGACGGAAGAAACGATGGGACGTCATACCACAGGCACGCGTAAGCGCGGAGTCGGTGCCCGGGTGGTGCTCGCGCTGATTCTGGTGATCGTGGCAGCCTCGGCCCTTGTCGCCATCCTTGCACCCGATTCGGTACGTCAGGCCGTGGCGGCTCCGTGTTCGGACGCGACGACCCTACACGTCGTCACCACGTCGTCGTTCAAGCCGGTGCTCGACGACCTGCGCCCGACACTCACCCGGGGCAAATACTGTCTCCGCCTCGACGTCAAGGTGGTCAACGGACGTTCGGCACTGCCCAGCCTGGCGGTGAGCAGCGCCGACGTCTGGATTCCCGACGACACCGCCTGGGCCATGCGGGCCGGGGAAGACCTGCTCGCACCGAGCGGCGAGTCCGGCGCGCACGCGGTCCTGGCCACCAGCCCCATCTATCAGGTCGCCGACCGCGAAACCGCGCAGCGGATCACCGCCGCAGGCGGCACCTGGGCTTCGCTCGCTGCAATGCTGGCCGGCGGGGCGGGGATGCGGTTGGTCGTCCCCGACCCCGACGAGTCAGGCGACGGGATGGTCGCGCTGGCTGCGCTGGGTGACGCCGTGTGGCTGAGGAAGGGCATGGACAGCGCGACGGTGGCCTCGGTGGCCATCCGCCAGGTCGGCCGGGACGCGCCGGAGGACACTGTCGCTCTGCCCGGCGGCGCGAGCGAGGTGGGATTGGTCCCCGAGTACGCGCTGATTCCTAAGCTCAAGACGACGGCGGCGCAGCTCGATGCCCTCACCGGTTCCGATCGCACTGCCATGCTGCGCTTCACGTGGTATCCGCTCTCCGCCGCTGTAGCCAAGCCCGACCGCAAGGCGGCCTTGGGTCGCCTGCTGGATCTGCTCAAGAGCAGCCGGGGCAAGAAGGCGATGGGCGCGGCGGGCCTGCGCGCGCCCGACGGCGGTGCGCCCCCGGGCGTGGCTCCCGGCCGGTTGCCGAAGCTGACTGCGCCGCCCTTCGCGGTGATCAAGCCGCATCACGTCGACCACGTCTTCGCCGCGTGGTATCCCGCCGAGCGCAAGGCCAACCTGCTGGTCGTCGTCGACGTCTCGGGCTCGATGGGCGCAGCCGCCCCCGGCACGAAGACGCCGCTGATCAAACTGGTAGCCGGTGGCGTTGCCTCCGTGGCCAGCCTGCTCCCGCCCGATTCCCGGCTGGGGTTGTGGGAGTTCGGCTCGAAGCTCGACCCACCGCGCGACTACCGCCCGTTGGTGCCATCGGCTCAGTTGAACGGCCCGCACCGAGCCGCGCTGATGACGGCCGTGGGTAAGCTCGCAGCACTCAAGACCGGCACCGGCTTGTACGACACGATGCTGGCGGCCTACGGCTCGGCCGTGGCCTCGTACCAGCCGGGGATGCCCAACCAGGTGCTGGTGTTCACCGACGGGGTGAACGAGTTCGACCCGGGCGGGATCACGCTGGCCCAGCTCGGGGCCCAGCTGCGCGGGCTCTACGACGAGCGCCGGCCGGTCACGCTGACGGTCGCCGCGTTCGGCGCGAAGTCCGACGGCGGGCTGGGGAAGGTCCTGAAGGTGACGAACGGGTCGGTGGTCCGGGTCGACTCGGCGGCAAAGGTGGGCGCCGTGTTCGTGCACGCCGCCGTGGGCGGGCTCCGCTGAGACAGGGGCCCCTGAGCTCACCCGCCGGATTCGCCGGCTGAGCCCTGCCGGGCACGGCGGCGACCGCTCGGGTCGATGCCGCTTGCCGTCGCCGAGCGCCGACCGAGCAGCCCGCGCGGCGGCACGGAGAGCACCGGCTCAGCGGCCGCGCCGACGGCGGTCAGCACGTCACCGGCGGCGAGCACCCCGGACGCAGCCGCCCGCTCCATCAGCGCGCTGGGAAACCCCAGGCGCACCCAGTCGCCGGCCAGCCGTACCCCTGCCGCGTCGGTCGTGACGCCGGGACGCGTCGCGTCGCTGCCTGGTCCGAAGCCGGGCGCGTCGGTGCCCACCCGGACGGTGAAGTCGACGACACCGAGCCCAGCCGTCTCCGGCCAGAGTTCGGCCAGCTCCGCACGCATCCGTCGGGCGAGTTCGGGGCCGTCGAGATCGGCCGAGGCCGCATAGGCGTGCAACTCGATCACGGATCCACCCGAGCTCGCTGCCCACTGGGCGGCCTCGGCCTCGAACCGCGAGTAGACGGCGATGGAGTCCAGCGTCCCCTTCCGGGCCACAGCGCTGAACGGCAACCGGTGTGCGGCGACGTCGCGGTCGAACCAGAACCGGGCGACTGCATACGGTGCGGTCGTCCGCAGCGACCCGACCTGCCGGGCGAACCCGGGACCGGCCGCCGCCAGGCCGGGAGAGCGATCGATCAGGGCACGCAGCCCGGCCGGGTCTGTTGCCAGCACCACGTGCGGCGCCCGGACGGTCAGCCCGCCGGCCGTCGTCACCCGCCATCCGCCGGTCACTGCCGGCTCGACGGACTCTACGGTGGTGGCTGTCAGCACCTCGGCACCGTGTCCGGCCAGGAGGGCCCGCATGGGTGACCAGATACACCCCGCGTAGTCGCGGTCGGGGACGTCGAAGATCAATCCCTCCGGATTGCCCAGGAAATAGAAGTGGAACATCATGATCATCTCCGCGGCCGACATCTCCTCCTGCGGGTTGAAGAAGGAGTGGGCGAAGGCGTCGAACAGGACTGCTCGGGCCCGAGCGGGCAATCGCAGGTCGTCGAGCAGTGCCGCTGCGGTGACGCTGTCGAACCTTGCGTAGGTCTGTGCCCGCTCGTAGCCCAGCAGGGCCAGCGCCGCAGGCCCCTTCATCGACCGCACGTCGCGCAGGCCGATGTTGGCGGAGCGCGCCACCAGGGTTAGCAGCCCGAAGGGTGGCAACGTGGGCAGCCCGGCGAAGCTCTCGTCCGGCCAGCGGCAGGACACGACCGGGTAGTCCGGCACCGCGCGCAGGAAGGACAACGCGGGATCGATCCGGCGCAGGATCGCCCGCAGGTTGTAGTACTGCCGGAAGAACGCATGGAAGCCATGGCCGACCGGCTGCTCGGTGCCGTCGGCCAGGACCTGCGTCCACGCCCCCGCCCGCCCACCGAGATACGGACGGCGCTCCAGCAGGGTGACCCGCACCCCGCGCTCGGCCAGCACGACCGCCGCCGCACAACCGGCTATCCCTCCCCCGACGACGACCGCGCTGGTCTCGACGGGAACCCGGAAGGGGCGGGTGGGATCGGCGGCGACGACAACCCTGGGCACCGCGCGCAGCGCCCGATGTGCCAACCCCCCAGCCACCGGGACAGCATCTCAGGCCCTGCGCCCGCGCCATAGGCTGATCTCGCCATCGAGACGGAATTGAGGCGACGCCGACCGGTCGACCGGCTAGCTTGGGGGCAGTGACCATCCTTCCGGCAGCCCGGCCGGTTCGTAGCCCGATGGCCAGCCTGTGGCGGCTGCGGTCCTATGTCCGCTCGTACGCGGGACAACTCGCCACGATGCTCGCAGCGGCACTGCTCGGGGTGGGAGCCAGCATCGTCGTCCCGCTGGTGACCAAGACCGTCGTCGACGGTCCCGTGGCACACGGTCAGCGGGACCGCCTCGTGCCCCTGGCCCTGCTGGCGATCGCGCTCGGCGTGACCGAAGGTGTGCTGATCTTCATCCGCAGGTGGATCCAGACCACGGCCACGCTCGGCATGGAGAAGCGGATGCGCGAGGACATCTACGCGCACCTGCAGTCGCTCCCGCCGGCCTTCCACGACCGCTGGCAGACCGGCCAACTGCTGTCCCGTGCTACGACGGACCTGTCCACGATCCGCCGTTTCGTGGGGTTCGGGCTGGTCTTCCTGGTGGTGAACGTCGCCACCTTCGCCACCGTTATCACGTTGTTGATCCGGCTGGACCCGCTGCTCGGATCGATCGTCGCCCTGTCGCTGATACCGGTCATCCTGGTGTGCGCCAGGTTCGAGCGCGGCTATTCGGTCGTCTCGCGGCGGGTGCAGGACCAGGCCGGCGACCTCGCGACAAACATCGAGGAGTCGGCGACCGGGATCAGGGTCATCAAAGCCTTCGGCCGGCGACGCCTGATGGCCCAGGCATTCGACGATGGCGCCCGGCGGGTCTACGACACACAGTTGGCCAAGGTACGGCTGCGAGCCACCTTCTGGTCCTTGCTCGACTTCGTGCCCAACGCGACGTTGGGAATCGTCCTGCTGCTCGGTGCGCTGGCGGTCGGCAAGCACGAGCTCACGCTGGGCGGCCTGGTCGCCTTCATCACCCTGGTGCTCCAACTCATCTGGCCCGTGGAGGCGCTCGGTTTCATCCTGGCCGCCGGCCAGGAGGCGGCAACCGCCTCCCAGCGCATCTACGAGGTGCTCGACAGCGTGCCGGAGATCGTCGACCGGCCTGGCTCCCGGGTGGTCGAGAACACCGCCGGGTGCCTGCGCTTCGAGGGGGTGGGCTTCACCTACCCGGGGGCCCACCGGCCGGTGCTGCGGGACGTCAATCTGGTGATCCCCCCGGGTGAGACCGTGGCGCTGGTCGGCGCTACCGGATCGGGCAAGACGACCATGGCCGGCCTGGTCCCGCGACTCGCTGACGTGACTGCGGGGTGCATCACGCTCGACGGCGTCGACATCCGCGACGTCAGGCTCGACTCGCTGCGCCGGCTCGTCGCCACGGCATTCGAGGAGCCGATCCTGTTCTCCGCCAGCGTGCGGGAGAATGTCATGCTGGGCACCCCCCAGGCCACCGACGCCGACGTCCGGGCGGCGCTCTCCCTCGCCCAGGCCGACTTCGTCGACGACCTGCCCTGGGGGCTGGACACCCGGGTCGGCGAGCAGGGGCTCTCGCTGTCCGGGGGTCAGCGGCAGCGGCTGGCCCTGGCCCGTGCCGTGATCGGGCGACCCCGGGTGCTGGTCCTCGACGATCCGCTCTCGGCGCTCGACGTCACGACTGAGGCCCTCGTGGAGGCGGCGCTGTCGCGCGTGCTGGCCGACAGCACCGCGCTGCTCGTGGTCCATCGGCCGTCCACCATTGCCCTCGCCGACCGGGTCGCCCTGCTGTGGGACGGCACCCTGGTCGCCATCGGGACGCACAGCGAGCTGATGGCCGACGAGCCGGCCTACCGGGCCATCCTGAGCCAGGAATCGGAGGTGCAATCACGGTGAGCGCTGCCCCGGTCGAATCGTGGCGCGGCGTCGCGGCAGAGCGGCGGGAGGAGTTCTCCGCCGGGGTGTCGGTGTTGCTCCGGCGCCGCACCCGCACCCTGCTCGGGTCGTTGCTCCGGCCGCACCGCCGCGCCGTGTGGCTGCTGATCGGGCTCATCCTCGCGCAGAACCTTGCCGCGCTGGCCGGCCCCTGGCTGATCGGCTTGGGCATCGACCGTGGGATCCCGCCCATTTTGCATCACCAGGGAGCCCGCGTCCTGTGGCTCATCGTGGCCGCCTTCGCGGTGGCCACCGGCGTCCAGATCGCCGCGCAGCGCGCCTTCCTCATCCTCACCGGCCGGATCGGGCAGGATGTTGTGCTGGAGCTCCGCCGCCGCGTCTTCGCCCACTTCCAGCGGCTGTCGCTGGCCTTCCACGAGGACTACACCTCCGGGCGGGTGATCTCCCGGCAGACCTCCGACATCGATGCCATCTCCGAGTTGGTGGAGGAAGGCGTCGACGAACTGGTCATCGCCGTACTCTCCGTCCTGACCATCGGCGCCGCCATGCTCCTGCTGGATGTGCCGCTGGCGCTCGTCGCACTGAGTAGCTTTCCGCTACTGCTGTGGTTGTCGGCATGGTTCCGCAAGCGGTCGGCCGTCGCCTACCGACGGACCCGCGAAGCCGTCGCCCTGGTGATCGTGCACTTCGTGGAAACGCTGGCCGGGATCAGGGCGGTGCAGGCCTTCCGCCGGGAGCCGCGTAACTTCGCCATCTTCACCGATCTCAACACCAGCTACCGCGACGCCACCCGCAGGTCGTTTCAGCTGATCTCGATCTACGCACCGGGGATGAAGCTGATCGGCAACGCCACGATCGGCATCGTCTTGCTGTATGGCGGTTTTCGTGCGCTCGACGGCAACATCCAGGTCGGAGTGCTGACGACGTTCCTGCTCTACCTGCGGCGCTTTTTCGACCCGCTGCAGGACCTCTCGCAGTTCTACAATTCCTTCCAGTCGGCCGGCGCCGCACTGGAGAAGCTGTCCGGTGTGCTCGAGGAACCGCCGTCGGTGCCCGAGCCGGACCGGCCACGGCCGCTGGGGTCGTCGATCCGCGGCGAGCTGCGCTTCACCGGTGTCAGCTTCGGCTACCGCGAACGCACCGTGCTCCCCCACCTCGATCTCGTCATCCCCGCCGGGCAGACGGTCGCCCTCGTCGGCCCGACGGGGGCCGGCAAGACCACGATCGCCCGGCTCGTCGGGCGCTTCTACGACCCGCGCACCGGGACGGTCTCGCTGGACGGTGTGGACCTGCGCGACCTCGACGACCAGACCCTGCACCGCGCGATCGTCACCGTCACGCAGGAGAGCTTTCTGTTCTCCGGAAGCGTCGCGAGCAACATTGCCTTCGGCCGGCCGGGCGCGGACCGCGGCAGGGTCGAGGCGGCAGCCGAGGCGATCGGTGCACATGAATTCATCACCGCCCTGCCGGAGGGTTACGACACCGACGTACGCAAGCGCGGTGGCCGGTTGTCGGCGGGGCAGCGCCAACTGGTGTCCTTCGCCCGCGCATTCCTGGCCGATCCCGCGGTGCTGGTGCTCGACGAGGCGACCTCGTCGCTCGACGTACCGAGCGAGCGGCTGGTGCAACGGGCGCTGCGGACCATCCTCGCCGACCGTACGGCGCTGATCATCGCCCATCGGTTGTCCACTGTGGAGATCGCCGATCGGGTGCTCGTGCTCGAGGGTGGCAGGGTGGTCGAGGACGGTCCGCCGGAACATCTCGTCGGCGGCGACGGCCGCTATGCAGCGATGCACCGGCAGTGGGTGGACAGCCTCGTCTGACCCTTGTCGACGGTCGTGGCGTGTCATGCGAAGGCATTGATGCCGTTCCAGCCGATACCGATGAGCCTGGAGCCCGATAGCCGGCTGCCATTGCCGTAGTACACCCGAAGATCACCCGTCGATGTCCGTCCGACGACGTCGGGCAGGCCGTCGAGGTTGAAGTCGCCGGGTGAGAAGAGGGCGGTCAATGAGCCGAAGCCCGTGCCGATGAGGGTCGAGCCGGCCAGGCCGGTCCCGGTGCCGTAGTAGAGCCGGAGGTCACCGGTGGGGGTGCGTCCGATGACGTCGGGTTTACCGTCGCCGTTGAAGTCTCCGGGTGAGAAGACCGCGGTGAGGCTGCCCCAGCCGATCCCGATCTGCTTCGAACCGGACAGTGCGGCTCCGGTGCCGTAGTAGAGCCGCAGGTCGCCGCTGGTGGTGCGTCCGATGACGTCGGGCAGGCCGTCGCCGTTGAAGTCGCCGGGTGAGAAGAGGGCGGTGAACGGGCCGAAGCCGGTGCCGATGAGTGTCGATCCGGCTAGGCCTGTCCCGGTGCCGAAGTAGAGCCGCAGGTCGCCGGTGGGGGTGCGTCCGATGACGTCGGGCTTGCCGTCGCCGTTGAAGTCTCCGGGGGAGAAGACCGCGGTAAGGCTGCCCCAGCCGATCCCGATCAGCTTCGAACCGGACAGTGCGG
>JBBRYN010000061.1:0-21873 GCA_038237645.1 Mycobacteriales bacterium
CGAATTATTCGAGACGAAGGGCAGAGGTTAGTGCCGTCGGGAGGGATTCTGCAGCAAAACAGCAATTCTTGACGTCGGAGCATGACATGCAGCAGGGCTGCGGCAGGACTGCGCCGCCACACAGTCTGATCGGCTTTACCGCCTGCAACGTGTAGCGGCCGGCGACCACCGCAGCACAACTGCGGATGTCGGTCTTGATCTGGGCTGCCAATCGGCGAGCCTGTGCCAGCGACTCCGGCGAGAAGCCCACCCCGGTCGTCTCTGCGCCCAGTCTCGCGAGGGACAGCGTGTCGGTGCCGATGTGGCACTACAGGTGCACACCACGGCTGTCGCTAAGTGGTCTCGCCCGTGCAGCGGAAGGTCGAAACGCACGACGTCGTTAGCAAAGTGATCGGCGACGAAGCGTTCGAAGGCGTAGCCACCAACGCCGCCTGGGCCGAGCGCGCTCGTCCCACGTCGCCCGGTTGAACGCTCGGTAGTCCACCCGTCACGCCCCGGTGAGCGACGGTCGACTCTGCATGGACGCATCCCCCGGCCGCGGACGGCAGCGACCAGGACGACACGAGCTTTCGACGACGTCTCACGGGCGCGGTGGGAGACACGGACGACGAGGGTGTCGGCCGTACGCACAGGGCGGTAGTCGCCCCCACCGAACGGCTCACCCACCCCGAGCGTGTGCCGGTCGTTTGACCGTCGTGCAGAATCGTCGGATGGCCCTGCACGGACTGCGACCCGACGACCCGGGGAAACTCGGGCCGTACGAGCTGCGCGGCCGCCTGGGCGCAGGGGGGATGGGTGTCGTCTATCTCGGGTTCGGACCTGATGGCCAGGCGGTGGCGGTAAAGACCCTGCCGGGCTCGGCCTCCGCCGACTCCCGCGAGCGCATGCGGCGCGAGGCCCACGTCCTCGAGTCCATGAACTTCCCACGGGTTGCCGGCCTGCTCGCCGCCGACACCGACGCCGCGACCCCCTGGCTTGCCCTGGCCTACATCTCCGGCCCATCCCTGCTCGAGGCCGCGAAGCCACTGCGCGACGCACCGCTGCGGCAGTTCGCTCACGGCCTGGCCGAGGCGCTGAGCGTCCTGCATGAGGCCGGTGTCACCCATCGCGACGTGAAACCCGCCAACGTCATCCTCACCTTCGACGGCCCGGTGCTGGTCGACATGGGCATCGCCCGGACCCAGGACATGACATCGATCACCCAGGCCGGCACCGTGATCGGCTCGGCCGGTTGGATGTCCCCGGAGCAGCTCCGCGGAACGGCCGAGGGTCCGGCATCTGACGTCTGGGGTTGGGGCGCCGTGGTCGCCTACGCGGCCACCGGCCGGGCCCCGTTCGGTGAGGGTGCGATGGAGGCACTTGCCTGGCGCATCCAGAGCCTGGAGCCCAACCTCGAGGGGGTGCCCGACTGGCTCGGCCCTGCTGTCAGAGGTGCGCTGGCCAAGGATCCGGCCGCCCGGCCGGCGGCGGCCCAGCTGGTGGCTTCGGCCGGGACGCGACACCAGCCGGTCGGGCCGGTCGCCACGCCAGTTCGCGCGCCGGTGCAGGCACCTTCCGGACCGCCCACGTCGCGCAACCAGCCGTCACCGGCCGGGCGGGTGTCCACCGGCGGAAGTTCGACGGTCAGACCTCCGTCACCCCAGGGACCGTCCACCCGGGGCGGCCCCCCCACGTATCCGACGCAACCGCGTCCCCCGGGGTATCCGTACCAGCAGGGTGCCCCCGCCGCGGTGGCCCGGCGTAATCGGACCGGCCTGATCGTGGCGGTGTCGATCCTGGCGGTGGTCGGCGTGGTGGGACTGATCGTCGTCCTCCTCGCATCGACGAACACCCCGAAGCTGGCCGCACCCGGCAACTTCGTCGCCGTGGTGACGCCGACGGGCGTCAACCTCAGCTGGGATGCAGTGAAGTCCGCCGACCACTATGCCGTCTACCGGGACAGTCAGGTGATCGCCAGCCAGGTGGCCGGCACGACGTACACCGACCTGACCGGGGCGTCCGCATCGCACAGCTACTACGTCTATGCCGTGAGTTCCAGCGGCGCCGCAGGGGAGCACACCCCGAACGTGCCCACGGTCCCGATCGACGGCGGGTTGACCCGGTCACCGAGCGCCTCATCGGGGCTCAACTCCGCCGACGGGGCGCTGGCCGGCCGGCTGCCAGTCACCCTGGCCGACCGGACCAGCTGTGTGCACGCGTCGACGTTCGAGTCTCCCGTCACCGTCGCTGCCGTGTCCTGCGCCGCAGCGCACTCGACCTCGGCCGGCAGCCTGCCGTCGCGGATCTATGCCTACCAGGACAAGACCCCGGCCGAATTTGGGAAGCACTTCATCGCCCTGACCAAGAAGTTCGCTCCCACCAACACCGACTGCAATTCTCCGCCGGCGCGCGATCACTGGGCCTACGCCTCGGACAAGAACACCGACATCGGCTCGCGGCTGTGCTACCTCGACACCAACGTCAAGAAGCCCACCATCCAGTGGACCTACGACAGCTTGGGGATCGCGCTCCTTGCCGTCGCGTCGGACTTCAAGGCATCGGCCCTGCTGAGCTGGTGGAACAACGTCGACCTGCGGGTGACCTGAGGCCGCTGCCCACGGCGGCCAGCCAGCCTCGGCATTTCTGCCTACGCTCGACGACTGTTTGTCTGCTTTCCCCCCCGGCCGGGACCGGTGTTGGGTCGCCACGAGGCCGTCGCAGCCGGTGGGACCAGGCATCCTCCCGATGTGGGTGGCACCCCCTGCGCGGCACGCTCAAGGGACAACCGAGAGCGAGGGCGCAGAGATGATGACGAATCTGATGGGTGAGGTGGCCGCGGCGCGGGTTAACGAACTGCACGCCGAGGCTGACCGGCAGCGCACCGTGCTGCTGGCCAGATCGCAGAGCCGGGATCGGCGCCGGGCGCGGCGGGCGGCGCGGGCAGAGCCCTCAAGGGTCGGTCGGCACGACCGGCTGCGCCGGTTCTCGGTGCTGAGGTGAAGGCCCTGGCTGGCGCTCCTGCGCGGGGGCGGAGTGCGGCCGGAATCCCGTGGAACGCGCACACGCCGTCATACCGGTACTAGGCCAGTACTAGGCCCAGACGCCGTCGGTTCGCGCGGCCCGGATGGCCGGTGCAGCATGGCGTCGTGGAAGTCGACGACGAGCGCGCGGCACAGCGCCCGCAACATTTCCACCGGTGCTCAAGCACGTCACGGGCATCCACCACCGGCCGGCCGAACCGCTCGAACAAACTCGACCTGCTGCACCGGGCCGACGTCGGCCAGCGTGGGTTCTCCGCGCACGCGGGCATAGGACACGTCGGCCAATCGGTGGGCTGGGCGCGGGTCCGACCATATGGCGATCCGTCTGGGAATCACAGCAGCGGTACGGACGCGGCGTGGATGAGAACTCCGGCGAGGGCGCCCACCACGGTGCCGTTGATCCGGATGTATTGCAGGTCGCGACCCACTTGCAACTCGATCTTGCGCGTGGCCTCCTTGGGGTCCCACCGGTCCACCGTGTCACTGATCACCGCGGTGACGTCGTCGCGGTAGGTGGTGATCACGTGCGTCAGGGCGTGCTGCAGCCAGCCGTCGATCTTCTCCCGGAGAGCAGCGTCGTCGCGGAGGCGCACGGCCAGCGAGACGAGGGCGTCCGCGATGCCCTGCCGCAACTCGCTCGACCGGTCCTCGGCGGCCTCCAGGATCATCCGCTTGGTCGCAGTCCACACCGCCTCGACGGCCTGCCGCAACTGGGGATGAGCCAGCAGGCGGGCCTTGAGCCGCTCGGCCGCTGCCATCGTCGCCGGATCAGCCTGCAGGTCCTCGGCCAGCCGGGACAGGTAGTCATCGAGTGCTCGGCGCACCTGGTGTCGCGGATCAGCGCGCACCTCGGCCAGGAATCGCAGCACCTCGGAATAGACCCGGTTGGCGATCCGGTTGTCCACGAATCGCGGGCTCCAGCCCGGCGCCTGCTCGGTGACCACCCGGACGACGGTCTCCCGGTTGTGCCCGAGCCAGGCTTCGGCCTTGTCGATGGCGAGGTCGATGAGCGAGTGATACGACCCCTGGGCGACGACCGCGGCCAGCAACCGGCCCGCCGGCGGACCGACCGGTTGTGCGCCGAGCCGACGGACCACGGTCTGCTCGATCAGCCGCTGCACGTCCTCGTCGCGCAGCACCGTCACCACGGCACGCAAGATCGTCGCGAACTCGGCGGTCGCCCGGGCCGCGTGCGCCGGTTTGACGAGCCAGCCGGCCAGCCGGCCGGTCATCCCGAAGCGAGCGATCTTGTCGCGGATCACCGACTCGGACAGGAAGTTGGTCGCCACGAACTGCTGCAGGCTGCGGCCGAGCTCCGCCTTGCGGGTGGGCAGGATGGCGGTGTGCGGGATAGGCAGGCCCAAGGGCCGCCGGAACAACGCCGTCACGGCGAACCAGTCGGCCAGCCCGCCGATGGTGCCGGCTTCGGCCGCGGCGGCGAGATATCCCGCCCAGGCCGGCCCGCCCGAAGCTCGCCAGCGGGTGAGGACGGCGTATGTGATGACGGCCAGCAGGAGCAGGCCACCGGCGCTCAGCTTCATCCGGCGCAATCCACGGAGTTGCTGCGCCTCGAGCGCGGTCAGCGGTGACCCGCGGCTCATCTGCGATCCCGGCGGCCGTCAACGCCCCGGATGGCGGCCGCCAACTCCTGCGGAACGGCGACCGGCTCGAGGCGGCCGTCCCGCCGCTGCATGCACACCATCGCGTGGTGCCCTCGTGCCACCAGCACCTCCCGCTCCTCCCCCTCAGTCTCCTCCCGCCGCTGACCTTCCTCCCGCCCGGCCCCTCCCGCGAAACGGCCGAGCCGCAGGTAGCGGGAATTGCAGGTGAATCCGGTTGGCCCGCACCGCTTCCAGCGAGATCTCGATCCGCACCCGTCCAGGGCACGCAGCTCAGCGACCTTAAGACACCACCGGCTCAGCCGGACAGGGCAGCTGCTCGCCGCAGCCAGAACGCTGGGTCGCCGGCGTGGTAGACGCGCTCGTCGGCCTCGATGTTGTCGAGGAACTTGTGGTAGATCACCGCCTGCCGCAGCGCGGCGACCGGCTCGATCAGTGCAGCCGCGCGGTCCGGGTCGCTCCCGGGCACCGCCGCCCGCCAGAGCCGCGCCCACTCTGCCCGGATCCGCACCTTGGCTGCGGCCGCCTGCCGGCTCAGGAAGGCGGTCTGGTCCAGCAGCGGGTGCCCGACGCCGCAGTCCCCCCAGTCCAGCAGCACCCATCCGTTCGCTGTGCCGGGACCGGTGCCGGGGCCGGGATCGGTGCCGGAACTGATGCGGCGCACGTTGCCGGGGTGAAAGTCGCCGTGTACGAGGGTGTGCGGGATGCCGCAGGCGGCGATGGCCGCGAATCGCTCCGGCAGGCCGCCGATGAGGGAGTCCAGCATGGCTGTGGTGGCGGCGTCCAGCTGATCTGCCGCCCGCCGGATGGTGGCCGCCGCCAGCGCGGTCAGCGGCGCCGGCCGCCAGTCCGGCAGGCCGAGGGCGAGCAACTCCGCGACCCGGCCGATCCAGTCGGCCTGCAACGCGACAAGCACCCTGATCACCGGCAGCAGTCGATTGACGGGTGCGTCGTACTGATCCTCGCCGGGCACGTCGGCCATCAGCACCCGGCCATCGGCGGCGCCCAGCAACCGGGGGCCGATACCGGGGGCCAGCCGGCCCAGCATGGCGCCTTCGTGGGCGAAGAAGGGAGGCACCACCTTGAGCCAGGCCGGCCCGGCGCCGGTCGGCAGCCGCCAGATGCTGGACAGGTTCCAGGTGCGCATCTGCTCGGCCGGCCCGATCCGGCCGATGCCGCGCGCAGCCAGCACCGAGTCGGCCCAGGCGAGGTCGGTCGCCGGCCCGCCCGGTCGGGCGTACGGCAGCCGGTGCGGCATGTCCCCCACCGGATCGCCCGGCCAATCGCCCAGCGGCTCCTCGGGTGCGGTGTCAACCTGGGCCAGATAGGCAACCGGGCCGCCCTGGCCCGTCGCGTCCAGCCGTGCCGTGAGCAGCCGCAACACGGTCACCTCGACCAGGTGGGTCCTGCGCGCCGCCGTGACCACGTCAGCCACGTCCGGCCACCAGGGTGAGTCGACCCGCAACGGCGGCAGGGCGCCGAGTACGCGCCCGTCGGCCAGGCACAGGACGAGGGTGACGATCCGTGCTCGCGGCGGTGGTCGATCGATCAGCTGCGTCATCGATCACGGGTCCAGATCACTGCGGCAAGATCACTGTGTCCAGGCGTGAGCCACGTCGATCACGATGCGGGTGTGCGAGTTCGGTCCGGCCAGGACGAATACCCGCATGGGCAGCCGGGCGCGCACGCCGATGGCGAAGGTCGTGTATCCCTCGAAAGTCCCTCCGTAGACGACGTCACGCAGCGTGCGGTAGCCGCTGACGTTCGCCACGTGATCGAACGTGACATGCGGGTAGCCGGTTGCCGACTCGAGTAGATGAACGCCCAGCAGCGCGCCCCCGGCGGTGTGCGACCGCATCGGCTGACCGCTCTCGGTGTAGACCTCGCTCTCGTAGCTGACCCGGTAGCCGTTGGCCGGCCCGTCGAACTCGAAGACCACCCGGTCGAAGCAGGTCTGCTGGCCGGTCCGGCTCGTGACCAGACCCCCGCTGCTCAGGCTGCCGCCCGACTTCGCCGTGCTCCCCCAGGTGATGCCGCAGTAGGGCGCCGTCGGCCCGACGCTCTGCGGTGAACTGGCGCTCGCCGCAACCGCTGGTCCGGCGAGGGCCGCCACCAGCGTGGCGGCCACGGCCGTCGCGCCGAGCATTAGTCGCCGCCTTGAGTCACGGATTGTGTTGCGCACCGCCGACGGGCTACGAATCGCGGTCCAGGATGTCATCACAGAGCTCCTATCGCTTGAGGCGAGAGCTTCGCCACAGAATGTCAATAAGACGCCCTGTCCGGCCGGCTGGTTGTCGTTCAGTCGCGCATCCGACAGTTAGGTCCACCGACGGCCCGAGCCGCCGCGACCCTTATCCAGGGCTCAGCTAGGGTAGCGGTCGGTCGGCCCCCGGACGGATTGCCGAATAGTAGTTTGGGCCTTCCCCGCAGTGGAAGGTCACGTACCGTAAACTTTGTCTCCTGCGCTCGAGACGGCGGCATGACACGGCCACGATCTCAGCCATCAAGCCACACCAGAGTTACCGTCACGAGGCACT
Organism: Mycobacteriales bacterium; assembly: GCA_038237645.1. Lineage (GTDB taxonomy): Bacteria > Actinomycetota > Actinomycetes > Mycobacteriales > QHCA01 > QHCA01. The sequence goes on from JBBRYN010000061.1 coordinate 7,177, forward strand.
CCTCTACCACGGCCCGGCAGACTTTCTCGCCGGGACGGTGCCCTTCATCAAGGAGGGCCTCGCGGCCGGTCAACCGGTGTTGGTCGCCGTGGCCCAGCCGCGGCTCGACCTGATATGCAAGGCACTGGGTCCTCAGGCGTCCCGGGTACAGCTCGTCGACATGGGTCGGCTCGGCCTCAATCCGGCCCGGATCATCCCGGCCTGGCGCGCGTTCCTCGACGACAGCGGCGCGGACGGGCATCCGGTTCGCGGGATCGGCGAGCCCGTGTGGGCCGGCCGGGCGCCAGCTGAACTCACCGAGTGCCAACTGCACGAGTCGCTGCTCAACGTCGCGGTCGACCCCGGCGCCCCGTTATGGCTGCGCTGCCCGTACGACGTCGACGCGCTGAGCGAGTCGGTGATCGAGGAAGCGCATCGCAGCCATCCGATGGTCGTGGATGGCGCCTCCTTCCGCGGCAGCACCGGTTATGGCGGCGTGGCGCATGTCGACGCGATGTTCGGCCGCGCCCTGCCCGAGCCCTCGGCGCCGACGACGGAGCTTGCCTTCGGGCCGGACGATCTTGCGGTGCTGCGGGCCGCGGTGATCGGGCATGCTCGCGAGGCCGGTGTCATCCCGGAGCGCGCCGCGGACGTTGCCCTGGCGACCCACGAGCTCGCGGTCAACAGCCTGCGGCACGGCGGGGGTGCCGGCCGATTGCGGTTGTGGCGCGAGCCCGACGCCCTGGTATGCGAGGTCAGCTGTCGAGGGCGCATCGAGGACCCGCTGGTCGGCCGTACGGCGCCCGCGGTGACCGAGGAGGGCGGCCGCGGAGTCTGGCTGGCCAACCAGCTGTGCGATCTGGTGCAGATCCGCTCGCTGCCTCGCGGGACCACCGTGCGGATCCTCACCTGGCTGTAGCCGGGCTGCTGCTGGCCGCCGGGGCGGGCCGGCGCTTCGGCCGTCCCAAGGCTCTGGTCACGTTCGACGGCAGCCTCCTGGTCGAGCGCGCGCTACAGGCCCTCACCGACGGCGGCTGCACGCCGCGAGTCGTGGTACTCGGCGCGGCCGCCGGCGACGTGATCTCCCGCGCCGAGCTTCCGGGCGCAACGGTCCTGCGAAACGAGGCATGGCAGACGGGCATGGCCTCGTCACTTCGGGCCGGTCTGTCGGCCCTGCGGGACACCGACGCCGCCGCTGTCGTGGTGCTGCTGGTGGACACGCCAGGGATCGGTGCGGCGGCCGTGCGCCGGGTCGCCGCCTGCGCAGCCGGAAATGCAGTGGCCGTGGCCACGTACGACGGACAACGCGGGCACCCCGTCCTCCTCGGCCGTGACCATTGGGCGGAGGTGATCCGGACAGCCAACGGTGACGCCGGCGCCAGGGAGTTCCTCGCCACGCATCCGGGGCTGGTGCGGCTGGTCCCCTGCGACGACATCGCCCAGCCCTGCGACGTCGACGTCCCGGCGGATCTTCCGGGGGAACTCTCCCATTGACCGCCGTAGGTGGCCCGCCCTTGGTGGCCGGCTGTGCACAGGAGGATGCTGCAGGCGTGCGGGAACTCCTCGGCGACCTGCTCGCCTGGTGGGAGCGCGGCCAGCCGGTCGGGCTCGGCACGGTGGTGGCAACGTTTCGCTCGGCCCCCCGACCACCTGGGGCTTCGATGCTCGTCGGGCCGGACGGGTCGATCGTCGGCAGCGTGTCGGGAGGCTGCGTCGAGGCAGCGGTGTACGAACTCGCCGCGGAAGTCCGCGACGGGCGGCAGCCGACGCTACAGCGCTACGGGGTGACCGACGACGACGCCTTCGCGATCGGGCTGACCTGCGGCGGGATCCTGGACATCTTCGTCGAGCGGATCGACCGCAGCACCTTTCCGGACCTCGACGAGGTGGCGGCCAGTGTCGCTGCCGGCGAGCCCGTGGCGGTAGTCACGTGCGTCTCCGGCCCCCCCGACCGGCTGGGCCGTCGGCTGGTGCTGTGGCCGGCCCGCGTCACCGGGTCGCTGGGCAGCCTCCGCCTGGACGCCGCAGTCGGCGACGACGTCCGCGGCCTCCTGGTCCAGGGCCGCAACGGCACCGTCCACTACGGACACAACGGGCAGCGGCGTGGCGACGACCTGACGCTGTTCGTCTCGTCGTACTCTCCCCCGCCCCGGATGCTGGTGTTCGGGGCCATCGACTTCGCAGCGGCCGTCACCCAGGTCGGCGCCCTCCTCGGTTACCAGGTGACGGTGTGCGACGCCCGGGCGACCTTCGCCACTTCGAAGCGCTTCCCCGACGCCCACGAGGTGATCGTCGACTGGCCACACCGCTACCTCGAGCGGACCTCCGTCGACGAACGCACGGTGATCTGCGTGCTGACGCACGACCCGAAGTTCGACGTGCCGCTCCTGCAGGTCGCGCTCGCCACGCCGGCCTCCTACATCGGGGCGATGGGCAGCCGGCGTACACACGACGAACGCCTCGCCCGACTCCGCGCCGCGGACGTCAGCGAGGCGGACCTGGCCCGGCTGCACTCGCCCATCGGCCTGGACCTGGGCGCCCGGACGCCAGAGGAGACCGCCGTGTCCATCGCGGCCGAGATCGTGGCGTCGCGCTGGGGGGGCACCGGGCAACCCCTCGGGCAGACCGGTGGCACGATTCACCGCAATGAGTCGACCCAGCCGGCCACCCAACGGGCCACGAGCGCACTCTCCTGACGTGCCGGACGATTCCCCGCCATCCGGCCCTGAATGGGAGGGCTTGGACCAGGGCTTGGACCAGGCAGGCGAGACCCCCCGGCAGCGGGTGACCTGGGCCGAGTTGTTCGTCGACCTAGTGTGGGTGTTCGCGGTCACCGAGATCGCGGGGACGCTGGCGCTCTCCCACGGTGCCGGGGAGGTCGCGCGGACGCTGTTGCTCTTCGTGCCGCTGTGGTGGGGTTGGGTCGGCGTCACGCTGCTCGGCAACGCCAGCGGCGCCGCGCTGGACACCGCCGGCGGGCGGCTGACCCTCTTCCTGCTGGCCGGTTGCGCGCTGGGCATGACGGTCGCCATCCCGGGGGCTTACGCGCATCAGGGCTTCCTCTTCGCCGTCTGCTACCTGGCGTTGCGCCTGCTGCTCTGGATCGGCATCCGCCGGCACCCGCTGTACGGCGGGCTGCGGATGGACCCGTTCGCGGTCAGCCTCCTCGTGAGCGCCCCCCTGTTCCTGGCGGGTGCCATGGCGGATGGCCGGCTGCGCGTGGTCATCTGGGGCGCGGGAGCGCTCATCCCGGTGCTCAGTCCGGTCGTCCTCGGACACCGGCTGCACGGCATCCGGGTCGAGTCTGAGCACCTTCCGGAGCGGTTCGGGCTCTTCCTCATCATCGCGCTGGGGGAAACCGTGGTGGCGGTCGGCGGCCAGGCAGCCGCCGGCCCGCTGGACGCGCTGTCGCTGGCGACCCTGGCGCTGAGCTTTGCGCTGATCGTCACGCTGTGGTGGACGTACTTCCACTACGGTGCGCCGGCCGTGCAGCACAGCCTCAAGTCCGACCCGGTGCAGGCGCGCATCGTGCGTGACGTCTTCAGCTATGTCCACCTCGGATACGTCGTCGGCATCATCTGCGTGGCCGTCGGGCTGAAGAAACTGCTCGCCCACCCGCTGGCCGAGCCGAACACGGCGGCCGAGTTGCTGCTGGCACCCGGCGTCGGCCTCTACTTGTTCTGCTTCGGCCTCGCACGCTGGCGGATGTTCGGCGCCATGGGCCTGCCGCGACTCGTCACATCGCTGGTGTGCGTGGTGGTTGCCGTGGCGGCGCCGCTGGTGCCGGCGTTGCGACCGCGGCGCTGCTCGGCGGGCTGCTTCTGGCGCTGAACGCGGCAGAGGCCTGGATCGTATCGACCGGGCGCCCGGTGCCGGTCATGCGCCTGCCGCGCCGCCCGAGCCGCTCACAGGCCGGGTAGCCCGTCGATGCTCGCCGCGTTCTTCTCCGCCTGGTAGGCCGCCACGCCCGCCGGGCCGCGCTTTTCGGCGAAGACCCGCAATAGGTCTCGCTCGCCGGCCAACTCCATCATCGGCACGCCGTACCCGCAGGAGTCGCTGACCCGCTGGACGTCGACGACGATGACGGCCCGGGTGCCCGGATGCTCGGGATGCCGGCCGGTCACCTCGGCGAATGTCGCGGAGCCGGGCTGGGCGACGCTGCCGCGCCCGTGGAGCCGGACGATGCGCGGCCGGTGATCGAACGACGCGAACATCAGGCAGATCCGGCCGTTCTCGCGCAGGTGCGCGATGGTCTCCACGCCGCTGCCGGTGTAGTCGACCCAGGCGACCCGGTGCCGGCCGAGGATGGACAGGCAATCGTGGCCCCGCGGGGATACGTTGACCAGGCCGTCACCGGACAGTGGCGCGGTCGCCACGAACCACACCGGCTGGGCCGAGATCCAAGCGGTCAGGCCGTCGTCGATGCCGTCGTAGATCTTTGCCACCCGCCCAGGCTACGGCGGCCGGGCAACCGCATTCGGCCTAAGGCTGCCTCTAGTCTTCGGGCCGGCCACGGTTGGAGCCGGCCTTCGCGATCCCACGGCTGATGATGTAGGCGATGAAGAGGGCGGTGAAAAGGCCCCACATCTGAGGCGCGTCGAAGTTGTCCTGGATTGCCGCCGCCAGCATGAGGACGATGGCGCCGAACAGGGTCAGGAAGAACTCCGAGGTCTTGAAGAACTCCTTGGTCTCCAGCGTCCGCAGGTGCTGCCGGGCGAAGCGTGCAGCTTCCACCCAGAATCCGCTGCGGCTGCGGCGAGCGCCCCTCGCGTCGGCGGGATACGTCTGCGGAGCCTCTGCATAGGTAGCGGGTTGCTGGGCGTAGACGGGCGGCACCGGACCCGTCGGGGGATCCAGGATGTCGAACCCGGAGTAGGCCTGCCCCGGTGGGAACGCCTGCTGAGGCTCCGCTTGCTGGGCATAGCCTTGCTGCGCTTGGGGCTGTCCCTGCTGTCCCTGCGGTCCGTACTGACCCTGCGGCGACTGCTGGCCCTGGGGCGACCGGCGGCCCTGGACGTGTGCGCCCCCCCGACCGTCGCCCGGCCCGTGCCCCGGGGCCCCGTTGGGGTCGTTGGACATGGACATCGGAGTCTCCTGCCGTCGGCTGCGTGGCCCGGGGCGGCTACCCAGGCCCGGTCAGGGTAACGGGGACGATTCGGCGCTAGCGAGGGGGATAGCTGGAGTAGCCGGGAAAGTTGCCGTAGAGCCGCTCCGCATCCCCCTCGGGACCGTGAGTGACCGCCCGGACCAGCAGGTCGCCGCCGACGAAGGCGCCCTTCCAGGACTCACCGATGCCGCCGAACACCTCCTCGCGGTCCCCCCGGCTGCGGGGCTTGTTGACGCCCACCTTGAAGGCCTGCAGTTGCTCACTCACCCGGCCGGCGAAGTCGGCGTCGTCCGTGGCGACGCTGGCCACGAGGCAGCCGTTGCTGGCGTTCATCGCGGCCAGCAGCTCCGACTCGGTGTCGACGACGACGGAGTCGAGCGGGCCGAACGGCTCGGCATGGTGCAGCGACCAGTTTGACGGCGGCTCGAGTACGCAGGCCGGTGCGACGTAGGCGGAGATGTCCTGCCCGTCCACGAACGATCCGTCGTCGGCCGTCGACCCTCGATAGAGCGGGATGCCGCGGCCGCGCAGCGCTTCGTCGTACTGCTCGACCAGCTCAGTGGCTTTCCGGGCATGGATCACCGGCCCGAAGTCGAGATCCGGCAGCGGGTCGCCGGCTGCCGCCACGGCCAGCGGGTGTCCGAACCGGACGCCCTTGATCACCGGGAGATACATCTCCAGGAACTGGGGGGCCATCCGGCGCTGGACCACGTAGCGCGGATAGGCGGTGCACCGCTGCTTGGCGTACTCGAATCCCTTGTGCAGGTGCTGCGCGAGGGTATCCCACTGGCTGAACTCCCAGATGCCCCACGCGTTGAGGCCCTCCTGCTCGAGGAAGTGCCGGCGGGAGGTGTCGGCGAGGGCGGTGGCAGCAGCCCGGCCGTTGGACCGGCCGCCGACAAAGGCGAGGGCGCCGATGCCGTCGTTGCGGATGAGCGCGTCACCCAGCTTGGCGCCCTCGCCGGACACCAGCGTGACCGGCAGCCCGGCCCGGTGCATGAAGGCATGCGCGAGGGTGAGGCAGTGGAAGCCGCCCTGACTCGGTGTCTTCGCCACGACGGCGTTGCCGGCGAGCGCCTGGACGAGCTCGGCATGCACCTGGACGCTCATCGGGTAGTTCCAACTGGCGATGTTGGACACCGGTCCGGGCAGCGCCCGCCGCTGCTGGTCGGACCCGAGGTCCAGTTGCCGCTCGATCTGCCCGACATACCAGCGGACACCGTCCAGACAACGGTCGACATCGGCGCAGGCCAGCCGCCAGGGCTTACCGATCTCCCAGACCAGCAGCAGGGCGAGCAGGTCACGGTGCTCGGCCATCATGTCGACGGCGGCAGTGACGGCCGCCCTGCGTTCGTCGACATCCACCTTCAGCCACGTCTCGTGCTGCCGGCGAGCCTGCTCGACGGCATCGACCGCCTCGCCCTGGCTGATCCGGGGCGGCCCGGGGATCGCCGACCCGTCAACCGGCGAGACGTGCTCGCCGGGCTCGCCGGAGCGCAGCCACTCCCCGCCGGTCAGGTTTCGCAACCGATCGGAATCGAAGGCCTCCGGCGCGGCCTGCGTGCAGCGTTCGTATGTCTGCGCCCACGATGTCCCGGGCGCCAGCATCAAGTCCATCCCGGGAGCCTATGTACCGATCGGCGCTGGACCCAATCCGCCGACGTGCCAGGATGCAGTGATGCCTACCAGCGTCGCCGTCGCGACGAGCAACCCGCTGGCAACCGGGGCCGCACTGACCCTGGCCGCCGCGGGCGGCAACGCCGTCGACGCCGCACTGGCCGGCGTCCTGGTCGCGATGGTCTGTGAGCCGGGCGTCTGCTCGCCGGCCGGCGGCGCCTTCGTCACCGTCGCCCCGGCAGACGGCTCCCCGCCGGTCAACTTCGACGGCAACGTGGAGATGCCGGGGCGGGGGCTGCCACCCGAGGCGTTCGGCCGTGGTTTGCGCGAAGTGACCACGACCTACGGCGGCGGCCTCACGATGACCGTCGGCCACGGGTCCGTCGCCACCCCGGGCGCGCTCGCGGCGATCGAGTTGGCGCACATGCGCCACGGCCGGGCGCCGTGGCGTGAGGTCGTGCTGCCGGCGGTCGAGGCGGCACGGGCCGGCTTCCCGCTGGGCGGCGCCTCCGCCTACTACCTCGGCCTGGTCCACGACATCGTCTACGGGTGGCATCCGGACAGTCATGCCGCCCTGCACGACGCCGACGGGCGACTGCTCGACGCCGGCGCCACCGTGCGGATCGCCCACCTCGCCGAGTCGCTGGAGCTGATCGCCGAGGAGGGGGCAGCGGCGCTGTACCGCGGTGACCTGGCCAAAGCCATCGCCGCGGACATGGCCGAGCACAGCGGGCTGGTCACCGAGGCAGACCTGGCGGCCTACCGGCCGGTCGAGCGGCCGGCGCTGGCCGTGCCGTGTGGCGCGTGGCAGCTCGCCACCAACCCGCCACCGGCAATCGGCGGGCCGGTGCTGGCGGCCATGCTCATCCTGATGGAAGGCCGCCCGACCGGACCATGGCGGCCCGAGGACATCCCTGGACTCGTCGCGGTGCAGGAGGCCGTGCTGCGCTACCGGCTGGAGCACCTCGACGTGGCCACCGACCGGCGGGCGGCGGCCGAGCGGCTGCTCGGCCTGGTCGGGGGCGCGGACGGGCTCGCCGCACTGGGTGGCGCCGCGTCCACTGTGCACGTGTCTGCTGTGGACGGTGAGGGTGCGGCCTGTGCGGTGACAGCCTCGGCCGGGTACGGATCCGGGGTGATGACGCCGCGGACCGGGCTGTGGCTCAACAACTGCCTGGGCGAGCCTGAGCTCAACCGGCGCGGCACGCATGCGCTGGCACCCGGTGAGCGGCTGCCATCGAACATGGCCCCGACGGTCGGCCGCAGTGCTGACGGCGGCGTGCTCGCCATCGGCTCGCCGGGCGCCGACCGGATCACCACTGCGCTGCTGCAGGTGCTGGCCGGATTCGCGGGTGGCGGCCTCGGTCTCGTCGCCGCTATCACCCATCCCCGATTGCATGTACGCCGCACCGCCGAAGGTCCGGTCGTGGAATACGAGGACGATCTCGCACTTCCCGCGCTGCCCTGGCCGACGCACTCGCGCGGGCCGGCGTCGATGTATTTCGGCGGCGTCGGAGCTGCCCTGCGCCGCCCCGACGGGTCGTTGTCGGCCGCCGCTGATCCGCGGCGAGAGGGCTGCGCGGCAACTTCCGCGTGACTCCTCCTGACCCGGGTGCGAGCTATGGATGTTTATCAGCCATTTCACTTATGTTGTCGAGGATTTCTTGGTCCCAGGGCTAAAGGAGGGCTTCCGGCGATCCGTAGGTTGTCGAAGACAGATTCACCTGCCGGGTCAACGTCGAGTCCTGCCCGCCCGGCAGGGTGAACCCGACGACCCACTGCAGCTCGGGCAGGAGCGGGGGAACCACGCACGACGACACCTTCCCGGTGTCTTGGGGTGAAGCCGCAGCCGCGGCCGGGTAGCCTTTCTGGCCCGAACCCGACAGCTCACCTCGCAGGCGTGCAGAAGGGATCTCCGCATGCCTGCCCGTGCCCCCTCCCGGCCCCGAGGCGCCCTCATTGCTGCCCGCGCCCTCTGCGCCGTCCTGCTCGTCCCCGCCCTGGTGGCACTCGGTTTGACCGCCGCCGCCCCGGCGAGCGCCGCAACCGGCAGCAAGTGCTACCTGTGGCCCACAACAATCGTCGGACCGGGACACTCGGCCACCCTTACCGCCCAGATCATGACCAGCGGCCACACACCGGTGCGGGCGGCCACCGCCGTGCTGGAGAACTGGTGGACCGGCGCCTGGCACCGGCAGGCCAGCCATCGGACCGACGGCGCCGGCAAGGCCGCGTTCACCGTCACACCGAAGATGACCAATGGCATGCGCCTGCGCTTCGCCGGCACCGGCAGCCATGCCGCGTGCTTGACCCCGATGCGCATGGTGTGGCTCACCACCGACCGTCGGGTGGTTGCCGAGGCCGCCAGGCACAAGGGACAGGCCTACAGCTACGGCGCGGTCGGACCGAAGTCGTTCGACTGCTCGGGCTTCTTGCTCTACGTCGTCGGCAAGTTCGGTCGCACGCTCCCGCGCAACTCGCAGCAGCAGTTCAACGTGCTTTCCCACATCGGGCACTCAGCCGCACTGCCCGGCGATCTGATCTTCTTCGGCTCGACCGGGTCGCACATCACCCACGTCGGGATCTACGCGGGAGGCGGCGAGATCTGGCACGCGCCGAGCGACGGGCAGACCGTCAAGAAGCAGAAGATCTGGACCTCAGCGTACTTCGTCGCAAGGCTGTAGTGCTGCTAGCTTCACCCGATGCCCGACGACTATGCCGTGACCGCGGAGTTCGCCGACCTCGTACAAGCAGCGCGACCGGATGACGACTTACTGCCCGCGCTGCGGGCCGCCCTGGCGAGTCTGCCGATCGACACCACGCTTCCGGTGGTCGACCTCGGTGCCGGCACGGGCCTCGGCACGGTTGCCATCGCCGAGGCGCTGCCCGATGCGGCGGTGTTCGCGGTGGAGATGTCGCGAGCGATGCGGACAGTGCTGTTGTCCCGCTTGGCCGCTCGGCCCGACCTGCGACAGCGAGTCACCGTAGTGCCCGGCGATCTGTTCAGCGCCGACCTGCCCCATCGCTGGGGCGCGGCCGTCGGTGTTCACCTGGTCTGTCAGCTGCCACCGGAGCGCCGACGCAGTCTGTGGACACTGTTCGCCGACCGGCTGGCCCATGACGCACCGGCGATCCTCGATCGGCACTACGGCGCCGACCGGAGGGAAGCATTCGAGGAGCAGATGACCGGCAGCATCGCCGTCGGCGAACATGAATACCAGCGATGGTTCGCTCGTGAGCCGGCCGGCAAGGACTCGTTTCGCATCAGCACCCGCTTCCGGGTGCTCCGCGACGGGGCGGTCGTCGACGAGCAGGTCACGACGAGCACGGTCTGGGCAGCGCAGGAAGCCGACGCCCTGGCCGAGTCTGCCGCCGCCGGACTCGTCGCCACCCCGATCGACGACAAGTTCGTCGCCCTTCGTCGCGGCTAGTCCTTGAGCGCTGTCGCCTAACCCGCTACGGCTGCCAACTGCCCCTTCGCCTCGTCGTCGAGCTCGACATCGGCAGCCGCGAGGTTGTCCTCCAGGTGCCGGACGGACGACGTGCCCGGGATCAGCAGCACGTTCGGCGCCAAGCCGAGGGTCCAGGCAAGCGCTACCTGTGCCGTGGTGCGGCCCAGCCGCTCGGCAGTGCGGAGTACGTACTCGTTGGTCAGCACGGGATTGGTCTCGCCGAAGCCCGAACCCAGCGGGAAGAACGGCACGAAGGCGATCCCCCGTGACTCGCACTCCTTGACAATCGGCAGTGCGGCGCGGTCGACGAGGTTGAGCGGATTCTGCACGCAGACCACGGGGGTGCGCTCCAGCGCGTGTAACAGGTGTTCGAGGGTGATGTTGCTGAGGTCGACGCCACCGATCAGGCCGTCGTCACGCGCTTGAACCATGGCGGTGAGCTGATCGTCGAATCGCCCGTCAGCCGCCGCACCGTCGAACAGCCGCAGGTTGACGGCCGCGAGCTGCTCGACACCGAGGCTGCGCAGGTTGTCCTCGATCCCATGCCGGAGCTCATCAGGCTCGCTGTAGGGCAGCCAGCCGCCCGACGCGTCACGGCGCGCTCCGACCTTGCTCACCAGTGCGAGGGATTCCGGGTACGGGTGCAGCGCCTCCCGGATCAGCTCATTGGCGACGTCGGGCCCGTAGTACTGCGAGGTGTCGATGTGATCGACACCCAGCTCCACGGCGCGCCGCAGCACTGCGAGGGCTTCGTCGCGGTCACGCGGTGGACCGAATACGCCGGGGCCGGGCAACTGCATGGCACCGAACCCGATGCGCCGCACGACGAATTCACCGAAAGGGTAGGTTTCCATCGACCGAGGCTAGACCAACAGACCTTCTCGTCACATATCGGCCACGACGCACATTCCGGCAGCAGCCAGGCCGATGGGTATCCGCCTGGGCCAGGCCACTTCGATGATGTAGGTATGCGATGACGAAGGTAGTTGCGCTGGGGGTGGCATCGAGCGGGCCGGTCATCACCTGCATAGCCGCGGGGAAACCAGTTCTTGTCAGTCCTCGCAGACCCGCGCCGGGTCACCCCGACGGATGCCGGGAAGTCCGCCGAGGATCGCGTAGGCACGGGCGCTCACGGACACCATCGCCGCGCGGTGGGGATGGCGGGAGACGATCTCGGCGTTGCCGACCACGCTGCGGGGCATCCAGAAGTATCCGTCGAGGTCGCCGTGGCCGGCGCCGCAGCCCGGGCAGAACGGGGCGCCCTCGACGCGGGTGTGGCGGGGGCAGGGAGTGAGGACGGCGACGGTGGCGTCGAACGCGTCGCACGCCGAACACCGTGCGCGAGGAGCGCAGCGGCTGGGCGCCGACCGCGACGGCTGCGTGGGCCAGGGCGTCGGCGACTTTGGCGGAACCGGTGTCGGCCAGCCACATGCCCTTGCCGATCGGCGTGATCGTGGCATCGCCCGCCCAGGACCGCACGACCTCCCCGATCCGCTGCCAGACCGCGTCTGGCCGGTAGGCGCGGGTCACTGCCACCGACCAGATGCGCCGCATCGTGCCCCCTCGCTCGGTGCTCGTCCCTACAGTCTCGCTGCACTCCCCGCCCCGCTCGACTACCCGCCGAGGCTGCCCGGCGGCGGGCCGAGGGCGCGATACAGCATGTCGGTCGAGATGTTCGCCCCGCAGGACACGACGGCGATGCGACGCCCGGGTAGTTGCGGCGCGAGCCGCAGAGCAGCGGCGACCGCGACGGCGCCGGCGCCCTCGATCAACTGGTGCCGGCTGTCCAGGAACTGCCGTAGCGCGGCGCAGATGTCCGGCTCGTCGACGAGGATCCACTCGTCGACCAACTCCGTGCACAGCGGCAGGGTCACCGCTGCGGGCTCGAGGCTTCCGGCGGTCCCGTCGCTGATCGTGGGCCGCCGGTCGACGTCCACCACGCGTCCCGCCTGGACGCTGGCCGCCATCGCCGCATCGTTGGCGGGGGATGCACCGATCAGCCGAATGTGAGGTGCGCGGGATTTGAGCGTCGCGGCGATTCCCGAGATCAGGCCCCCGCCACCGACAGCGACGACGACCGCGTCCAGCCCCCGCTCGCCGGCCTGCTCGAGTAGCTCCAGTGCGATGCCGCCCTGTCCGGCGATGACGTCTAGGTCGTTGTAGGGGCTGACGTACACCAGGCCGTGGTCGGCCGCATATGCCCGAGCGAAAGCCTCCGTCTCCCCCGTCTGGTGCCCACGGTGCACGACCCGGGTACCCAGCCGTTCGATCGCCGCGACCTTCACCGACGATGAGCCGTCGGGCACGAACACCGTGCCCTGCCCGCCGAGAACGGCCAGCGCGTGTGCCACCCCCAGGCCGTGATTTCCCGACGAGGCGGCGATCACGCCGCGGGCACGCTGGGCTGCACCGATGGCCAGCAGCTTTGCGATGGCCCCGCGGACCTTGAAGGAGCCGGTGTGCTGCAGGTGCTCGTCCTTGATCAGCAATTCGGCGGGTGCGATTTCGGCGGCCGTCGGCACAGGTGGGTGCCCTGTTGGAAGCCTGGTCAATGATGTCCGTACGACGTGCTGCTGCACGGCGGCAGCGTGTGCAGCCGTCCGCCGGGCGACATCCTGAGCAAGGGCCGAGAGGCCGGGCGGCCGGGCAGGGTCAGCCGGGGGGTTCACCGCCGCACCGCGTCCGGTCCGGTCGGCGGCTCGAGGTAGCGGGCAAGAAACTCCTTCTCGTGCGGTCGCAACCGCCGCGGATAACCGCTGGCGAAGTCGTAGGTGACCATCCGGGAGGTGGCGCGCGCGTAAACGGTGGTCTCGTCGTCAGCCACCTCGTAGGCGAGGTCGAAGGAGGCGCCGCCGACCTTGGTGACCCAGATGGAGATGGGCACCGGGGCGATCCGGTGTATCAGCGGCTTCTTGTACTCGATCGCCGTACTGGCCACCAGGATGCCGGCCGCCGCCGGGCCGTCCTCCGCCTTGGCGCGGGCGATGAGATCCTGCAACCACTCGATCCGGGCCTCTTCCAGGTAGGTGAGGAAGGGCACGTTGTTGATGTGACCGTAGGCGTCCATATCGGACCAGCGCATGGGGCAGAACGACGTGTATCGGGTCATGGAACCAGCCTGCCGTAGTCGAACGATCGTTTGACAGCGGTGGGGGCACGGACTTGATCTGCAGCAGGCGGCCCCGTCTGGCCAAGATCGGCCGGCGCCCGCTGTGACGGGCTCAGGCCTGCGCCCGAGCCGCCTTTCGGGCGGCCACTGACTCGCGCCGCTCGGTGAACCGGCTGGCCGTCGCATCGAGGGCGCGCAGGGCATCGGCCAGTTCGGCGCGCGCCTGCTCTCCCCCGTCGTCGAGTCCCGAGATGTCGAACACCCCCCACTGGCGGACCAGCGGAAGCACCACCTCGTCGTGGTGGATCCGCAGGTCGTAGATGCCGGCCTGGGCGATCTGCACGGACTTGCGGGTGAACCCCGGGATGACGCTGCCCGGCATCTCGAAGCCGGTCACCTCGTCGGCGATCGCTCGTACCGTCTCGTTCGGCGCGAGCTCCAGCGCAGCCGCCACCAGGTTGCGGTAGAAGATGTGGTGCAGGTTTTCGTCCATGGCGACCCTGGTGAGCAGCTTCTCGGCGATCGGGTCCTCGGTGTAGCGACCGGTGTTGCGATGCGAGATCCGGGTGGCCAGCTCCTGGAACGACACGTACGTCAGCGCGTGCAACAGATCCTTCTCGCGGCTGTCGTAACCGATCTCCATCGTCTGCATACGGGCCCGTTCGAGCTCTACCGGGTCGACACCGCGGGTGACGAGCAGGTAGTCGCGGATACAGAACGCATGCCGGCCCTCCTCTGCCGTCCAGCGATGCACCCAGGTGCCCCAGGCCCCGTCGCGACCGAACGTGCCCTCGATCTCACGGTGATAGCTGGGCAGGTTGTCCTCGGTCAGCAGGTTGACCTCGAGCGCCGTGCGGGCGATCGGCGACAAGGTGGACTGCTCGACCGACCACGGCAGCCCGCCAAGGTCGGCGAAGTCGCGACCGTGGCTCCAGGGAACGTATTCGTGCGGCATCCACTCCTTGGCCGCCGCCATGTGACGGTCGAGATTCACCTCGACGACGGGTTCCAGGTCGCGCAACAGCCGGTCGGCGTCCAGTCCTGTCATGCGAGTCATCTTTCCAGCACGGTGTCTCAGCCTCCGCACCTCGGGTGATTCAGGGAGATTTCAGCTCTGCGGCTGGTCGCTGTCCTCCCCTCGGTCTCACGGTGGGCTGCGGCCGTCGCGGTCGAGTTGGCGGAGGTGGTAGCGGTGGTGTTGGCGGGGTCGCTGGTGGGGGTCGATCCGGGGTGGTGGGGTGAGGGTGGCAGATCCCCGGATGTCAGGCCGATCCGGACCAGGTCAGGGCCAGGTCGGTCAGGGCGTCGGCGCGGCGTTGGCCGGGGGTGCGGGGGTCGGGGGTGCCGTCGGTGGCGGGGCGGGGTGCGGCCAGCGGGTCCAGTGCGGCGTGCAGGGTGGCGGCGGATTCGGTGTCGAGCAGCCCGCGCAGGGC
>JBBRYN010000062.1:0-21587 GCA_038237645.1 Mycobacteriales bacterium
ATCTCGCTGCGCTCCTCGCTGCGCTCGATGCTCGCTCGACTAGGCCGTCATCTCGCTGCGCTCCTCGCTGCGCTCGATGCTCGCTCGACTAGGCTGAGCGACGTGGACTACTACCGGTCCCTCCTTGACCTGGTCGGCAACACGCCGCTCGTCAAGCTCAACTCGGTGACCGAAGGCCTCGCGCCCCTCGTGCTGGCCAAGGTGGAATACTTCAATCCCGGCGGATCCGTCAAGGACCGCATCGCCCTGCCGATGATCGAGGCGGCCGAGGCCTCGGGCGAGCTGACCCCCGGCGGGACGATCGTCGAGCCCACGTCCGGCAACACCGGCGTCGGGTTGGCCATCGTCGCCCAGCAGAAGGGCTACCACTGCATTTTCGTGTGCCCGGACAAGGTCTCCAGCGACAAGGTCAACGTGCTCAGGGCCTACGGCGCCGAGGTGGTCGTGTGCCCGACTGCGGTCGCCCCCGAGCACCCGGATTCCTACTACAGCGTCTCCGATCGGCTCAGCCGTGAGACCGCAGGTGCGTGGAAGCCCAACCAGTACGCCAACATCAACAATCCCCAGGCGCACTACGACTCCACCGGCCCGGAGCTGTGGAAGCAGACCGACGGCCGACTCACTCACTTCGTGGCCGGGATCGGCACGGGCGGGACGGTCAGCGGCACCGGCAGATACCTCAAGGAGGTCTCCGGTGGCCGGGTCCGGGTGATCGGAGCCGACCCGGAGGGCTCCGTCTACTCCGGGGGCAGCGGCCGTCCGTACCTCGTCGAAGGCGTGGGCGAGGACTTCTGGCCGGGCACCTACGACCGCACGATTTGCGACGAGATCTTGGCCGTGTCCGACCGGGACTCGTTCAGCATGACCCGGCGGCTGGCCCGCGAGGAGGGGCTGCTCGTCGGCGGCTCGTGCGGGATGGCCGTGGTCGCAGCCCTGCGCGCGGCGGCGACGGCCGCATCCGACGACGTCGTCGTGGTGCTGCTGCCGGATTCCGGTCGCGGTTATCTGTCGAAAATCTTCAATGACGACTGGATGGCCGACTACGGATTCCTGACCGGGCAGGGCGACCTGCTCGTCCGCGACGTGCTCCGGCGCAAGGGTGCGGTCATGCCTGAGCTGGTACACGTGCACCCCACGGAGACGGTGCGTGAGGCCATCGACATCCTGCGGGAGTACGGCGTCTCGCAGATGCCCGTGGTCAAGGAGGAGCCGCCGGTGATGGCAGCCGAGGTGGTCGGCTCGGTGAGCGAGCGTGACCTGCTCGACGCGCTGTTCGCCGGACGTGCCCAACTGGCCGACTCCCTCGAGCGACACATGTCGGCGCCGCTGCCCCTCATCGGTGCCGGTGAGCCGGTCAGCGCCGCGATGGTCGCGCTGGAGAAGGCTGACGCCGCCGTCGTGCTCGACGACGGCAAGCCCCGCGGGGTGCTCACCCGCCAGGATGTGCTGGGGTTCCTCGCCGCGCGCTGAGCGTGCCGACCATACGTCCCGACTGTAGCGGGACCGGTCACATGCCCGTGGCACGTGACCGGTCCCGGCTCTCAGCCCGGCAGGGAGAGCAGCAGCGAAGCCGGGGCCACGGTGTAACCCGACCAGCCCTGCTCGACCGCGAACAGATCGGCTGACCGCGCGTCGTCGAACAGAGTTACGACCCGACGAACGTCTCGGCCGGCACCTTCGAAACAGACCGCTGCAAAACGTGCGCTAGGGATCGCGACGGGACCAGGAGGCGGCGCACTGTCGCGCGCCGGTTGATCAATGTCGTCACTCATGGGATGGAGCCTGGCGCAACTCGTCGGCGGAGTGAATACGCCGAGCGCATATGCGATACGGATAGGCTCGATGACCACGAGAGCGATCCTGGAAGGCGACCGACACGTGCGCGATCCTCGGAAGGTCGTCATCCCGGCCAGCCTCTGGAACCGGCCGGAGGTGCTCCGGGCGATCTCCGCGCGCGACCTGGGCTCGGTCTTCCGGGCGATCCGCAGGTATACCGGCCTCAGCCAGACGGAGGTCGGCGAGCTGCTTGGCGGCGTCGCCCAGCCGGAGGTCAGCAACATTGAGCGAGGCAGGCGTCGGATCACTGAGCTGGAGTTGTTCGAGCGGGCGGCACACGGCCTTCGAATGCCTGATCACATCCGTTTGCGTCTGGGGCTCGCGCCCGGACGGACCCGGTTGCGGCGACCTGATGGCGGGGAGACATCGTGCGGCAAGGGGCGGACCGACACTGCGCTGCTCGACCCTCTGCGCGAGGCGCTGACGACCTACCTACCCACATCTTCCGGCGGTCGCCAGCCTTCGGCGAAAGAGAGCAGCGCCGCGGTAACGGAGGCGCACCGGCGATACCAACGGGCGGACTACACGGGTGTCGCGCGGCTCCTTCCCCCGGTTTTGAGCGCTGCCCTTGAGTACGCGTGCCGCTCCTCGGCGGCTGGCCGGCGATCCGCATTCGTGTTCAGCGCATGGGCGTATGTCGCCGCATCGAAGCTGGCAAGCAAGGCCGGGGACTATGAGCTGGGGTGGATCGCCGCCGATCGGGCGGTGAGGTCGGCCGCACATGCCGACCAACCGGCGCTCTCTGCTGTGGCCGTGTACCAGGTCTCCTGCGCCCTCGTCGGGAATCGCCGGTTCGCTGACGCGGAACGTGTCGCCTCATTAGCAGCCGAGGATCTTCGTCGTGTCTCATCCGCTGACGATCCCGATTCGCTTTCGGCCCTCGGATCGCTGCTCCTCGTCGCGAGTCTTGCCGCCGGGGGGGACGGTCGGGAGGCTGACAGCGACCGGCACCTCGCCGCCGCCTCGGCGGCGGCGGACCAGCTCGGCTCGGACGATAACCGGCTCTGGACGGGCTTCGGGCCGACCAACGTCGCCATTCACCGGATGTCTGCGTCCGTTGTCGTCGGGCGGCCGGATCGGGCGCTCGAACTGGGCGCGACGATCGACACCGGAGCGCTGCCGGCCGGCCTGCTGGGTCGCCGCATGCAGGTGCACCTCGACTTGGCTTGGGCGTGCGCCGAACGGGAGCAAGACGCCTCGTCCGTACTCCATCTGCTCGAAGCCGAACGGGTGGCCCCACAGGCGGTGTGGGTCAACGTCTCTGCTCGCCGGCTTGTGCTCGATCTGCTTGCCCGTGAACGGCAGGCGGTCACGCCGGGTCTCCGGTCACTCGCCTCGCGTGCCGGGGCGCTGGCGTGACGCAGCGCCGCCCCGGAACGTCAGGGCAGGTTCTATACCTGGTCGCGTGCGCGGCGCCGCCGGCGCGGAAGCTCGCTGAGCTGGTCGACCTGGCGACGGGAGACGGCTGGACTGTCTGCATCATCGCCACTCCCACGACCGCATCGTGGATCGACACCGGGCGGCTGTCCGAGCAGACTGGCTATCCGGTGCGGTCGGAGTACAAGCGACCCGACGACCCAGACATCCTTCCGCGGGCCGACGCCATCTCGGTCGTGCCCGCAACCTTCAACACGATCAACAAATGGGCGGCGGGCATCAGCGACACCTTCGCTCTGGGCATCCTCAATGAAGCGCTCGGACTCGGGCTACCGGTGGTCGTTGCTCCCTGCGTCAAGCCACCCCTCGCGACGCATCCGGCCTTCGACCAGAGTCTGCGGTTCCTCAGGAATGCCGGAGTTGTGGTTCTCGACACCGAGGCGATGCGGTCAGGCCCAGGAGGTGAGTCGTTCCGCTGGCCGCTGGTGCTGGAGGCGCTCCGAGCATGACCGGCCTCACAACCCGACCGGACAGCTGACCCCGGTGCCGCCGATGCCGCAGTAGCCGCCGGGCACCTTGTGCAGGTACTGCTGGTGGTAGTCCTCGGCGAAGTAGAACTGCCCGGCCGGTGCGATTTCCGTGGTGATCTGGCCGTAGCGAGCGGCCAGCAGGCCCCGTTGAAACGCGGCGCGGGTCTCCTCGGCGGCCTGCCGCTGGGCATCGTCGGCGTAGTAGATCGCACTGCGGTATTGCGTACCGGAATCGTTACCCTGCCGCATGCCCTGGGTCGGATCGTGGCCCTCCCAGAACACCTTGAGCAGGTCGCGGTAGCTCACCCGGGCCGGGTCGTAGACGACGCGGACCGCTTCGGTGTGGCCGGTGCGGCCGGAGCAGACCTCCTCGTACGACGGGTTAGGCGTGAACCCGCCCGCGTAGCCGACCGCCGTCGAGTAGACGCCGTCGAGGGCCCAGAACATCCGCTCGGCACCCCAGAAGCAGCCGAGGCCGAACACGGCCACCGCATAGCCGGCCGGGACGTCGTGCAGGGACGCGCCGAGCACCGCATGACGGTCGGCGAGGGCCATCGGGGTCTCCCGCCCCGACAGCGCCTCGTCGCGGTTCGGCAACGTGGACTTGGAACCGAAGAGTCGCATGATGACTACCTCCTGTTCGGGTAACGTGCCCACCGCCAACGGCTGTTCCCCACCGGCTGCTCATGTCACTGTCTCGTCACATCTGATCACCGATTAGCCTCACGGACATGGGCACCGATCCGTACGGCTTCGACACGCTGGCCATCCACGCCGGGCAGGAGCCCGATGAGCTGACCGGCGCGGTCGTGCCGCCGATCTACCAGGTCTCCACATACAAGCAGGACGGGGTCGGCGGGCTGCGCGGAGGCTACGAATACAGCCGCAGCGCCAATCCCACCCGGGCCGCTCTGGAGCAGTGCCTGGCAGCGCTGGACATCGGCTCGGCCGGGCTTGCTTTCGCGTCCGGCATGGCGGCCGAGGACTGCCTGCTCCGCACAGTCTGCCGGCCAGGTGATCACGTGGTGATCCCCGACGACGCCTACGGCGGCACCTACCGGCTCTTCGCGCGGGTCCTGGACCAGTGGGGAGTGGCCTGCACCCCGGTCGCGCTGAGCGACCTCGATGCGGTGCGGGGCGCGATCCGGCCGGAGACCAGGATCGTGTGGTGCGAGACCCCGACCAACCCCTTCCTGCGGGTCGCCGACATCGCCGGGCTGGCGGCGATCGCGCACGATGCCTGCGCCCTGCTGGTGGTCGACAGCACCTTCGCCTCCCCCTATCTGCAGCAGCCGCTGACCCTGGGCGCCGACGCCGTCGTGCATTCCACGACGAAATACCTCGGCGGGCACTCGGACGTGGTCGGTGGCGCCATCGTGGTGGGCGACGCCGACCTGGGTGAGCGGCTGGCCTTCGTGCAGAACGCCACCGGTGCCGTGGCCGGCCCCTTCGACGCGTGGCTGGTGCTCCGCGGGATCCGTACTCTCGGCGTGCGGATGGACCGGCACTGCGCCAACGCCGAGCGGGTCGCGGCCCTGCTCGACAGTCATCCGCAGGTCGGCGAGGTGTTCTACCCGGGGTTGCCGGAGCATCAGGGACACGAGTTGGCGGCCAAGCAGATGCGTGCCTTCGGCGGCATGGTGTCCTTCCGCCATCGCCAGGGCGAGGCTGGTGCCGTGGGGGTATGCGAGCGGACGCGCGTGTTCATCCTCGGCGAGTCACTCGGCGGGGTCGAGTCGCTGATCGAGCATCCCGGGCGCATGACGCATGCCTCGGTGACGGGCTCGCCGCTGGAGGTGCCGGCCGACCTGGTCCGGCTCTCGGTCGGGATCGAGTCAGTCGAGGATCTGCTGGCCGACCTGGTTCAGGCGCTGGGCTAGTCGCTGACCACACCGGCCGGCACATCGCACCACATGTGCACATGCGGTCCGAGCAGCGGCTCCTCCCACTCGGCCCCGTGCACCGCGAGGCCGCCGCGCTGGTAGAAGGCACGCGCCGGGGTGCGGGCCGCGCACCACAACAGGCCACCGCCGTGCTCTTCGACGTGTGCGACCACGGCGGCGAGCACCCGGCCGCCTATCCCTGCGCCCTGGGCCCCCGGCGTGGTGGCCATGCCGCGCAACCGCCACGCGTCGCGTCGTTCGGGCTGCCAGGGACAGGGCTCCCGACGTACGTTCGCCGTACCGACTACGGTGCCGCCGGCGTCGAGGGCCGCCAGCGAGGCGGTGTCGGGATCGTCGTCACCGGGCAGCCGGATCTCTCCGATCTGCTGGTGCCGCCGCAGCACCTGTTGCCGCAGCGAGTAGGTGGTCTCGGCGGGAACCCGCCGTACCTCGACATTCACCGGTTCGGATTGCCCGGCTGATAGACCATCAGGAAGAGCGTGACCAGCCAGATCAGTGCGATGACGGCCGAAGTGGCGAGGATCCGGCCGGCCTGCACCGGCGACTCCTGGCCGGCGTCGGCGCGGCGCAAGGCGGCCCGCTGATCGCGCTCGATGATGGCGAAGATCAGCCCCAGCGCGACGATGAACAGGGTCAGCGATGCGGACACCCAGAACTGGTTGAACGTGATCTTGCCGCGGACCAGCCCCAGCCCGAGCACGCCGACGAGCAGCGTCCCGAGGCCGTAGAACTGCGTCACCCGGTGCATCAGCCGCAGGGCCGGAGCGCCGTCGGCCCCCTGGCGGATCAGGCGTGGGCTGACCGACGTCGCGAAGGTCAACGGGCCGATCAGGAAGATGGCAAAGGCGATGTGCAGCACCTTGATGAAATTCATGCGTTGGACCTTAGCCGTGCTTGCGCCGCCCGCGCCGTGCCCGCAGGTAGTCGCTCACCACGTGATCGCCCAGGCGATCCGGCCGGGGTGCGAAGACGCGCCCGCCGTTGCGCCGCGCGATCTCCTGCACGAAGTCCACCAGCCGCGGCTCGTCGTCGAGCATGAACACGTTGATGGTCGCACCCCGCCGGGTGCAGCGCTCGACTTCGGCGAGGGTCATCTCGATGGTCTCCGCCAGCGGTGGCCAGCAGAACGCCGCGTACCCGTCCCGGGTCAGGTGCGCCGTGGGCTCACCGTCGGTGACGACCAACACGACCGGCTCGGCGTCCGGATGGCGGGCCAGGTGCCGGTTGGCCAGCATCAAGGCGTGCTGCAGATTCGTGCCCTGCACCATGTCCGAAGACAGTCCGGCCAGTCCGGCCGGCTGCAGCACCCGAGCGTAGTCACTGAAGCCGATGATCTCGATCGCGTCCTGCGGGTAGCGCGTGGTGACCAGTGAGTGCAACGCAAGCGCGGTCGACTTCGCCGCGCCCCAGGTGCCGCGCAGGGCCATCGAGTACGACAGGTCTACGAGCAGGGCGACCGCGGCGGCGGTCCGGCGCTCGGTCTCGACTACCTCGAAGTCCTCCACCGCCAGGTGCAGCCGTGCGGCCGGGCCGGTGCGCAGCACCGCATTGCGGACAGTACGGACGACGTCGAGCGGCTGCTCGTCGCCGTACTCCCACGCCCGGCTGGAGTCGACCATGTCGCCGGCCGCTCCGGCGTCGCGCATGTCATGGGCGCCCCGGCCGCGCGCGTCCAGCCGGGAGAACACCCGGCGCAGGGCGGTCGAGCCGAGCCTGCGCACGGCCCGGGGGGTGAGTTCGAAGTCGTCGCCGCGCCGCTGCAGGTAGCCCTGGTGCTCTAGCTCGCGTTCGATCCGGCGCAGCGCCGCCAGGTCGTCGACGGCCTGTCGGCCGAGGGCCCGCTCTATCTGCTCGTCGTCGACGTCAGCCAGGCCGGCCCCGGGATAGTCCTGGCTCAGCGTCGACTCGAGGTCGGCGAGGTCGGCGAGTTCCTCCAGTGCGGAGGTCGCATCGCCGAGCCCGAGTGCCTCCTCGCCGTCCATGCGCTCGCGCACGTTCCAGGGCAGGTCGGGGCGGGCAGTCCGCAGCCCCTGCAGCAGCCGGTCCATCTCGCTGGCCAGGCCCATGTCGGCCAGCGCGCCGGCCGTGAGCTCCTGCAGCTCGGCGCGCTGCTCGGGCGACAGGGACCTCATCAGGCGCTGCTGGGCGGCGGCCCGGCGGGCCAGCTGGTCGACCAGCTCGCCCAGCGTGGCCGGCTGCTCGGGGAAGAACTCCCCGTGTCTTGCCATGAACTCGTCGAACCGCTCCTGGGTGTGCTCCCCGCGGGCGTCGGCCGCCAGCATCGCGTTGAGGTCGGCGAGCATGTCCTTGATCCGTGCCATGCCCTCAGGGGTGACCTGCTGCAGCGCGTCCTTCATCCCGCGGAACTGGCTGTCCAGCACCTCCCGGCGCAGCAGATCCTGGATCTCCGCGAAGGTGCGGCGCGCCTCGGGTGATCGCCAGTTGTAGTCGGCCAACTGACGCACCGCGCTCGGCGTGTCGCGGGGGAGCGCGGCGAACTCGGCCTCGGCCATCCGGGCGGCATCGTCGGGCTCGGGGAACAGCGCCCGCCGCTCCTGGTCCAGGGCGCGGTCGAGCAACTCGCGGACGTCCTCCAGCGTGCCGTCGAGCCGCCCGCGCTGCCGAGCTTCCCGCTGACGGCGGCGCACCTCGCGGCGAATGTCCTCCAAGCCCCTCAGCCCGTCGCGGCCCCGCCGCAGCAGGTCCCGCAGCGCCTCGCCCGGACTGCTGCCGTCGAGCACCCGGTCGCCGACGGCGTCGAGGGCCTCGGCGACGTCGAACGGTGGCTCGAGCGGGTCGCGGCCGCCCTGCCAGGGTCCGTACCGGTAACCGTGGCGGCTAGCCGCCATAGCGGGTCCGTCCGTCGACCTGGTCCTTGGCCAGCCGGCGGTTGAGGTGCAGACCTTCCATCGCGAACTCGACCGCGGCGGCTACCAGGCCGGCGTTTTCCACCCCCTCGTCGACGCCGAGCCGCTGGAGGATGTGTGCCAGTCCGGGGACCGGACCGACTTGCCGGAGCAGTTCGTGGGCCGAGACGAGGTCGCCGGTCTCCACTGTGGCCCCGTCGTCGAACCGGTGCTGCAACCCACTGAGGTCGACCCCGGCCAGCCGGGCCCGGAATGTCTGGGCGACCGCTCGGCGCAGCAGGTGTTCGAGCACCTCCACCTCACGGCCTTCTTCGGTGTCCTCGAACTCCACCTTGCCGCGACTCGCCGGGACGACGGCCGGCAGGTCACAGGCGCGGGCGACCGCCGTCTGCTCGCCGGCAATCGCGGCCCGGCGCACGGCCGAGGCACCCAGTGTCTCGACTGCCGCGATCGCGAACCGTGCGCTGACACCGGACCGTGCGTCGACCTGGGGTGCCCCGCGTACCTCGCGGGCGAAGCGGCCCACCACGTCGAGCAGGTGCGCGGGGATCAGCGGTTCAGCGTAGTCGCCGCCTTCCCAGCGCAGCAGCGCTTCCTGGGTGATGAGCACGAGTTCGTCGTCGAGCTCGATCGGGTAGTGGGTGCGGATCTCACTGCCGAAGCGGTCCTTCAGCGGGGTGATGATGCGGCCCCTGCTGGTGTAGTCCTCCGGGTTGGCGCTGGCGACGACGAGCAGGTCGAGGGGGAGCCGCAACTGGTAGCCGCGGACCTGGATGTCGCGCTCCTCGAGCACGTTGAGCAGGGCCACCTGGATGCGTTCGGCAAGGTCAGGTAGCTCGTTGATGCTGAACACACCCCGGTTGGTACGCGGCACCAGCCCGTAGTGCACGGTTTCCGGATCACCCAAGGTGCGACCCTGGGCCACCTTTATCGGGTCGATGTCGCCGATCAGGTCGCCGACGCTGGTGTCCGGCGTGGCAAGCTTCTCGCCGTACCGCTCGTCGCGGTGCCGCCAGGACAACGGGGTCTCGTCGCCGTGGACAGCGACCAATGCCCGGCAGCGGTGGCAGACCGGGAGGTACGGGTGGTCGTTTATCTCGCAGCCGGCGACCACCGGCGTCCACTCGTCCAGCAGGCCGGTGAGCGTCCTGATCAGCCGGGTCTTGCCCTGGCCGCGTTCGCCGAGCAGCACCATGTCGTGGCCGGCCAGCAGCGCCCGCTCGACCTCGGGCACCACGGTGTCGTCGAATCCCACTATTCCGGGCAGCGACGGCTCCCCGGCGCGCAGGCGCTGGAGCAGGTTGTCCCGCAACTCGGCCTTGACCGGCCGGTAGGTGTGCCCGCTCGCACGCAGCGCGCCCAGGGTGGTGCCGGGCGGCGTCGTCACATCCACAACGCTACGTGCCGCCGGCTCGAACCACCATGTGGAAACTCGGCGTCGAGGTGCCCGTAAAAGCTCGTGGGAGAGCACAGGCCCCGGTGTACCTGCCCGCTGAGTCGCCTGGCGACTCAGCGCACAGGCAGGCGCGGTGGCAGGATCGCGAACATGGCGCTGCCGACGGAGCTGGTCGGACTTGCCGATGTCCGGGCGGCCCGTCAGCTGCTGGCCGGCATCGTCAGGGTGACGCCGATGGAAGGATCTCGGCCCCTTACGGCATTGGTCGGCGGCCCGGTCTCGTTGAAGTGCGAGAACCTGCAGCGGTCGGGGTCGTTCAAGATTCGCGGCGCGTACGTACGGATCGCGCGGCTCACCGACGCCGAGCGCGTGCAGGGTGTGGTCGCCGCCAGCGCCGGCAACCATGCCCAGGGAGTGGCGCTGGCCGCGGAACTGCTCGGGACCACGGCGACGGTCTTCATGCCCACGTCGGCACCGCTGCCCAAGGTGGAGGCGACGCGGGCCTACGGCGCCACCGTCCACCTCACCGGTGAGACCGTCGACGACGCGCTGCTCGCCGCCTGTGACCACGCCCAGCGCGCCGGCGCCGTCCTGATCCACCCGTTCGACCATCCCGACGTCATCGCCGGGCAGGGCACCGTCGGGCTGGAGATCGTCGAGCAGTGCCCCGGCGTACGCACGATCGTGGTTGCCACCGGCGG
Organism: Mycobacteriales bacterium; assembly: GCA_038237645.1. Taxonomy (GTDB): domain Bacteria; phylum Actinomycetota; class Actinomycetes; order Mycobacteriales; family QHCA01; genus QHCA01. The sequence continues at coordinate 10,612 of JBBRYN010000062.1, forward strand.
CGGCGGGCTCATCTCCGGCATCGCGGTTGCAGCCAAGGGGGTGCGCAGCGGGATACGGATCGTCGGCGTGCAGGCCGAGGGTGCTGCCGCGTGGCCTGCCTCGCTCGCCGCCGGCCGGCCGGTACCCGCTGCGGCGATGGCCACGATCGCGGACGGAATCGCGGTCGGGTGTCCCGGCCCGACCACATACGCGCACGTCAGTGCGCTCGTGGACGAAATCCGCACGGTCTCGGAGGAGTCGATCTCGCGCGCCGAGTTGCTGCTTCTCGAACGCGCCAAGCTGGTGGTCGAGCCGGCCGGCGCCGCCGCTGTCGCCGCGATCGTCGACGAGCCGGGCCGCTTCGAGCCGCCGGTCGTCGCGGTGCTCTCCGGCGGCAACATGGACCCGATCCTGCTGCTGCGGGTGATCCAGTACGGCATGGCCGCCGCGGGCCGCTACCTCGGGATAAGGCTCCGAATCCCCGACCGGCCGGGCTCGCTGGCCCGTCTGCTCGCCCGGCTCGCCGAACTCGGTGCCAACGTGATCGACGTCGAGCACACCCGGACCGGACCCAAGATGTATTTCGGCGAGGTCGAGGTGGCTGTGTCCGTCGAGACCCGCGGCGTCGATCACGGCGCGGACGTGCTGGCCGCACTGCGCAGTGCTGGGTATCCGATCGTCTCGGAGCAGATCAGCCGCTGAAGGGCCGGACCTCGACGATGTCCACGGTGATGCGGCGGCCGTTGGGCGCGGAGTAGCTCACCGACTCACCGACGTTCTTGCCGATGATCGCCCGGCCCATGGCGGATTCGGGGGAGTAGACCTGTACGTCGGTCGTAGCGCCGATCTCGCGTGAGCCGACCAGGAACGTCTCCGTTTCGTCGTCGCCGTCGAAGCGCACCGTGACGACCATCCCCGGTGCCGCGGTGGTGCTCTGGGTGGGCGGGTGGCCCACCTTGGCCTCGCGGAGCAGGCTCTCGAGTTGGCGGATGCGGGCCTCCTGCTTGCCCTGTTCCTCCTTGGCGGCGTGATAGCCGCCATTCTCCTTGAGATCACCCTCTTCGCGGCGGGCGTTGATCTCCCACGCTACCTCGGGCCGGTTGGTGATAAGCGTGTCCAACTCGGCCTTGAGCCGGTCGTGGGCCTCCTGGGTCAGCCAGGTGACGGCCGTCTCTGCGTCGGTTGCGGACACGCATCTCTCCTTGAAAACAGTTGGGGATCACTTCAAGCTAGCACCGGCACACTCTGCTCGACGGTTCAGTCGAGCGAGCATCGAGCGAAGCGAGGAGCGCAGCGAGATGACAGTGCGGTCGAGCGAGCATCGAGCGAAGCGAGGAGCGCAGCGAGATGACGGTGCGGTCGAGCGAGCATCGAGCGTAGCGAGACGACGGACTAATCACGCACCGCGGAGCAGCCGGGAACCTCTCCTGTGACCGGCCTGCCGCGGGTCGGCAGCGTGCTCGTCACTGTGACCTGACGAGGCCCCGCCGGAAGCCGGAGCATCGCCCGGCCGATCTCGGCACCCTGCCGGTTGCGCGCCCGCACCAGGCAGTCTACCGGCGTGCGGTCCGGTCGCACGACCTGAAAGGTCACCCGCACCTGGTCAGCCCCGGTGACGAAGCGGACCACGGTCACCTGGACGAGCCGGTGCTGGTTGCGGTAGCCGCTGATCGCCGCCGCGAGTGCTATCGCGAGTACGGCGCCGATGAGCAAGGGAAGGGCCCAACGCGGGGCCGGGTGCCGCTCGCGACGCCGACCGTAGCGACCGGGCGGAAATGTCGGTGGCGGCACTGAGGTTGCTCCCGAGGAGACGTCGGCGGGATAGGTCACAATCGTGTCAGCGCCGGTGTGAGCACCGCCGGTGTCAGCACCGCCCAATTGGTTCGGCATCCTTCTCAACAGGGACCAGCGAGGAGCTTCCCACGTGGCAGAACAGTTGCGCCTCATGGCGGTGCACGCCCATCCTGACGACGAGTCCAGCAAGGGCGCGGCCACAATGGCCCGCTATGTCCGTGAAGGCGTCGACGTGTTGGTCGTGACCTGCACCGGTGGCGAGCGTGGCTCGATCCTCAACCCGGCCATGGACCGCCCCGACGTGCTCGCCGACATCGGCCGGATCCGCCGGGCCGAAATGGAGCATGCACGGCAGATCCTCGGTGTGCGCCAGCACTGGCTCGGCTTCGTCGACTCTGGCCTGCCCGAGGGCGACCCTCTGCCACCCTTGCCTGATGACTGCTTCGCATTGACCTCCCTCGACGAGGCCGTGCGCCCGCTGGTCCGGGAGATCAGGCGCCAGCGGCCGCAGGTGATGACCACGTACGACGAGCAGGGTGGATACCCGCATCCCGACCACATCCGCTGTCACGAGATCTCGGTTGCGGCATTCGACGACGCCGGCGACCCGGATGCCTTTGCCGAAGAGGGCGAGCCCTGGCAGCCGCTGAAGCTGTACTTCAACCTCACCTGGCACAAGCCTCGACTGCTCGCCCTGCACGAGGCGATCCTGGCCACGCATGCGGAGTCGCCCTACGCCGAGTGGCTCGCCGACTGGGTGGACAAGCCCGACGACGCCGACCGGCTGACCACCCGGGTCCCGTGCTCGGACTTCTTCGCGGTTCGCGACCAGGCGCTGATCGCACATGCCACCCAGGTCGACCCCACGGGGCGGTGGTTCGCCGTGCCGCTTGAGCTGCAGAAGGCGGCGTGGCCCACCGAGGACTTCCAGTTGGCGCGGTCACTGGTGGACACCACCGTGCCCGAGGACGACCTGTTCGCCGGCATCCGCGAGCGGGTGGCCGCATGCTGAGGGCGGCCTTTGCCGCCGGGGTTCCACCTGCCCAGGCCGGTCCGCTGGGGCTGTTCGTGATCCTGCTGCTCGGCCTGGCCACATTTCTGTTGATCCGGTCGATGAACCGCCACCTGCGTCGGATCCCGCCCAGCTTCGACGCTCCGGAATCCGGCAAGCCGGCCGAGCCACCGGCAGGAGATCCGGGCGGTTCCTGACCGGCCGGGCCGTCAATCCTCGATGCGACCGGAGCGACCCCGCTTGACCTCCCCGCGCCGCCGCTTGGCCGACAGTCGCCGGTCCCGTGCCGTCCGGCTCGGTCTGGTCGCCCGGCGTTCGGGTGGCGGCGGCGCTGCCGCCGCGGCCAGGATGCCGGCGAGCCGCTGCCGCGCGGCGGCCCTGTTGGCCAATTGCGAGCGGTGCTCGGCAGCGATCACCGTGAGCACGCCGCCGACCAGCCGGCGTCCCAGCCGGTCGAGCATGCGGGTGCGCAGCCAGCCGGGGATCGACAGCGACCGGGCCAGATCGAAGGAGAGCTCCACCCTCGTGTCGCTGGTATTGACCGACTGCCCACCCGGCCCGGAGGAGCGGGAAAACCGCTCCCGCAACTCGACGTCCGGGACAGTGACGTCGCTGGTGATCGGGAGGTCGCCGGCCATGCTGCCTACTATCCCGCCTGCTCGCTCAGATCAGCGTGAGCTGCCCATTGTCGCCCGCTCCGACCGCGTCGGCCGACGGGGTGGCACGATCTCGCGAGACTGGGCGGCGATGTGGCCGGCCATACCGTGACTCGCCGCCAGGTCGTGGACCTGCTGCGTCACGGCGTCGGCGTAGGTGTGTGGCGGATAGGACCCCGTGCGCGATTCCACACCACCACGCCAGCAGTCCGCACCCGGTTTATCCAGGCCAGGGCTGCCCTTCCAGATCGAACTGTGCCAAGAAGGCAAGCGGTTCAGCCGTGACACGATGGGGCACATGACATTGCCCCTGCCCTCCGGCCGGCGCTCGGGCCTGCGATTTCGCCTGCTGGGTTTCCCTATTGGGCTCGACATCTCGTTCCTGATCGTGCTGGCCTTTCTCGGGTTCTCCGCGATGCAGCGGGGGCTGGCCTTCCTCCTGGTCTGGGTGGTCGTCGCCGCCGCGTCAGTGCTGGTGCACGAGCTCGGCCATGCGCTTGCGGCTCGGGCCGCCGGGGCGGAGCCGGCCATCGAGCTGTACGGGTTCGGTGGGGTCACGACCTTCCGCCACCCGGCCGGCGGGTTGTCCCGCCTCCGCAGCATCGGCATCAGCGTGGCCGGCCCGGCGACCGGGCTGGTGCTCGGCGGTGCCCTGCTGGCCGTGCGTCGCCAGGTGGCCGTCGACCCCGGCTCACTGGTGGGCTATGCGCTCTACGCCGGGACCTTCGTCACGCTGGTCTGGGGGGTGCTCAACCTCCTGCCGATCCTGCCGCTGGACGGGGGCAACGTGCTGGTGGAGCTGATGCCCGGCGGGCTGGCGCGCCGACGCCGGCTTGCCGCGGCGGTCTCCATCGCCGTCGCGGCGGTCGCCGCCCTGCTCGCGCTGCTGGCAAGTCAGTGGTACGCCGCCCTGCTCTTCGCGTGGTTCGGGATCGGCAATATCGCCGCCGTACGGCCCGATCGGCCGGATCGTCCCGGGGCGACCACCCCGGGCCTCACCGCGGAGCAGGTGCAGCAGATCGCGAGGGACTCGCGGGCGGTCCTGTGGCTGCTCGACCAGGGTCGCCTCGGTGAGAGTCGCCACTTGGCCGAGACAGCGCCGGACGGGGTGGATCCGGCCGTTGCCGGGGTCCTCGTCGCGGCATTGGGCGACGTGGCGCGTGGCACCGACCTGGTCGAGGAAGCCGCCCGCGCCGCTCCCGACGACCCGCTACGCCAGGAGTGCCTCCAACGCATTCGCGCCCTGCGTCCGGTCGACGGCGCTTGACGGCCATCGTTCTGGCATCCACCGGCCGGGCCAGTGACGCGGGGCATCTCGCCGGTGCGGATCTGGCCATGGTCGCCACCCGGCTCGGGGTGGACTACCGGCTCATCGGCGGCAACGCGGTCACCCTGCTCGGTGCGTGTTACGGGGTTGGCGACCTCGTGCCGCCCCGCGACACCGCTGACGCCGACTTCGGCGCAGCCCACGACGTCGTCGCCGACCCCAGATTGCCGGCCGCCCTCGCCGAGCTGGGCTACCGCCGTACCTCGGGCAACAGGTTCAGCCGGGCACATGCCGACGCCGTCGGTGAGCTGGACGTCTCGATCGACGTGCTTGCCCCGTCGCCGGTCGGACGGCTGATCGGTAATCAGTCGCACGGTGAGCTCGTCGTCGACGAAGTTCCTGGTCTGGCGATGGCGCTGAGCCGGCCGAGCACCCCGCTCACCATCGAGGTGCGGCTCACCTCGGGCCTCAGCGTGACCGCCGAACTCGACCTGCCCGATGTGCTCTCTGCGCTGTGCCTCAAGGCCTATGCCTACTCCGGCCGCTCGCAGCCGAGGGACGCTCTGGACATCTGGCGGTTGCTGGAGGCGGCGTCCGCGGCCGGGGTCCGGCCGGCGGCCTGGCCGGATGAACCGGCCGCCGGGGATGCGGCACGGATCCTGCACGCTCACTTCGGTCGCCCGATGGCGCGCGGGCTGGCCGACGCTACCCGATTTTGGCCGCACCAGACCCGGATCCGGGCTCTGGTCGCCAGATTGGTCCCCGTGGTTCCACCGGCACCCGGCCGTGACGGCCGGGTGCCATGACAACTTGCTGATGACTCGGTCAACCCCACAGAGGAGCTTCACCCGGTGCCCAACCGTCTTGCTGGCTCGACGAGCCCGTACCTGTTGCAGCACAAGGACAATCCGGTCGACTGGTGGGAGTGGTCGCAGGAGGCCTTCACGGAGGCCGCGCGGCGTGACGTGCCGGTGCTGCTGTCCGTCGGTTACGCCGCCTGCCACTGGTGCCACGTCATGGCGCACGAGTCGTTCGAGGATGGCCGGACGGCCGAGGTGGTCAACCGACTGACCGTCCCGATCAAGGTCGACCGCGAGGAGCGGCCGGACATCGATGCCGTCTACCTGCAGGCCACGGTGGCGATGACCGGGCAGGGCGGTTGGCCGATGACCGCCTTCTTGACGCCCGACGGGACGCCGTTCTTCTGCGGCACCTACTTTTCGCGCGAGCACTTCCTGGCTCTGCTGCAGGGTGTGGCCGCGGCGTGGCGGGACAGGCGGGCCGAGGTGCTCCACCAGGGCAGCGCTGTGCTCGAGGCCATCGGCGGGCCCGGTCCGCTGCCCGCCGGGCGCAACCTGACGGCGGGGCAACTCGACGCGGCCGCGGCCGTCCTGCTGCGCGAGCACGACCCGGACGGCGGCGGTTTCGGCGGAGCCCCCAAGTTCCCGCCGTCGATGGTGCTGGAGTTCCTGCTCCGTCATGCCGCCCGCACCGGAGCGGCCGAGCCGGTGCAAGTCGTCGAGCACACCGCAGAGCGGATGGCCCGTGGGGGCATCTACGACCAGCTCGCCGGCGGCTTCTCCCGCTACAGCGTCGATGCGGGATGGGTGGTGCCGCACTTCGAGAAGATGCTCTACGACAACGCGCTGCTGCTGCGGGTGTACCTGCACCTCTGGCGGGCTACCGGCTCGGCACTGGCCCGCCGGATCGCGGTGGAGACGGCCGAGTTCCTGCTGCGCGACCTGCGCACCGCCGAGGGTGGGTTCGCCTCGGCGCTGGACGCCGACACCGATGGAGTCGAGGGGCTCACCTACGTCTGGACACCGGCGCAGTTGCGCGAGGCGCTCGGGGCCGCCGACGGCACCTGGGCGGCGGAATTGCTGCGCGTGACGCCCGCGGGCACCTTCGAGCGCGGCGCCTCGACGTTGCAACTGCCACAGGATCCGGACGACTGGGAGCGGTGGGCAGGGCTGCGGCAGCGGCTGCTCACCGCCCGCGGTGCCCGCCCGCAGCCGGCGCGCGACGACAAGGTGGTGGCCGCCTGGAACGGCCTGGCGATCGCGGCGCTGGCCGAATCCGGCGTCCTGCTCGACCGCCCGGGCGACCTTGCCGCGGCAACCGCGGCAGCGGACCTGCTCGGCGGCCGCCATCTGGTCGAAGGCCGGTTGCGCCGGGTCTCCCGCAGCGGTGCAGTCGGCGGGCACGCCGGCGTCCTGGAGGATTACGGGGACGTCGCCGAGGGCTTCCTGGTGCTGCACCAGGCGACCGCGGATCCGCGCTGGCTCGAGCACGCCGGGCGGCTGCTCGACACCGTACTGGATCACTTCGGCGACGGTGCGGGGGGCTTCTACGACACGGCCGACGACGCCGAGGCTCTGGTGCAGCGCCCGCAGGACCCCACCGACAACGCCACCCCGTCCGGTGCGAGCGCGGCGGCTGGTGCCCTTGTCAGCTTCGCTGCCCTGACCGGCTCGACCGCGCATCGCGAGGCGGCCGAAGCCGCACTCGGGTTGGTCGGGCCGATCGTCGAGGGCCACCCCCGATTCGCCGGCTGGGCGGCCGCGGTGGGCGAAGCGATGATGGCGGGCCCGCTGCAGGTGGCTGTCGTCGGCGGGTCGCCGGAGTTGGAAAGGGCGGCCCGGCTGGGCACGTCGCCGGGCGCCGTCGTGGTCGCCGGGAGCCCGGATGCGCTGGGCGTACCGCTGCTGGCGCACCGACCGCTGGTCGCCGGCCACCCAGCGGCTTACGTCTGCCGGGGTTTCGTCTGTGCCGTGCCGGTGACGACGCCCCAGGACGTCGCCACCGCACTTGGCAGCGGCTCCCACTAGAGTGAGGTTTTCGAGGGTGAGGGGGCCAGGCGGATGCGCGCGACGGTGTACGAGGGGCCGGGCAACGTCCGGGTGCAGACCGTCCCTGATCCGCAGATCGAACTGCCCACCGATGCCGTCGTACGGGTTACCCATGCCGCGATCTGCGGTAGCGACCTGTGGTCCTACCGCGGCTACGGCGCCCGCACACCCGGCCAGCGGATCGGCCACGAGTTCGTCGGTGTGGTCGACGCGGTGGGCTCCGACGTCAGCACCGTTAAGCCCGGTGACGTCGTCGTTTCACCCTTCGTCTGGTCCGACGGCGTCTGCGACTATTGCCGTGGCGGGCTGCAGACGTCATGTGAGGACGGTGGCTTCTGGGGGGAGCCCGGCTCCGACGGTGGGCAGGGCGAGGCGGTTCGGGTGCCTTATGCCGACGGCACCCTCGTCATCGTGCCCAAGTCGTTGCACGGCTCCGAGGAGCGGGTGCTGCCGCTGGCCGACGTGATGACCACCGGTCACCACGCGGCAGTCGCCGCCGGCGTGCGGGGTGGGGCCCGGGTCGCGGTCATCGGCGACGGAGCCGTGGGCCTGTGCGCCGTCCTGGCGGCCCGGCGTCTGGGAGCCGATCGGGTGCTCATCCTCGGGCATCACTCGGAACGCTTGAAGGTGGCCTGGGATTTCGGTGCCACCGACGTCGTCAGCGGCCGGGGTGAGGCGGCAGTCGAGGAAGTGATGGCGCTGACCGGCGGGGTGGACGCCGTGCTGGAATGTGTCGGGGCACAGGGTGCCTTCGACACCGCCTTCGCCATCGTGCGCGACGGCGGCATGGTGGGTTACGTCGGTGTGCCGCATGCGGTCGACGGCATCGATCTCGGTCAGTTGTTCGGCCGCAACATCGGGTTGCGGGGCGGCATCGCACCGGCCCGCACCTACCTGCCCACGCTGCTCACCGACGTCGTCAACGGCACCCTCGACGCCAGTCGGATCTTCGACCTGACCGTCACCCTGGAGGACGTCGCCGTCGGCTACAAGGCGATGGACACTCGCACCGCCCTGAAGGTGTTGGTCCGGCCCGGTTGAGGCGCTGCCCGCGCCTGTTGCGAGCCAGCCCAGCTACGAATTCGCCCACGCGAAGTAGACCGCGATGTAGTGGCAGACGGCCGCGACCAGCGTGCATGCGTGGAAGATCTCGTGATAGCCGAACACCCGGGGGAGCGGATCGGGTCGGCGCAGCGCATACACCACCGCGCCGCCGATGTAACACGCACCGCCGACGGCGACCAGCACGAACGTCGTGACGCCGCCGAAGTGCACCAACTGCGGCACGATGAACACCGCGACGCAGCCCAGGGCGACGTACAGCGGCACGTACAGCCAGCGGGGTGCGTGCAGCCACAGCATCCGCAGCACGATGCCGCACAGCGCACCGGTCCACACGACGACGAGGAGCACCCGCGCGGTCCGGTGCGGTAGCACCAGGACCGCGAACGGGGTGTATGTGCCGGCGATCAGCACGAAGATCATGCTGTGGTCCAGACGCCGCATCACCTGGTGCATGCGCTGCGACCAGCTCACCCGGTGATACAGCGCGCTGGTGCCGAACAGCAGGCTGACCGCTGTCGCGTAGACGGTCGCCGGCACTCGCGAGCCGGCGGCGACGCTGACGAGCACGGTCCCTGTCACGAGCGAAGTCGCAAACGCCCAGAGGTGCAGCCAGCCCCGCCATGACGGCCGCGGCACCAAGTGTTCAGCGGTGTGCTCAACGGTCACCACTCGACGTTACGCCAGCCGATTCCCGGTTGGTGTTGCGCCTGCCGGTATCTTCGATCCACCGGCAGAAGGGAACGATCGTGGCCTACGTCGTGCGTGCCAGGAGCGTGGAAGCCAACCCGACGGCGGCCCGGCTGCGGCAACTCACCGAGCGAATGCCCAACGCCATGTTGACCGAATTCGGCAATGTGAACGTAAAGGCCCGGGTCGACTCCCGGAGCAAGTCCTCCACCTTCGTGGTCGCCGACTCGACCAACGAGACCGATCAGACCATCACGCGGGAGGAGTACGATCGCGTCGCGAAACTGCAGGACGATTTCATCGCCGAGCAGAGCATGGTCATCCTGGACGGCTATATCGGCTCGGATCCGGACTTCCGCACCCGTGCCCGGCTCGTGATCGAGTCGGCCAATGCCAACATCGCCGGCATGCAGCGCCAGCTCTACTACCCGACCGACGACGCCGGGCTCGGCCACCAGGCGGACACCACGGTGGTCTACACGCCCAACCTCAGCGCGCCTGGTTACCCGAACGACCGGCTCATCGCCGTGGACCTGGCCAACAACGTCACCCGCGTCCTGAACTCCGACTACTTCGGCGAGTCGAAGAAGGGCGGGCTGCGGATGTGGAACGACATCGTCTACCGCCGCGGCGGCCTGGCCCTGCACGCGGGTTGCAAGGTGATCCCGGTCGACGGCCGGGCCAAGACGATGCTGATCGTGGGCCTGTCCGGCACCGGCAAGACCACGACCACCTTCACCAAGCAGTTGGGCAGCCAGCCCGTGCAGGACGATTTCGTCGCCCTGATGCCCGGCGGCAAGGTCTACACCACGGAGAACGGTTGCTTCGCCAAGACCTTCGGCCTCGACCCGCGGTACGAGCCGGCCATCTACAACGCCACCACCCGCCCCGACGCCTATCTGGAGAACGTTTCGGTCGACACAGCCGGCAAGGTCGACTTCTTCGACACGAGCTACACCAAGAACGGCCGGACGACCTGGCCGTTCGACTATGTCGATCCCGCCGATCCGTCGGCCCTGGAGCCGGCGGAGTTCCTCCTCATCCTCAACCGCAACGAGAACATCGTGCCCGGAGTGGCCCGGCTCGACCTGGCCCAGGCGGCCGCGTATTTCATGCTGGGCGAGACCCAGGGCACCAGTGCCGGTGGCAGGGACGAGGAGGGCAAGGCGTTGCGGGTGCCCGGCACCAACCCGTTCTTCCCCCGGGTGATGGCCGACATGGGCAACCGGTTCCTCGAGTTGATGGACAGCCGCCCGCTGGCTGTCTTCGTACTCAACACGGGCCGGGTCGGGGGACCGGACGGCGACGAGCGGAGCAAGAAGGTCAAGATTCCGCATTCGTCCGCTCTCGTCCAGGGCATCGCCACCGGCACGATCAAGTGGCAGGCCGATCCGGACTTCGGCTACGAGGTGGCCGCCGAGGTCCCGGGCATCGACGACGACGAGATCCTGCAACCGCGCCGGCTGTACGAGCGTCAGGGCCGGATCGACGAATACGACCGGCGGGTGGAGCAGTTGACCCGCGAGCGCAGCGAATACCTTCGCGGATTCGCCGGGCTCGACGACGCGATCGTCAAGTCGATCGGCTAGCTGTCATCTCGCTTCGCTCGATGCTCGCTCGCCAGGGGTCCTCTCGCTGCGCGCCTCGCGTCGCGCGATGCTCGCGC
>JBBRYN010000063.1:0-21244 GCA_038237645.1 Mycobacteriales bacterium
ATGACGGCTGGGTCGAGCGAGCATCGAGCGCAGCGAGGAGCGCAGCGAGATGACGGCTGGGTCGAGCGAGCATCGATCGAAGCGAGGAGCGCAGCGAGATGACGGCTGGGTCGAGCGAGCATCGATCGAAGCGAGGAGCGCAGCGAGATGACGGCTGGGTCGAGCGAGCATCGAGCGAAGCGAGGAGCGCAGCGAGATGACGGCTGGGTCGAGCGAGCATCGAGCGAAGCGAAATGACGGGCAGCATTGGCGGCCGAGTAGACTCTCCGGCGCACGCTGCGGGTGTAGTTCAATGACAGAACATCAGCTTCCCAAGCTGACAGTCCGGGTTCGATTTCCGTCACCGCTCCCAGCCCAAACCCCGGGTCAGCCGCCATTTGACGGCTCAGCCCGATCATCGACATGCGGCCCGCGACGCACTACGGTGCCCCCGTGGGCCCCAGCATCTTCGGACGCAGCCTCGGCGTCAGCACTCGCCGTGGCCCGGTTGAGCGGCCTGGTCCGCCTCCACCTGGCGGCTCACAGCATCGGCGATCTCGCGGTCAGCGGTCGCCGTCGCGTGCGGAGATCAGCGCAGCGTGCGCCGAGTCGTGACCCATCCGCGCCATCAGATCCTTGAAGTTCGCATCTGTCCAGGGCGGAAGGCCGCCAGTCGAGCCGGACCCGCGCACACGCCGCACGGCACCTGGTCCAGGAGGTTCATCGCCGCTGTGCTCGCCCTGCCTGGTCGCGGGGCTGGCCGTTCCCTCGCAGCCGACGTGGGAGGGCCCCCGGTTCGGCGTCAGGGACGCGAACCGTCGCTACGCGACGGCGCGAGCGCCACCCTTGACCCCAGCCGTGGCGCCCTCAAGATTGGCTGATTGCAAGGGCACGGCTGGAGTGTGACGGTTCAACGCCACTGTCTCTACCATTCCCCCGGCTAGCGCGAAACAGGCCGTGCCCGGACTTCGGTGTCATTGGCGCTCGATGCCGGAAGGGCTGCGATGTCTCGCAGCGCGGCCAGGTGGCGGGCGAGGGCTTGCCGTCCTTGCCTGGTGAGTTTGAGCCAGGTGCGGGGACGGCGGCCGACTCGCCCTTTCTCCACGGCGAGATAGCCGGCCATCTCCAATGTCGCGACGTGCTTGGACAGGGTCGAGTCGGGGATCTCGACCAGGTCGCGGACCAGCGCGAATTCTGCCTTGTCCACGCCATCCAGAGCGGCCACGACCGACAGTCGGACACTGTTGGTGAACAACTCCTCCATGCCGTGCCGGGGGTGCCGGCCCGCCGCGGTCATGCCCGATATTGCCAGGCACGGACGCCGCTGGGCAGAGCCGCGATGATGGCGGCGGGCACCCAGTAGACCAGGCGCCCGGAATACGGCAGGCCGGCAATGAGCACTGTCATGGCCAGGGCCGCGTTTCCGATGAAATACCAGTGGTCTCCCCTGCGGTTGCGGGGGTGCACCCGCTGGCGAGAGACGAAAGACCGCAACCCAAGCCGGAATACCACGGGGGAGGCCAACAACGCCATCACGATCCAAGTTGGGCCTCCCGTCGAGTAGTGCCCCTGGAGCATGCCGGCTGTCAGGACCAAGGCCGCGTTGAAGAGCGCGAAAGCTCCCCAGTAGACAACCTTCCATCGGGTGCCGGCTCGGAGCCGTCTGGCGGCTTCGGCAGCAAGGCTGATGTCATCAGCAGCGAGGGGGAGGCGGGGGCGGAAGCGGGTTCGAATGTCATAGCTGACAACCTACCCATGTACTTGCCATATTGGCAAGTACATGCTGACCGTTCATGCCTGTGGCGAAGTGTCCCGTGCTCGGCCCCCCTTGGGCCTCATCTCGAGGCGTCGTGGGGTCAGTCCAGGCCACCCGCGACGGTCCAGGCGCTGCTCGACGTGGGTAGGCTGGAGATCCTGTGCAGTTCCCAAGCTGGCAGTGCGGTTCGATTCCCGTCCCCCGCTCCAAGCCGAATGGCTCGCGGGCAGCGGCCGGTGAGACTACGGTCGGCCGAGAGCTAGCCGGTCGGGGTTTGCCGCCGACAAGTGCTACCAGGTGATCGAGTAGACGGCTGCTGCGAGCCCCGGCCGGCCGAGATCGTAGTAGGCGCGTTCCCACAGGGGTGCCAGCTCGGGCAGATAAAGCCTCGTGTGGTGAAACGTGTCGCGGATCTCGAGCAAAGCGGTGGCGGGAAAGCCGGCGTCGAGCAGCCGGCCGACATCGGCCAGCACGAGTTCGATGTCGTCGTGCCAAGTTACCGGCTCCCGTTGGGTGAACGTATGTGCCGGGGCGAGCACGCCAACCCCATCGGCGCTGAGGTGGTGTCGCCAACCGGCGGGCACTTCGTACTCGATCGAGACGTTCGGGTCGACACCGAGATCAGCATCCGGGTGCAGCCCCAAGTCGCGGGCAAGCCGATCGATCAGCCGGCGATCGTCGAGCCGCCACGGTTCATCTGCGTGCCTGGTGTCTTCGCGCCACCATCGGAGAGTCCGCGAGAGCAGGAATTGGAGAGCCGCGCGGGTGTCACGGCCCAACTGCACCACACCGGGCTCGTACGGCCCCAACTGTCCCACTGGATGATCGGTCCGCTCCAGCTCAGGCGCCCCCACCATCCACCCGAGATGGGCACCGTTGCTGAGATTGCCGAAGGTCTCGAACTCCGGCACAGCCCACAGCGGGGGGTCGGTCGGGCGCCGCCTGCTCTCCTCGGCATCATCGGCTGGTGGCCAACCCTCCGGCGACGCCGGAACCGCGGTCAACTCGAACATGCAGTTGAAGTACGTCGCCAGGTCCAGCCAGTAGTAGCAGCCATCGCGAGTGACGTCTCGCCAGGCGATGTCGATCAGCGCCGCGAACGGAGGGGGCGTGGGGTATCGAAACAGGTCGTCGACCCACCTCGGCAACGCCGTATCGGACATGGCGACGGCCCCAACCGCCTCAGGATGTGAATTCTGAACGACTGAACACCGGGCGCCCAAGGCCCTCCTCGAGCACCTCACGCTGATGGCCGGTGAGATCGTTGAGAAAGATGACCGCGCCGGCGCCGGTCGCCTGACAGGCGGCCGCGATCTCCTGCACTTTGCCTGCGCTGACCAATGTCCGGCGCGAGTAGGGCCAGGTCATCTTCCGCACGCCACCGTCGGACACACCACGACGCTGCACAAGGCGACCCGCGACCAGGGCACCGCGTGCTGCAACTCGCGCAGCCAACTCGTCCATGATCTCCTCGTACCGCTTCTCCTTGGCCGAGAAGAGGCCGACGAGGATGACATCTGTCCCTCGCAACGTAGCTGCCGCCGCACGCCGCGCCTCCCGATGGCGTGTCACAGGTCGGCCGCGTCGTGAGCCTCCGGGCTGCTTCACGTGCGACACGGTAACGCTTCGACCGCGAGTCGTCCCCCGGGAGCCTGCGACCGGACGCCCTGCTCGCAAGTTGGCCCGTTCGCGAGGTTCTCGCCGGCCGCAGGCCAACCCACCGGAATAGCCCAGGTGGTGACCGCGCCGACCTGCTACAACCTCACCTGTGCACTGCGCACCGACTCCACCGTCTGGTGGTAGCCGGTGGAGGGCCGAGGCGGACGGATGCTGTCGTGAGCGGTGGGAAATCGTGTCGGCCTCGTACGTCGAGCCGCGCCACACCCACTTCCTGCCAGTGACGGAAGGGAGATCGGCGATGACCAGCACGGCGGCCCTGTTGTGGGCCGATTGCGAGATCCCCAGCGGGCACCGCACGCCCTACCCATGGCAGCACGAGATCGCCACCCGACTGCCGACCTTCCTGCGTCTGCATGGCGAGATGACCGACGACCAGGTCGCCACCGCGGTCGCTGGCCTGTGCACCGACAACGAGTTGCCCGTTGGCGACGACACCGCCACTAGCTTGCGAGGTCTCCGAGCCGCCAGGGATGACCGCCATGGCCTCATCTTCTGTGGGGGTCTGCAACTGCATGCCGGGGGCAACACCTTGGGCCCGGGGTGCTGTAGCGGGCTGGAGCACTGGCGGGAGTGGCCGGCCCTGCTGGAGACCGGCGAGCCGGTCTGGTGGGGCCATGCCCCGGATGGTCAAGTCGAGCTGATCGATACGGGCGCGGTGCGCGCCACGAGCGGTGGCGGCTCCATCGACCTGCCGCGTACGCAGTACGCAGCCCTGGTCGACAGCGTCGCAGCCGACCTGGCAGCGTTCCTCTGCCGCCTGCGGCAATGGCTCGCCGCCGCTGCTCCCGCGTTGGCTGTCCCCGTCACCGAACTGGTAAGCCGTGAGCTGGACGTTCCGATCACGGGTAGATCGGACTATTGAGTGACCGGCCGGGCAAAGATCGGCTAGCGCTGACAACCCGAGAGCGTCCTTGGCCGGTGCACCGGCGTCGGCCTCAAGGTGAGGGCGTCGAACGTGGACCGGTAGTGGCATCCGTTGTCCGTGATCACCTCGACCGCTCGCGGACCGGTGAAGCGGAGGGTTGTCGGCACGGGTCCCTCCTCCAGGCCCTGCCACACCAGAGCCTGCTGGGAAAGGGGCCCGCGGTCGACCCGCACGTGCACGGCGTAGATGGGGTCGATGGCAGCGAAACCTTCGCCCTCGACGACGAGGAGCTGATAGCGGCCATCCGGCGAGGAGGTCCGGGAGTAGACGGTCCCGTTCGGAGCAAACGCAAATGCCGCCCAGAGCATGCCCCCGGTCCACACGAGGCAGAGCACCCCGCCGAGGCTCAGCACAGCGATCCGCAGCGGTCGACTTCGGACAGCCAGCCCGATGGCCATCGCGGCGAGCAAGATCGTCGCCGCGATCAGGGCGACCAGGAACGGCGCTTCGTACTGCAGGTTCACGTAGCCGATCAGCTTTGCCAGGCCCGCAGCCGTCAGGCTCAGCGCACCGAACCCGATCGCCTTCTGTCGTGCGGACATGCGCCCTCATCCTTGGCGTGCGGGAGCCGATGGTCTCGTAGACAGCCGTGAGGGTAGCGGTGACGGCCGATGCCGGGCGGCCGGGAAGTGTGCGGGCCATGTCAAGAATCCCGGCCGGTCCGCTCGACCACGTACACCGTGACCTGATCCACCGGACCCTTCGGATCGAAGTAGAGACGCCGGCAGTACACGCACCGCCAGACTTCGGTTCCGCCGGCCGCCTCCCAGTGTTCGGGCCACATCTCGACCTGACCGGTGCCGGCGCACTCGGCATCCACCGCGTCCTGCAGTCGTTCCTGAGCACGGTTGCTGATGAACTGGTGCTCCACCTCGTTCGGGGCAGCGATGTCGTCCATCGTGCGCCCGCACTCGCATCTGATG
The DNA here is from genome assembly GCA_038237645.1 of Mycobacteriales bacterium. Classification (GTDB taxonomy): domain Bacteria; phylum Actinomycetota; class Actinomycetes; order Mycobacteriales; family QHCA01; genus QHCA01. The sequence goes on from JBBRYN010000063.1 coordinate 5,264, forward strand.
ATCATGTCGGCGTTCCTCCCGATACCAACCGGCCTTCGCTTAAAGGAACGTAGGTATGCGGATCCGTCAGGGAGTCCAGCGATCCGTGCCGACTGAATTCGTCCCAGCTACGCGCCAGTCGCCGGACCACCTCGATGGCCGTTTCCCGCGGGAATGCGAACGGGAGCCGGAGGTAGGAATCGTGGTCACCGCTGGGGTCGGTCAGGCGTCCGGCGACAACCTCGACACCGTTGCGCAGCGCGATGGTGGCGAAGGCCCGGCTGTCCACACCGGGGAGTTGATCCACAGTGCCGTGCCACCGTCGGGCACCCGCCAGCGCCAGCTGGGCAACAGCTCGCGAAGGAGCTCCGTCATCCCGGCCAGGCGATCTCGTCGTACCTGGCCGCGGCGGTCGGCCAACTGGGCGGCGCGTGGCAGGAGGCGGGCCGCGAGGGCCTGGTCCAGCACGGCATTGCCCAGGTCAGCCACTGCCTTGAGTCGAGCCAATCGGTCGATGATCCCCACCGGGGCGCGTACCCAGTCGATCCGTAGGCCGCCTCAGACGGACTTGGCCAGCCCTCCGACGGTGAGCGTCTCGATGCCGCCGATTCCGTACGCACCGATCGGTGGTGGTGCACCTCCCACCGGGTCTGCCAGGTAGGCGATGTACTTCCAGTACGGGGACGTGGAACCGGTCGGACAGCTCGGCCGCCTGCCTGCGACGGTGTACGGACATCAGGGTGCCGGTGGGATTGTGGAAGGTCGGCATGACGAAAACCATATCGGGGTGGTGCTCGGACACCGCGGCGCTGAGCGCGTCCGGCCGGATCCCCTCGTCGTCCAGGGGCATCGGGATCCGGCGGGCACCGGCGGCTCGGAAGATGTCCAGGCACCCGGGCCAGCTGGGGGACTCGACAACGACTACCCCGTTGCGGCGCAGATAGCTGGGCGACCAGCCCGATCGCCTGCGTCGCGCCATCGGTCACCAGCACCTCAGTCCAGTCAGTCGCCAGGCCTGACCGGCTGTAATGCTCGCCAACGGCTGCCGTCAGGGCCGGCAGACCACGTGGCTGGTAGCCGGCACCGGCGAGCAGGACAGGAAGCTCCGTTTCCGTCAGGTCAGCCAGTGCCATTCGCCGGTCGAGCCGCTACGACCGTCCCACTGCCCCGCTTGCTGATGACCAGCCCGCGCCCCACGCAACTCCTGGTACGCCGCGACGACGGTCGAGCGGCTCAGCGCTAGCGCCGAGCGAAACACGCTCGGACGGCAGCCCTGGTCCGCGCTACCGCATGCTCGCCGACGCGCTCAGCAGCTGGCGAACTCGTCGTAGGCCTAGGTCGCCTTCGGTGTGCGTCGGGTAAACGAGGAGTCAAGACCCCGTCGCCGGGCGTCAGTTAGCCGAGCTGGCCAGGCTGGCGACGAGGTTGACGGAGGTGGCCAGGATCAGCGACCCGAACAGGTAGGACAGCAGCGCATGGCGCAGGACGCTGGATCTGACCGCATGCGTGGTCAGCGTGGTGTCGGAGACCTGGAAGGTCATCCCGACGGTGAATGCGAGGTAGGCGAAGTCGGCGTAGCGCGGGGGTGCCGGCTGACTGAAGTCCACCCCGCGGCCGTCGTCTTCGTAGTACAGCAGCGCGTAGTGCAAGGTGAAGAGGGTGTGCACCACGAGCCACGATATTGCGACGCTGGTCACGCCCAGCGCGGCCGCGATCCCCTGGGCGGCACCCTTGGTGCTGCTGGCCTGCACCAGCAGGTAACCGACCCCGAGCAGGCTGGCCACGCTGGCGCCGAGGACCAGCAGGCGCGAGATGTCCTTGGACGGATCGTCGTCGGTGGCGTGAGCGGCAGTCTGCTGGGCGTCCATGCCGCCGATCACCTTCCAGGTCCATCCGAGGAATACCGTCGCGGCGCTGACCCAGCCCGCTGAAGGTGCGTAGTCCCAGCCACCGGACACCCCGGTCGCCACGGCGGCCGCGGTGCCGGCCACAGCCGAGACGATCACTCTTCGCGCCGCCGCGTGCCCCTGACCGCCAACGCCACCAAGATCGTCAGTCACTCGGTCAGTCAACCACCGGCCGCGCCTGCCTGTGGGCAGCGAAGGGCGCCGTGGCAGAATCCGGTCGCGTGCGGGTCCACGTCAGATCCGGTCGCCTGACCGACCTGCCGGCCCTGACGGCGACCTACAACTGGTACGTGAGCAACACCGCCGTCACCTTTGACGAAGTCGAAGCTAGCCTCGCCGACCGGGAAACGTGGTTTGGCGCGTTTGCGCCGAGCGGCCCGCACCGGCTCCTCGTCGCCGAAGTCGATGGTGTGGTGGTCGGCTGCGCCTCCAGCAGCCCCTACCGGTCGCACCCGGCGTTCGCCCGGACGGTAGAGGCAGGCATCTACCTCGACCCGCAATCCCGTGGCCAGGGCCTGGGCAGGCGCCTGTACGACGAGTTGCTCAGCCGTCTCGAGTCGGAGGCAGTCCATCTGGTCGTCGCCGGCGTCGCCTTGCCCAACGACGCGTCCGTCGGCCTGCACCTGTCCAGGGGCTTCCGTCACGTAGGCACGTTCACCGAATACGCCATGAAGGGAGAACGCCTGATCAGCTCCTCATGGTTCGAGCGGCTCATGCACGGCTGACTCGCCTGAATCCGTGGACCGTGCCCGCGCCTGCCCGTCAGGCACCAGCGTCCCCGCCAACACCACCGCCACCGCCACAACGTGGGCACTTCGCCAGACGGTTGGCCACCACCCAACGCTACGGCGACGGGTGCGCGCCGGGTCAGTTTCTCACCACCAGCCCCAGTGAACCGTCTGCCGAAATCCGCGGATGTGACACTCGACGCGTGAACGGCGACCTCGTGGCGGCAATCGGCTGGCTTAGAGAGGAGTTCGCCCGGTATCCGCGCCTGGCCGTGCTCGATGGCTGCCCGCATTGCCGGGGGCGGGTCACGGTCGACGACCACGACCTGTATTCACTGACCATCAGCCTCGGCAACACCGTCGGCGACGAATACGACGTGAAGAGCTTGTTGCCCTTGCTGCTTGAGCGCCTGGTGACCTCCGGGGAGATCGATGCGGCCATCGTCCTGGGCAAGCTGCCGCAGCAGCGGTGGCGCACCTGGCCGGCACAGGAACAGGCCGCCGTCGACTGCTACCTCGATGCCGTGTGGCGGTGCCTGCTGGCGAGGTGGCCGTCGACGTTGGGGTCGTTCGTCGATGCTGCGACGTTCCTTGAGGCGGTCGCCGCCGCAGGTGAGTGTCTCGACCGCTTCCTCGTCGCGTGGGACGCCACCCCCGGCTCGGCGGCGGACCAGCACCTGGCCGAGTTGGTGAACGGGCTCGACCTCGCGGTCCGGCGGCCCCGAGCCATGGACGCATGGGTACGCCGCGACACCGTGCGGGACCGGCTGTACCAGGCCTTCCAGCGTGACCACCGGGCGCCGTGGGCTGACGACCTGGCGCGGGCCTACGATCTCGCTCGCGGCTGGTGACCGCCGATGGCGCCGGTTGTCCTCTCGCCTCGCTCGATGCTCGTCCGACTAGCGGAATGGACCGCTGAGCAGGGCCCAGAGGATGATCCAGAAGGGGGCGGTCAGCATCGCCAGTACGAACAGCTTCGTGAGCGCTCGAGTGGTGCCACCGCGCTGGGCCAAGCCCTGAAAGAACTCTCCCTCCATCGCGATCTGCCGCTCGATGGAGTAGTTCGTGTGCCCGCCGTCAGCGATGTACGCGAGGGTCTCGCCGTGCTTCTCGGGCGGCCGTTCTCGTCGGCCGGCCCTCCCCGACGGAGCCTCTGAGCCCGGCGTGATGTCGCTCATGCCGCGCAGGGTAGTCCCCGCGACGACTTCCCGAAAGCCGCCGCCGGCCGCCGGTTTCCCTGGCACGCCGGTCGCGCTCGACAATCACCGGCATGGACGGACAGCACCCGTCGGGCAGGTGGAGCGTGGTACTCGGATCCCCCGATCCTCAGGTCTTGGGGCGCTTCTCGACATCGCTGTCGCTGACCTCGAGGCAGCCGTCGCGTCCGCCGTCGAGGCAGGCGCTGTCACAGCGCAGTTCCAACCGAAGGACGACGTCCGGGTGATGGTCGACCCGGACGGCCACCCGTTCTGCCTCTGGCTCGACGAGTAAGCCCGCCAGCAGGTGGACGACGAAGGAGCCCGTGACCGCGAGACTCGGCTGGCCGAGGCCATCGAGCAACGCCCTGCCGACCTGGTGGACCGACTGGCCAGCGCGGTCACCGACCCTTCGCAAGAGGTTCGCAGCACGGCCGCGTACGGCCTGGAAGTCGCCGGTGGCGAGCGGGCGATCCCGACATTGATCCGAATGGTTGATCAAGACCAGAGCGAATCCGTGGTAGATCACGCACTGAAGTCTCTGGAGTCCTACCGCGGCGACGACGTCCTCGGCTGCCTGCTGCGGGAGGCCGATCGCAGGAGAAGATCGCGACCCCCACGTAGGCATGTGGCGAATCAATTGGGGTCTTACGATGACCGGCGGTCCATCGACACCCTCGTCAATCTGCTCCACGACAGTGACGCTTCCGTACAACAAGCTGCCTTCGAATCGCTCGTACGGCTGCGCCCTGCCGAGCTGCGCCGCTGGGAGAAGTTGCTCGCCGGGTCGAGTTCGCCGGGGCAGGGTTAGCGACGCTCCCGGCCTGCGCTGCCCCAGCCGACGGGCGGGTGGGCTGGTGTCGCGGAGCGTGGCCGACATCGACTGGGTCGACATCCGGGACACCGGCTGCTCCATCCCGCCGGGTTGTCCGCTGCCCGACCTCGTCCGGCAGTTGTCCTTGATGCTGCGCGCAGCCGATCCGGAGATTCGCGACCGGATCGCGTACACAACGCTCGCGACATGGATCGGCAGGGGAGACCTGCCTCATGACCTCATGATCGAGTTGGGTGACGAGATGGCACAACGGCTCACCGACGAGGCCATCCAGGCTCGCACCTTCGCCCCACTTATCCCCGCGAATCTGGTTGGCCAGGGCGCAATCGAAGACCGCTGGATCACCGCTTTCGAAGCATGGTGGCCCGCCGAGCGGGACCTGCGCGGCTACGACCCCGGCCCGGGGCGGCTGCATGCCGTCGCCCACGGTGCAGACCTGGCCGGTGAGTTCGGGGTTGCCCCCGGCGTGGCACCGGAACGCATGTTCGGCTGGCGGCGGCCCGACTGACGGCGTGTACCGACTACGTGTGGCGCGACCAGGAGGACGACCGACTGGCCGCCGCTGTCGCTGCGACCTTGACCCGCGAAGACCTGACGACGACCGAGGCAACCGGCTGGCTCGACCCGGTGCAGGAGTTGCTCGCAGGTCCCGACGAGACCCGGGTGGCCGCCCGCGTGTCCAACACCCTGCGCACCTTGCGCGCGCTGCACGTCCTCCTGGCGACCGGTGTCAAGATCGGCGACCAGACTGAGGCGGTGATCCCGCCGCACGCCGCTGCCATCCAACGCCGGCTCGTGGAGGTGCTGCACCATCGGACTCCCTGGATGTGGTGAGGCCGGGCCATCCGGGGAACGGCCTGGCATACAGGCAATGAGTTTCGCCCCGTGGCACGGCCTACCTGGAGACAAGAGCAGCCCGGGACGATGCCCGCAGTACGGAAGGAAGCGTCATGCAAGAGAAGATCACCCCCAACCTGTGGTTCGGTCCCCTTCGCGATCACCTGCGAGACCCAGGAGGAGATCGACCGCTACTGGGGACGGCTGTCCGCCGGCGGCAAGGAAGGGCCGTGTGGCTGGCTCAAGGACCGGTACGGGCTGTCCTGGCAGGTCGTGCCGGTCGGGATGGAAGAGGCGCTCAACGATCCGGACCCGGCCCGGGCCCAGCGGGCGATGCAGGCGATACTCGGGATGGGCAAGATCGATATTGCCGCGCTGCGCAGCGCGGCGGACGGTGACCCGGCAGCCTGAGCGGGCAGGGCTGGTTGGGGCTCACCTGATCGGACTCGCCGAATGACGACGCCTCGCGGCTGCTCGCGCGAGATCGACGAGCAGGGCGCACATGGCGGTGGCGGTCGGCGCCCGGTGGGGCACGGGCGCGAGGGCTACGAACAGTCGCCGGGTCGGCAGTCGGGGGCTCGGCAGGCGCAGCGCCAGGTCGGGCCGCATCCCGGCCAGGGCGAGGCCGGGAATCAGCGTGATGCCGGCGCCGGCCGCGACCAGGGCCTGCTTGCCACCCCAGTCGTCACAGGTGAAAGCGATCCGCGGCGGACCGCCGAGCGCATCGGTGAGCTGCGTCAGCGATCCCAGGCAGTCCGGGTGCGCCCCCTCGATCCATGCCTCCTCGCGCAGGTCGTGCAGCCGCACCCGATGCCGCCCGGCAAGCGGGTGCTGGTCGGGCAGGGCGAGCCACAGCTCGTCGTCGATCAGCCGGATCAGCTCGACGCCGTCCACGCGCTCATCGCTGGGCAGGTCCCAGGCAGTGATCAGCGCGAGATCGACCCGGCCGTCACGCACCGCAGCCACCGAATCGGCCGGATCGACCTGCAGCAGGGTCACGGTCACCGCGGGATGTGCCTCGCCGAAGCGGCGGATTGCCTCGGGCACCAAGGACACGTTGGCGCTGGGGAGCGCGCACAGCCGCAGATCCCCGGCGTCGGCGCTGGTGAACGCGCTGAGCCGGGCCTCCATCGCCTGCAGCCGGGCCAGCACGCCGTTGGCGAGTTCGAGGGCGGCCTCGCCTGCGGCCGTCGCCCGCACGCCGCGAGGAGCCCGTTGGAACAGCCGGACACCCAGGCGCCGCTCGAGCCCGGCGATCTGCCGGGACACGGCGGGCTGGGTCATCGAGAGCGCCTGGGCGGCCGCCGAGAACGATCCCCGCTCGCCCACCTCGACCAGCACTCGCAGCGTCCAAGTGTCAAGCATGCGTCCAGCTTATGCCTCACAGAACTGACCTGCAGTTGTACTCATGGCTTGGCTGGCCCAGGCTGACCGTATGCCTGAGCCGAGGATCGTTCTTGACGAACAACTGGACTACCTGGCCGGTACGCTGCCCGCTGCGCCGGCCCGGTTGCTCGATGCCGGCTGCGGCCGCGGACACCTGGCCGCAGCCCTGCAGCACCGGGGTTACGACGTGACGGCCATCGACAGCGACGCCGAGTCGGTCGTCGCCGCCCAGGCCGGTGGCGTCCCTGCCTTGCACGCCGATATCACCGACTATGCAGACGACCCGTTCGACGCGGTGATCTTTTCGCTGTCCCTGCATCACGTCGACCCGGTCGACGCCGCAATCGCCCGCGCCCGGGCCCTGCTGCGACCGGGCGGTCTCCTGGTGCTGGACGAATTCGCCTGGGATCGGGCCGACCGCTCAGCCACCACCTGGTTCTACGACGCGTGTGCGGTGCTCACGGCCGCCGGGCTGCTGCCGGATGGCTGGCATGGTGGCTGGGCCGCCGGCTCGCCCGAGACCGGACCGGTAGACCCGCTGGTGCGGTGGCAGCACCATCACGCCGAGCGCGACCCGATGAACACCGGATCGGCAATGGTCGATGCCGTCACCCGCCGGTTCCCGATCGTCGACATCGTGCGAACGCCCTACTTGTACCGGTACCTCAGCGGCTGGCTCGACGACGACCCGACCGCGCCAGCACTGTTCAACGTCCTGCGCGCCATCGAGGTTCGACGGATCGCCGAGGGGTCGCTGGCCGCCGTCGGGCTGCATCTGGTCGCCCGCTACTGATCCGACCTCAACCAGGTGTGGCTGCCTGCGTGGCGACCGGTCGGGGTGGCAGGAGGAGTGATGCACCGCGGATGAGCAGCCACCCGCAGCCGACCACGATGCCGACCTCGGCAACCGTTGAGACGGCGTCGAGGAAGCCCACGCCTTCCACCACGCCGGCCTCCGGCCCGAGCGGAATACCGATCGTCCGGGTGACCACCCACAGCAGTACGACGGGCACGTTCGCGAACAGCCCGACCGCGACCAGCCAGCGGCTGGGACGCCACATCACCAGGCCAACCCAGAGCAGTTGGGCGCTGGCGTCGACAGCGAAGAACGCCCCGTAGAGGAACCCCTCACGGAAGTGCTCGGGGCAGACCAGTCCGTGGACCGTGCCGGCGAGCAGCGACAGGACGGCCGCGATGAGCACGGCCGGAGCCGGCCAGCGGTAGCCGCGCCGGTTAAGCGAGTTCTTGACGCGGCCGCCGGCGATCACGAGCGCCAGCAGGGCAGATGGAATCACCAGGCCCAGCACATGTGTCCCATGCTCTGACAACCACCAGGTGGGCAAGGTGATCGCGTGCTCGCTGTGAAGCATCAGGGACATGCCCGCGGTATCGGCGCCGCAGGACACCGGCTGTAGGCAGCCGCCCGAGCGGTCACCGCGGCTCCTTGCGACACTGGGTGACGGATGAGCATGCGTATGGGTGCGCCGCGACTCGGGGTCGACATCGGCCGGGTGATCATCGCCGGGTCGGCTGCCGGTGGCCCGGACACCGCATTCCTGCGCGGTGGCCTGGACGCGGCGCTGCGGACTCCCGCCGTACCCGGGGCGTTCGACGCGCTCGCGCTGCTCACCGAACGGTTCGCCGGCCGAGTGTGGATCGTGTCCAAGTGCGGCGTCCGGATCGAGGCCCGGTCGCTGGCCTGGCTCGGGCATCACGACCTCTGGACCCGTACGGGCATACCGCAGGACAACGTACGGTTCTGCCGTCGGCGCGCGGACAAGGCGCCCATCTGCGCCGAACTCGGCATCACGCACTTCCTCGACGACCGGGCCGACGTGCTCGCGGCCCTGCGTGGTGTCGTGCCGCACCTGTTTCTCTTCGCCACGCAGGCAGGCGAGCACGAGCGGGAGTGGCTGACGCCGGTCGCCGACTGGCCGGCAGCCCTGCAAGTCGTGCGGCCAGACGATGCCGGGCGATGACGGGCGACGGCGTCAGACGAGCCGGAAGCGCAGCCGGTTGCCGGGTCGCGCCTGAGCCGCCAGGTGACGGTCCACCTCGTCCACGACGGCGATCACCGGATAGCCACCCGTCACCGGATGGTCGGCCAGCAGCAGCACGGGCAGGCCGTCCGGCGGCACCTGCAGCGCGCCGGCGACCATTCCCTCCGACGGGAGTTCCCCGTCGCGGGAGCGGGTCAGGGCCGGCCCGCGCAGCCGCAGTCCCACCCGGTCGGAGGCGGGTGTCACCTCGTACGGCTGCGCACCGAGCAACCACAGCGCCCCGGCGGTGAACCAGTCCTCGCGCGGTCCGGCCAGCACCCGCAACCGGATGTCGGATGCCAGCGGCGGCACCGGCGCCAGATCGACGTGCGGCAACCCGGCCGCGTCGTCGCCGACCGGCAACTCGTCCCCGGCGCCGACCACCGGCGGCCCGAGCCCGGCCAGCAGGTCGGTCGAACGGGAGCCCAGGACCGGCGGCACGGCGATCCCACCGCGGACCGCCAGGTAGGTCCGGACGCCGGTCGCCGGCCGGCCCAACTCCACCGTTGCTGCGGCCGGGACGCTGATCGGCGTGTGCATGGCGGCCGGCCGGCCCGCGACCAGCACGGGGCACGGCGCCCCGGTGAGCGCGATGGTGCCGGTTGCGGTCGACCGCAGCACCAGCCCGCCCAGAGTCACCTCCAGGCAGGCGGCGCGCTCGGCGTTTCCCACCAGCCGATTGGCCAGCGTGAGCGCCGGCCGGTCGGCGGCGCCGGACCTGCCGACGCCGAGATGCGCCAGGCCCGGGCGGCCCAGATCCTGCACCGTGGTCAGCGGGCCGCTGCGGATGACCTCGATCACGCTTCGGCCGCCGCGAAGGTGGCACGTGCGCCCGGCGGCAGCAAGGCGGGCGGCTGCCGGGTGAGGTCCCACAGCGGCGCGGCGGTGTGCCCGATCAACTGCCAGCCGCCCGGCCCGTCCCGTGGGTAGATCCCGGTGAACTCCCCGGCCAGCGCCACCGAGCCGGACCGAACCCGGGTCCGCGGGCTGTCCCGCCGGGTCACCCGCAGTGCCGGGTCACCACCTGCGAGATAGGCGAAACCGGGGGCGAACCCGATGAACGCGACGGCGTAGCTCCCCGCGAGATGTCGTTCGACCACCTCGCCCGGCGCCAGCCCGGTCTGCCGGGCGATCTCCGCGAGGTCCGGTCCGTCGTAGACAACCGGGATCACCACCGCCGGACCTGTGGCCGGGTACGCCTCCGGCAGCGGGAGTCCGCGCACCTGATCGGCGAGCCGGGACGGCGTCGTCGTGTCGTCGTGCAGCAGCAACACGGTACGGGCCGCCGGCACGACGTCGGTCACGCCGGGCAGCGGCTGCCGGCGCAGCGCCGCATGCAGTCGCAGTACCGTGCCGAGGTCGTCGACCTCGACCAGCACGCCGAGGCGGCCGGCCCGCAGAAAACGCACCGCTATCGCACCGCCGCGGCGCCGTTGGCGAAGGCCCGCAGGCGGACGCCCGCGGCGAGCAACGCCGCCCGCACGGCCACCGCGATCCCCACCGCGCCCGGTGTGTCGCCGTGCACGCACACGGAGTCCACGCTGACCTGCACCATCGCGCCGTCGACCGCGTGCACGGTCCCGTCCGTGACCATCTGCACCGCCCGGGCGGCGATCCGCGCCGGGTCGTGCAGCACCGAGCCCGGCAGCCGGCGCGACACCAAGTGCCCCTCGGCGGTATAGGCGCGGTCGGCAAACGCCTCGGCCACCACGGTCAGGCCGGCCTCGGTCGCCAGCCGGGCCAGCTCGCCGTCGGCCAGCGTGACGACCGGCAGCGCGGCGTCGTAGCCATGTACTGCGTTCACGATCGCGGCGGCCTGGTCGGCCGAGGTGATCGCGACGTTGTAGAGCGCGCCGTGCGGTTTGACGTAGCGCACCCGGTCACCGGCGATGCGGGCGAAGGCGTCCAGTGCACCGATCTGATAGATCAGGTCGTCGGTCAGGTCGGCCGGCTCGATGTCGACGGCCCGCCGGCCGAACCCGGCCAGGTCGTGATATCCGACCTGCGCACCGACGACGACGCCACGCTGCGATGCCGCCGAGCACACCCGGCGCATGATCCTCGGATCGCCGGCGTGGAAGCCGCAGGCGACGTTGGCGCTGGTGACCACCTGCAGCATCGCCTCGTCGTCGCCCCGCGTCCACACGCCGAACCCCTCGCCCAGGTCGGCGTTCAGGTCGACGGTGGTGCCCGCAGGGGAGCTGGCAGGAAGGCCGGAATCGGCATCGTCGCGGCGGGAGACTGGCATCCGACCAGGTTGCCATCTCGACAACCCGCCTCGCGACGAGTTGGCCATCAAGCTGGCACTCGCCATCAACACCCCGAGCGTCGACGTGAAGGCCGTGATCCAGGCCCAGCGCACGGCGACCGTCGAGGCGCTGCAGCAATACACCCGGCTGAAGTCCCGATCGGACGACGACCTGCCCTGGTTGCTGGTCCTCGACTCACTGATCTTCGCCGCTGAGGCCGAGGTCCGCTGGCTCGACCACTGCGAGACGCGGCTCGCCCGCCATCCGCGGCGGCCCCGCCGGTCGGTCGTGCCGGTGCGCTCCGCAGAGCCGCAGCGGGCGGTCCGGTCATGACGCATCCGGTGTTGGAGCTGCGAGCCGTGACCCGCGTCCACGAGACCGGCGAGGCGCGGGTGCACGCCTTGCGCAGCGTCTCCCTGTCTGTGGCTGCCGGTTCGCTCGTCGCGGTGATGGGGCCCTCCGGGTCGGACAAGACGACGCTGCTGAGCCTCGCCGGCGGCCTGGACGCACCCACCGAGGGCGAGGTCATCGTGGAGGGGGTCGTGCTCGACACGCTGTCCCGCAAAGCGCTGGCCGCCTTGCGCCGGCGGTCGCTGGGCTACGTGTTCCAGGACCTACCAGGTGGGCGCAGAGTTCCTCCAGGGTGCTGCCCCGATCGCCCAGGCAGTGCTGCCGAGCAGCGCGGCCGCCCGGATCGGGATGCGTCCGGTGCCAGTCGCCGTCGTCGCCACAAATCGTCGGGTCCCGACCGACCGGGAGGAGCAGGCAGCCCAGGGCGCCCTGGACCAGGTCGCCTCCGGGCTCGGCATCGTGGTCGAGCGGGGATACGTCGACAGGTACGGCATCGGGCTGCTGTCCCTCGTCATCGCAGCGCCGATCATCACGCTGGGGGCCGCCGTCACGGCGACCGCACTGGCCAATGTGGACAGTCGGCCGGACCTGGCCACCCCTGGCCGCGGTCGGGGCCAGCCCCCGACTGCGCCGGCAGCTGTCCATGTCCCGTGCGGGGGTCATCACGCTGTTCGGCACGGCACGGCACGGTCGCCGGGTTCGTGCCGTCCACCGGTCTGGTCCTCGTGCAGCGGGCCACGGACTTCCCCGGAGTCCAGCGTGCGCTGGCGATCCCGTGGCCGAGTCTGGCCATCACCGCCGTGGTCGTGCCCGCCCTGGCGATCGGGATCGCCGGACTGTTCAGCCGGTCTCGACTGCCGGTCGAGCGACGGCCCGCCGCCTGACGCGTCGGCATGCACGCAATCAGCCGTCGTCGGCAAGGTCGAGCAGCTTCGTGACGGTGTTCCAGTTGCGGGCCGTGGCGACGACCCCGAGCCGCTTCTCCGACAGGGCGCGCGCCAGCTTGGAGTCGTGGATCCCGTCGGGGCAGTGCAGGTAGATCTCCCGGCCGCGTGCCTCGAACACGTCCGGTGCGAACCCGGCAGGGTCGATGCCGGCCAGCCGATCCGCGGGCGGCGCCGCGGAAAGGAACGTGACGAAAATCCGCGAGCCGTCCCAGGTGGCCGCCGGCAGCGGGTTGCCCTCGATCACCGCGGCCAACTCGTCGCGGGTGCGCACCAGCACCCGTGGCTGCAGCCCCAGCTCGGCCGCGACGGCCCGCTCGATCTCCGCTGCCACGGTGTCCGGTGACTTCGCGGTGGTCAGCACGACGTTGCCGCTCTGCAGGTAGGTCCGGACGCCGTCGTACCCCAGACCGCCGACCAGGCGGCGCAGGTCGGCCATGGCGACCTTGGCTCGCCCTCCCACGTTGATCCCCCGCAGCAGCGCCACCTGCCGCCTTGCCGTCATGGGACTTCCGCCCGCCGGCTGAACAGCCGGACGATCGCCGGGGCCAGCGCGATGCCGGCCGCGTCGAACCACCCGTAGCCGCCGGCCGCCCCGCTCGGCGGGTTGCCCATGCTCACCCAGCCCATGATCGGATCGATCGCCGACCACGTCCAGGTGCCCAGGGCCGTCCCCAGCAGCTCCAGTGTCGACACGACCAGGAAGGCCCCCACGTAGACCAGCCGCTGGCGCCGGCCCCAGATCAGGAAGCAGAGCAGGCAGCCGAACCAGAAGGCGCCGAGCACGTCGGGCCGGGGCGATGCGGTGACGCCCCACAGCGCCCACAACCCGCCCGCCAGCACGGTGCCCACGACCAGCGGCCGGCCGGCGGCGCGGGCGAGCGCACTGCGGCCGATGCACAGCGCCGCCAGGTAGACCAGCCCATGCCCGGGGGGCACGAAGGCCGGCACGTTGTGCAGGCGGTAGACATACACGCCCAGCCAGCCGGCGAAGCAGTACTCGACCAGTGTGGCGAAGACGACGACCACAGCGACCTGCGCCCGGGTACGCGGCGATTCCCGCCACAGCAGCGCCAGCAGGAGCAGCCAGGTCAGGACTCCCAGGGCCAACTGGCCGGTGCCGCGTACGAAGCTCTCGGCGGTGAGCCCGAGCCCGATCCAGGCGAAGACGGCGGCGGCCGGTGCCAGCTCAGCCAGCCGGCGCGTGATCCGGCCCTCGACCTGGCTGCGGCCGGCGAGCCCGTCCGGGATGGCCGCTGGCATCGCCACAGCTGCACCAGCGGCACCAGCGCACTGACATAGGCCGAATCCTACGGTTCCGGATTGGACAAAGTGCCGCTAACCGGGCGTGCCGCTGAAAATACCGTGCGTCACCCACTTGCCAACGGGTTGGGCCGGGGTACGCTCGCGACGCTCGCCGGCAGTCGATGCCACAGCGGTGTCACCGGCCAGCCACGCTTAATCGCGATCGCGCAACGCGACGCGAGCCGGGGACCCACCGCAGTCCCGGGGTGAATCCTCACCGAGGTGAGGTAGGGCGCATCTTCCCCGCCCGAACCCGTCAGCTAACCCGGTCGGCAGGCTATGAAGGAAGAAAGAGCAGCCACCATGCCACTCGGCCTCTGGCGCTTCCGCACGTCCCGACTACCCCGTACCGGTCTCCTCACCGGCATGATCCTGGCCGTGAGCGGCCTCTGCCTCGTCACCGCCGGCGGCGCCTTCGCCGTCCCGACCCCGACCGGGGCGACCGCACACCGGCAGGTGGCAACCCTGGAAGCGCGCATGCGCCAAGCGACCGAGGAGTACGACGCGGCCCGCGAGCGGTTACGCACCACCCAGGGACTGATCGCGCAACTGCGCGGGCAGGTCAGCTCCGCCCGGCAGAAGCTCGGCACCATGCAGCAGCAGGCCGACACGCTGGCCGCCACTGCCTACCGCAGCGGCAATGTGGCCGGCCTCAACACCGTGCTCGCGGCCCGCAACCCGCAGCAGTTCATCGACAACATCGCCATGCTGCGGCAATTGTCCAGCGACCAGCGCACTCAGCTTCGCGCGCTCGGCCTGGCGCACGAGGCGCTTGACGAGCAGATCCGGGGCGTCGCCCACGAGGAAGCCCGCCAGCGCAGCACGGAGTCGACGCTGCGCGCGAAGAAGGCCGCCATCCAGGCCGACCTCGGCAGGTGGCTCCGCCTGGCCGATGCCGCGGACGCTCCAGCGCGGGCCAGCAGGTCCGCTGGCGGGCGGCGAGCGACTGCTGCCTTTCCCATGCGGGCCGTCCCCGGCAGCGGCCGGGGAGCCGTCGCGCTGCGCTTCGCGATGTCGCAGATGGGCAAGCCGTACTCCTGGGGAGCCTCCGGCCCCGGGGCCTACGACTGCTCCGGCCTCACCATGGCGTCGTGGCGGGCAGCCGGTGTCTCGCTGCCGCACTCGTCCCGGATGCAGTACGCCGTGACGGCGCACGTGTCCCGCTCGCAGATGCGGCCCGGAGACCTCGTCTTCTTCTACTCACCGATCAGTCACGTGGCGATCTTCGTCGGTGGTGACACCGTTGTGGGCGCGCCGACAGCAGGTGATGTCGTGCGTTACCAGTCGATCTCGCAGATGGGCTACACGGGCTCGTCCCGCCCGGGCTGAACCGAACCGGCGCCGCGTGCGTCTGACCCCCACAGGCCCGGCTCGCGGGCCCGATCATGGAGGTTTCCCATGCGCCGCACCGCTCAGGCCGCCCTGGCGGCACCAGCCGCCGTCGTCGCGATAGCCGCCGCCTACCTGCTCGGCACCGTGCACCAACCGCCACCGGTCCGGGCGGCGGACACCGCAGGCACGGGCGCCGTACCTGCGGGCGTCGTGGTGTCCGGCCTGGGCAAGACCAGCGGCACCCCGGATGTGCTGGAGGTGTCGCTGGGCGTCGAGGTGCGCCGGGCCGACGTGTCCGCCGCTCTGCGCGATGCGGGCGGCCTGCAGCAGCGGGTCCACGATGCCCTGCGCCGGGCCGGCGTGGCGGAGAAGGACCTGCAGACCTCAGGTGTCTCGCTGTACCAGACGACCGACAACAAGGGCCGGCCCGCCGGGTACACCGTCAGCGAGCAGGTCACCGCCAAACTGCGCAACCTGGCCAAGGCGGGGCAGACGATCAGCAACGCGGTCAGCGCCGGCGGCAACGCGGCGCGCCTGCAGGGCGTTTCCTTCGACCTCTCCGACGACACCGCCCTGCTGCAAAAGGCACGCGATGCCGCCTTCGCCGACGCCAAGAGCAAGGCTCAGCGCTATGCCACGCTGGCCGGCCGCACCCTCGGCCCGGTGCAGACGATCAGCGAACAGGTAGGGCAGAACGGCCCAAGCCCGGCAATGGACGTCGCGGCGGCCGCCCCCATCCGGATGCCGATCAGCCCCGGAACGGCCCGGGTCGACGTCACGGTGACCGTGCGCTGGTCGCTGCGCTAGTCGAGCGAGCATCGAGCGAAGCGAGGAGCGCAGTGAGATGACGGTTCAGTCGAGCGAGCATCGAGCGAAGCGAGGAGCGCAGTGAG
>JBBRYN010000064.1:0-20763 GCA_038237645.1 Mycobacteriales bacterium
CCGTCCGCTATCCGAAAGCTGCGTAACTATGCCAAGAAGATCATCGGTAAGCCGTGTGCGGGAAAACCGCACGCACGGTTTGAAAGGGGGATGGGGAAACAGGGCCGCAACGCGGCTCCTGCGCCCCTGACCACCAATGTTCAATTCCGTGGGTTGGCCCGAGGTGGCGCTCCTCGTGGTGATCGCGCTGTTCGTGTTCGGACCGGAGCGGCTGCCGCAGATGGCCGCCGAGGCCGGTCGGATGCTGCGGACCCTGCGGCAGATGGCCAACAACGCACGTTCGGACCTGCAGGCCGAGCTCGGCCCGGAGCTCGGTGACCTCGATCTCGCCTCGCTCAACCCAAAGACCTTCATCCGCAAGAATCTGTTCGACGAGGGTCTGCTCGACGGCGAGGACGCGGTCGACGCCCGGCCCGCCACCGCGCGGCAGGCCGCCCGGCCGGCGCCGCGACCGCTGACCGACGGCGAGCCCGCGCCCTACGACGCCGACGCGACCTGACCAGACCAGTCCCGGACAACCGATCAGACTGATCCGGCGACCGACCCGCTTCGCTCACCCACGCGAGCTGACCGGGGTCAGGGACAGTGAGCGCCCGGCGAGCCCGCGCTGGCGGCCGGCGAGCCGCTCGGCCACCCCCAGCAGGGCGGCCGCGGCCGGTGCCGACGGATCACCGAGCACGAGCGGCTGCCCGCTGTCGCCGCTCTCCCGGAGCCGGACGTCGATGGGCACCTGGCCCAGCAGTGGCACCGTCGCACCGGTCGCCCGGGACAGGGAGTCCGCCACCTGGGCACCGCCACCGGCCCCGAACAACTCCAGCCGGCTGCCGTCGGGCTGCTCCAGCCAGCTCATGTTCTCGACCACGCCGGTGATCTGCTGATGGGTCTGCAGGGCGATCGAGCCGGCCCGCTCGGCCACCTCGGCCGCGGCCTGCTGCGGGGTGGTGACCACCAGGATCTCCGCGCTCGGCACCAGCTGCGCCACCGAGATGGCGATGTCGCCGGTGCCCGGCGGCAGGTCCATGAGCAGCACGTCCAGGTCACCCCAGAAGACGTCGGCGAGGAACTGCTGCAACGCCCGGTGCAGCATCGGACCCCGCCACACCACCGCCGTGTTGCCCTTGGTGAACATCCCGATCGAGATCACCCGGATGCCGTGGGCCTGCGGCGGCATGATCATCTGTTCGACCTGGGTAGGGCTGCCGGTGACACCGAGCATCCTCGGGATGGAGAAGCCGTAGATGTCGGCGTCGACGACACCCACCGACAGGCCGCGCTGGGCCAGGGCGGCGGCCAGGTTGACGGTGACCGTCGACTTGCCGACGCCGCCCTTGCCGGACGCGACGGCGTAGACCCGGGTCAGCGAGCCGGGCTTGGCGAACGGGATCTCCTTGACCGGCGCTCCGCCACGCAACTGCGACTGCAGCGCCTTGCGCTGTTCCTGACTCATCACGTCGAGCTCGACCCGGACCGCCATCACCCCGGCGATCGCACCGACCGCGGCGGTGACGTCGGCGGTGAGCCGGTCCTTGAGCGGGCATGCCGCGATGGTGAGATAGATCCCGACGTCGACCGACCCGTCCGGGTGTGTGGTCACGCCCTTGACCATGCCGATCTCGGTGATGGGCCGGCGGATCTCCGGATCGATGACGGTCGCGAGCGCCAGGTGAACCTGATCGACGAGCGTGCCTGGGGAAGCCATGATGAGCCCCATGCTACTGGCGGCATGCTCCGCACGGTCCTGGACAGTGCGGCCGTGACTGTGTGGTCGGCGCCGTTAGCGGTGGGCGGCCACTTGCAGTGGGATTCCCGCGGGGGAGCCGGCCGGTGGGGGTGCGACCGGAGCTGGCATCGGAGGGGCGCCGGCCACCGTGCGGCACCACGGGCACACGCTCCACTCGGGCTGCAGCATCCGCTCGCAGCCGGCGCACCGGCCGGTCTCGAGGTCGCGCGCACACCAGGGGCAGGCCACCATGTCCGGCCCGACGACCCGGGTGCAGCCCGGGCAGCGTAGGCCCACGTCGGTGTCGGCGTGTGTGACCCGCAGTGCCTCCTCGAAGGTCGTCTCACCGAGCATCGCCCGGGCGACCGCTGCGCTGCGCAGGGTGCGCACCCCCGCCTCGCGGGCAGCAGCCCCGACGGCGGCCTCGGTGGGTGACTCGTGCAGCACGGCGCGCAATGCCGCGGTGACCGGCAGCAACTCGAATACCCCGATCCGCCCGCGGTAGCCGGAGTCGCCGCAGTCGCCGCAGCCGGTGCCGCGCAACGGGTTGGCATCCGCGAGGTCGTCGAGCGTCAGGCCGAGCAGGTGCAGCACCTCGGGTTCGGGCTGGTAGCTGACCGCGCATGTCGAGCAGGGCACCCGGACGAGCCGCTGCGCGACCACGAGCGTCAGGCAGGATGCCAGCAGGAACGGGTCCGCGCCCATCTCGACGACCCGGGTGACGGCTGACACGGCATCGTTGGTGTGCAGCGTGGTCAGCACGAGGTGCCCGGTGAGGGACGCCTGCAGGGCCAGCTCGGCCGTCTCACCGTCGCGTGCCTCACCGACCAGGATGATGTCGGGGTCCTGGCGCAGCGCCGACCGCAGGCCGCGGGCGAAGGTCAGGCCGGAGGCCTCGTGCACCTGCACCTGGCTGATGCCGGGCAGTTGCAGTTCGACCGGGTCCTCCAGGGTGATGACGTTGTGCTCCGTGTCGGAGATCTCGGTCAGCGCGGCGTAAAGCGTTGAGGTCTTGCCCGAGCCGGTGGGACCGCAGATGATCACCAGCCCCTGCGGCGAGGACAGCGCGGCGCGCATGATCGGAAGCTGTTCCTTGGTCAGGCCGCAACGGTCCAGCGCAGGGATGTCGTCGGCCCGGGCGAGCAGCCGCAGCACCACCTTCTCGCCGTGCATGGTGGGCAACGTGCTGATCCGGACATCGATGTTGGTGCCGTCGGTCGCGATCCGGCTCCGGCCGTCCTGGGGGCGGCGTCGCTCGGCGATGTCGAGGCCGGCCATGATCTTGATCCGGCTGACCACGGCGGCGGCGAGGGTCCTTGGCACGGTCATCACCTCGCGGAGCACGCCGTCCACCCGGTAGCGCACCCGGAGCTCCAGTTGTTGTGGCTCGATGTGTACGTCGCTGGCGCGGGTGCGCACCGCGTCCCCGATGACCGCATTGACCAGTCGGACGACCGGGGCGGCATCGACGCCGGCCCCGAATGCGTCGGCAAGCTCCTCCGGCTCCGGCATGGCCTCGACCGGGACGACTTCGGAGGAGTCGTTGGACAGGCTCCAGGCCCGGCCCAGGGCCGCGCGTAGTTGCGTGGCGGTCGCCACCTTGAGCAGGACGTCGGACGCGCCGGTGTGCAGCCGGATGTCGTCGATCGCCACCACGTTCGTCGGGTCCGTCGTGGCAACGGTGATCCGGTTGCCGTGGCGGGCCATCACGAGGCACTCGTGCCGCTCGGCAACGGCGCGCGGCAGCAGCCGGGCCATCGCCGAGTCCACCGGGGTCCGGCCGAGGTCGACCATCTCCAGGTTGAGCGCTCCGGCCAGCGCAGCCAGAATCTGGCGCTCGGTGGCCAGGCCCAGCTCGATGATGGTCGCACCGAGCCGTTGCCGCTGGGCTCCCGACGGCGTGTCCATCTGCGCCGAGAGGGCGGCTTCCAGGCCGGCGCGGGTCACGACGCCCTGCTCGACCAGGACCTCGCCGAGGCGTCGACGCCGGGGGGGAGCATGCTCAACTATCACGGAAAAGGCCTCGACAGGTCCGGACGTCTGCCTTAGCGATCGGCTGGACCGCGTTCAGCCGTCGCGCTCGCGCTCCTCGTCATTCAGCCGGGCCAGCTCCGAGCGGATGAAGTCGCGGGTGGCCACCTCGCCGATCGCCACGCGCAGGCCCGCCAGCTCCCGGGCCAGGTATTCGATGTCTGCTTTGGCCGCCAGCGCGCGTACCCGATCCTCCTCCAGGAAGATCCGATCCCGGTCGGCCTGGCGGTTCTGGGCCAGCAGGATCAGCGGGGCGGCGTACGAGGCCTGGAGGGACAGCAGGAGGGTGAGGAAGGTGAAGGTGTAGGGGTCGAAGCGGGCGGCCCTGGGCGCGAGGGCGTTCCAGGCGATCCAGATGACGATGAAGATCGTCATGTAGACGAGGAAGCGCGCGGTGCCCAGGAATCGCGCGAAGCGCTCGGCCACCCGGCCGAACGTCTCCGGTGAATAGCTCGGCCGGGGCATCCCACGCCGGAGGATCCTGGGCTGGTCCAGCCGGATGCGGCTGTGCTCAGCCATGCGGCCCCTCCCGCCAGTTGGCCGGCAGGAGGTGGTCGAGGACGTCGTCGACCGTCACGGCGCCGACCAGCCGCCGAGTGTCGTCCACGACGGGAACGGCGACGAGGTTGTAGGTCGCCAGGTAACTGGCCACGTCGTGCAGCGAGGTCTCCGGATCCAGCGGGGCGATGTCGCCGTCGACGACACCGCCGATCAGGGCGGAGGGCGGCTCGCGGAGCAGCCGTTGCAGGTGCGCGATGCCGAGATACTTCCCGGTGGGAGTGGCCATCGGCGGCCGGCAGACATAGACCTGGGCCGCCAAGGCCGGGGTCAGCTGCGGATCGCGCACCCGGGCCAGTGCTTCTGCTACGGAGGCGTCGGGGAGCAGGATCACCGGCTCGGAGGTCATCAGACCGCCGGCGGTGTCCTCGGAGTAGCGCAGCAGCCGGCGTACGGGGGCTGCCTCGGCGGGCTCCATGAGTTCCAGCAGCCGTTCCTGCTCACCGGCCGGCAGTTCGTGCAGCAGGTCCGCGGCGTCGTCGGGATCCATCGCCTCGAGGACGTCGGCGGCCCGTTCGCCGGTGAGGCTGGCCAGGATCTGGATCTGGTCCTCCTCGGGCAACTCCTCCAGGACGTCGGCCAGCCGGTCGTCGTCAAGCGCCTGCGCCACCTCATGCCGGCGCTTGGCCGACAGGTCCTTGAACACGCTGGCCAGATCGGCGGGGCGCATCTTGGCGAATACCGCCAGCAGGTTCGCCGCACCCTGCTCACCCTCGGGCAGGTGCAGCCCGCTCACCTGGTCCCAGTCGAGTTGGCGCACCTGGCCGCGGCGCCGGCCGAGCCGGCCGTGGTGCAACTCCCGCACCGCCAGCTTGCCGATCACCCAGTCGCGGATCCTGGTTTGTTCCATCGCCACGTCGACGACGATGGCCACCTGGCCCGTCTCGCCGATGGTCACGCGGCGGTCCAGCAGACCGCCGAGCACCAGGACCTCGCCGGGCCGCTGCTCGAACCGGCGCAAACTGACCTTGCCGGTGCCCAGGACCACGGCCTCCGCGTCGACCGTGGTGACCCGCCCGAGTGGCAGGAAGATACGGCGGCGATGCTGGATTTCGACGACGAGGCCGATCACCCGCGGCGCCTGGGCGTCGGTACGCAGCGTGACCACGGCATCGCGTACCCGGCCGATCTGATCGCCATTCGGGTCGAATACCGCGATACCGGACAGCTGGGCGAGATAGACCCTGGTCGCCGTCGTCACGAGTGACCAGGCTACCGTGACGGGCCCGGCTCACCCCGGCTCGGCGGCGCCCGGCGAGCCCTTCATCCCCGCCGGCGCCGGCGGCCGAGTGTGAAGGGCACCCGCACTGACGTGGTCGCCGAGGTCAGCCGCGGGGGGGCCGCACCGGATTCCGACGGCAGGCCGGCGCCCGCCTCACGCAGGCGGCCGGTCGGCTCGAGCCGGATGATGGTGCACTCGGCCGACCAGCGCGCCGCCGCGCCTTCGGCGTCGGGGAGGTTGAGCCGCTTGGCCATCAGCAGCGGCACGACCTCGGCCCACTCATCGGTGCCGGGGCTGATCAGCCAGACCAGCGCCTCCCAGGTCACCAGGCGGCTGAGGTTGTCAGCCGAGCGCACCGTCACCGTGGCCGTCGGCAGGTCCCTGATGGCGGGCAGCGGCTGCTCGCCCGGGCCGGTCACGACGAAGGCGCAGTCGTTGTGCCAGACGTGCCAGGCGGCCGTGGGAGGCCCGTCCTCGGAGCCCAGCCAGATCAGGTCGGACTTCTTCGTCGCTTCGGCGATCAGGGCCGGAAGCCGTCCGTAGGCGGACGCATACGTCACCCCGGCAGGTTAGCTGCCATCGCGGCTGTCATTGCACCCGTCCTGGCAGCTGTCCCTGTAGCTGTACTGGTGAAGGCGGCACGGAAGTAGGGTCGCGGGGTGCTGCGATACGAGATCGTCGACGTGTTCACCGATCGCCCGTTCGCCGGCAACCCGCTGGCTGTCGTCCTCGACGGCGAGGCGCTGACGCCGGACCAGATGCAGGCGCTGGCCAGGGAGTTCCGGCTGTCGGAGACGGCGTTCCCGCTGCCGAGTGGGCGAGCGGACTACCGGCTGCGCATCTTCACGCCGGACATCGAGCTTCCCTTCGCCGGACACCCGAGTGTCGGCACGGCGCACACCCTGGCGAGGCTGGGCCGCATCGGCTCCGGGGACGTGGTCCAGGAATGCGGTGCCGGCCTGCTGCCGGTGCACGTGGGAGACTGCGCGGTCACACTGACCGGCGGGGAGCCCGTGGTCGGGGACCCGATCGACCCTGCGCCCTTGCTGGCGGCCGTGGGCCTGGCGCCCGAGGACTTTGCCGGGCCGGCGCCGCGCAAGGCTGGTTGTGGGATCTCCTTCGCCTACCTGGGCGTGCACGCCGGCGCCCTTGGCCGGGCAATGCCGGATCCGGTCCGGCTGCGCCTGCTGGGCCTCGACTCCGGCCTGAGTGTCGCTGCGTGGGACGGCCCGACCCGGACGGCGCGGGCGCGGGTTTTTGCCGGTGGCGTCGGAGTGGCGGAGGACCCGGCCACCGGTTCGGCCGCGCTCGGCTATGGCGTGTGGCTGGTGACGAGCGGGTTGCTGCCGGCCGACGCGACCACGGAGTACACCGTGCGACAGGGCGTCGAGATGCACCGGCCGTCGACGTTGACGTGCACGGTCACGGCATCCCGCGGGCGGGTCGAGAGGGCAACGGTCAGCGGCCGGGTTGCGCCGGTGGCCGCCGGCCAGATCCGCGAGCCGTAGGTGGGCCGGCCGGAAGACCCGACTGCCGGGCACGAGGCGATGCACCTGCCGCCGCCGCGGGACACCCTGCTGATCGCCGTCGCCGTGCTGGGCGTGTCCACCTCCGGCCCGCTGATCGCCGCGACGGCCGCGCCCGCGCTGGCCATTGCCTTCTGGCGCAATGCCATGGCGGTGGCCGCGATCGGGCCCGTAGCGCTGTTGCGCTTCCGTACCGAGGTCCGGCAGCTGAGCCGTCGGGAGTGGCGGGTCTGCGCGCTCGCCGGCGTGCTCCTCGCCGCGCACTTCGCCACCTGGGTGCCGAGCGTCAAGCTCACCACGGTGGCGTCGGCGACCGCACTGGTCGCCACCCAGCCGATCTGGGCCGCCGTCCTGGCTCGCGTTCTGGGCCGGCGGATCCAGCCGGGTGCGTGGGCGGGCATCGGCGTCGGTGTCGTCGGAGCCGCGCTCGTCACCGGTGCCGATTTGAGCATCTCCGGCCGCGCGGTTGCCGGTGACCTGCTTGCCGTCGCCGGCGGGCTGCTGGCGGCGGCGTACGTGACCGCAGGGGGTGCCAGTCGCCGGACCGTGTCCACCACCGTCTACACCACGGTCGCCTACTCGCTGTGCGCCGTGCTGTTGCTGGGCGTGTGCCTGGTGAGCGGGCAGCGGATGACCGGCTACGACGGGGCTACATGGGTGCGACTTGTCGCGCTGACCGTGGCGGCCCAACTGATCGGCCACTCGCTGATCAACGTCGTGCTGTCCTCGACCAGCGCGACGGTGGTCAGCCTGGCGATCCTGTTCGAGGTGCCCGGTGCGGCCGTCCTCGCGGCGGTGTTCCTGGGTCAGACGCCGTCACCGGCGGCCGTCCCCGGGCTGGTGCTACTGCTGGCCGGCCTGGCGATCGTGGTGCGCTCCGGCGCGCGCGGCATGCCGCTCGAGTAGGCGGGGATCCACGCCGCAGGTTGCCACCCGACACAGTTCCGGGTAAGCGTCGCAAACAGCGGCGCTGAGGCGATGCCTTCCCGGCACTTGTCGCAAGAGGGTCGGTAGGCTGCGCTTCGTGGAGACGCTGCGGCCCCGCCGGTCCTGTCTGGCCGTCCCGGGAAGCTCCACCAAGATGCTGGGCAAGGCGCAGGGACTGCCGGCCGATCAGGTGTTCCTGGATCTCGAGGATTCCGTCGCACCGGAGGCCAAGGAGGCCGCCCGGGGCAACATCGTCGCGGCGCTCACCGAGGGGGACTGGTCCGGCAAGACGCGGGTCGTCCGGGTCAACGACCTGACGACACAATGGACCTACCGCGACGTCGTCACAGTGGTCGAGGGAGCCGGCTCCCGGCTCGACGCCGTGATGCTGCCCAAGGTGCAGAGTGCCGAGCAGGTGCAGTGGCTCGACCTGACCTTGACCCAGATCGAGAAGACCATGGGCTACGAGGTCGGGCGTATCGGCATCGAGGTCCAGATCGAGGATGCCCAGGGCCTGATCAACGTCGACACCGTCGCGTTCGCCAGCCGCCGGATCCAGACGATCGTCTTCGGCCCCGCCGACTTCATGGCGTCGATCAACATGCCGAGCCTGGTCGTCGGCGGGCTCAACCCCGACTACCCGGGTGACCCCTACCACTACATCCTGATGCGGATCCTGATGGCGGCCCGGGCCAGCGGCGTGCAGGCCATCGACGGGCCGTACCTGCAGATCCGCGACGTCGACGGCTTCCGCGAGGTGGCCAAGAGATCGCAAGCGCTGGGCTTCGACGGCAAGTGGGTGCTGCATCCAGGGCAGATCGACGCGGCGAACGATATCTACACCCCGAAGCAGCCGGACTACGACCACGCCGAGTTGATCCTCGACGCCTACGACTACTACACCAGGGTCGAGCGGCTCGGAGCGGTGATGCTGGGTGAGGAGATGATCGACGAGGCCTCGCGCAAGATGGCCACCGTGATCGCCGCCAAGGGCCGCGCGGCCGGGCTCCGCCGGACGACGCAGTTCGAGCCGCCGGCGCGCTGACGGCGATCAACTGGGGAACACCGAGGGGCTCGGGTACGGCGACGGGCTCGGGATGTGCGAGATCATCGTGCCCGCGGCGAACAGCACGAAGAAGCCGATCACGAGAAACATCAGTCCGAGCACCACGTACGCGCTGCCGACGATGATCGCGGCCAGCGCGAGGCCATCGCCCGCCTCGCCGGTCTGCCGGATCTGCCGGCGGGCGATGATCCCGCAGATGATGCCGGCCGGCGGCACCACGAAGGCTGCTATCAGCGCGATGATGGCGAGGGTGTTCGTCGGCTGGCCGCTGGGCTGGGGATAGTAGGCGCCATACTGCGGCGGGTCGGGCGGTTGCGCCATCGATACCTCCGGCTGTCCCGACGACCCTATGGCACATGTCTCACCCGGACGTGAGCGCGACACGGGATACTGCGTTGAGGAAACTACCGGCGATCCGGAGGTCAGGTGTGGCACGCCTCGCGCAGACAGAGGGTCTGACCGACGTCCAGCGCGAGATCCTTGCCACGGTGCGCACGTTCGTCGACAGGGAGATCCTGCCGCACGCCACCGCGCTCGAGCACGCCGACGAGTTCCCGACCGCGATCGTCGAGGGCATGAAGGACATGGGCCTGTTCGGTCTGATGATCGACGAGGAATACGGCGGCCTCGGTGAGTCGCTGCTGACGTACGCGCTCGTTGTCGAGGAGATCGCCCGGGGCTGGATGAGCGTGTCGGGCATCATCAACACCCACTTCATGGTCGCCCACCTGCTCCGCCAGCACGGCACCGCCGAGCAGAAGCAGCACTTCCTGCCGCGGATGGCCACCGGCGAGATTCGCGGCGCGTTCTCGATGTCGGAGCCCGGCTGTGGCTCCGACGTCGCGGCGATCAAGACCAAGGCGGTCCGCGACGGCGACGACTGGGTGCTCGACGGGCAGAAGATGTGGATCACCAACGGGCTGCGCTCGGCGGTGGTGGCGACCCTGGTCAAGACCGACACCGGGCAGGACTCGGTCTACCGCAACATGACCGCCTTCCTGCTGGAGAAGACCCCCGGCGCCATCCAGTGTGGTGGCATCACCATCCCGGGTCACCTCGAGAAGATGGGCTACAAGGGGGTCGAGTCGACCGAGATGATCCTGGCCGACCATCGGGTGCCGGCCGATCGGGTGCTGGGCGGTGACGACGGGGTCGGCCGCGGTTTCTACCAGATGATGGACGGCATCGAGGTCGGCCGGGTCAACGTTGCCGCCCGCGGCTGCGGCGTGGCCCAACGGGCCTTCGAGTTGGGCGTGCGCTACGCCCAACAGCGCGAGACCTTCGGCAAGCCGATCGCGCAGCATCAGGCGATCCAGTTCAAGCTGGCCGAGATGGCGACCAAGGTGGAGGCCATCCACGGCATGATGGTCCGGGCGGCCCGGGTCAAGGACGCCGGCGCCCGCAACGACCTGGAAGCCGGGATGGCGAAATACCTTGCCGCGGAGTTCTGCAAGGAGGTCGTGGAGGACTCCTTCCGGATCCACGGCGCCTACGGATACAGCACCGAGTACGAGATCGAGCGCCTATACCGCGAGGCCCCGATGCTGCTGATCGGTGAGGGAACCGCCGAGATCCAAAAGATGATCATCGGCCGGCGGCTGCTCGAGGAGTACGAGCTGAAACGGTGACCGGTCCAGCCCGTCGGGTCAGGTCGGCGGCCGGTCGCCGCCATGATCGAGCCACCACTGGCGCAGCAGGGCGAGCTTGCGGTCGAAGTCGGGATCGATGAGCACCCAGCCCGGCCGCAGGGCGGACAGCCGCTCGTTGACGTGGTCGGCGGTGACGGTCACGGCACCGGTGCGCACCTCGATGTCGGTGACCGCCGTCCAGCGCAGCCTCCGGCGACCGAGCAGCCGCCAGAACACCAGGTGCTCGTCGGTCAGCAGCAGCCCGCGGGCCGGTGCGATCATCAACACGGCCGCCACCGGGAAGAGCAGCCATTGCGGTCGGTGCGGGGGGAGCCGCAGGGCGATCGCAAACAGTGCCATCGCTACCGTCGGGAGGGTGGCCAACTGGCGCAGCGGGGGCCGGAGGTGCACTGGCTCCGCCACCCGCCGAGTATCACATCCCAGCCCGGCACGACCTGAGGGAGATGTCATGGCGTTCGGCCGCTACTACGAGGAATTCGAGGTCGGTGCGACCTACCGCCACTGGCCCGGCAAGACGGTGACAGAGTACGACGACCATCTGTTCTGCCTGCTCACGATGAACCACCATCCGCTGCACCTGGACGCCCACTACGCCGGGACGGCGACCGCATTCGGCCGCAATGTGGTGGTGGGCAACTACGTCTACTCGCTGCTGCTCGGGATGTCGGTGCCGGACGTGAGCGGTAGGGCGATCGCCAACCTCGAGGTGGAGTCGCTGCGGCACGTGGCACCGACGTTTCACGGCGACACGATCTACGGCGAAACGACGGTGCTCGCCAAGGTGGAGTCGAAGTCCAAGGACGACCGCGGCATCATCGAAGTGGAGACGAAAGGGTGCAACCAGGACGGCATGCTGGTCTGCGTGTTCCGGCGCAAGGTCATGGTCCCCAAGCGGTCCTACGGCGACGCCCATGGCGGTGATCAGCCAGGGCGACCGGTGCTGCGCGAAGGTTGACCGCCCCAGCCTCACCCGACGTTTCCCGGAAGACGTCGCTTGGGCTGAGCCCCCGCATCTGCGCCCGACGGCCGGGTGATCGACCCGCGGCGTAACGTAAGGGGAGCGACGGTGGGTAGGCGTCCCGCTGACCTCGAGGAGGCCCCGATGAGAGCCATTGTTCTCATTCTGTTCATCGTGCTGATCCTGGTCATCGCATGGTTCGCGATGGGCAACAGCCGACCGGCCCGCCCCCGGCGCCGGGTTGTCCGCCCCGCGCCGCGCCGGGTCGTCACCCGTCGCCGGACCATCATCGAAGAGATCCCGCCGCCCTCGGAGAATGTCGAGGAACGCCGCATCGTCGAATAGGCCGCTGCCATGAGCCTGTCTCCTAGCTGCCCGCGCTGCCTGGGCGAGGTCCGCCCACCGGGGCTGATGTCGAGTGACTGGCGTTGTGACCTGCATGGGGTCGTCCTGCCCTACTACGTGGCCCCCGGCATCGGACCGGATGCCGTCGACAACGTCCGGCAGCGTGCCGCGGTCCCGCTGTGGACGCCACTGCCCCAGCTGCCCGGTTGGACGGTGACCGGTGTGGCGCACGCCGGCGACGAGCGCACCGGTGCCAGGGCCACCGCGCTGGCGTGCGCCGGTCCGGCACCGCTGGGTGGGCTGGCCGACCTCGTGCTGGTCGCCGAGGAGCCCGGGGTCGGCCTCGGCGCGCACTACGCCGGTATCTCCGGTCCTGACCCGGGTCAGGAGTTCACCTGCGTGCCGCACGCGAAGGTGATGGTGGCTGGGCATCCCACGCCGTTGTGGTCGGTGCCGGCCGGGGATCACCGGTGTGCCTTCGTCGGCGAGGCCAAGGGGATGTGGCTGTGGGCGGTGCTGTGGCCCGCCGACGCCGGCTACGTCTTTATGGAGCACCTCGAGCTGCACGACCTGCGCGAGCAGGTGACCGACGACCTGGTCTTCGGCGCCCCCTCGCCATATCTGCGCAGCACGTCATAGGGCCTCACCCGCGGTCACTGCGCGGTGCCTGACGTGAATCGAAACTGTGACATTCTCACCGCCGGCGACGCTGCGGCCCCGAAGTACGGGTCGGTCGACACCTGCAGCTCCCGGCCGACGTCCTCCACAGAGGACAGTGCGCTGAGCACCGCCTGGGTGAAACGCAGGTTGTGCACACCGGCGGTGATGCGGCCGTCCTCGACCAGGAACGTGCCGTCCCGCGTCATTCCGGTGAGTGTGGTGCGCAGCGGGTGCACGACGTTGGTGTAGTGGAACCGCGTGACGTACAACCCGTGCTCGCATCCGCGGACCAAGTCGTCGAGGCTCGAGTCGCCGGGCTGCATCACGACATGGGTGGGGACCGGGCCGTACGGATTCGGCGGCGGCAGGGCGTGCCCGGTGGAGGTGGTGCCGGCGACGGCGGCCGACGACCGGTCATGGGCGACGGCCACGGCGACCCCGCCGTCGACGAATGCCATCCTGCGCTTGGGGGTGCCCTCGGCGTCGAAGGGCACGCCGGGCAGCAGTGGGGACAGCGGGTCGTCCCCGATGGTCACCCGCTCGCCGCACACCCGCTGTCCGAGTCGGCCGGACAGGGCGGAGCGCCCGTCGTTGAAGTCCTTGCCGCCGAACGCCAGCACGGCCAGGAACTGCACCAGCACCTTGGTGGCGCCCGGTTCGAGGACGACGGCCCATCTGCCCGGCTCGACATCCCTGGGATGCCGGCCGAGCTCCACCTTGCGGGCTGCCCGGGCGCCGAGCCCGGCGAAGTCCAGCCCCGCGACGGCTGTGCCGGATCCCTCCGCGTGCCCGGTGCTGTCGCCGCCGCTGGCCAGGATGCTCGCGCTGGCGTGCGTGCCGGCATGCTCAACGGCCACGCCCAGAGAATTGGCGATCACCCGCTCGATCCGGCTGGTCTCCACCATGCCGGCGCCGAGCATGCCTTCGGGGAGTGCACTGAGGATGGCGGCGACTGCTTCGCTGCGTACGGCGGCCGGGCAGCCACCGGTGGCTGCATCGTCATTGCCCGCGACCGGGTAGCTCTGCGGGCCGGGTGTCAGGCCGGCGAACAGCGGGTCCGGTGGGCTGACCGTCGCGATGTCGCGAGCCTGCCGCGCCGCCCGCTGCAGCGCTGCCGGGTTCAACTCGTTGGTTACGGAGACCCCGATCCGGTTGCCGTCGACAACTACTCGTACCCGTGCCTCGCCGTCGGCCCGGGCGACATTTTGATGTATCCGCGAGTCCGCGAAGCGGGTCAGCGCGGTGTCCGACCGGGTCAGCGCTACCTCGACCGCGTCGCATCCGGTGAGTCGCAGGACAGCGTCGGTCAGGTCGAGCAGGGCCGCCATCAGCGCACTCCCACGGTCGCGCGAAACCGACCGGTCGGGGCACCGTGCGCAACCCGGGCCACCTGACCCGGCTGCCCCTTGCCGCAGTTGGGCACGCCCCACACCTGCCAGTCGGCCCGACCGCCGAGCGCGTCGCAGGAGCGCCAGAAGTCCAGGCATCGGCCGGCGTAGGTCCCGTTGCGGTACATCCGGCCGCGCCGGCCGGCGCGGATCTCGTAGGCCACCTCGCAACCGAACTGGAAGTTGTCGCGCCGGTCGTCGATAGACCATGACCGGTTGGTCT
This sequence comes from Mycobacteriales bacterium, assembly GCA_038237645.1. Taxonomy (GTDB): domain Bacteria; phylum Actinomycetota; class Actinomycetes; order Mycobacteriales; family QHCA01; genus QHCA01. The sequence goes on from JBBRYN010000064.1 coordinate 14,274, forward strand.
GCATCAGCACGCCGTCGGTGGTGTCGGCCACCAATTCCTCGAGACCGGCCTGCGGATCGGCTCCGGGCAGCAGCGATACGTTGTTCATCCGGACCAGCGGGATGGTGCCCCAGGAGTCTGCCCGTGCGGTGCCGTTGGAGTGCTCGCCCAGGATGGCCGCCGTCTCGCGGCTGGACAGGAAGCCCACCAGGACACCGTCGGCAATGATCGGTGCGCTGTGCGCCGCCACCCCCTCGTCGTCGAACCCGAACGTGCCCATCGCACCCGGCGTTGTGGCGTCCGCGGTCACGCTGACCAGGGGAGAGCCGTAACGCAGCGAACCGCGGTCGGCGAGTTGGACGAAGGACGTCCCGGCATAGGCGCGCTCCATGCCCATGATCCGGTCGAGCTCGGTGGCATGACCGATCGATTCGTGCACCTGCAGGGCAAGCTGGCTGGACCCCAGCAGCAGCACGGCATCCTCTCGATGCGGGAGTTCGGGCGCGTCGAGAAGGGCGACCGCTTCGCTGGCGTGGTCGAGGGCATGGCCGGGCAGGTCGAGCGCGAGCACCGCCTCCCAGCCGCCGGTCACGAACTGACCGCGGAAGGAGTTGGGATAGCTCCGCCGTTGGACCTCGCCGCCGCCGACGGCGTAGGCCTCGAGCCCGCCGCCGACCTGCACGACGGTCTGGTCGATCCGACCGCCCTCGGTCGACCGGAACACGGTCCGGCGCCGCCAGCCGTCGGTGCTCACCTCGACCCAGGACAGCCCCGCCGCCTCGCGGGCTGCCGCGGCCGTGGCAAGCAGGTGGTCGATCTTCTCGGCCAGCGGGACCTCCAGCGGGTCGCGCTCGTGCGGGGTCACGTACTGGCCCGCGGCGGGCGGGGTCGGGTCGAGCCGGACTCCCGGCCCACGCTGGACGGTCGCGCTGGCCCGCGCGATGTCGTGTGCCCGGGCCACTGTGGCTTGCAGCGTCGCCGGGTCAGCATGCGACGTCGCCGCGAAGCCCCAGGCGCCGTCGACCAGCACCCGCACGCCGACGCCCTGCGAGGTGCCCCGCGAGACGCCTGCCACGCGCTCGTCGCGTACGTCGACCGACTCGGAATCCTCGCGGACGGCCCGGGCATCGGCGTACTGCACGCCGGGTCGGCTGCGCACTGCGGCCAGGCAGCTCTCGGCGAGTTCCGGCAGGTCCATCCGTCGCACGATAGTCGAGCGAGCATCGAGGGCAGCGAGGAGCGCAGCGAGGTGACGGTGCAGTCGAGCGAGCATCGAGGGCAGCGAGGAGCGCAGCGAGATGACGGCGTCGGCGTGGTGACCGCCACGTTCGGCCTCGAAGGGGTACAACTAGGGCAGCACCCGTCCGGCGGGAAAGCGAAGGAGTTCAGCAGTCGCCATGGTGAAGAAGATCCTGACGTGGCTGGTCGTCGCCTTCCTGGTGTTCTACCTGCTCAGCCAGCCGGTCCAGGCGGCCAAGGCGGTCCGCGGGGTCGGGGACGGGCTGGCGCATGCAGCAAGTCAGCTGGCGGCATTCTTTACACACCTGGCAAAATGATGTGATGAGCACGCCGGTGGGTCGGCCGCTGGTTCCGGGTGATCGCTACCTGGTGCCTTCGGAGCACATCAAGATCAACCAACGCCTGCACTGGTCACTTATCGTGCCGTCGTTCACGGCGGCCCTGCTGGGCCTGTTCGCGGCCGGTTATCTCACCGGACAGGTGCCCGGCCACCGCGGTTTCATCGTCAACCTGATCTGGTTTGGCGCCCTGGCCCTGATCGGCAACTTCTGTTACCGGCTGGCCGAGTGGAACCTCGACCGGTTCGTCGTGACCGACCGGCGGATCATGATGGTCACCGGACTCCTCACCCGGCAAGTGGCCATGATGCCGCTCACGCGCGTCACCGACATGAGCTACCAGCGCAGCGTCTCGGGGCGGCTTTTCGGCTGGGGCACCTTCGTCATCGAATCAGCCGGCCAGGATCAGGCGCTGCGGACGATCGAGCGGTTGCCCGCACCGGACGCGCTCTACGAGACGATCTGCTCGATGATGTTCGGCGAGAGCGTCAACCTCGGCAAGCCCATTTCCGAGACTATGTCGCCCGATCTGGACGAGGTCGGGCCTGACGCCTGATCCCGGCGCGGCCGCGCGATCGGGGGAGGCTCTGCTGCGGGTCGACCTGCACACCCACTCCACCGCCAGCGACGGCACGCTGTCCCCGGCCGTACTGATGCTGGCGGCTGCGTCGGCCGGGCTCGACGCCGTGGCGCTCACCGACCACGACACGACCATGGGATGGGCCGAAGCCGTCGCCGGCCTGCCATCTGGGCTGACATTGGTACGTGGTGCCGAGCTGTCCTGCACCTACCCGGTCTCCAGGTCGGAGGGCATCAGCATGCACCTGCTGGCCTACCTGTTCGACCCGGCGGAGCCGGCGCTGGCCGCCGAGCGGAAGCGCGTGCGCGCGGGCCGGCTGACCCGCGGCCGCCAGATGATCGACTTGTTGCGGGCGGATGGGATCGACCTGTCGTGGGACGAGGTGTTAGCCGACGCCGGAGGCGGCACGGTGGGCCGCCCGCACATCGCCCGGGCCCTATTGCGGCACGGCTGCGTGCCAGACCTCGACGCCGCCTTCGGTCCGCAATGGGTGGGCACCCGGGGGCGTTACTGGGCGGCCAAGTACGAGACGGATGCGGTGGCGGCCGTGCGCCTCGTCCGCGCCGCCGGCGGGGTGCCGGTCTTCGCCCACGCCCGGGCGGGCAAGCGCGGGCGGACCGTCGGCGATGACGCGATCGTCGACCTGGCGCGGGCCGGCCTCGCCGGCATCGAGGTCGCCCATGTGGACCACACGCCGGCGCAACAGCGGGAGCTGTACGCCCTCGCCGACGAGCTAGGCCTGCTGACCACCGGCTCGAGCGACTTCCACGGCACCAACAAGACCACGCAGTTGGGAGCGCACCTCACCGACGCGGCGGCCTACGAGGCCTTGGTCGCGCAGGCCGCCGGCTGCCCGTTGGTGACCGGTGAGTGACCTGATCGACCCGCGCTTTTCGGCGGGCCTTCGTCACCTGGTTTTGATCATGGATCCGGCTGGGACCATCCCCGTCTTCCTCGCCCTGACCTCGGGGCGCACAGCGCGGGCCCGACACCTGGGCGTCCTGGCAGGCCGTGGCCGTCTCGCTCGGGGCGATCTCGTCCTTCACCGTCGTCGGCCAGGCGATTCTGGGCTACCTCGGGATTGGCATCCCGGCGCTGCAGGGGTCTGGTGGCCTGCTGCTGCTGCTCGTGGCCCTGCAACTGCTCACCGGGCAGGCGGAGCAACCGCACGGCGTCGAGGACGTGAACATCGCCCTGGTGCCGCTCGGCACGCCGTTGCTGGCCGGGCCGGGAGCGATCGTGGCCACCATCGTCTTTGTCCGCCGGCTGCCGGCTCGGCGGAGATCCTCTCGCTGGCGCTGGCCATCCTCGCGGTGCACCTGACACTGCTGCTGTTCCTGCGCTTCTCCTCCGGCATCATCCGGGTGATCCGCGACAGCGGCATCGTGTTGGTGACGCGGATCGCCGGCCTGCTGCTGTCGGCCGTCGCGGTCCAACTGATCGCCGCGTGTGTCATGGGGTTCGTCGCCGTCGCCAGATGAGCTATCTCGACCGGCCGGCCCCGGCCAAGTGGCCGCCATGGGCGCACAACTCCCTCGGCGTACCCGTCCACGATGCCCTGCGGGCCTGGTGGGGGATCCCGGTCCTCCGCCGGTCGTCCGGCGCCGCCGGCGCACTGCTCGAGGCGTGCTGGCGCCCAGCCGGCCACTCCGCCAGCACGCACAGCGACCGGTGGCGTGCCCGCGCCTCGGTGCTGGATGAGGCGGTGCCTCAGCCGCCCGGGTCCAGACCCCAGAAGTGGCCGATGTGGAGCTCGAGCAGCGGGCTCATGCAGCCGAATGCGGCGCTGACGGTGGTCGCGCAACGGTATGGCAGACCGGACAGGATCGCGCCGCCGGCGAACACCTCGGGATAGGTCGCCAGCATGACCGCGGCAAAGGCCCCGCCAGCGGACAGGCCGGTGACGAAGATCCGGCCGGCGTCGACGGGGTAGTCCGATGTCGTGCGGTCCACCATCTGCTTGACGGACAGCGCCTCGCGCTGCCCGCGGGTGATGTCGCCGGTGGAGAACCAGTTGAAGCAGCCGTTGAAGTTGTTGGCCGACTGCTGCTGGGGCAACACGAGCAGGAACTTCCAGCGCTCGGCGAGGGCCGTCCACCCCGGCTCGTCATCGTAGGCCGTCGCGCTCTGGGTGCAGCCGTGCAGCGCGACGACGACGGGAACGTTGGCGGCCATGTCCGCCGGGGCGTAGCGGAACATCCGCAAGTTGCCGGGGCTGCTGCCGAAGCCGGTGATCTCGGTGAGACCATCTGCCCTGGCCGGCTCCGGCGCAGCGAGTGACAGTCCGGCCGCTGCCGCCACCAGTATCACGGCGAAAAGCGGGTGGAGAACGGTGTGCAGACGCTGGTCCAGCCTCATCACGGCCTCCCGTCGCCCCCGGTGGCCACGCTAGCGGTGGGCGGCGGGCCGTAGCCCTGTCCGGAGTCCCACGTTCGCAGGCCGCGATGTGGTGCACGTCACACTTGCGGGCGGGTTGCCGCGTCTCCGCCGGCAGTGCCGGCGTCACCATGGTGACCGCGCTGGTGTCGCGACTGTCCGGGCGGCTGGTGCGCTCCGATGTCGCGTTGACCGGCGAAGTCTTGCTGACCGGCCGGGTGCTGCCGATCGGCGGGGTGAAGCAGAAGCTGCTCGCGGCGCACCGGGCCGGGATCACCACGGTGCTGTTGCCACAGCGCAACGAGCCAGACCTCGACGACCTACCGGCCGCGGTCCGCGATCAGCTCATCGTCCACCTGGTGACGGATGTGTCGGAGGTGCTCCGGCTGGCCCTCGAACCCGCGGTGGCCGACGTGCTCGCCGCCTGAGGCGCGAGAGCAGAGCCGCCTGAGGGCTCAGCAGACCTGCTCGACCCGGCCGGTGCTCAGGTCGTACATGAACCCGCCGACCTCGAGGTCGCCGAGGAAGGGCCAGGATCGCACCCGCTGCACGTCTGCGCGCAGGGCGCTCTCCTGATCGACGGCGGTGAGGAAGGAGATGCTGCGGGTGTCCGGGCCGCCGGCAGCGCTGATCTCGGCGTGGATGTCGGCTTCGGTCCGGCCGGCCATCCGGCAGCTGGTATGGGCGACGACCATGACCCGGTCGACGCCGAGCAGGTGTGCCGCGAGCGCCAGGGTGCGCAGCACGTCGTCGGTGACGCGGGCACCGGCGTTGCGCAGGATCTTGGCGTCGCCGGGGGACAGGCCGAGCATGGCCAGCGGGTCGATGCGGGAGTCCATGCAGGTCAGCACGCCCAATCCCTTCGTCGCCCGTGATTCGAGCTGGGCGAGTCGGAAGTGGGCGGCGTAGTCGCTGTTGGCTGCCAGCACGTCGGCGAAGCCGCTCCCCGTCAGCACACCACAGACCCTAAGGCCTGGCACTCCTCAACCGGCCGGGAGGCCGGTGGGTGCTCCGCGCCGCGCCGGCGACCTACGGGTCCAGGAGGGTGACGACGACGCCGACGTCGCCGTACGGGAACTTTCCCTTGCCGATGTGACCGAGCACACTCAGGAAGCTGGTTACCTGCACCATCACGCCGTACTTGGCGCGAACCTTGCGCTGGATCGCGTCGAAGTCCGCACCGGATGTCACCAGATCGGCGGTTCCCCCCACCGGGGCCGAACCGGCCTTGACGCGGCCCCGCGCATCAGCCGGCTGCAGGGTGAGCTTGGGGTTGCTGCGCAACCTCTTGATCTTCCCGGACGCCGACGATGTCCAGAAACCCACCCGCCCGTCGTCGAGCGGGACGATCCAGGTGGGCGTCGACATGCCGGCACCGGACTTGCGGAAGGTCGTGGTCGCCACATACTTCTCGTCCGTCACCGCCATGGGCGCAGTGTAGGTCGAGATTCGCGCCCCCGTGGGGAGTCGCGAGATTTCAGGTAAGGCACCTCGGCGACGTGCACTCAGGCGCTGAGGACCTGCTGGTAATGCTCGACGGTGGGGAAGGGGTCGTAGAAATGGTGCAGCAACCGCCGCCAGTCATGGTACTGCGGTGAGCCGCGGAAGCCCTCGGTGTGGTCCTGCAGTCGCTGCCATTCGACGAGCAGTAGGTAACGGCCCGGCCGCTCGAGGCAGCGCGAGAGCGTAAGCCGCTCGAAGCCCGGCATGGCCGCGATAATCGGCTTTGCGTGGGCGAACGCCGACTCGAAGTCGGACTCCGTGCCGGGTCGCACCGTCAGCAGCGCATGCTCAACGATCATGCGGTCATGATGACAATCAGATCCCTCGCCAGAACTCGGTGAGCACCTGGACGGTGCGCTCCGGCTGCTCGACGGCGGGGGAGTGCAGCGCTCCGGTGATCACCTGGTGCTCGGCGCCGAGCCGCGTCGCCATGTCGAGTTGTACGGGCGGCTCCCACGCGTCCTCGCCCTCGCCG
>JBBRYN010000065.1:0-20341 GCA_038237645.1 Mycobacteriales bacterium
CGGCTCATCATCCGCAGGGCCTACGGCTTCCACTCACCCACCGCGGCACTGGCACTGGTGATGCTCTCCTGCGGACCGATCGAACTCCACCTACCCCACGAAAGGGCACCCGACTGACCCACACTCATGCCGGGAGAGCCCAATTATCGACAGCAGTCACAGGCGGCCGCCACCGGAAGTGGATGATCCCGGAAACGCTCGTTTCCGGAACGACCGCCGCTACGGCCGGGTGGGCCGGCGGGCAGCTTCGCTTCGAGCGTCTCCAGCATCCGGCGGTGCCGACGACGGCGGGGTGCGACGGGACCTGCTGGCCGCCCTGGGAGTACCGACCTGGCCGGCGCTCACCCGTCCAGGCCGGACACCGCGTAGGCTGCCGCGTCGGCGCGGGTCAGTTTGGCCCGCAGGTCCGCCAGGATCGCCGCCTCGGTCGCCTCCGGCAGCGGCCCCTCGACGATCACGTGGACGTCGTCGCTCTCGACGTACCGCACCGTGACGCCGTCGACGCGGATGCGGTGGGTCCTCCACGCGTCGTCGGTCGCCTCGCGGGTCACCGTCTCATGCGGCACCGGCGGCCGGTAGCGGTCGTGCCACGCCGCCACGTCGACGTCGTCACCGAGTTCGCCGCGGTAGCGCGCCGCCTGCTCCCGCTTCCAGTCGCTGTCGTCCTCGCTGAGGTCCGCGAGCAGCCCGATGTCGAACAGGCGGCCGCGACCCTCGACCCTGGCCACCCGGTACTGCCGCCACCGCCGGTCGGTGATCCGGGTCCACACCAGCCGGTCCAGGTCGAGCGTGTAGTCATCGCCCGCGGCACGCAACAGGCGCCGACCGGCCACCTCGACGTCGACCTGCCCGCCGCTGACCCGCAGGCTCCGGCCGTCGCCGTCGAGCACCGCACTGTGCTCGCTCAGCCACCCCGGACACTCGCCGCCGGCGCCGAGCACCTCGACCGCCATCGAGCCGACGTCCAACCGCAGCACCTGGGTGCGGTTCCGCCGCGCCTTGACGTAGCCCAGGTTCCCGACGAGGTAGGTGTGCCCACCGACCAACGTCGCGCTGTGGAAATCGGTGGGCGGGAAGACCTCGGGCGGGTACCCGAAGATCTCCACGCCGTCGTCGGGTGCGGTGACGATGACGTCGTTGTAAATGAAGAAGTCCGGGTCGTAGTAGTCCTCGTGCTCCCCTGCGACGGCTACCACGCGCCCGTCGGGGAGCGTGGTCATACTCTGGCCAAAACGGTTGTTGCACCAGCCGGGAGCGCGACCGAACGAGGAGCCGGCCCCGAAGTGGTGCGCCGCCGACCAGGCGGAGAGCTCACTGCGGCGCGCCAGCCACGCCCACACCGGGTTGGTCAGGCGCTCCGGGTCTGCCGTGCCCCGACGCGCGGCCCGCCACGTCGCGAACAGCTCGGCGGTCACTTCGGGCGGGGGCGCGTCCTGCCCGGTGAGACGGCCGGGTCGCGTGTCTGCGGTCACCCGGCGATAGTAGGGACGCGTCCGGGTCGGGGCCCCGGGGTTTCGCCGGTCCGATCCCGCGCACGCCCATTGCGGCCGGTGGGCTCGGGCGCCCGCGGCGGGCCGTCGCAGCCCGGGGGGCCACCCGTAGAGAAGGAACCCGCTCACGAGAACCAAGATCCCAGCGTGCCCGCCTCAGCCTCAGCACGCGAATCCCAGGTCCCTGCCTGGAGCTGCTTTTGGGCTGGAAACTACGGGCGGGCCTACTTGCCGAGGCTGCCGCTGGCTGGGTGGCGGGGGGAGCTGGCCGGCGCCTGCCTAGTCCTGGCCGCGGACAACCAGGACTACGCGACTAGGTGCCCGAGCAGGCAAGGGCTGGAGCGGGTCGGGAATTAGCCGAGCGCGCGCGGATGCGCGGCGGCATAGACCTCCCGGAGCCGATCCACGGTGACCAGCGTGTAGATCTGGGTGGTGGTAACCGAGGCGTGACCGAGCAACTCCTGCACCACGCGCATGTCGGCGCCTCCGTCCAGCAGGTGAGTCGCGAAGGAGTGCCGCAGGGTGTGCGGTGACAGGTCCTGCGCCAGCCCGGCCTTGTCGGCTGTGGCCCGCAGGATCGTCCAGGCGCTCTGTCGTGACAACGGCCCGCCCCTGGCGTTGAGGAACAGCGTCGCGCTCCCCCGCCCGGCGGCCGCGAGGCCAGGTCGGCTGCGCACCAGGTAGTCATCGACGGCGCGCACCGCGCAGCGGCCGACCGGGACCATGCGGGTCTTGTCGCCCTTGCCGTGCAACACGGCCACCGCCGCCGTCCGGTCGAGGTCGTCCACGCAGAGCCCGACCGCCTCGGAGATGCGGGCACCGGTGCCGTAAAGCACCTCGAGCAGGGCCCGGTCGCGCAGCGCGAGTACGGTCTGGTCGAAGCTGGCGGCTTCGAGGAGCCGCTCGACGTCCTCGACCGGGATGGGCTTGGGCAGCCGTCGTGGTGCGGGGGGCGGCCGCACATCGTGCGCCACGTCGTCGGACACCAGCCGCTCACGCAGTGCAAAGCGATGTAGGCCACGGACCGCGATGACCGCCCGGGCGGCGGAGCTGGCCGACAGCGGCTGGTGCTCCGCAGTGCCCTCCCGGAGCCGGGCCAGATGCTCGGTGACGTGCGACTCGCGGACCTCACCGATGTCGGTGACACCTTGGCCGGCAAGCAGGTCGGCGTAGCGGCGCAGGTCGCGCCGATAGGCATGCAGCGTGTTGGCAGCAACGCCCCGCTCGACGGCGAGGTGGTCGAGGTAGGCACCGACCACCTGGTGCGGCGACCGGCTGGTCAGCGCAGTCGCCGCCGGATCCACCTGGGTGTCCGCCCTGATATCCACCCCGGCATCCACAACGTCAGGTCAGCGCTTCGCGGAGGGGAACCGCGGTCATTCCGTGCGCGTCGGCGACCTGCTCCAGGATGAGCCGGCCGTCCACCGTGTTGACCCCCTTGGCCAGTGCCGGGTCCAGCTCAGTTGCCGCCCGGAGTCCCCGGTTGGCAATCGCCATGACGAACGGCAAGGTGACATTGGTCAGGGCGTACGTCGAGGTGTGGGGCACGGCACCGGGCATGTTGGCGACGCAGTAGAACAGCGAGCCGGCCACCGGGTAGGTCGGGTCCGAATGCGTGGTGGGGTGGGTGGATTCGAAGCAGCCGCCCTGGTCGACGGAGATGTCGACGAGCACCGAGCCCGGCCGCATCCGCGACACCAGGTCGTCGGTGACCAGCATGGGCGCCTTGGCACCGGGCACGAGGACGGCGCCGATGACCAGGTCGGCGTCAACGCATGCCTGCTCGATCTCGTAGGCATTCGAGGCCACCGTCTGCAAGTGACCCTGGTAGATCCGGTCGGCCTGCCGCAGCTTGTCGATGTTCTTGTCCAACAGGAGGACCTCGGCCTGCATCCCTAGCGCGATGGCAGCGGCGTTCATGCCCGACACCCCGGCGCCCAGCACGACCACCTTGGCGGCATAGACACCGGAGACGCCCCCCATCAGCACCCCGCGCCCACCCTCGGCCCGCAGCAAGCAGTGCGCTCCTACCTGGGGGGCGAGCCGGCCGGCCACCTCCGACATCGGTGCGAGCAGCGGCAGGGAGCCGTCGGCTGCCTGCACGGTCTCGTAGGCGACCGCGTCGACACCCTGGTCGAGCAGTGCCTGGGTGCACTCGCGGGACGCGGCGAGGTGCAGGTAGGTGAACAGGATCTGCCCGCGGCGCATCCGGTGGTATTCCTGCGCCACCGGCTCCTTGACCTTGAGAATCAGGCTCGCCTCACCCCAGACGTCGTCAGCCGTCTGCAGGATCTTGGCCCCTGCCGCGACGAAGTCGTCATCAGGGATTGCCGAGCCGGAGCCGGCCTCGTGCTCGATGACAACGTCGTGGCCCGCGCGCACCAATTCGTGCACGCCGGCGGGCGTGATCGCCACGCGGTATTCGTGGTCCTTGAGCTCGCGCGGAATTCCGACCTTCACCGTCACCTACCTCCTCGCAAATGACACCCCGCCCCGTGGCAGCTCAGAACCACCGCAGCGAGAGTGTAGAGCCCGGGACTGGGCCGGTCAGGACACCACCGGAGGCGGCCAGGAGAAGTCGGCCGGTCGCAGGCCGGCCCAGCCCCGATCGCGCTCCCGCGCGGCGGCGAACACGCCCAGACTGCACATGGCATTGAGGATCTTCCCGGACATCGTCCAGGAGACCGCCTCGTCGAGATCGACCCACCGCAACTCCATTCCCGCCTCCTCGGCTTCGCCGACATGACGTTCGACCTCGGCGACCCGGTGCAGGCCGCGGGCCAGGAAGATCCGGATCGCCTCGTCGCTGCTGCCCGGGCTGTTGAAGGTGTCCAGCAGCAGGTGCCACCGGTCCGCGGTGACCGCTCCCTCCTCGTGCAGCTCGCGCCGGGCCGCCTCGAGCGGCGGCTCGCATGCGACGTCGCGCAGCCCGGCCGGGATCTCCCAGAGCAGCCGCCGCAACGGATGGCGGTACTGGTGGATGAGCAGCACCCGGCCTGCCTCGTCCACGGCGACGATGCCGACGGCACCTGGATGCCGGATGTAGTCGCGTACGGCAGTCGTGCCGTCGGGCATGACCACCTCGTCGGAGACCAGGCTGATGACCCGGCCGGTGAAATGCACCTGCGACCGCCCGACGGAGTACGACGCGGTGCTGACCACGTCAGCCGGCCGCCGGCATCGACTGCGACGCGGGCAACTCCACCGGCAGCCGCTCGGCGGCGTTGTATGCCACGGCGGCGCCGACGAAGGCAGCGAACAGCGGGTGTGGGCGGGTCGGGCGCGACTTGAACTCCGGGTGGGCCTGGGTTCCCACGAAGAAGGGGTGCTCCTGCGCGGGCAGCTCGACGTACTCGACCAGCCGGCCGTCCGGCGACGTACCCGAGAAGACCAGCCCCGCTGCCTCGAGCTTGTCGCGGTAGGCGTTGTTGACCTCGTAGCGGTGCCGGTGGCGCTCGGTCGCGTCGGTGCCGCCGTATGCACCGGCAACCAGCGAACCGGCCAGCAGCCGGGCCGGGTAGGAGCCCAGCCGCATCGTCCCGCCCATGTCGCGGGCCCCCTCCACCACGGCGACCTGATCGTCCATTGTGGCAATCACCGGGTATGGGGAGTCGCCGTCGAACTCCGCGCTGTTGGCGCCGACCAGGTCAGCCAGCTCCCGCGCCACCTCGATCACCATGCACTGCAGGCCGAGGCACAGGCCGAGTGCCGGGATGCCGTTGGTACGGGCATAGTGCACCGCGCCGACCTTGCCCTCGATGCCGCGCACGCCGAAACCGCCCGGCACGAGGACACCGTCCACTCCGGACAGTGCGGCGGCGGCGCCGGCCGGCGTCTGGCAGTCGTCGGAGGTGACCCACCTGATGTTGACGCGGGCATTGTGCGCGAACCCGCCGGCCCGCAGCGCCTCGATGACCGACAGGTAGGCGTCGGGCAGGTCGACGTACTTGCCGACCAACGCCACCGTCGCCGCCTGCTGCGGCCGGTGCACCCGCTCGAGCAGGTCGTCCCAGAGCCGCCAGTCGACGTCGCGGAACGGCAGTCCGAGCCGCCGAACCACATAGGCGTCCAGGCCCTCGCGGTGTAGCACCTTGGGGATGTCGTAGATGGACGGCGCGTCGGCGGCGGACACGACCGCCTCGATGTCGACATCGCACATCAGGCTGATCTTGCGCTTGAGCGAGGCGGGAATCTCCCGATCGGAACGGCAGACCACGGCGTCAGGCTGGATACCGATGCTGCGCAGCGCTGCGACCGAGTGCTGGGTGGGCTTGGTCTTGAGCTCACCGCTCGGCGCGAGATAGGGCACCAGGGAGACGTGCAGGAAGAAGCAGTTGCCCCGGCCCCCGTCGTGCCGGACCTGCCGAGCCGCCTCGAGGAACGGCAGCGACTCGATGTCACCGACCGTCCCCCCGACCTCTGTGATCACCACGTCGACGTCCTCGGTGGCCATCGAACGGATCCGGTCCTTGATCTCGTTGGTGATGTGCGGGATGACCTGGACGGTATCGCCGAGATACTCCCCCCGCCGCTCCTTGGCGATGACCGTGCTGTAGACCTGTCCGGTCGTGACGTTGGCGGAGCCGAGCAGGTCGGTGTCCAGGAACCGCTCGTAGTGCCCGATGTCCAGGTCGGTCTCCGCGCCGTCCTCGGTGACGAACACCTCACCGTGCTGGAACGGGTTCATCGTGCCGGGATCGACGTTGAGGTAGGGATCGAGCTTCTGCATGGTGACCCGCAGCCCGCGGGCGGTCAGCAGGCTGCCGAGGCTACTGGCGGTGAGTCCCTTGCCCAGGGAGGATGCGACGCCCCCGGTGACGAACACGTGCCTGGTAGCCCGGGCCGACTGGGTCAAGAGCAACTCCGCGGTATCTCAGGTGGGTGCAAGCGCCCACAGGTCCACGGGAGTCCACGGTAACACCGCCCGGGTCAGCCTGCCTTCCCGACTCTCTGCTCAGGCGAGCATCGAGCGAAGCGAGGAGCGCAGCGAGATGACAATGCAGGCGAGCGAGCATCGAGCGAAGCGAGGAGCGCAGCGAGGAGCGCAGCGAGATGGCGGCTAGAGCTGTCGTCCTAGGAGTTCGGCGTACACAGCCAGGACCCGAGCGTTCGCCGACTCCGCGGTCGGCAGTCGGCCGGCTACCGCTGCTGCCCGGCCGGCGAGCGCCGCGGCGTGGACCGGATCATCGAGTACGCGGGCAATTGCCGACGCCAGGGCGGCCGGAGCACCGGGCGGCACGAGTTCGGCGCCGTCGCCGACCAGGCCGGCAACCCCGCCGACCGCGGTGGCCACCAGCGGGCGCCCGGCCCGCAGCGCCTCCTGAACCGCGAGCGGGCTGCCTTCCCAGACGCTGGCCGACACCACGAGGTCGGCGATGGCGAAGAGGTCGGCCAGATCCGTGCGCCATCCCAGCAGCCGCACCGGGGCTTCCAGCCTGGAGATCTCCGCGGCCAGGTCGGCGTGCAGCGGCCCGGCACCAGCGATCAGGAATAGCGGCACCGGCCGGCGGTCGGTCATCCGCGCCGCGGCGGCGATGAATGCCCGGTGACCCTTCTGCTCGTGCAGGCGGCCGACGCTGAGCACCAGCGGACGGTCGCCCGCGCCGACCTCGGCACGGACCTCGGCCACCGAACGCGCCGGCGGCGGCAAGGGTGCGCCGGCGACCGGCCCGGGCCGCACGTCGCGGCCGCCCAGCGATCGCACCCAGGCGTCGAGATCGGGTGAGACGCACAGGCTGATGTCGGCCCGGCGGGCCACCAGCCGGGCGGCGGTGGTCGGCACGACGCGCAGCGGACCACCACCCAGGACGGCGTTGTGCCAGGTGACGACGCACGGCGTGCCTCGCCGGATGACCGTTGCAGTGACCAGGCCGGCACGCAGGCCGTGGGCGTGGACGAGCGCGGTCCGGCTGACCTCGGGGCGCAGCGCCAGCGCGGCGCGGAGGTCGGCATAGGGCCGCAACCCGCTCGCGATCTCGACAGGTGCGAAGCGGGCGCCCACTGCCGTGAAACCGAATGATGCCTCGGTCGCGTGCGGCCCGCACACGGTGACCTCGACGCCGACGCCGGTGAGTGCTCCGGCCAGTGACCGGACGTGTGCTCCGGTGCCGCCGGTGCTGGTGGCGATGACAAGGGCGACTCGGTCAGGCATCGGCGCCCGCCCTGCGATGCCGCAGCGCGGCCAGGTCCGGGCGACAGGGACCCCAGGCCACGGCTGCGAATCCCGCCAGCACGACGACGCCGACCAGCGCGGTTTGCCCCACCGCGGCAAGCAGTCCCCCGCCGTGCACCGCATGGGCCACCAGCAAACCCGCGCCGCCAGCCAGCATGGCCCCGGCGAGTCCGGCCGCCGTCGCCCGTAGGACGCCGGCGAAGGCCGCCCTTCCGTTGCGCCGAGCAACCGCCACCAGCAGCCAGGCAGCCAGGGCGCTCATTCCGATCGAGTTGCCCAGCGCGAGTGCCAGCACGCGATCGCCGGGGGCGAAGGCCTGCGCCAACGCGACGTCGCCTACCACGACCGCGGCCCAGCCGGTGACACCGGCGGCGGCGGCCGGGCCGGCATCGGCCTGGGCGTACAGCGCCCGGGACAGCAGCGCGTACAGGCCGTATCCGACGAGGCCCGGTGCGAACGCCGCGATGCCGGCCGCGAGGGGGCCGACGCTCGGCGCTCCGGGTGCGCTCTGCACCAGCACCCGGGCCAGTGGTTCGGCAGCGGCGACGAGCACGGCCGTGGCGAGGGTGCAGCCGAGCAGCACCGCACGCATCGAGCCGGCAAGCGCGCCGGCGAAGCCGGCCCCGTCACCGGCTTCCCAGGACGAGACCAGCCGCCCGTACACCGATGTCGCCACCGGCACCGCCAGGACGGCCCAAGGCAGGAGGAAAACGGTCTGCGCAAGGGCGAACACCGTCATCCGCCCGGACGGCACGCCCGCGCCGTTGCCGAGGATCACGGTGACGGCGACGGCCGCCTGCTGGGCGACCAGTACGGCAACCGCCGCCCCGGCAAGCACGCTGGCGCGGACGGCCATGCCGGCCGGGAAGCGGAGCCGAGGTCGCAGGCGCAGCCCGGCGCGGGCCATCGGCCAGATCAACGGCACGGTGAGCGCGAGGACGCCGAGGGTGGTGCCCACCGACAGCAGGAGTTGCTGGCCGGTGCTCACCGTCGACACGTCCGTGCCGGGCGCTGCGACGGTGGCGAAGCCGAGATAGGCGCCGATCACGACCAGGCTCGACAGCAGCGGCGCGAGCGCCGGGCCGGCGAAGCGGCGGGAGGCCTGCAGCACGCCGGTCAGGACCACCCCTACCCCGTAGAGCGGCACCTGCGGCGCGAAGACTCGCAGCATCGAGGTACCCACCCGCACGGCGTCCGGCCCACATCCGGCCTTGTGGGCGAGCAGCAGGCGGGCCAACGGCTCGGCGAGAATCGCCAACAGTACGGCCAGCGGGACCAGCAGCAGCAGGGTCCACGTCAACAGCGCCGCGGCACCGTCGCGCACCCGCGACACGTCCCCCGCGTCGACCGCCCGGGCAAGCAACGGCACGACCAGGCTGGCCAGGGCTCCGCCGGCCACCACCTCGAAGAGGATGTTGGGCACCGTGTTGACAGCCTGGTAGATATCGCCCAGGCAGGTCGGGCCGACCGTCCGGCCGAACACCAGGACCCGGCCGAATCCTGCTACCCGCGCCAGCGCCGTCAGCCCGGCTATGAGTATCGCTGCCCTGACCAGCGTGTGGGCCCGGGCGCTCAGGCCCGGACCCGGCGGAGGACTCACGGCGAGGCGGCGGGCTGCCGGCGTCCCAGTGCATCGATGGTCCGGAGCACCCGGGTGCGCTCGATGACGCCGGTGAAGCTGATCCGCTCGCTCGCGGCGGTGAGCGCGACCAGTGCCACCAGCAGCACCGCGCGTCCGACCCGGTTGGTGGTCGCGGCCAGGGCGAGCCCCACGAGCCCCCCGATCGCGTTGGCCCCGGTGTCGCCGAGCATGACGCGCTCGGCCAGGTCGTCGGGCAGCAGCGCCGCCGCCGCGCCCATCGGCCCGGCCAGCATCGCCCCGGCCGGCCCCGGCACCAGGGGCAGCCCGAGCAGCAGCGCACCCTTCAGCGCCCGACCGGGGCGTAGGTCGAGCAGGTTGACGAGGTTGGCGGTGCCGGCGATCACCCCTCCGGTCACGAGGGTGTCCACCCGGCCGGACGCCACCGGTCGCGCCGCCAGCAGACCAGCCGTACCGATCGCGGCCGCCTTCACCAACCCGGCACTGATCCGACCCTGTCGCAGGGCACCGAGGTGGCCGCAGAACCCCTTGTCAGCACGCTGCACCGGCCGGGCGCCGGCGACGTCGTCGTAGCCGCCCGCGAAGCCGGCGACGAGGACGACGAGCAGCGCCGATCGTCCCAGCCCAGTGCGGTGGGCCCCGGCGGAAGCCGTGACACCCGCGGCCACGGCGAGCACCGGCCCGGCGAGCAGGCTTACCGGGCGCCCCCGGTGATTGGTCCGCGTGGTCCTGACCAGCAGGACCGGCCGACCGGCCGGCACGCGGCGGCCGGCGGCGAGCAGCACCCGGGCTGCGACGGCTCCCCCGACGGCAGCCAGCACTCGACCGCCCGTGGTCCCGGCGCGTGCTGTCACGGCGGGGTGAGGGGCGGCACGCGCGAGGTTGCTCCGCTGCCGATGCCGTACTGCCCCGACGTCCCCTTGACCTCTGCGGCAAGTGCGAGAACGACCGCGACCCGACCGGCGGCGAGGCCGACATCGTCGACAGTGGACAGTCGCTTGGCCACGCTGTCGTCACCGCGAACGGCGGTCAGCACGTTGCCGTCGCCGTTGGCCGATGCCGCGGCCAGGACGGTCGCCCGGTCGAGCCGGTCGAACTCGGCGACGAAACCCAGCATCGCGGCGTTGCGCAGCTTGCCGTCCGAGCCAGAGACCGGCGGCGCCGCGACGATCACGGCCAGGTCGGCGACGTCGGGCTTGCCGTCGATCGACATCAGTCCGAGGCTGGTGAAGCCGCTCAGGACTGCTGACCTGCTGGCCGGTGGCACCGCGGGCGCCTTGCCCTTGACGAGCACCGCGCCCAGGAGGCCGCCGGCCTGCGCTGCCCCGTCCGGATCTTCCGACAACTGCACGCCGGGTGGCAGCAGTTGCGACACCAGTGCCTTGATCTCCGGCGAGCGCTTGGGATCGGTGAAGTCGGCGGCCAGGCGCACCCGGGAGATCACCGTGGCACCGGCGATGGTCAGATCGGTGACGACGGCGTCCCGGTCATCGGTGGCGCCGCCGGGACCGGAGATGACGGTGACCGTCTTGCCGGTGAGCCGGCCGGGCAGCAGCGCCGGGGCCACCTCATCGGCGAAGGCGTCGGTCTTGCCCGACTGGGCGCGCAGGTCACGAAGATCGCTGCGCAGGCCCTTGTTCTCGGCCGCCAGCCCGCTGACCCGATCCTTGAGGTTGTTGAGGACCGGGCCCTTGAGTGCTGTGGTGCCGAGCACGACGCCGACGGCCAGCGCCAGGAAGACCGCGGTCAGGGAGACGATGTGGTAGCGAAAGTCGATCAATGCAGCAGGCCCTGAATCCAGTAGAGGAGACCGTCCCACAGGTCGGTGAAGACGGTGACATAGGACTGCCCGACGTCGGACACCCCGAGCGCCGCGGTGATCGAGATCATCGCGGCGAGCACCAGCAACAGCAACGGCCAGGCGCCGATGCGTTGCCGGTAGAGACGGCTGACTCCCCTGGCGTCGATCAGTTTGCTGCCGATGCGCAGCCTGGTCAGGAATGTCGAGGCCATCCCGGCCCGCCCCTTGTCGAGGAACTCGATCAGCGTCGCGTGTGTGCCGACCGCGACGATGAGGTCCGCGCCGTGTTCGTCGGCGAGCAGCATCGCGATGTCCTCGCTGGTCGCGGCCGCGGGGAAGGTGACCGCCTTGA
The DNA here is from genome assembly GCA_038237645.1 of Mycobacteriales bacterium. Classification (GTDB taxonomy): domain Bacteria; phylum Actinomycetota; class Actinomycetes; order Mycobacteriales; family QHCA01; genus QHCA01. Next base: position 11,416 of record JBBRYN010000065.1, read on the forward strand.
CCCCGAGATCCTGCACCCGGGCCAGCCCCGGCGCGTGCCCGTCGGGATAGGCGTGTACGACCACTTCGGCACCACAGCGCAGCACCGAGTCGCTGACGGAATCCATGTCGCCGACGATGAGGTCGGGCTGATAGCCGCACTCCACCAGCGCGTCGGCGCCGCCGTCGACGCCGATGAGGACCGGCTTGAATTCCCGGATGTAGGGCCGCAGGACGCGCAGGTCCTGCCGGTAGTCATATCCCCTGACCACGATGAGGCAGTGCCGGCCCTCGAGGCTGGTGCTGATGTCGGGCACGCCGACACCGTCGAGCAGGAGGTCGCGCTCGCGGCGCATGTATTCCATGGTGTTGGCGGCGAACGCCTCCAACTGGGTGGACAGGCCCGCTCTGGCATCGAGCATCGCCGCGCTCACGCTGTCTGCATCGTGTCGGAAGCCGGTCGCCAGCAACCTGCTGCCGGCGTACAAGGAGTCGCCGTCGAGCCGCACGATCTGGCCCTCGGAGACCTGCTCGAACACCGTACTGCCGACCTGGTCGAGGACGGGCACGCCCGCGCGCACCAGGACCTCGGGACCGAGATTGGGATATCGGCCCGAGATGCACGGGGAGGCATTGACGACCGCACCCACCTTGCAGCCGAGGAGGGCGTCTGCGGCCATCCGATCGAGGTCGACGTGGTCGATTACGGCGATCTCGCCAGGTTGCAGCCGCTTGGTGAGGCGTTTGGTACGTCGGTCGAGCCTGGCGACCCCGATCACACCTGGCAGTGGGGCCGCCCGCAACCTCCGCAGGGTGGCGAGTCTCATCGACTGCAGTGTGTCACTGCGATGACGAAACCGACGGCACCGACACCGCCTTGTCACGCTGCGCGGTCGCCAGCAACTCCTCGGCGTGGGCGAGGCCGGTATCGCTGCGGTCGAGGCCGGCCAGCATACGCGCCAGCTCGCGGATCCGCTCGTCGGCGGCCACTTCGCGGACGCCGCTCGCAGTGACCGCCCCGTCGTCGTCCTTGACCACGACGAGGTGCCGGTCGGCGAACGCGGCCACCTGCGGCAGATGGGTGACCACGAGCACCTGGTGCGTGGCGGCGAGCCGGGCGAGCCGGCGACCCACCTCGACGGCGGCCCGGCCGCCCACTCCGGCGTCGACCTCGTCGAAGACGAGGGTCGGGACGCGGTCGGCGCCGGCGAAAACCACTTCGACGGCCAGCATCACCCGCGAGAGCTCGCCGCCGGAAGCGCCCCGCTGCACCGCGCGGGCGGGGGCGCCGGCGTGCGGGACCAGCAGCAGCTCGACGTCGTCGCAGCCGTCCGGACCCACGGAGACCGGCTCGCCGGCCACCACCAGCGACGCGGCACCGGCCACGGCCGGCCGGTGGCGAACCTCGACCGTCAACTCTGCGTGCGGCAAGGCGAGGTCGGCCAGCTCGGCGGTGACGGCCGCGGCAAACCTGCTGGCCGCCGCCCGCCGCTCGCCGGACAGTGCGGTTGCCGACTCGGCGAGTTGCTCGGCGAGCACGGCACGCTCGGCCGTCAGGGCGGAGAGGCGTTCCTGCGTGCCGTCGAGCCGGTCGAGCCGGTCGGCCGCCTCGTCGGCCCATCGCAGCACCCCGTCGACGGTGTCGGCGTACTTGCGGAGCAACCCGTGCAGCGCCGCCCGCCGGTCGTTCAGCTGCGCGAGCCGGCCCGGATCAGCGTCGAGCGAATCCGCGTAGCTCGCGAGCTCGGAGGCGGCGTCGGCGGCCAGATAGCCCAGCTCGCCCACCCGCTTGGCCAGGTCGTCGAGGACCGGATCGTGGGCGGCGACCACGTCCAGTGCCCGGTGCGCCGTGCCGAGCAGCGTGGCCGCGTCGACCTCGTCTTCGACCGGGTCGCCTGCCAGCGCAGCGGCCGCGCCCACTGCGGCAGTGCGCAAGGCATCGGCGTGGTCCAGCCGCCGCAGCTCCGCCTCCACAGCTTCGTCCTCGCCCGGCTGGGGATCCACTGCGGCAATCTCGGCCAGGCCGTGGCGCAGGAGGTCAGCCTCCTGACTGCGCTGACGGGCGGACGAGGTGCGCTCGGCGAGGTCTGCCACGACGGCCTGCCATCGATCGAAAACCGCACGATGCCGGGCGAGCCGGTCTGTCACAGCAGCGCCGCCGAAGCGGTCCAGGGCCGCCCGTTGCTCGGTGGGCTGCAGCAGGCGCAGTTGGTCGGCCTGGCCGTGGACCGTGACGAGTTCCTCCCCCAAGGCGCCGAGCAACCCGACCGGCACCCCCCGGCCGCCCAGTTGGGCACGGGACCGACCAGCGGCGGAGACGGTGCGGCCGGCGAGCAGCGCCCCGTCGTCGTCTCGCTCGGCGCCGGCCTCGAGTGCCCGGGCCATCGCGGCGCTATCGTCGGGCAGCCGCAGCCGCCCTTCGACGAATGCCTGACGCTCACCCGTGCGCACCTGCCCGGTGTCTGCCCGGCCGCCGAAAAGCAGCCCCAGGCCGGCCACGACCATCGTCTTGCCGGCACCGGTCTCGCCGGTCACCACGGTCAGGCCGTCGGACAGCTCCAGGGTCGCGTCCGCGATGACACCCAGCCCCCGAATCCGCAACTCCTCGAGCACGGGTCCGAGGGTAACCGGCCGATCCGACCGCTTCCCCGGGGTTGGCCCAGCTCGGCCCGGTAGAAGCTCAGCCCGGACCAGTCGGGTCAGGACCCCCGATCGCGCCACCCGTCCACGGGCAACCGGAACTTCCGGACCAGCCGGTCGGTGAATGCCTGGGGATGCAAGCGCACGACCCGTACCGGCTGCGCGCCCTTGCGCACCTGGACGACTGATCCGGGTTCCAGCGCCACGGTGCGCCGCCCGTCGCAGGTGAGGACCGCGCGACCGCCCTCCGGGGCCACCTCGATGGTGAGCTCCGACGTGGGCGCTGTCACCAGTGGGCGGGAGAACAGTGCATGGGCACTGTTGGGGACGAGCAACAGTGCCTGCACCTCGGGCCACACGACCGGCCCGCCCGCCGAAAATGCGTAGGCCGTGGAGCCGGTCGGGGTCGCGCAGACCACGCCGTCACAGCCCCAGCGCGACAGCGGCCGGCCGTCGATGCTGACCAGCACCTCGAGCATCCGCTCCCGGGTGGCCTTCTCGACCGAGGCCTCGTTGAGGGCCCAGCCGTCGGCCACGACGGCACCGTCGAAGCTCACCGCGACGTCGACGGTCAATCGCTCGTCGACTTCGTAGGTCCGGTCGGCGACCATGTCCACCGTTTGGTCCAGGTCCTCCACCTCGGCCTCGGCGAGGAAAGCGACCCGGCCCAGTTTGACGCCCAGCAACGGGATCTCGCCTGGTCGTGCGATCTCGGCCGCGCGCAGCAGGGTCCCGTCACCGCCTAGGGCAACGACGATCTCGACGTCCTCGCCCGCTGTCGGTGTCTCGTCGACGACCTCGACGCCGGGCAGCCCGAGCTCTGCCTCCTCGCCCTTGAGGACGCGCAGGGTGAACCCCCGCCGGTGCAGTCGTTCGGCCAACCGGGCGGAATGCTCGACGATGTCCGGCCGCTTGATGTGGGTGACCAGGAGTGCGCGACGTGTCACGGCTGCCCCACTTGGCGATGGACTCGGTCAGTCGCCTCGTCAGCGACTCCGTCAGCAACTGGCGGATCGGCGGCGGTGCTGACGGCCGCATCGACAGCGGCCGGGTCGGCCCGTGGTGCGCCGGCACGGAGCCACAGGAAGAACTCCACGTTGCCGGCCGGCCCGGGCAGCGCGCTGGCCACCACCCCGGCAACGCCCAGCCCGAGCGCCATCGCCGCCTCGGCCACACCCATGACAGCAGCTGCCCGCAGGCCGGCATCGCGTACGACGCCACCCTTGCCCACCGCCGCGCGGCCGACCTCGAACTGAGGCTTGACCATCGGAACGAGGTCGCCGCCGGGACTCAGGCAGCCGACCAGCGCGCCGAGCACAAGCCGCAGGGAGATGAAAGACAGGTCGGCGACGGCGAGGTCCACCGGCCCGCCGATCAGCTCGGGGGTCAGCGCGCGGGCGTTGGTGCGATCCAGCACGCGCACCCGCTGGTCGCTGCGCAGAGCCCAGGCAAGCTGGCCGTAACCGACGTCAGCGGCGATGACCTCCCGGGCTCCGCGGCGCAACAGGACGTCGGTGAACCCGCCGGTGGACGCACCGGCGTCCAGGCAGCGCCGGCCGGCCACGACCAACCCGCCGACCGCGAACTCCGCCAGCGCACCGGCCAGCTTGCGCCCGCCGCGCGAGGCATAGGGCCCTTCGGTGCCCCGGACGGCATCGACGACGGTCAGTGCGGTGGCGAGGGCCACCCCGGTCGCCGGCTTGGTGGCGGCCTGCCCGTCGATACGGACCAGCCCGGCGTGCACCAGGTCGGCAGCCTGGTCGCGCGAGCGGGCCAGTCCACGCCGTACCAACTCCGCGTCAAGGCGCGCCCGGCGGGTCATCTCCCCTAGTCCTGCTCGACCGTGTTGAGGGTGTCCTGCAGGTCGCTGTGCACCCGCTCGAAGACCTCGACGTGCTCAGCCACCGGCACGTCGCCGAGTCCATCCAGCCGCTGCACGGCGCGGTCCACCCGCGAGTCTCCGGTGGCGTCAAGGTGCGGGTGTCCCGAGGCATTGACCAGCGGATCTCCCGCAACTTCGGCCCCGGTCGGCGACGTCATACCCTGCCCCCTCCGGCATCCGCGGCGGGCGGCCGAGTCTGGCCTTTTGGCACCCTGGTTGCCTTCTTCGCGGCCTTCTTCGTTGCCGCTTTCCCCGAGCCGTTGGCCGCCTTCTTGGCGGCCGGAGGCTTCTTGACTGCCTTCTTGGCGGCCTTCTTGGCGGCCGGGCGCCCGCCGACCGGGGCCTGCCCTGCCGCATCCGCGTCAGCAGTGGCTGTTGCGTTGCGCAGTTCCGCCTCCAGGGTCGCGAGGCGCAGCGCCAGGGCAGCAACCTCATCGCCCGTGGCCAGACCCAGCCGGCCCAGCGCCCGGTCCACTTCGAAGCGCACGAGGTTGACCAGCGCCTCCCGGTTTGCCCTGCTGGTCTCCAACACCTCTTCGGTCAGCTGGGACACCTGGCCGACTGCGGCTCCACCTTGCGCGGCCAGGATCTTCGCTGCAGTCACCGCGCGGCGCGGTGCCTCGGCCACCGCGTTCGCCAGTGCCAGGTAGTCACGGACCGCCTTGTGCATTCGGGACCTCCTCGACGGCTGTTGTGCTGTCCACGCTACCGGGAGCGCCGGGCGGCGCACCCTCTCTTGATTCGCCTGCGGTAACCTCGCCCGCCGCGGACCCGGACCGCAGGGCCGATGTCCGGGTCACCGTCACGAGCGACGACCTGGTGGCCCTCACCCAGGGCAGGCTCAATTTCGGCACGGCGCTGGTCTCGGGCCGCCTCAAGGTCGACGCCAGTGTGCTCAATCTGCTCAGACTGCGTTCGCTGCTCTGATCCCCAGATCGATCAGCGCGGCTGCCGCATCGTCGCCGCCCGCCGCAATTGGCGTATCCGCTGCCTGCTCCCGCCAGTTCGCCCCGCACAGGGCGCGCAGGGCGTCGAGCGCATCGGTGCCCGACCCCGACAGGGTGAGGCCCGCGGCGCCGACCCGCGCGGTGAATCCCCCGCACGACGCCGAGCCGTCGGCGCACTCGACCGGCGGCTGCGTTTGCAGCAGGCCGGCCACGTCCCGGGCGAGGAACGTCGGGCGCTGGCCGGGGGCTGCAGCCAGCAGCAGGCTCGGCGTTGTCAGGCCGGTGAGCACCAGCATGCTGTCGGCGCCGGCTGCGACTGCCCCCTCGATGTCGGTGTCCAGTCGGTCGCCCACCACCAGCGGTCGCCGGGCCGCCGTCCGGGTGACCGATTCGCGGTGCAACCCCGGGCGTGGCTTGCCGACGACCTCCGGCTCGGCGCCCGTGGCCACCTTCACCGCCGCGACCAGGGCACCGTTGCCCGGCAGCGGCCCCCGTGCGGACGGCAGCGTGCTGTCGGTGTTGGTCGCCACCCATAGCGCTCCGCCGCGTACGGCGACGGCAGCCTCGGCCAGGTCTCGCCAGCAGGTGTCGGGGACATAGCCCTGGACGACTGCGGCCGGCAGGGGCGTGGCCGTCCGCACCGGCACAAGCCCCGCCGAACGAACCTCCTCGGCAAGCGCCTCGCTGCCGATGACGAGCACGGGGCTGCCCGGCGGCAGGCGTTGCCGCAGCAGGCGGCCAGCGGCTTGCCCAGAGGTCACGACGTCGTCGACCGTCGCCGGCACGCCCATGCCGACCAGCAGTGCAGCGACTTCCGCCGGTCGTCTGGACGCGTTGTTCGTGACGTAGGCGACGCGCATGCCCTGGGCGCGCACCTCGCTCAGGGCCGCCGCGGCGCCGGGGACCGGTTCGGTGCCCACGTACACGACCCCGTCGAGGTCGAGCAGTGCGACATCGTATTCAGCGACAGGCGGGCCGCTGGCCGCGAGGACCGATGGTCGCCGGGTGGCGAGCGGTGCCCCGGTGGACCCACCGGCCGGCGTGGTCACGACCGCAGCGCTGCGCGTGCCCCACGCAATGCCATGTTGTAGTGGGCGACGTCGGGTCGCATCGCCGCTGCCAGCGACAGGTGTTCGACCGCCGTCCGATAGTCACCGGTGCGCGCGGCAGCCAGCCCGAGGCCGAACTGCGCATAGTCATCGGTGGGATCCGCGCCGACAATCCAGGCGAAGCTCTCGAGCGCGTCGGCATAAAGCCCGGCGTCGAACTGGGCGCGGGCCAGTGCCTCGCGCGCCGCCCGCGACTGTGGCTCGGCGGTGGCCGCGTGCCTGAGGACCTGCACCGCTGCCGCGGCGTTGCCCGAGTCGAGCAGATCAAGCCCGCGGACATACCAGTCGTATGACTCTCCCGACGGTGCACCGTCGTATGGCTGGTCGTCGCCGAGCTCCCGACCCTCTTCCGGCACCCGATCACCGCCTCCTCGACCCATGCGCGCGCCCACCCCGGCTGCCGGACGCTGTCCCGCCCATGGTCGCACGACGGCCGGTCAAGCACAGTTCGGCCGCGTCGGCGCCGGCTCATTGCGCCCGCTCCGCGACCCGCCGTGCCTTGGCCACCTCAACCTCGTAGCGGCTGACCGGCCCGCCGGGAGTGCGCCAGAATCGCCGGCGCAAGGCCCCCTCGACCTCGATGATGTCCCCGGGCTGCCAGGCGAGCGCGACCCGACCGAAGCCTCCCACCCAGGAGACGCAGGCGAGGGTGTCCACCCGCGCGCGGGCGTCGGGCACCGGCCGGTCGACGATCACCCGCTCGACTATCAGCCGCCATATGACGGCCTCGTCGCCGCTGGGCAACTCCCGCACCGTGGCCGTGGCGGCCAGCCGGCCGATCAGATGAACCGAATTCTGGTGCTGCGTCATGGACACATGATCGATCGCCGGCCGGACGGGCCGGAGGCGACCAAACGCATCTGTGGAGGGGCACCCGATTGTGGATGAACGTCACGATCGACCGCAGCCAGTCAGGAGAAGGGCGGCGATTTCTGCAGAGTCGAGGGAGGCTCTGTCAGCACGAGTAGCCGCTCCTCGGCGTCGGTCTCGCCGTCATCGATCTCGGTGGTCAGCGCAAACCACGAGCGCGCCTCGTCCTGGCGACCAGCCGCCAGCAGCGCATCGGCATAGGCGTACCACAGCCGAGGTGACCAGGGCATCGGGTTGGCCCGGTCCAGTCCGGCGGATTCCAGGACTGTCAGCGCGGCATCGGCCTGACCCATGTCACGCCGGGCACCCGCGGCGACGATGGCAAGCTCGGCCCGGCCCGTTTCGTCGAGTTCGGCCGCCTCGGGGGACGACGCGAGAGACAGTGCTTGTTCGGGGCGGCCCAGCCCCCGTTGGCAGTCGGCCATCACCGCCAGATGCATGATGGAACCGGTCAGCCGGCGTTCAGCGCGGAGCTCGGCGAGAGCCTCGTGCCACTCGCCGGCGGCATAGGCGGCGAGCCCGGCGGCTTCGCGGACCAGGCCGATCCGGGAGGCCAGGGCGCGGGCAGCGTGCGCCTGCAGCAGGGCGGCCCGCGGGTCCACATCGAGAAGTTGAGCCACTGCCACGAGGTGCGCGGCCACCCGATCCGCGGTAGCGGTGGTCAGCGAGCGAAGCGCCCGCCGCACCTCGGGATCGAGCAGCCGGGGGTCGGCCTCCGGCGGGGGCTGGACCTGCCGTGCTTCCCGGTCACGGGTCTGGCCCGCCCGGACCTGAGGCCGCGGCCTGCTCTCTTGGTCACGGCCGGATCGAGACGGTGTACCACCGGAGGTCCGCTGCCCGGCGCCACGTTGCCGGGCGGCGGAGCGCCCGGGGGATGCGCCGTCCGAGGGCGGCACGGAAGGCTTCACCGGCCGGTCACCCGGCCGGCCGAGCGTCTGGTCGCCGAAGGACGGCTCGCCGTTGGACCCTGCAGAAGTGGGTCCCCCACCGCGTCGCCCGGCGGGCCGGGCGCGGTGGTCCGACATGGATAGACCCCCTTCCTGCCGGGAAATCCACGGCGAAAACCCGAGGGGCTACTCAGCTGAGTAGCCCCTCGGGGAAGTTATGTCCGGCGGTGTCCTACTCTCCCACGCAGTCTCCCACGCAGTACCATCGGCGCTGAAAGGCTTAGCTTCCGGGTTCGGAATGGGACCGGGCGTTTCCCTCTCGCTATGGCCGCCGAAACTCTATGGAGATGTCGGTCAGGAGACCGAACCTCGGGAACCGCACAGTGGACGCGTAGATCTCCGGCGGAGCCGGACTATCGAAATAGTGTGGTCAAGCCCTCGGCCTATTAGTACCGGTCAGCTGCATGCGTCTTTAGTCCGCACTTCCACTTCCGGCCTATCAACCCGATGGTCTAGTCGGGGGCCTTACCAGGTTAACCCTGTGGGAGACCTCATCTTGAAGCGAGCTTCCCGCTTAGATGCTTTCAGCGGTTATCCCTGCCGAACGTAGCTA
>JBBRYN010000066.1:0-20230 GCA_038237645.1 Mycobacteriales bacterium
CGAGTGAGCATCGAGCGAAGCGAGGAGCGGAGCGAGATGACGACTCAGTCGAGTGAGCATCGAGCGAAGCGAGGAGCGGAGCGAGATGACGACTCAGTCGAGTGAGCATCGAGCGAAGCGAGGAGCGGAGCGAGATGACGACTCAGTCGAGTGAGCATCGAGCGAAGCGAGGAGCGGACGTGGCCGCCAGGTGGTCGTAGCATCCGCGCAGGACCGTACCGCCTGACCCGCGGGCTTGACGGACTGGTCAGCCGACCCGCGCGCCACCACCACGCGCGCCGCCGCCGCCGCCGCGAGCCGAACGGCTCGCCACGACCGGGGCGCTCGTCCGGAGCAGTGCCTGGGTGTCCATGAAGACCCGCTCGCCGCCGAAGAGCCCCGCGTCGCCGTCCCAGGGAAACATGATCTGTACCCCGAACTCGATCGGCCGGCCGCTCGGTTGGAGACCGAGCCAGGGACGTTGCCAGGTCCCCCGCACGTCGGCCTCCTCCCATACCCCCTGTGGCCCGATGACGATGTGCAGGAGCGAAAAACCGATATCCGGAAAGGCCCCCAGCAACTCGGTGTAGAACTTCGCGGCTCCGGTGTGACCGGTCCATCGGTGGCCGGTCTGCACGATCTCGTAAACGCAGTCCGAGGTGAGCGTCATCAGCAGGCCGGGGATGTCCCGGGCGTCCTCCGCCATGGAGTGCGCCTTGTAGAGCACTCGGATGCGGTCGTACTCCTCGGCGTCGAGCCGCCGACGATAGGCAGCGAGCACTCTGGCCGGATCGGCCATGCGCGCTCCTTTCGGTAGGGCCGGAGCTTTCTCCACGGGCCTCATCGTTGTCCGGTCTTGGCCACCCCGGCAGCCCCCAATTTGCGGATAGGGCACCGTAGACCCATGCGCATCACGCTAGTACGCGGCGACATCACCGAGCAGGAGGTGGACGCCGTCGTCAACGCGGCCAACTCCTCGCTACTCGGCGGTGGCGGCGTCGACGGCGCGATCCACCGCCGCGGCGGCCCGGCGATCCTGGCCGAGTGCCGGGAGCTGCGGCGGACCCGCTATCCCGTCGGCCTGCCGACCGGCATGGCTGCCGCGACCACCGCGGGCAACCTCCCGGCCTCGTGGGTGATCCACACCGTGGGGCCGGTCTATTCCCCGCCCCTGGATCGGGCTGACCTGCTGCGGTCGAGCTATCGCGAGTCCATGCGGGTGGCCGGCGAGTTGGGTGTGCGGACCGTCGCGTTTCCGGCGGTATCCGCCGGCGTCTACGGCTGGCCGGTGCGCGATGCCGCTGAGCAGGCGGTGACCGCGATCCGGCAGGTGCCGGCGTCGTCGGTCGAGGAGGTGCGCTTCGTGTTGTTCAACGACGAGGTGTATGACGCCTTCCAGCAGGCCCTGGAGGAGGGCGGCGGGGTCAAGGTGTGACGCCGGCCCGCCGGCTAGCTTTCGGAGACCAACACGTTTGTGACACCGTACGGAACTCCTGAAGCCGGCGACCGTCCGCGGACGGCGGTGTGGGGGCGGTGAAAGTTGCAGTGGATGTTTCAGGCCTCCGAGGGCGGCTGCTCGTTCGTCCTCAGAGGTCCACCGGCGGGCGTAGCGGAACTCCTCGGTCCAGGATCCGGTTGTAGCGCTCTACTTTCCCGTTGCGTTCGAGGGGTGTAAGGCGAGATTGGCTGATGCCGTGAGTCCAGCAGAGCGCGGCCGAACGCGGCCGCGCGGTAGCACGCGCCGTTGTCTGGCACGATGCGGTCGATGTTCGTGGTGCCGGTGGGGTCGATCAACCGGCGATGGTTCAGATGGTCTTGACGGTTCCACCGTCGATGACGATGTCGGCACCGACGATGCTGGGTGCTGCCGCAGAGGCCAGGAAGGTGATCAGCGTGGCGACTTCCTCGGGTTCGGCGATGCGGCCTGAGGTGATGCCAAACCTTTCCGGCAGCGCGGCGAGGAAGTCCTCGTGGGCAGCGCCGAAGGTGGCGGCGACCTTGGCGCCGAACCCGTCTGGATCGCGCCACAGATCCGTGCCCACCAGTCCTGGTGAGACGGTGTTGACACGTACTCCTCGGGGGCCGAACTCCTCGCTGAGGCGCTTGCTGAACGCCACGAGGGCAGCTTTGGCCTCGCTGTATCCAACGGGTCCCGTCGACGGCACTCGGGCGTTGATCGATGCGACGTTGACGATGACGCCACGTCGTTCGATCAGGCTCGGTAATGCCGACCGTGACGCCCAGACAGCGCTGAACAGATTCAGGTCGAACAGGTCTCGCCACTGAGAGTCGTCCGCGTCGAGGAACCCGCCGAGCTTCAACCGGTCCGCATCGCCTGCACCGACGTTGTTGACCAGAATGTCGACACCACCGGTCTTCGCGATAGCGGCATCAACGACGCTGCGCGCACCCTCAGGGGTGGACAGGTCAGCTGACACGGCAGCCACGCTCGCCGCCTTCAGCTCCGGCGTGATCGTGCGCGATACGCCGACGACGCGAACACCTTCCCGAGTCAACGCCTCGGCGACAGCAAGGCCGATTCCGCGGCTCGCGCCGGTGACGACGGCGGTCTTCCCGGCGAGTTGGAGGTCCATCCAAGCCAACCTTTCTTGACCTAACGGTCTAAAACCTGGGCATGCACACCGGCCGTTGGGCAGCTGAACTGGACTAGAGAAGGGCGAGGGCCGTGTCGATGATCCGGTGGAGCACTGGTGCTTCGTGAGTCATGGCCATGACCCGCAAGCCCGCGAGCGTGTTCGACAGGTGCTCCGCGAAGGCACGCGGGTCGAGATCGGACGAGACATCGCCATCGCGCTGCCCACGTTCGATCCTGGCCGCAAACCAGCCGGTCGAATCGTCCTGCATCCGCCGAATCGTCTGCGCGATCTCCGCGTCCTGGCCCGCCAACTCCACCGCAGTGTTGCCGATCAGGCACCCACGCCGCCGCGGCCCCGCAAAATCGGAATCAACCACCGACCGCAACGCGTCGCCGAGGCACTCGCGCGTCGTCCCAGGGTGCTCCATCAGGCCTTTCGCAAGTTCGCCGATCTGCCGGTGATAGAGATCCAGGCACTTCTCGAACAACTCGCGCTTACTTGCGAACGCGTTGTAGAGACTGCCCTTGGCGATTCCGGCCGCTCCGGCGAGCTGAGCGGGCGAGGTGCTGGCGTAGCCGTTGGTCCAGAACGCTTCCATCGCGCGCGACAGCACAACCTCATCATCGAAGCTTCTCGGCCTGCCCATACCGTGACCGTAGATGTTCTAGACCTCGCGGTCAAGAACCGTCGACAACGCTACGGCCAGCAACAGCTAGCTTTCACCCGCTTCGCTCGATGCTCGCTCGCCCAACCGTCAACTCGCTGCGCTCGATGCTCGCTCGCCCAACCGTCAACTCGCTGCGCTCGATGCTCGCTCGCCTAGCCGGTCCGCAGCGCCTCGAAGCGCGCCGGGTGGCCCTCGAACGACAGGGCACTCGGCGTCTGCCGTCCCCACAGGGCCAGCAACAGGTCGGAGGCCGCGCCGGCGACGCCGGTCTGCGCCTCGGCGGAATCGTCGAGAACGGCACTCTCGTCGAGTAGCAACACCCCGCCTGGGCGCAGACGGACCAGCCAGGTGCGCTTGACATCGGTGGCGGTCAGCCGGACGACCCCCTCGCCCGCGTCAGCGGCCGTAGCCTTGCCGGCGGGCAGGAACGTGTCGAGCACCTCGCTCACCCCGTCGGCCGCGAGTTCCGGCTCGATCGGGTCGGCTGTGCCCCTGGCGAACTGTGCGTCCCACCGGTGTACGGCTGTCTCGTGCGCCATCCGGCGCGGCCAGAAGCCGGCCACCGGGGGCTGGGTCGCCCAGTTCCACGCCGGTGCCTCGGCATCGGCTGCTTCCAGAGTGGCCAGGAGTCGGGTGTACTGCTCGTCGAACCACGCGACTATCGCGGCGTCCTCCGAACGGTGCTCTGGGCGCACCGCCTTGTCACCGCCTGCCTGGACGACGAGGTTGACCCACTCGTAGACCCTGCCGAGGTGGCCGACCAGGTGCGCCACGGTCCATTCGGGGCAGGACGGCACAGGTGTCGCGAGCTCCAGCGCACCGACAGCGGCGCGAAAGGCGCGCCCCTCGGAGCGCACGGCCTCGAGCCAGAATTCCTTCGCCCCGCTGTCGGCGTGCACCATGCAGAGAAGCTTAGGGCGAGCGAGCATCGAGCGAAGCGAGGAGCGCAGCGAGATGACGGCTAGGGCGAGCGAGCATCGAGCGAAGCGAGGAGCGCAGCGAGATGACGGCTGTGGCGAGCGAGCATCGAGCGCAGCGAGCCGACAACTAGAGTTGGGGCTCGTGCAGGTCGACTCCCAGGTGCCGATCGCCCCCCTCACGACGCTGCGGTTGGGTGGTCCGGCCCACCGGCTCGTCACGGTGACGTCGGCCGGGGAACTGATCGAGGCACTCGCCACCGCGGACGCCGGCGGCGAGCCGCTGTTGGTCCTGGCCGGCGGCAGCAACGTCGTGGTCGCAGACGAGGGGTTCCCGGGCACGGTCATCCTCGTACGCAGCCGGGGGGTCGCCGCTCTCCGCGACGGCACCGGAGCGGTGCGGCTGACTGTCCAGGCCGGTGAGCCTTGGGACGACGTCGTCGCGCGCGGCGTAGCCGAAGGGTGGTCGGGGGTCGAAAGCCTGTCCGGCATTCCGGGGTCCACCGGCGGTACGCCGATCCAGAACGTCGGGGCCTACGGTCAGGAAGTCGCCGAGACGATAGCTTCCGTGCGGGTGTACGACCGCGCGAAGCGGACGGTCATCGGGTTGTCCAACGCCGAGTGCCGGTTCAGCTACCGGCGCAGCGCATTGAAGGGCACCGACCGCTACGTGGTCCTGGCCGTGACGTTCACCCTCACACCCGAACTGCATGGCCGCGCGTTGCGATATGCCGAGTTGGCCGCTGCCCTCGGCGAGCAGATCGGCGGCCGGGCCCCACTGGCCGATGTCCGGGCGGCCGTCCTGGCCCTGCGCCGGCGCAAGGGCATGGTGCTCGACCCGGCGGACGCCGACACCTGTAGCGCGGGCTCCTTTTTCACCAACCCGATCCTGACCGCCGCCGAGTTCGAGGCGGTCGCCAGGCGCGACGGGTTTCAGCCGCCAGGTTGGCCGGCCGGTGGTGGGCGGGTGAAGACCTCGGCGGCCTGGCTGATCGAGCAAGCGGGCTTCCCGAAGGGCTACCGGTGCGGCTCGGTCGGCATCTCGACCAAGCACACCCTGGCGCTGACCAACCGAGGCGATGCGACGACGGCCGACCTCGTGGGGCTGGCCCGGGCCGTGCGCGACGGGGTACGGGCCCGATTCGGGGTCGACTTGACTCCGGAGCCCACCCTCATCGGCACCCACCTGTAGCAGCGCCGTCGCGGCCGTGCCGCACGGCTGCGCGAGGGAACGCTAGCCGAAGTCTTGCGCGACCCGGGGGTCGAGACCCCGCGAGTCATGTCGGGCAGCGGGTGCCGGGTGATGGTGTGGTGAGGGTGGTCAGGTAGTCATCGACGTATGTTCGGATGCACGGGGACTGGGTGTAGGTGGTGTGCCCGTCGCCTCGATAGGTCAGCAGGATGCTGCCGGGGATCTGCCGTTGGACGTCGACGGCGCCGGAGTAGGGGGTCATGGGGTCGTGTTCACTGTTGACGAGGACGATCGGCGTCGGGGTGTGCACGTCGAGCCGGTGCGGCGGGTCGGTCACCGGCCAGCTTTGGCAGATCATCATTCTGCGGCCCGGCACGTCGGCGATGCCGAGGTGGGGTGCCAGGGCACGGGCCGCGGTCAACACTGTGGACAGTTCCTGGTAGTCGCGCAGTTGGTAGTTCCAGTCTGCGCAGATCGCCGCGCGTACCGACTGGTGGGGGTCGGGCGGCTGTGTCGCCGGTGGCCTGGTGACGGCAGGCGCGCTACGCAGCGCCCGGAGCAAAGCACCCAGGACCGGCCACCCTTGCGCGGGGACGTACAGGTCGCGGTAGACGAGGGTGCGGACGTCGTCGGCGCGGTATGTGGTGCCGTTGAGCAGGAGCGCGCGAGTGCCGGCTCTGGCCATCACGGCGTCCAGGACCGCGCCGGCGTCGTGGCCGTGCAGCGCGCACGTGCGAGCGCGGCGGCACCACCGGCTGAAGCGGTTGAAGGTGTCTTCTGCGCTGGCGGTGGAGGCGAGGAGGTGGGTGAATGCCGAGCGGCCGTGATCGATGGTGGCGTCCAGGACCATGGCGCGGATGTGGTGCGGGAACAGTTCGGCGTAGCGCTGGCCGATCTCGGTGCCGTAAGAGGTGCCGTACCAGCTCAACGGCTGGCCGCCGAGCGCTATCCGGATCGCTTCCACGTCCCGTGCCACGTCGGCACCGCTCATGTGGTCGGTAAGCGGCCCGGTTGTCGCCCGGCAACCGGCCAGCAGCCTGCGATTGAGAGTCGTCGCGGCCGCGAACTCGGCCCGGCTGGCCGGGAACACCGTGGTCGGGCCGGTGAGGCCGCCGGTCGCGCAGGTCACGGGGGGATTCACACCGATCCCACGGGGATCGAAACCGATCAGGTCGAAGCGCCGACGCAGTGTGTCCGAGAAGAACCGGTCGGCGTAGGTGCTCACCATCAGGACGCCCGACCCGCCCGGCCCGCCCGGATTCACCATGAGGGTGCCGACTCTCGCGGCAGGGTCGGTCGCCCGGTGTCTGGCCAGCGCGAGCGTCGTTGCAGGCCCGGTGAGGTCGGACCAGTCGACCGGAACGCTGATGGTCGCGCAGTCCGTCGAAGGTAGCTTCTGGCACGGCGCCCAGCGCACGGTTGCGGCAGGTTGTGTGGTGAAGCGGTGGCCGGCAGGTTGGGAGTTGGGGGTGGCGGCGACCAGCACCGCGGCTACTACGGATATCGAGGCGCGGGTTGCGTACATGCCTCGGGAGGTTAAGGACCCTTGACTTTGAATGTCAAGGGTCCTTAACATGCCAGCATGTTTCGCCGCCCTCCACGCCGGCTCCACCAAGGCTTCATCATCGGGATGGCAGGTTACGTCGGCTACGTCGTCGCCCTGTCGGCGCTGTTCGACAGACTCCGATATCACCCGACCACGGTTGTCGGTGTCCTGCTCACGGTCCCTGCGGCGGTTACCGCGAGCTATGCGGTCCTCAGCCAGTTCCGCCAGATCAGCAGCCAGGAAGGCGTCGAGCGCCAGGTCCAGAGCGAGGCGGTCATCGTCGCTTTCCTGGCCACCCTGCTCGCAGCGCTGACGTACGGGCTCCTGGAGGCCTACGCGCACCTGCCACACCTGTCGATGTGGTTCGTGTGGGCGTTCGGTATGGCGGCCTGGGGGATCGCGTCGGCGGTGCGGCGCCGCAACTACGCCTGAGCCTCGTGCGCAATCATCTCCAACATCTGCGTCAGCAGCGGAAGTGGACCCAGCACCAGTTGGCCGCACAACTCGGCGTGTCCCGCCAGACCGTCATCGCCATCGAGAAGGGGAAGTACGACCCCGGCCTTCCGCTGGCATTCCGCATCGCCACCGTGTTCGGTTTGCAGATCGAAGACATCTTCCTACCCGATGACAGCGACGCTTCGCTCCCGTGACGTCACCGGGCTGTTCGGGGTTGGTCCCGCCTCCTTCACCGCCCATCTCCGCGGGAGTGCGCAACTCGACCTCCAGGGCACCGTCGGAGGTGCGACCGTGACCCGCTCGGCCGCCGGACACGTGTGCCTCTGCCGTGTAGAGAACCCTGCTCATTCGTGCTCCCGTTCGACGCCGTTGACCGGAATACGACGGTATGGAGTATGCGCGCCTGGTTTGGTCGGTTGCCGAGCGGGGCCGGGCGTCGATCAGGTACGAGCCACCCGGGTGGCGGTTGCCTGAGCGCGGGGCTTGACGTCGATCCGGTCGATGTTGACATGGGCCGGCCGGGTGACCGCCCAGGCCACGCAGTCGGCGACGTCGGCCGCGACGAGCGGCTGCAGGCCGGCGTAGACAGTCTTGGCGCGCTCGGCATCGCCGCCGAACCGGACGAGGGAGAACTCGGTCTCGACCAGGCCGGGACACACCTCGGTGACCCGCACCGGCCGGCCGAGCAACTCCAGGCGAAGCGTCCCCAGCAGCGCGCTCTGGGCGTGCTTGGCCGCCGTGTAGCCGGCACCGCCGTCATAGACCTCGTGGCCGGCCACGGAATTGATGCTCACGATGTGGCCCTCGGCGGCCAGCAGGGCCGGCAGCAGCGCCTTGGTCACCCGCATCGTGCCGAGCACGTTGACCTCGTACATCCAGCGCCAATCGCCCTCGTCGGCCTCCGCCACCGGCGCCAGGCCGCGCGCCCCGCCGGCGTTGTTGACCAGGACAGCACACCGCGGCACGGCGGCGGCCAGCGCGGCGACCGATTCCGGGTCGCGGACGTCGAGCGTGACGGCCGTCCCGCCGATCTCGGCCACCAGGGTGTCGAGCCGGTCACGGCGGCGAGCGGCTGCCACGACCGCGAATCCGTCCGCGGCCAGCCGGCGGGCCGTGGCCTCGCCGATACCGCTGCTTGCGCCGGTGATGACAGCAACCGGCCGCTGTCCGGAATCGTCCACAACGTTCATCTTCGCCGACGGCGGGAAGATGCCGCCCAGTAGGGGGTGTTGGCACTAGGCAGTGCCCGACCGAGGAGGTTCACGTGGCGTTGAGAGCAGCCTGCATGCATCTGCCCTCATTGCCACGGCGGATCGCCACCCTGTCGGTGCACACCTCCCCCCTGGATCAACCGGGCACCGGCGACGCCGGCGGGATGAACGTCTACGTGGTCGAGGTCTCCAAACGGCTGGCCGAGATGGACGTCGAGGTGGAGATCTTCACCCGGGCGACGTCGAGTGACCTGCCCCCGGTGGTCGAGCTCGCGCCCGGGGTGATGGTCCGCCACGTCACCGCCGGACCGTACGAGGGGCTGGCCAAGGACGACCTGCCCGCCCAGTTGTGCGCGTTCACCAGCGGGGTGCTGCGGGCGGAGGCGATGCACGAGCCGGGGTGGTACGACCTGATCTCATCCCATTACTGGCTGTCCGGCCAGGTGGGCTGGCTGGCCAAGGACCGCTGGGGCGTGCCGCTCGTGCACACCGCACACACCCTCGCCAAGGTCAAGAACTCGCTGCTGGCCGACGGCGACACCCCGGAGCCGATGGCGCGGCTGATCGGCGAGAAGCAGGTCGTGGCCGAGGCCGACCGGATGGTGGCCAACAGCGCCGCCGAGGCCCGTGCGCTCGTTACCCTGTACGGCGCACACGCCGAGCGGGTGATGACCGTGGCGCCGGGGGTGGACCTCGAGCAGTTCCGGCCTGGCGAGGCCTCCACCGCGCGTACCCACCTCGGGATCGCGCCGGACTCTGTCGTTCTCACGTTCGTCGGCCGGATCCAGCCGCTCAAGGCGCCCGACGTGCTGCTGCGAGCGGCGGCAGAACTGCTCGGCCGCGAGCCGGCGCTGCGCGACCGCCTGGTGGTCCTGGTGTGCGGCGGCCCCAGCGGCAGCGGCCTGGAGCACCCGGAGCACCTCTCCCAGCTGGCCGGCGTCCTCGGGCTGGCCGACGTGGTGCGCTTCATCCCGCCGGTGGGCGCGGACCGGCTGACCACGATCTACCAGGCGTCGGACCTGGTCGTCGTCCCCTCTTACAACGAGTCGTTCGGCCTGGTGGCCCTGGAGGCGCAGGCCTGCGGCACGCCCGTGGTCGCGGCGGCCGTCGGCGGCCTGCAGACCACCGTCTCCGACGGGGTGAGCGGCCTGCTGGTGGCCGGCCACGATCCGGCCGAATACGCCGCCGCCATCGGCCGGATCGTCGCTGCCCCCGGGCTGCGCCGCAAGCTGTCCGATGGCGCTGTCGACCACGCCGGTCAGTACTCCTGGCAGCGTACGGCTGAGCAACTGCTGGGCACCTACCGGGACGCGCTGTGCGACAGCGCCGTGCGGGTAGGGCGACGACAGCGGGTCGGCAACCGGTCCGCCGCAGAATTGTCGGGCGGCATCGCGGTCGCCCGGTGAGTGAGCGGCAGCCGCCGGCCGCCGTCGACGGGCTCATCCGGGCCGCGCTGGACGAGCGGGAGCTGTCCTACGTCAGAAGCGCGGCGGGCGCCTACCTCGTCACGCTGCCCGGCACGCACAAGCTGGCCACCATGTGCTGGCTGGTCGCCGGTGAGCACGCGATGCTCGTCGAGGCATTCGTCATGCGGCGCCCCGACGAAAACCGCGAGCGCTTCTACGACTTCCTGCTGCAACGCAATGCCCGGATGTACGGCGTCGCCTTCAGCGTCGACGCGACCGGCGACATCTACCTGGTCGGCCGGGTCGCCCTGCATGCCGTGACGGCCGACGAGATCGACCGGCTGCTCGGCAGTGTGCTGAGCTACGCCGACGACAACTTCGACGCGATGCTGGAGATCGGCTTCGCCACCTCGATCCGCAAGGAGTGGGCGTGGCGGGTGAAGCGAGGCGAGTCACTGGCCAACCTGCAGGCGTTCGCCCGGTTCGCCGACCCCGATCGCTAACTATCCGGTCGGTCCGGGGGGCTACACGGCTTGGAGGGCTCGGGTGACCCATCGCTACTGGCCGCTGTTCGATCTGCGGCTGACGACGCCGGACCTCGAACTGCGCCCGATGACCGAGGCCGACCTGCCGGCGCTGGCGGACCTGCTGCCGGACGACCTGGAGCTCGACCCGGCCGCGACCAGGTATGCCGTGGCCGACGAGCGGGTGAGCCGCGGCATCGTGCAGTTTCAGGCGTACTGGAAGGCGTACGGCACCTGGTCCGTCGACGCATGGCGGCTGAGCTTCGCGGTCTTCGCCGCCGGGGAGTTGATCGGGATCCAGGAGCTCGAAGGCAACGACTTCCCGGTCTTGCGTACGGTGGACTCCTTCTCGTTCCTCGTCGCTGCGGCCCGGGGCCGCGGCTTCGGCAAGCAGATGCGCCGGGCGGTGCTCGCGCTGGCCTTCGGGCCGATGGCGGCACAGGCCGCGATCACGTCGGCGTGGGAGGACAACCACACCTCGCTGGGCGTGTCCCGGGCACTCGGCTACCGGCCCAACGGCGAGTCCCTGCACCGGCACGAGCGCGGCGGGGTGGGCGTCATGGTGCACCTGCGGCTGCTCCGCGACGACTGGCTGGCCAGCGGTGCGGCGGCCCAGGTCGGCATCAGCGGGTACGAGCCCTGCCGGCCGTTTTTCTCCCTGGGCTAACGTGTGCCGGTGGTCCAACCGAGAACTGACGCCTTGGCGGTGAATTGCGGTGCCTAGAGAGCTACGGCGTGCCCGCGCAGTGGTCGCGGTGCCGGCAGTGCTGGCGGTGCTGGCCATGCTGGCGGGCCTGCCGGCCTGCACCGGTCAGAGCAAGCGGAGCAGCCCGGCCGACTCCGCCCGGGCCAAGGCCCTGCTGGCCTCCGCCAAGGCCAAGCTCGACGCCGCGACGAGCGTGCACTTCACGGTCAGCAGTGCCGACGTCCCGAAGGGCACCAGTTCCCTCGTGGGCGGCAACGGGGTGGCCGCCCGGCCCGACGGTTTCAAGGGCGATCTGCAGGTCGCCTTCGGCGGCGCCCAGGTCTCGGTCGGCGTCATCTCCGTCGGCGGCAAGACCTACGCCAAACTGCCGTTCACGACCGGCTACGCCGTGACCGACCCCAAGAAGTACGGCCTCTCCGACCCCGGCAAGCTGCTGGACCCGCAGGCGGGCATCAGCACGCTGCTCGCCCGGGCCAAGGACCCCAAGCTCGGCAGACGGGTGCGGATCGGCGGTGAGGTGGTCCAGGAGGTCACCGCGACGATCCCGGGGACCGCGGTCAATTCACTGCTGCCCAGCGCCGACCCGGCCAAGTCGATCCGGGTGACCTTCAGTGTGGTCGAGGGCAGCAAGGAGCTGCGGCAGGCAGTCGTGACGGGGCCGTTCTTCAAGAAGGGCATCGACAGCACGTACACGATCGTCCTGGATCGCTACGGCGACAAGGTCGACATCCGTGCTCCGAACACCGGCTGACGGCCGCCGCACGCTGGTCGGGCTGGCCGCCCTGGCCATCCTGCTGGCGGCTGCCGATGCCTATGTCGTGGTGCTCGCGCTGCCCGACATCATGGCCGGCGTCGGGGTGCCCCTCGACCAGTTGCAGCGGGCGACACCCATCATCAGTGCTTTCCTGCTCGGATACGTGGCCTGCCTGCCCCTGATCGGGCGCCTGTCGGACATCTACGGCCGGACCCCGCTGCTCGTCGGCGCGCTGGCGATCTTCGCGATCGGGTCGTTGCTCACCGCCAGCGCTCACGGCCTGGGCCTGGTCGTCGCCGGCCGGGCGCTGCAGGGCGTCGGCGGCGGCGGCCTGGTGCCGGTCACGCTGGCGCTGGTGGCCGACCGCTGGCCGCCCGGGCGGCGCGGCATCCCGCTGGGTGCGGTCGGCGCCGCGCAGGAGGCGGGCAGCGTCATCGGGCCGCTGTACGGCGGGGCCGTGCTGGCCGTTGCCAGCTGGCAGGCGATCTTCTGGGCCAACCTGGCGGTCGCAGTGGTGCTGGCGGTGCTGATCGGTGGATGCTCGATGGCCGGCCGGCCGGCCGGGTCCCGCCTGCGGCTGCCGTTCGGGCCGATCTCCGGCGCGCTGGGCGCGCTGACGCTGACGTCGTTGGCATTGCTCGTGGTGGCTCCACCGGCGCTCACCACGTCGATCAGCTACGGGGCCGCCTACACCCCGCTGGTGGCCGGCGCCGGCTGGTCCTCGCCGCTGCTGCTGGCGACGGCCGCACTGGCGGTGGTCTGGCTGGTCTGGGTGGCCCGGCGCGCCCAGCTCGGCCGGCTGTTCGCGGCGGCCGACGTGCCCGGCGCCGTCCTGCTCGGGTCGGCCTTGGGCGGGCTGGTCCTGGCCTTCGCGGCCGCCGATCCGACCCGGCAGGTGGTGTCCGCACAGGCGCCTGCGCTGCTGTCCGGGACGGTGGTCGGGATCGGGCTGTTCGCCCTGCGGCAACGGCTGGCGACCGCTCCCCTGGTGCCGGCAGCCGCGGTCCGCCCGACGGCGGCCTGGGGGGCGCTGGCCGTCAACCTGTTCGTCGGTGCGGCCCTGGTCGCGGCGCTCGTCAACGTGCCGCTGTTCGCCCGGGTCACCCGCTACCCGGGCTCCCAGTTCGGGGCGGCCCTCGTACTGGTCGAGCTGTTGCTGGCGCTGCCGGTCGGCGCCCTGCTCGGCGGGATCGCCTGTCACCGGCTGCCGCCGCGTGGCATCGCCACCGCCGGCATGACCCTGTCGGCGCTCGGGTTCGCCGCCATGACCCGCTGGGGCCCGCAGGCCCTTGACGGGCCGTCCAGCACGGTCACCCTCGTGCTGACCGGTTTCGGCTTCGGGCTCGCCGTCGCCCCGGTCAACGCCGCCGTGCTCGCTGCCACCGACGCCGCGGTGCACGGGGTTGCCTCGGCGCTGGTCGTGGTCGCCCGGACGGTGGGCATGCTGGTCGGGCTGTCGGTGCTGACGGCCGTAGGGCTGCGCATCTTCTTCGCCGAGCAGGCAAAGGTCGCCAGCCCGCTGGTGCTGTGTCCGCGTACTCCGGCGGACTGCCCAGCCTACCGTTCGGCGGCGCAGGCGGCGGTGATCGCCGAGTTGCACGCGATCTTCTGGGGGGCGGCCGTGTGCGCCGCCCTGGCCGCCGTGCTGGCGGCAGTCCTGCTGCGGCCCCCGCGACCGACTTCGTAACCACTCTTTCGTAACAGAACGTGTCGGGTACCTGACGTTCTGCTACCGACTCTTGTCCACACGCAGTTACATCAGCGGTGCTCAAGGTAATCGCCGGGGAGCGGATCACCACTTCCCGCCCGCCGGAGGGCACCGCCCCCTGCACGGCCAGCGGACTGCCTTCCCCGCATGAGAGGTGTCGACGATGACACGATTCCGCAGCAGAGCCGCCGTACTACTCGCCGCCGGCGCAGCGGCAGCCGGGCTCGGCGCCGTCCCCATGGCCTCGGCGCAGCTCGCAACGGCCACCCCGGCCTCCCCGGCGGCCGTGGCCGCCAGCCAGGCCACCCACGGACCGCTCGCCCGGTCCGACTCCACATCGGCCGCCGCCTACTGGACCAGCGACCGGATGCGCAGCGCCCGCTCCGTCGACGTCAAGGTCACCGCGGCGCAGGCCAAGGCGGCGGCCGCGACGCCGGTCGCGCGGGGCACCGCCGGCCGGAGCGCGCCGCATGTCGTGAACAACCAGACGAACGGCGCCGGCGGCAGCGGCCCGGGCTTCGGCTCCACGGCAGCCCCGTGGTACGGGTCGGTGACCAGCCCACCGGCCACCACCTCCGGCCGGATCTTCTTCACCGGCAACGACGGCCTGGGCTACTCGTGCTCCGGCAGCACCGTCAACAGCGCCGGCAAGAATCTCGTGTGGACCGCAGGACACTGCGTGCACCCGGGCGGCAGCGGCACCTGGTTCTCCAACTGGGTGTTCGTCCCCCGCTACAACAGCGGCAACGCGCCGTACGGCCGCTGGTCGGCGCGACAGCTGTGGAGCTGGACGCTGTGGACCAACAACGGCGACCGCGGCTATGACATCGGCGTCGCCGTGATGAACACCGACGGCTGGGGGCGGCACATCGTCAACGTCGTCGGCGGCCAGGGGATCGAGTGGAACTACCCGCTGTCGCAGTACATCTACCAGTTCGGCTACCCGGCCCGGTCACCGTTCAACGGCGCGAGCCTGCAGTACTGCAGCAACACCACCTACAGCGACGGTGGCTACGAGGGCATCAACTGCAACATGACCGAAGGTGCGAGCGGCGGACCGTGGCTGGACGACTTCGGCGGCACGTTCGGCTACCTCGACTCGGTGAACAGTTGGGTGTTCTGGAACTCCTCCGGCGTGCGGTACAAGTGGAACGGCCCCTACTTCGGCAACGACGCCAGGGACCTGTTCAACACCACCGCCAGCTTGTAAGCCAGCTGCGCTGCGGGGCGTCGGCCACTCGGCCGGCGCCCTTGCAGCGTGTCCCGACTCAGAGGCCCGCCACTCAGGAGATCATCGTGAACCGTCTGGTGCTCAGCGTCGCGCAGGCCCTCGCTCACCCGGGCGGGCGATTGGCCGTCGCGGGATATCTGCTGGCGCACCCGGACGGCACGATCCGGCTCTGCACCGGGCTGGCCGGCTCCTACCCCCCGCAGTGCGGCCGGCCGGCGCTGCGCGTCGAGGGGCTCACGGCCGCGGACGTCGGCCGCCTGCCCGGGGCCGTCCACGCCTCCGGGGTGGCCTGGACCGGGGAGGTCACCCTGGACGGGACGGTCTGCGGCACGGTCCTGACGGTCATCGCCTGACGGCTAGCCCCTACTCCCGGGGAAGTGCTGCCGACGGCCGCACTTCACCGCGGGCCGCAGCCAACGCGATGTCGGTACGGTGATGTGACCCGGCCAGCCGGATCCCGGCCACCCGCCGGTAGGCCGCCTCGCGTGCGGCCGCCAAGTCGGCGCCGCTGCCGGTGACCGACAGCACCCGGCCGCCGGAGCTGACCAGGGCGCCGTCGTCGCGCCGCCGGGTGCCGCCGTGCAGCACCCCCTCGACGTCGGCCCCGGTGATCTCGTCACCCGTCCGCGGTGCGTCGGGATAGCCCTGCGCCGCGACCACTACTGTGACGGCCGCCGCAGCACGCCAGCGCAGCGGCGGCACTCCGGCCAGCTCACCTCGTGCGGCCGCCAGCAGAACACCAGCCAGCGGCGTCTCCAGCAGGGCGAGCAGGACCTGGGTCTCGGGATCACCGAAGCGGGCGTTGAACTCCACCACCCGCGGCCCCCGGCTGGTCAGCGCCAGCCCGGTGTACAGCACGCCGGCGAAGGGCGTGCCGCGCTCGGCGAGCTCGGCCAGCGTCGGCCCTACGATGGTGGCCAGCGCATCCTCGACAAGTGCGGCCGGCGCCCACGGCAGCGGGGCGTAGGCGCCCATGCCGCCGGTGTTCGGGCCGGTGTCGCCGTCGCCGGCCCGCTTGAAGTCCTGGGCCGGCACCATCGGGAGCACAGCGGCGCCGTCGGTGACACAGAACAGCGACACCTCCGGCCCGTCGAGGTATTCCTCGATGACCACCCGGCCGCAGCGCGCCGCGTGAGCCAGGGCCGCGGACCGGTCGCCGGTCACCAGCACCCCCTTGCCGGCGGCCAGCCCGTCGTCCTTGACGACGTAGGGCCGCCCGAGCTTGTCGAGGGCGGCCGCGGCGCTATCCGCCGAGTCACAGGTGGCCGACCGCGCGGTCGGCACGCCTGCGGCGGCCATCACCTCCTTGGCGAAGCTCTTGGACCCCTCGAGCCGGGCCGCCGCTGCCGACGGGCCGAAGCAGGCGATCCCACGCTCCCGCACCAGGTCGGCCGCGCCGGCGACGAGCGGCCGCTCCGGGCCGATGACCACGAGGTCGGCCACGGACCGGACGGCGCAGTCGGCGACGGCCGTCGGGTCGCCGAGGTCGAGGGTGCGGGTCTCGGCGATCGAGGCGATCCCGGCGTTGCCGGGCGCGCAGATCAGTGCCGTCACGGCCGGGTCGTCGGCCAGAGACCGGCACAGCGCGTGCTCCCGGGCCCCCGAGCCGACCACCAGCACACGCATCAGGCGACCATATCGACCCGAGCGGTCCGGCCCGGCCGCCGGTATGGTGCCCGGCATGGGGACCGTTGCCGATGAGCCCTCGCGCCTCGTCGGCGGCCGCTACCGGCTGCTCGATTGCCTCGGTCAAGGAGCGATGGGCCCGCTGTGGCGGGCCGACGACGAGCTGCTCGAGCTGCGGGTGGCCGTCAAGCAGGTCCTGCTGCCGCGCCGCTCGACCGACCGGGCCGAGCTGCACCAGCGCGTCGTGGCGCAGGCCCGGGCGGCGGCGCGGCTGTCACACCGCAACGCCGTGCAGGTGCTCGACGTCGTCGAGCACGAGGGCCATCCGTGGATCGTGATCGAGCTGCTATCCGGCACCGACCTGGGGACACTCGTCCGACGGGACGGCCCGCTGCCGCCGCGGCGGGCAGCCGAGATCGGCGTCGCCATGGTCGGTGCCCTTGACGCCGCACACGGCACGGGGCTGGTGCACTCGGACGTGAAGCCGGGCAACGTGCTGCTCAGCGGCGGCCGGATCCTGCTGGCCGACTTCGGCATCGCCACCCTCACCGGTGACCCGGCCTACACGGCGCCGGAACGTCACCGGGACGACCCCCCGACCCCGGCCACCGACCTGTGGGCGCTGGGGGCCACGCTGTTTTTCGCTGTCGAGGGGCACCCGCCGTTCAGCTACGACACTCTGGCAGCGGACCCCACCGTGGGGACGACCCGCGATCCGCCCCCGCCACAAGCCGCCGGTGCGCTGACGCCGGTGCTCGGCGGCCTGCTGCTGCGCGATCCGCAGCGGCGACTCGACGCGGCCGGCGCCCGCTACTTCCTCAGCCAGGTCGCGGCGTCCGACGACCAGACCGCTGCCACCGCGCCCCCCGCAGCAGCGGTGCCGCTCGTGCCCCCTTCGCCGCCGGCCTCCCCAGCGGTTCCGCTGACCGGATCGGCCCGGGCGGCCGGTGAGTGATTTCGCAGGCGATCGGGTACGGGTTCCCGCATGAGTTCCCCGGACCTCGGCTCTCGGGTCATCGGCAACCGCTACCGGCTCCTCGCCCGCCTCGGTCAGGGCGGCATGGGCACGGTGTGGAAGGCGATGGACGATGTGCTCAACCGTACGGTCGCCATCAAGGAAATCGACCTCCCGGAGTCGCGCGACGGCGACCGGGACCAGTTGCGCGAGCGCACGATGCGCGAGGCGCGGGCGGCCGCCCGGTTGAGTCATCCCAACGCCGTGACGGTCTACGACGTCGTCGAGGAGGCCGGCCGGCCCTGGATCGTCATGCAACTCGTGGCCGCCGAGAGCCTCGCGGACGCGGTGCGTGATCGCGGGCCGCTGCCCCCTGGGCGGGTTGCAGAAATCGGGCTGGCCGTCTTGCAGGCGCTGCAAGCCGCGCACGCCGCCGGGATCGTGCATCGCGACGTGAAGCCGGGAAACGTGCTGCTGGGGTATGACGGCAGGGTGGTGCTGACCGACTTCGGCATCGCCACGCTGGAGGGCGACCCGTCGATCACCGGCACCGGCATGCTGCTCGGCGCGCCGGCCTACATCGCCCCGGAGCGCGCCCGCGGTCTGCGTCCGGGCCCGGCCTCGGATCTGTGGTCGCTCGGTGCCACGCTCTACACCGCTGTCGAGGGGCGGCCGCCCTACGATCGGGAGACACCCCTGGCGACCCTGACCGCACTGATGACCGAGGAGCCGCCGGCGCCGGTGCTGGCCGGCCCGCTAACCCCGATCTTGCAGGGCTTGCTCGAACCCGACCCGGCGCACCGCCTCGACGCCACCACTGCCGGGCGGTTGCTGAGCGAGGCGGCCCGGACGGCCGCGGCAACGGCACCGCTGCCGCCGATCGCCGAGCCGGAACAGCCTCCAGTGGCGCCGGCGGTCAAGGTCGCCGACCGCACCCAGGTGATACCCCGGCCGGAGCCGGCCTTGGAGCCGGTTTTGGAGCCGGCCACGGAGCCGGCACCGCCGGGCTTGTCCCCACCGATATCCCCACCGCCCCGGGGCGGGCCGCCGGGCACCCTGGGCAAGCGCCGCCGCCCGCTGCTGGTCATGCTGCTCGCGGCTGCAGCACTGGTAGCCGTCGCGGCCGCACTGCTCATCGCCAACCTGCAGCAGCCCACATCACCGGCGGCCAAGCGGTCGGCACCGACGAAACCATCGCCCAAGGCGGCCGCGCCGTCCACCGGCCCGGCCCGGCCCCCCCCGTCGGCCGGCGGGTCCACCGCGGCGGGTGTGCCGGCCGGTTACCGGAGATACGTCGACCCGACCGGGTTCAGTGTCGCGGTGCCGATCGGCTGGCAGCGGGTGCGCCCGGTCGGCTCCGCCGGCGAAGGCAAGATCGACTTCCAGGACCCGAACAGCTCGCGCTTCCTGCGGTTCGGGTACACCACCTCACCGAAGGCCGACCCGGTCGCCGACTGGCGGCACCAGGAGAAGGGGCTGAGCAAGAAGCATCGCGATTATCAGCACATCTCCATCGAGCCGGTCAGCTACCGCGGCTACCACGCCGCCGACTGGGACTTCGCCATCGGCAGCACCCGGGTCAAGGACCGCGGCTTCACCACCGGCTCGCGCGGCTACGCAATATACCTGTCCGCGGCGCAGTCGCAGTGGAGCGACAGCCTGCCGTACTTCCAGGTGGCGGCCGACACCTTCCAACCCGCGGCGTGACCTTCTGGCGACACCCCGTTGTCGCGCGTTGCACTGGCCCGTCAGCAATGGCCCCGTAACCGCACGAGGCGCTCGTCACCGTGCCGGAGGAGCAATGGCGACCAGCCCCGCCAGTCGTCATCCTCTTCCTCCGCCCGTGCCGCCCGCCAGGTGTCCACGGCCTCCGTCGCGGGAACGAACCGCAGGGCATTGTGTCACCGGCCGTGACCAGCGGCACGCCTTGCCGCAGCAGGGGCTCGACCTCCACGAGATCAAGCCTGCGATCAGCCCACCAGTAGCGACCGTTCTCGTCCCACAGCGAATACTGCTCGTCGAAGTAGCGGGCGCGATACTTCCCGTCCAGCGATTCACTGAATGTCGGGATGTCCTTCACCACGTCTGCGAAGGGACGGGGGGCGCTTGCGTTTCGGCACCCTTCCGAGTGTGCCGGCCGGGGCGCTTCAACCCAGACGATACGGCCTCAAGACCCGACAGCAGAACAGTGCCACTTCGGCCCTCAAGGCAGCTGCAGAGGCACGATTGATACACGCTCGGACCGCAGAGTCAGAAACCTGATTCGTCCCGCTCGTCTCCGTTCATCTCGAAGAGCGTCTTTTCCGGTGTGCACACAGTCCAACCCTTTCCCGCCTCTTCCAATCCGTCGTAGTCCATGATTCGTTCAAACCCCAGAAGAGTGCCGAGAGCAGAGTTCGCAGAGTCACAGTGCTCTTCGTCTAGGTCGAAAGATTCATCTGGATACTTTTCGCGAAGGCGCTGCAGGGCAAGCGAACGTAACGCATCAGGATCTCGAACCAAGAAGTCCCAGCGGCCGGTGACCGACAGGCGTTCGACGCCGTCTGGCACGACGAACTCATCATCGGCGTCCGCCTCGTCCTCTTCGTCTTCGTCGTCTATCTCGATGACCGATAAGGGGTTCTTCGAAGTTGAGGGGGAACGACACGATTTTGTGAGCTCGCAGGTTCCGGGGTGAAGGCCCGTGGCCCCTCGATGCTGGCGGTGGATTCGAGCCGACAGCGGAGGGGCCACGAGTGAGTGACAACGGTACGAC
>JBBRYN010000067.1:0-20107 GCA_038237645.1 Mycobacteriales bacterium
CGTGTCAAGGAAGCGCGCTACCAGACTGCGCCAATCGCCCGAGGCGGAGGCGGGAATCGAACCCGCGTACAGGGCTTTGCAGGCCCTTGCCTAAACCACTCGGCCACTCCGCCGCCGCTCCCGGGTCGCGAGACGCGGTCGGACGCCCGAGGGCGCCGCCGAGCGGACGACGGGATTCGAACCCGCGACCCTCACCTTGGCAAGGTGATGCTCTACCAGCTGAGCCACGTCCGCACTGTGCCCTGCGACTCTAACCGAGGCAGCTGACGCCGTTCAACGTACTAGGCCGTCCGGGGGCTGCCGGGGGAGTCGTCCGACCTGGTCTGCATACCAGGTCACCTCCGCCACGTGGTGCGCCGCTTGGCGCAGCGTCCAGTTGTCCCCGCGTGGCGCGTCCCACTCCCTGGGAGGTGCGGAGCGCAGCCGCAGTGCGTACGTCCGGGCCAGCCGCCGGAGGCGCTGTTCGGCCTCCACGAGGTCGGCCTCGGAGAACCTGGCCCAATCGGAGTCGAGCGTGACAAGGCTGCCGTGCCAGCCGTCGGGCATGGGCTCCTCACCGGCCAGCAGGCACTCGGCCTCGGCCAGATGGTCGAGGAGGTGGTCGGCGATGCGCCGCACCGCCTTGTGGGGGGTGTAGACCCGATCGCCACCCTCGTTCACCCGGGGCCGGCCGTCCCACCCCAGCCAGCTTCGCGCCAGGTCGAGACAATGCTCAACCGCGTCGACGACCTGCTGTCCGGGCTCCCGTGCGACCTCAAGGCTCATGACCGGCACGCTAGCCACGAGATGCTTCGATGACGGTCGAATCGTCGCGGTCGTAGGGTGGCTGGGTGAGCGATGTGGACCTGGCCCCCGTGGCGCGGCTGATCGGCGACCCGACCCGGGCGACGATGCTGGATGCGCTGCTCTCGGGCCGGCCGTTGGCCGCGGGCGAGCTCGCCCGGCTGGCCGGGGTCACCGCGCAGACCGCCAGCACACATCTGGCCTTGCTCCGCGACGCCGGGCTGATCGCTGTCGAGGCCCAGGGGCGGCACCGCTACTACCGCCTCGCCGGCGAGGACGTCGCCACCGCTCTCGAAGCGCTCGCACTGATCAGCCCCGACCGGCCGGTGCGTTCCCTGCGCCAGTCGAAGTCGGCCCAGGCACTCGGGTACGCGCGGACCTGCTATGACCACCTGGCGGGTGTCGCCGGGGTTGCCTTGCTCGACGCGATGCTGGCCGGCGACGTGTTGTGCAGCGGCCGAGGCGGCTACGACCTGACGCCGACCGGCAGGGGGTTGGTGGAGGCTTTCGGTCTCGACGTCGCGGGGCTGCGCACCCGGCACCGATCGTTCGCCCGCCCCTGCCTCGACTGGACCGAGCGGCGCCCGCACCTGGCGGGCGCCGTGGGGGCGGCCATCACCGGCGAGATGCTCGATCGCGGCTGGTTCTTGCGTCGCCGGGCAGGCGAGCGGGGGCTGCGGCTCACTGACCGAGGTGTGGGGGGCCTGGCCGACGTGTTCGGCTGCCGGCTCAGTCCGGCGGCGACGGGCTGAGCCGGGCACAGGCTCCCAGGCCGCGGAATTTGTCCTGGATCCGCGCCGCCGATGCACCGGTGAGGGGCAACGGCACACCGTCGCCGTCGATCCTGGCCGGAGTCAGTGTGGCGCCGACCACCCGGTGCCGGCGTACCCGCAGGGTCAGCACGCCGGTGTCGTTCGAGTAGGCGTTGTCCCGCCACCACAAGAAGTTGCCAAGTCCGTACGCAACGTAGCCGCGACCCAACCAGCCCGCGCCGAGCAACAGGTGGGCGTGCGTGCCGACCACGGCGTCGGCACCGGCGCCGGTGAGCCGCCGCGCCAGAAAAAGTTGGGCGGAAGTCGGGCAAGCCTGCCCCTCGGCGCCCCAGTGCAGGTAGACGACCACCAGGTCGGCCCTT
Organism: Mycobacteriales bacterium; assembly: GCA_038237645.1. GTDB lineage: Bacteria > Actinomycetota > Actinomycetes > Mycobacteriales > QHCA01 > QHCA01. Next base: position 1,919 of record JBBRYN010000067.1, read on the forward strand.
GCTCGGGCCGCCTGGACCGCGGCGAGCAGCCGGTCGATCGCGAAAGCGGTCGCGATCCCGGGGCTGGTCTGGCCGGCGGCCCACACGGCGGCCGTCCGATCGCTGACCTGGCTCGCCGCGAGGATGGCGACGCGGGTCCCCCGGACGTTGGTCAGGTAGGGCGCGTACGCCTGGGCCGCGTCCGCCCCGATTCCGATCACCGACACCAGCGGGGTACGGGCGGCGGCCAGGGTGTCGGCAAGCCCCGCCGGCCCGTAGTCCACGCCGTGGTTGTTGGCCATGGTGACGACGTCGACGCCGGCCGCAGCCAACGCCGTCAGCGCGGCCGGCGGGGCCCGGAAGTGGAACTCCTTGGGCTCAGGCGTGCCGCCGTCGGTGACCGCGCTTTCGAGGTTGATCATCGCGATGTCTGCCCGCGCGAGCACGGCCCCGATCGGCCCGAGGACGTCGCGGGGATGGGACCGGAGCCGGGGGCGCACGCGGCCGGCGAAGTGAACGTCACCGGCGAAGGCCAGGGTCACGTCGCTCGCCGGGTGCTGGCCGGTAGGCGCGGCGGCCGCGGACGTCGACGCCGGCGCCGGCCGCTTGGAGGGGGCGGCACTGCCGGTCCGTCCGTTTGCCGACAGTGAGCACCCAGCGACCGAGAGCACCATCAAGACTGTCAGCAGTCGGCTCATGGGCGGTCAGCGTACGGCGCTCGCCTACCAGATAGCTTCGGGGAATGCGCACCCTCGTGGTCACCGGTGACCCGCTGACCGTCGGAGACGTCGTGGCGGTGGCTCGCTCGGAGGTGCTCGTCGAGCTGGGGTCCGGCGTCGCGGCGCGGATGGAGCCGAGCCGCCGGGTCGTGGCCGATGCGGTTGACCGGCACGACGTCGTCTACGGCGTTACGACCGGCTTCGGTGCACTGGCAGACACCTCGGTCGCCGGCGACGACCTGCAGGCGATGCAGCATGCCCTGCTCCGCAGCCATGCAGCCGGCATCGGCGAGCCGCTCGCCGACGACGTGGTCCGGGCGCTGCTGCTCCTGCGGGCCCGGACGCTGGCCGCCGGCTACAGCGGTGTCCGTGTCGACCTGCCCCGTCGGCTGATCGAGTTGCTGCGGCTCGGCCTGCTGCCGGTCGTGCCGGCCAAGGGGTCGGTCGGCGCCTCCGGCGACCTGGCCCAGCTCGCCGCACTCGCGCTGCCGCTGACCGGCGAGGGGCGGCTGCGCCGAGCCGGTGACCCGGCCCTGGACGGCTGCCCGGCGGGTGAGTTGCTCGCTGAGCACGGCCTTGCGCCGCTTCGCCTGGCGCCCAAGGAAGGGCTGTCCCTGCTCAACGGGACCGAGCCGATGCAGGCGCTGCTCGCCTTCGCCGTCCACGACGCCGAACTACTGATCAGGGTGGCCGACGTCGCCTGCGCGATGAGTGTCGAGGGACTCATGGGCACCGATCGACCCTACGACGAGCGGGTGCAGGTGATCCGCCCGCACCCCGGTCAACAGGTCAGTGCGGCCAACCTGCGGCGGCTGCTGGCCGGCAGTGCACTTTTGGCCAGCCACCGGGAGAGCCGGCATGCGGTCCAGGATTCCTACGCGCTGCGCTGCGCTCCGCAGGTGCACGGGGCCGTCCGCGACGTGCTGGCGTACTGCCGTGGCGTCATCGAACGCGAGTTGGGCTCCGTGGTGGACAACCCGGTCGTCGTGCCCGACGGCGATGTCATGACGACAGGCAACTTCCACGGCCAGCCGCTCGCATTCGCCGCCGACGTGCTGGCGATCGGGATGGCCGAGATCGCCTCGATCAGCGAGCGGCGGACCTACCGCATGCTCGACCCGGCCACGTCACGCGGGTTGCCGCCGTTCCTCGCGCCGGCCGCCGGTACCAACTCCGGCTTCATGCTCGCGCAGTACACCGCGGCGGCTGTGGTCAGCGAAAACAAGGTGCTGTGCCACCCGGCGAGCGTGGACACGATCCCGACCAGCGGCAACCAGGAGGACCACGTCAGCATGGGGTGGCACGCCGTCCGCAAGGCTGGGGAGGTGCTGGCCAACGTGCGGACCGTGCTCGCAGTGGAGTTGCTGTGCGCCGCTCAGGCCCTGGACTTGCGCGCCGGGGTGGCCGCGCCTGCACCCGCGACGGCCGCCGTCCGCGACGAAATCCGCAGCGCGGTCCCCGCCATGGACGCCGACCGAGAGGTGACGCCGCAGATCATGTCGGTGTCGCGGCGACTCGAAGCGCTGGTGACGGCAGCCGATTCGGTCGTCGGTGGCCTTGCGTGAGAGGCCGTCGCACGCAAGGACGCCCCCGCGTAGCCGGGCTAACCTCCAGTGACAGATGGACTACACGCCGTTGAAGAACTGCACCAACTCGGCGTCGATGTCGATGTGCTGCTCCTCGCGGCCGACCGGCACTTCGGCGCAGGTCCGCTTGAGGAAGTCCGATAGCGCAGCCCGGGGGATCTCGAAGAGTGCTTCCCCCGAGGGTGAGCACAGGGCCAGTGCGACGACCATCCCATTCTCGTCGGAGCCGGGCCATACGCGCACATCTCCGACGCCGGCCGGGCCGACCAGCCCATCCATGATCAGTTGCCGGGCGAACGTCCAGACCACCTGGGTGTCGTCACCCGGGCCACCGGTGTGGAACGTGACGTGCACTGCGTATGGATCGGACGTGTCGTACTCCAGGCTTGCCGCCACCGGCAACGCCGTGCCGTCGGGCACGACCAGGCGCAACCCCAGTTGTGAGTGGACCCGTGCGGAGCGAGGAGCCGTCATCTGCGAGCCCTTCAGGTCGTGATGTCGTTCGCGGGTCGGGTCTGGGCGACACCCGGGCCCACGAGGTGCTGTTGGCGACGGGTTGTTGGCCGGTAGCGTAGAGGTAAACGAAGTCCAATTGGGGATGTCGGAACGTACAACGTGACGTGAGGACTTTGGTGACGAGAACTCCGCGGATCCGAGACGACATCATCAGCGATGTCGACCTGGTGCGCGGCATCGCCGATCGTCAGCATGCAGCACTGGACGAGCTGTACGCCAGGTACGGCCGAATAGTTTTTTCCCTCGCCCGGCGCATCATCGTGGACAGCGGCCTGGCCGAGGACGTCGCCCAGGAGGTGTTTCTCGCCTTATGGCGGGATCCGGGCAAATTCAACCCGGATCGTGGTTCCTTCGGCACCTGGCTGCTGTCGCTGACCCATCACCGCGCGGTCGACACCGTACGGCGCGAAGAGGCGGTGCGCCGGCGCCGCACCCGAGCGGAGCAGGAGGGCGAGTCGCTCGCGCTGACCCAGCCGCCGTCGGAGGTGGCGGATGAGGCGATCGGCGCGGTCCGCGGTGACCGGGTTCGCAACGCATTGCGCAGCCTGCCGGAGCAGCAGTGCGAGGCACTTACCCTTGCGTACTTCGGCGGATACACACAGCGAGAGGTTGCGGTGCTCACCGGCGCGCCGCTGGGCACCGTGAAGACGCGCATGCTGGCCGGGATGCGCCGCCTGCGCAGTGAGTTGGCCGCCGGCGACGGAACGGCGGGTGACTTGCTGTGACCAGACCGGAGCACGACGAGTACGACGGGCTGGCCGTCGGCTGGGCCCTGCACGCCTTGGAGCCCGGTGAGGAAGAGGTGTTCGACCTCCATCTGGCCACTTGCTCCCGGTGCCAGGCGACGGTGCAGGAGTCGGTGGAGACCCTTGGCGAGCTTGCCTACGACGTGCCGCTGGTGGATCCGCCGTCCCATCTGGCGGCCCGGATCAGGGTGGCCACGGGTGCCGAAGACACCAACTCCGGTCAAGCCGAGGTGATCCCGCTGCGACCTCCGACTCGGCCGGATCGCCTTCGCCTGTCGGGTCGGCCCGCGGCGGCGATGGCGGCCGCGGTCGTCCTGATCGCTCTGCTGAGCTGGAACGTCGTGCTGCGCAACCAGGCTGTCGACGCGGAGCGGATCGCTGCCCAGCGGCAGGACGTGATCACGAAGATGACCGGCATCAGCACTCGCGCCCTGCTCAGCGAAAAGGCCGGCCGCCCGATCGCCTACGTCGCACAGCGAAGTGGCGGACTGCAGATCGTCGCGGCCGGATTGAGCCCCAACGACCGGGCGAAGTTCACCTACGTGCTGTGGGGCGTGCAGGGCTCCGGCCGGCCGCCGCAGGCAGTCGGCACGTTTGACGTCATCCGGGCCGGGACGGACGTGAGGCCCGTGACCGGCCAGGCGCCGTTGTCGGGCTTCAGCGGGTTCGCGGTGAGCCTCGAGCCGGGGCGCACCGCTCCGGATCGGCCGTCCCAGGTCGTGGCCACGGGGGCGGCGATCGAGGCATGGACAACCTGAGCGACAGGTGGGGGCGACCGCCCGAGCGCATCCGGGCCGGCAAGGTGGCCTTCGCCTACCGGTCGACGGTGGCCTGCAGGGGCTGGCGACGTGATCGGCGTGGTCGTGCTGCCGCTGCCCGGGATCGGGTAGCCTGCCACCATCGCGTTGAGGGCGATTAGCTCAGCGGGAGAGCGCTCCGCTCACACCGGAGAGGTCACTGGTTCGATCCCAGTATCGCCCACGCAGGTCAGCGGCTTGTCGGGCTCGCCGGGGACGCCTCTGCGGGCCTCGTACAGCAGCAAAGTACAGCAGTAGGGGTCTCCAGGACCCGCTCGCCAGGCTCTACGGAGCCAGGCTGGCGCCGAGCTTCTGGAGGGCCTCTCGGGTGCTCTTGGACGAGACGCGGGCGTAGATCTCCATGGTGATCGAGATCCGCGCGTGCCGGAGCACCTGCATGGCGACCCGGGGGTGCACGTCGAGGTCGACAAGCAACGACGCACAGGTTCGGCGTGCATCGTGCACGGTGATCGGCGGCACACCGGCGCTCGCGATTCGGTTGGCGAAGCTTCGGTTGAAGTTCCGTGGCTCGATCGGCGTGCCGTACCGAGTGGTGAAGACCAGGGCTGGGCCTGGCTGCCATGCCGGTCCGGCGACCGCCATGGCTTTGTTCTGTTCCTCCTGCCGGAGGGCGAGGGCGTTGAGGCAGATGTCGGGTAGCGGCAGGGTCGCATCCGAAGATTCCGTTTTGGTCTCTCGATGCAGGAGCCGGCCGCCGACCCGCTGGAGTTGGTGGCAGATCGTCACCTCACGCGCGTCGAGCTGAACGTCTCCCCAGGCGAGGCCCAGTGCCTCGCCCTTGCGCAGGCCGAGAACCAGGACCAGGACGTAAGCGGCGTACAGCGCGTCACTGGCGGCACGGGCCGACTCCAGGAAGGCTCGGGTCTCCTCGCTCGTCCATGACTTCCCTGGACGGCTCCGGCGACGGCCTGACGGGAGCTTGGCCACCGCGGCAACGTTGCGGGCCACCAGCTCCTCCGTCTTGGCGCAGGTCAAGGCAGCCCTCAGTACGGCACGCAGATCCATGACGGTTCGAGGGGAGAGTCGCTGCTGGCAGCATTGCCCGATCGCACAGCAGCGTCGCCGGCTCTCTGTCCGGGAGCCGTCCTTGCCTTGCGCGCAGCACTGGCAGACCCGCGAGACTTGGTTCAACCAAACCTGAACATCGCTCACTTTCAGCCGGTCCAGCCGGATCGACCCAAGGCCGGGCACGAGGTAGAGCCGGCAGTACGTCTCGTACGTCGCGGCCGTGAGTGGCGCCAGATTGGGACTGACGACCTCCCTGAGCCAGTAGGTCAGGTACGACCCCACGGTCGGCACACGAGTAGGCACGGCCCCGCGCCTCGCCGCGTCCTGGAGTTTGATCCACTTCTCGTGGACTTCCTCGCGGGTCTTGCCGTACACGTACTTGCGGCGGCGGTCGCCGGCCGGCGTGGTGACCCAGGCGTAGGCGGCATAGCCACCGTTGCGGTAGGGGAAGATCGAACCCTCTCCGTTCGCTCTGGCCCGGCCACTCATGCGGCGCCTTGCTCGGCGCGGTCGGCCACGTAGTCGTCCACCCACTGCGGCAGGACGCGGCGGTGCCGACCATCTTTCAGTGATCGCAGCTCGCCGGTTGCGACGAGCATCTTGGTCTTGGACAGGCCGTAACCGAGCATGTCGGCGACCTCGGCGACGGTGTACCAACGCCGCACGATGACGATCTCGACGGCGGCCCGGCGGGGGGTGTGCTCGGTCATGCGCTGGCTCCTGTGCAGTTGGGGTGGGTGTTGGTGCCGTCGTTGTAGGTGAGGGGTTGGCGGCAGTGGATGCAGGTGGGTTGGGGGGTATCCGTCCCATCCGTCCCAAGGTCGTTTGTGCAGGTCAGGCCGGGACGGATTGGGGGGCTGGGACGGATTGATCCGTCCCACGGGGGTAATGCGTCCCGCTGTGACCTGGGGAAATGAGGTTGGGACGGATGGGACGGATCACCCGTCGGGGTGGTGTCGGGGTTGCAGTAGCGGGTCCAGGCGTCGGTGAAGTCGGCCCGGTGGTAGCCCTTGGCTTGGCCGGTGGGGAGGCGGATGTTGGCTGAGCGGATGCCGAATTCGCGGAGCATGTCGCCGAGGCGTTTGCCGGTGAGGCCGGCCATTCCGTAGGTGGCCCAGGGTGAGTCGGGGTCGCTTTTGAGCCGGTGGAGCAGGGTGGCGGTGGGCAGGGCGGGGTCGTCGCCGTAGGCGGTGTGGATGTCGGTGAGTAGCTGCACGCGGGGTGAGGCGTTGGCGTTGGCTGCCGCGTCGGCGGTCATGGTGAGGACGGCGTGGCGGGCCCGGTCGGGCCAACCGGCGGCGGCGAGGTCGGCGACGGCGACGAGGGGTTCCCAGGTGTCGGCGGCGCGGTCTTCGACGGGCATGGCGGGTTCGGCGGCTTGCAGGTCGTCGAGGTGTGGGCGTAGCCATTGGGTGAGTTGCTCGGCCAGGGCCCGTAGGGGTGGGCGGTCGCGTTTGGTGCGGTAGGGGGCGACAGCTTCGCCGGGTGCGCGGCGGCGCATGCGGATGATGACGGCGCGGTCTTCGATGGTGTCGGGCATGTTCCCGATGCCGGCCAGGGCGGCCATGGCGAAGGTGGGGATGCGTTCGAGGCGGCGGGTGCTGGCGTCCCAGCGGATGGCTTGGCGGCCGCGTTGGTGCCCGGCGTTGAGGATGCCGCGGAGGTCTTCGTTGGAGTCGCCCGCTTTCGGGCCGAAGATGGTGTCTGCCTCGTCGATCAGCAGGGTCGGGGGCTCGTCGAGGCCGATCGAGCGGTACACCGCCGGTGTGGAGGCGTTGACCGTCATCAGGGGGGCATGGCAGGTCGCGTCGACGATGTCGAGCAGCCGGCTCTTGCCGCAGCGTTTCTCTGGGCCGCGGATGACCAGCCGTGGTGCGTGTTCCCACGCCGGCTGGACGTGGCTGGCGGCGATCCACAGCGTGACCGCGTCGGCGGCCTCCCCCGACGGGAGGACGACGTAGCGGCACAGGGCGGCTCGGAGCCGGTCGAGGATCTCCGGGCAGGTGTCGGCCGGCTCTGCGGCATGCTCCGAGGCCGGGGGATTCATCGTGTCTCCTGCCGGCCGGCGGCGGGGACCGCCTCGGCGTGTTCGGTGTGGGAGCAGCGAGTGCACGCGCGGGTGTAGGGCGGGTGGCCGGCTTGCCGACCTTCGAGGCCAGAGGGTCGCCATGGGCCGTGCAGGTGGCCGTAGGTGGCGCAGATGAGCCGGTTGTGGCAGGCCGGGCAAAGCACAGAATCGGAACTGACGTGCCATCCGCTGTCGCCCGCAGTGAGGGCTGAGATGGCGGTTTCTACGGTGTCGTAGTGCTGGATGAGTTCGGCCCAGCCGTGTCCGGCGATGGCGGGGTCTTCGTTGTCGCAGGTGACGACGATGCAGGTCTGTGCGCTGATGGGCATGGGTCAGCCCGCCTTCCGTTGTGGGATGGTCATGCGGCGGTGCCGGGGTGCAGGGTGCGGGGCCGGGCGGCGCCGACGTGCAGACCGGAGGTGATGGTGCGGCCGATTTCGGCGGGCCGCAGGCCGGTGGACAACGCGGCGCGGGTCAGCTCCTCGACGACCCGGTCGTGGTCGAGCTCACCGCCGGCCACCAACTTGCCCAGGGCGTTGGCGGCGGTGAACAGGGCATGGTTGCGGCCGGGTTTCGTCGCGGCCGCGACCCGGTTCACCTCGTCGCGCAGGACCGCGTGGAGGTAGGCGGCGCGGCGGCCTGCGCCGAGCTGGGGTGCTCGAGCTGGGACGGGCGGCGGTGATGGTGCGGCGAGTTGTTCGGTGAGCCAGCCGGGCAGCGGCGCCGGTGCCACGTCGTGTTCGATCGTGTAGGGGCGGCCGTTGATGGTGGAGCCGGCGGCGGCGACGTACCCACCGCGTGCACGGGTGTCGATGAGCCAGCCCAGCCCGTAGCCCTTGTCCCCGGAGGTGTTGCGCAGGTCCTGTCCTGATGGTGCGGTGAAGTACAGGTGCCGCCCACCGGAGGGCGTGGCAACTGTGTGGGTGTCGAACGGCGGCCGAGTCCCGGCCCGTTCGGCCAGGGCGGTGAGCACGTCGGCGCCGTCGTGCACGCCGGGCAGTCGCCAGTCGGCGGGTGCGGGGGCGTGGTCGGGTTTGGCCACGTCGAGGTCGACGACGACCAGGCCGGACGGCCCGCAGGCGATACCGACGTTGAACGGCGTTCGCTGCCAGGCGCGGGTGATCCGGTCCGGGTCGACGGTGGCACGGGTTTCCCAGCCCTGATGCCCGGCCTGGCAGCGCCGGTCGGTGCCGGTGCAGTCGGCGGCCAGGTGGTCGGGGAACGCCGGCCGCTTGGACCCCGGCCGGAGCGGGAACACGTGCCAGCCGCGTTCCGCGGCCGCCAGCGCGGCGGCGAGCAGCTCGGGATTGTGATCGCGGGTCATGGAGCCATCACTTCCGTGGGTCGTTGGGTGGGGTGCGGGGGTGGACGCCGCACAGGGGGCAGCGGCGGGAGGCGCCGCCTTGGGCTTTGAGTTGCCGTTCCCGGCTGCGTCCGCCGGGCCAGGTCCGGGCGAGCTGCCAGCCGATCCCGGCGTCTCGTACGACTTGGGTGAGCCGGGCACCGCGGCCGGCCGCATGCAGGGCGAGTCGCTCGGCCAGGTGCCCGTCGTCGGTGGTGCCGAGGTAGTGGCGGGCGTGGCGGTAGGGCCGGTCGAAGTGCAGCAGGTAGATCACCGTGCCGCCCCGCTTCCCGCCAGCCTGGTACGGCATGAGCTGTCGCCCCGGAGCCGAACGTGCACGGTTAGCCGGACCCGTCCGGGGTCGCGCCGGTCGGGACGGACCGCGCTCTGACTCGTGATGTCGAGGAGGAGTTGCAGCCGGCGCAGGACGGCCTGGCATTCGGCGGGTGTTCCGTGCAGGCAGACGTCCATCACGCCGCCTCCCGTCGTTGCCGTTCGGCGGTGCGGCGTTGCCGGTCGGTGAGCCCACCGACCACGCCGTGCCCGAGCAGAGGGCCGAAGGTGGTCAGGCACAGGTCGGTCACCTCACAGCGGCCGCAAATGAGCCGGGCATGCCTCGACTGGACCGCCTCCCCTTTCTCGGGGAAGAACAGCTCGGGGTCGACCTGCGCGCACAGGGCGTTGTCCCAGACCGTTTCGGCGTCGGCCCGGTCGATGCTCTGCCGGCTGCCGGGCAGCCGAATCCGTCCGGCCGGGCGGGTCATCGCAGCCCCTGCCGGATGATGTGCAGGGCTTGCAGGAGCCGGGTCCAGTTGCCGTGGTCGAGGCCGGTGGCCAGGTCGAGCAGCGACACCGTGTGGTTGCTGTCCCACAGGGATGCGGCGGCTTCGATGAGTCGCCGTTCGCCGGCAGACCAGCCCGCGGCGAGCATCCCCGGGTAGTCGATCCCGTCCCCGGAGGCGAAGTCGAAGGCACGTGCGCCGAGGGGGTGGAGGAGGCAGACCGCGGCGGCCCAGTACGGGTCGTCGGCCCAGTCGGCTGGCACGTTGGCATGGGGGGCGTTCATGCGGCGTCACCGCCGTAGTAGGGGCGGGGTGGTGTGCGCCGGGTGGGGGTGCAGGTGCGGGGCCGGCGGATCGGGATGACGGTGGCGACCCTTGGTGCGGGCCGGGGGCGGCGGGAGCCGATCGGGCGGGGCACGGGGAGTTCTCCTGTCGGATGGTCGGCGGTGAGGTCAGGCGACGGCCGGCCGGCCGCTGCCGAGGTGCCGGGTGTGGGCAGCCAGGCCGGTGAGCTGCTCGTGGGGTGCGGGGAGCTGCCGGCAGTGGTCGAGCTGGTCGTGCAGGTAGGCGATCGGGTCGGCCTCGCCGTCGCGGTGGGCGGCGATGGTGGCGCGGGCGGCAGCGAGCAGGTAGCCGTGCGCGAGCCGCTGGTGCTCGACGGCCTGGCGGAGCCGGTGGACTTCGGCAGGTAGTCGGGTGACGTCGGTGCGGGCGTGGCCGATGAACAGCCCGGCCGAACGGTCCAGGCGGCGTGCGATGGCGGCCAGCTCGTCGGCGTCGATCTCGTCGTGCGTCGGATGGGTGTTACTGGGCATGGCAACGGTGTCCTTTCCGGACGGTCAGCGACGGTCAGCGGGTGGACGGGTGTTTGGGGTCGGGTCGGGTGCCGGCCGCGTGGGTGCGGGTCCACCAGATGTGCAGGCGCCTGCCGGCCCGCAGCTGCCGGCCGGTGCCTCGGCAGCGGCGGCAGGGCCGGCTGGTGCGTCCGTGCCGGCTGCGGGTCCGGCCGCGGCCGCCGCAGGCCCGGCACCGTTTGAACGGGTGAGCGGCGCAGGCGGCGGCGTAACACAGGGTGAGGAATGCGGCGGTGAGGCTAGCGGCGAGCATGGGGGGCTCCAGGGCAGGTCGGAGGACGGTTTCGGCAGTGCGGTGCTGGGGGCGCTAGGCGGCTAGCGTCCAGGTGGGAAAACAGGTCGGGGGCTAGCGGCGGGGCTAGACCTAGCGGGGAGGGCGGCTAGGTCTAGCGGCCGCTCGGGGTTAGCCGGCTCCTCTTCGGCGGTTGCGGTCGGTGATGGCGGCGTGGATGTCGTCGCGGTGGATGCCCTTGCGGTTGGCACCGAGGCCGGTGGCCGGGTCGGTGCCCCACACCTGGCGGCCGACCGGGACGCCGTGGGGTTTCAGCGCGGCGGCGAGCTGCTCGGCCCGCCAGCCGCCGTAGGCCTCCGGCCGCAGCTCCGCCAACCTGGTGACGACGGTCTCCGACCACACCTTCGGCTCATGCGCGGCGACGACGGCCAGGACGTCGTCGCAGATGCTGTACCCGGTGGGACTGTGGGCGGGTTCGGGCTGTTCGCCGGCGGCGTGCCCGGTGATGGTGCCGGCCGCCTCGCGGAGGGCACGGGCGCGCGCGGCGATGCGGGCGGCGGCGGGGGCGTCGACGTGGTAGGTGCGGGTGATCTGCGGGTCGTCGCCTTCCCCGGCCAGGTAGCCGATGCCGAGGTCCTTGCGGGAGAACATGGTGGCCCGTACCCCGTTTTTGTAGGCGGAGGTGCCCAGAACCATGTCGTTTTCGGTTTGTCCCATGACTTTCAGGCAGAACCGCAGGACGGCGTTGGCGCTGATGCCGGTGGGCAGGGAGTCTTTGTCGGGGCGTTGGGTGCCGAACATCGGGATGATCCCGGCGGCGGGGCCGCGGCGGACCAGGTCCTCGCAGATCTGCTGGAACTCCGCCCCATGCGTCGGGTGTTCGAACCAGCGCTGGCATTCATCCACCCCGAGGGCGATCGGGTGCAGCCCCAACGATGTTGCGGAGGCGAGCTGCGGGTTGACCTTGTTGTCCGGGCATTTGTCATAGGGCAGCCCGCGGATCACCTTCGTGCGGCGGCGCAGGTCGGCTTGCAGGGCGCGCATGTCGGCCAGGGCGTAGTCGAGGTCGTCTTCGTCGTCGCCGGCCCGGTATCGGTGCGCCACCGTTTCCAACGCGGCGAAGTCCCCGGTGCCTTTCAGGTCGTAGAGGTGCAGCTCCGCGCGCGGGTCCAACGCGGCGGCCAGCAGGGCGAGGCGCATCGCGAAGGTTTTGCCCATCCGGGGGATCGACCCGATCACCATCGACGCGAACATCAGGGTCAGGGTGACGGTGCGGCCGCGTTGGTCGGTGCCGAACGGGAACGGCGCGAACAGGTCCACCTGACCCCGCTTCGCCAGTGGCCAGGCCGGGGCTTTGGTCCGGGCCATGTCCAGGTCCCCGACCCACAGCACCAGACGTCCCGGGTGCTGTTCGTGGGCCGGTTCGGGCCACACGCAGCCGATCGGCCGACGCAGCCCGGAGGCGAGCCGGTCCCGGCGGTCCAGGATGTCGGTCACCGTGACCCCGTAAGGCAGGTCCACCACGGCCCGCCAGCCTTGCCCGTCCCGGGCGATCGGGTCCGGGAAGTTGATCCCCGACCCTTTCGGCCCGAGCGCCTGGGTGATCGCCGGAATGCCCAGGGACCCCAGCGCGCGGATCACAATGTCGGAGGTCAACTTCTGGGCTCGGGTGGCGACCACGGCGCGGGAGATCAGCGGCCGGTCCGCCGGAGCACCCGCCCACCCCAACACCGCCACCAGGACCGCGAGCAGCGCCAGCCGGGGGACGGCCGGCAGGGCGAACAGAACGCCGAGCATCGCCAGCGCCGGGACGGCGAGGGCGGCGGTGACGATCAGCCGCAGCCGGACCCGGTCGTTGCGGCGGTCGGTCAGCTTGATGTAACGCTCGGCGTCAGCGCGGTCCACCGCAGCATGGCGGACCGGATGCCCTTCGGCGTCGAACAGCCAATCCAGAAACGACCGGAGTGCTCGGCCGAAGCCGCGGGGGGACCGGCCGGCCAGCGTCGCTGCATAGCCGGGTATCCGCAGGGAGTGGAACGCAGCGGTGCGCCACAGGTAGGACCACGCCCACACCGCGGCGGTCCGCGCCTCGCCAACGGAGGTCAGCCAGGCCGGCAGGATCGGCCGGGACCGGACCGCCGTCCGCCACGGCGGCGCCCCGTCCTCGGACACGCCCGGCCGGTCCACCGGCCGGCCTTCCAGGACGGTGCCGGGCTGCTCGTCGTGCAGCAGCCGGCGCAACTCCAGGTCGATCGGGTCTTCCTCAGTCATCGCGCGAACCTCCAGATCGGCAGCGAGCAAGAACGGGCCGGGCAGAGCGCGGGTTGGGTCATGCGGCGGCCTTGAGAGCCCGCAGCAGCTCCGAGGCCCGGCCGGTGGCTATCCGATGCCCCCGGGCGCGTAGGCCGGCGATCAGCGCCGCCCGGGTCAGCGGCCGGCCGTCGTTGGCCAGGTCGGCGGCGACGGCCTGGCCGACCAGCAGCAGGTCCGCCACCTCCGCCGGCACCGGAGCCCACCGCGGCAACCCGCGACCCGGACCAGACCCTTGATGGGAGGACCGGACCGCGGGGACCGAAGGGGAACCGGCAGCGGACCGCGCCGTTGTGTCCGGATCGCGGTCCCGGTCCTGTCGCCGGTCCTCAACCCCGGCGGCGATGGCAGCACGCCCGGTCCGGGCTGTGCCGAGGGCTGTGGTGATGGTCCGCCGGGCGGAGGTGGCCAGGAGCGCGCCGGAGGCCATCACCATCAGCCCGTCCACGGCCAGGGGTCCGATGGTCGCGGTGAGCGCGTCTTCCCGGTAGAAGCCGAGCAGCCCGGACAGGTGCCGGTAGGACACGACCGCGGCGACCACCGCGACGGGGAGCAGGCCGAGCCAGCGGACCGCGACCCAGGACCAGCCGGCCGGCCACGGGGTGCGGGCCATCAGCTCCAAAGCCATGATCAGCGCAACCGGCCAGAACACCGCCCCGATCACCGACCCCACCGGCGGCCGCCAACCCGGCCCGGCGTCGGCGGGTGGGACGTAGGAATGGGCGACGTTCGCCGCCACCGACACCAGACCACCCAGCAACGCCGCGGCATACGCCCAACCCCGGCCGACTACCAGCGTGCTCATGCCGCACCACCTCCCGCGGCCCTACGCGAGCCAGAGCCGCGGCCGGCGTAGTCGGCCAGCACAATCACCGATCCGCCGGCCTGCGGGGCGGGTGCGCTGTCATCGGCAGGGCGGTTGCGGTGTCGCGTCCACGCCTGCCACCCGGCCGACAGCACGATGACCACGACGACCAGGGCGACGAACACGCCGGCGAGCAGCAGCGCCCACCGACCCACCCCGTGCCCGGCGCCAACCGTGTGGGCGGCGGCGTGAACGCTCGCACCGGCGATGGCCGGTTCCACAGTGCTGCCGGCAGCACTCGGGTGGGGGACCGGCTTGGCACTGCTTGCCAGCCACACCCCGGCGACGATGGCGGCGAGCACGCCGACGGCCCAGCCGCCGGAGCCGCCAGTCTCGGTCCAGGTGCCGTGCCGGGTCATCCGGACACCGCCTGGCCGAAGGAGGCGATGGCGTTCATCGTCGCGGCGAACAGGGCCGCGAGCTGCCGTACTTCGTTCGCGGCCTCCTGCGGGGCGGTTGCCACGTAGTAGACGACGAACGCCAGAGCAACCAGGGCGGCGACCTTGCGGATCATGAGTTACTCCTTGACGGGAAGGCCGCGGCCGTCAGGCCGACGGGCGAGTCGGGGGCCGGCGTTGCCGGCGGGAGGGTGGTGGCCGGCGGCCCGTCGAGGGCGGCCAGGCCGGCATCGGTCAGCAGGTAGGGGATCGGCAAGTCGACGTCGACGCCGCCCGGGTCGGGCAGTGCGGTAGGTGCCAGCGAGCAGTAGCGGCCGTGGACCTGGCAGATGCCGTTGCCGTCCCACACGTGGCCGGTTCGTGCGGCCGGCAAGCGGGTGTTCATCGGCCGGTCCAGTAGCGGCCCCAGCAGCGCCGGGAGGCGTTCCAGTTGCGCGCGCCGGCACCGCCGGCCCACAACTTGACGAACGCCCGGTCCTGCGTTGCCGGTGAGTACGCCGACGCCGGTGGTGCGAGGCCGGTCACGCCAGTCCAAGTGGCGTTGACGAACTGGTACGCACCCGACGCGGTCGAATGCGAGTTCTGCGCCCGGTAGTTCCCACCGGACTCACATCGGCGGATGTGCGCGGCGATCCCACCCGACGCCGCCGTACCGCCAACAGATGCGCCGCCGGTGCCGACGGCCGCGGTGCCGACGGTCGGCAGGTCCCCGCAGCCGGCGGTCGTCGCGGCCAGCACAACCAGGGCAGCAACGTGCAGGCCTGGCCTCGCCGCCAGCCGGGTCGGATGGGCCTGGCGCTGTGCGGCCAGGCGGGCGATCCGCGGGTCACGGTAGGACCGGCCACCCCAACGGGTCCGGGTGACCTCCCAACCCCACGCCCGCGCCTCAGCATCGCGGCCGGCGTGCAGCCGATCCGCGACCGCACCCACCACAGCGGCGACCAGCGCGGCGGGGCTCTTGATGTGCGCGCGGATCGTCATGCCGCCACCTCGCCCTCAGCGGACGAGCCGCGCATCGCGAGCAGCGCGACCGCCTCGGCCGACGACAACCCGCGGCCGGCGAGTCGGAGCAGCGCCGCCCGGCGCTCGGCCTTCGACAGCCGCACCGCCTCGCCGGCACACGCCCGGTCGACCGCGACCTCGTCGACCAGCTCCGGGTCGGCGACCGGCTCGGCCGGCAGGCCCAGCTCGACCACCACCCGCTCGTCGGCGCGGATCGCCTGCTCCCAGCACCGGCCACACGCCACGCCACCCATCCGACGGCGGGTCCGCGGATGCTCCAACCGGCACCTGTCCCGCGCCACCGACGCGAGCGGATGCTCCTCGCCCAGATACGCCAGCCGCGACCGAACAGGCACGGCGGCGCCCGGGGTCTGATCCTCGTGAGCCGGCGCGCAGGCGCCGCTAACCTGACCGTGCATGGTTCTTCCTCTCACCGGGGACGGGCGATGTGTTCGGGCCTCGGCGGGGCTGCAACCCCGCCGGGGTCTTCTCTCAAGGACCGCTACAGCACGGGTGCTGTAACAATTGGCACGTTACAGCGCCAGCGCTGTATAGGCAAGCCCCCTGCAACAACCGGTCTTTTTCTTCGAGGCGGTGAGCCCTAGCTAGGTGGTTCGGCTCGGCCGGTCCGCTTCCCAGGCCTTGACGGTCGCCGGCCGCCATGCCGGCGATCGGCCGAACATCCGGTCGGGTGCGGGAGCCTGCTCGCGGGAGACGTACGCCCGCCATGTGCTGCTGGCGATGCCCAGGTAGGAAGCGCAGTCCTCCGCGGTCCACCAGTCGGTGGGGAGTTCCGCCTTCTTGGCGCGCGGGCTCATGATCCAAGAGCGTACCGGCGACGTACAGCGCGAACGCTGCTTCGTGCATTGGCCTGAATGTCATGTAGGAAGCAAACCGCGCGGCGGAGCCGACAGCAGCAGTGCGAGTAGGTGCTCGCGGTGCGCTTGGTGCCGATGCAGGCGGCGCTTCCCCTTGACGGCCTATCGGCACTAGCGTCGGAATCTCCAGAGTCGACGTGGGGTGGTGATCGGTGACGCGAGCGGGGGAGAGCCTTCGGGCTTTCGTGCAACGCGCCGGGCTCTCGCCTGAGCAGTTCGCTCGCCGGCTCAACAAGTACGCCACCGAGCTGGCTCTCCCGAATCGGGTCGATCCCAAGACGCCGTACAAGTGGTTTCGCGGAACGGTGCCGCGCCAGCCTTGGCCGCCGTTGATCGCTGCCGTGCTCAGTGCCGAGCTGGCGACGGATGTTCGCGTCGAGGACCTCGGTTGGAAGCCGAGCGACCGTGGCGTCGCCTACGTGTCGGCCAACGCGGGTCTGCTCCTACCCTGGACTGCGGAGGGCGCCGTCTCGGCGGCCACGGAGGTAATGGAGCCGGATGCGATGAACCGCCGGGTGTTCCTGCAACTGGTCGGCGGCGCGCTGACAGAGCCGGCTCTTGAGTGGTTGATCGCGCGCCCAGCCGGGGACGTGGAGAACCAAGCCGGCCGGCGCATCCTGCACCAGCACGTCGACGGCGTTGAGCAGATCACCGCGCATCTCCGCAGGATGGACGACCAGTTCGGCGGTGGCACGGTGCTCGACCTGGTCCAAGCCCACATCCGGCACGTGCTCAATCTGCTGCAGAACCACCGGTACACGTCCAGCGTCGGCACACGGCTGCAGGGCGCAGCGGCGGAGCTGCTCAGGCTCGCCGGCTGGCTGAGCTTCGACGCCGGCCACCAGGCCCAAGCCCAGCGCTACTGGCTGGCAGCCTTGCGCGGAGCACACGCAGCCGGAGACCGATCCCTGGGTGCCAACGTCCTCGGATTCATGTCCTGCCAGGCGAAGGACCTTGAGCAGTTCGGCGAGGCGACGAAGCTCGCGGAGGCCGCCCGGCGCGGATACGTCGGTGCAAGCCCGCGCGTCTCCGCCATCCTCAACTTGCGAGCGGCCGAGGCTTATGCACAAGTCGGCGAGGCCGCGGAATGTCGCAGCGCCATCGACGCAGCGCACGAGGCCGTGCGAGCGACGCCGGCCGAAGGCGGCGACCCCGATTGGTCCTACTGGCTCGACGAGGCGCAGGTGCATGCCCAGGCCGGTTACTGCTACCTGCGACTTGAAGACTGGTCGCGCTCGCAGAGTCACCTGCGGACAGCGCTGCGGCTCCAAGGCGACAATTGCTCTCGTGAGGCCGCTCTGCGGGAAGCGCTCCTGGCCGTCACCTACGCACGGCAAGGCGACCCCGAACATGCGTGTGACGTAGGCGGCCGCGCCGTCGATCTGCTTGCGGATGACGTCAACTCTGCACGGTGCGTCGGCCACGTTCGACGGCTGCAGAAGGCACTCGGGCCCTACCGCGCTGTTGGACTGGTGGGCGATTTCAACGAGCGCGTGAATAGCCTCTTCGGAATCTCCGCATGACGAGTAAGGGGCCCCATCATGGACCTTCGTGAGGACTCGTAGACCTATTTGTAATTGCCATAGCTGTTGAAAATGAGGCGTTCCTTGGAGTTGTTCACCGAGAGCTGCACCAACCACATTGCCACGGGCTACGGTGTCTGCTAATTCTCCGGCAGTCGACCGAGTTCTGACAGAACCGAGTAGGCATCAGAATAGAGTTGGCGGAGGCCCCAGCCCCAGCCCGCGCGCGCGAAGGCAACAAGTCGCACTTCCGTTGCCACGCTTAAGGTGGGACTTATGTCTTCAAGCCTCAGATGCGGTTTGGTGCCGGCGCCAGGAACGTCAATCCTCACGGCAAAGCGAGCATCCCGGTCTGTTGCAACAACAACGTGGAAGTTCAACTCAACAGTCAGGGCCGTTGGCTCTACGATTGATAGCTTTAGTGGCTCTTCGAAGTTGAGGGGGAAGTGACCCTCATGTGACGGTTGCCAGGCGTTGTCGCCTGGTGCAGGCGTACCGTACCCGGCGTCGCTGGTTGTCGAGGTTGCGGAACCCGAACGCCACGCGGGCGGCGTCTTTGATGA
>JBBRYN010000068.1:0-19977 GCA_038237645.1 Mycobacteriales bacterium
CGTGGTCCGGAGCCGCGAGCCGCGCGAGCACATCGGCGGCGGCCGTGCGCAGCCCCTCGGTCGCATCGGGGTCCACCGTCGCCCGGCGCAGCCGCCCGGCCAGCGAGCGTACCGACAACAACCGGTCGGGCGCCGGGGCAGGCGCCGGGACGTCGAAGCCAAGCTCCTCGAGGAAACGTGACGGTCGCGGACCGGCGTCATCGGCCGACTGCACGGCGGTGACGAACAGATGACGCCGAGCCCGGCTGACAGCCACATAGAACAACCGCCGCTCGTCGACCAGCAGGGCAGCCGCAGGTAGCGGCGGCTCGATGCCGTCTCGGCCGAACCGGTCGGCGCCGAGGAGTGACCCGCGCCGGCGGAGGTCGGGCCACTCCCCGTCCTGGACCCCCGCGACGACCACGAGATCCCACTCCAAGCCCTTGGCGCGGTGCGCGGTGAGCAGGCGCACGCCCTCCACGGCCAGCGTGCCCGCAGGAGGTCCCGCCCGGCCCGCCGGCGGGATCTCCTGCGCGTCGAGTTCGGTCAACAGCAAGCCGACTCCGGTTTGCGGCCGGCTCTCCTCGAAGCGGCCCACGGCGTCGAACAGGGCGACAACAGCGTCGAGGTCGCGGTCGGCGGCACGCCCGGCCTGGCCGCCGGCCCGAGCCGCCGCGGCAAGTCGAGTGGGCCGGCCGCTACGCACCCAGACCTCCCAGAGTGCGAGCTCCGCCGACCGGTGCTGACGCAGCGCATCGCGGGCCGCGTCGATCAGCGTGACCAGCCGGCGGGCACCGGACGTGGCGTCGGCGGCCAGGCCGGCCAACCGCAGCGGCTGGCGAACCGCCTGCGCGATCAGGTCGACAGCAGGAGCGGGATAAGCTTGGGCCGGCTGAGGATCCGCCCCCCGGCGGTCCGCCGCGGCTGCCCGCTCGACAGTCCGCAGTGCCCTGCCCAACCGCCGGATCTGGGCCGGCCCCGCCCCGACAAGCGGCGACCCGAGCAGCTCCAGCACGTTCGCCGGACTGAGCGAGGCGATGTCGTCGGCGCCGCGCAACAGCAGTAGCAACGGGGCGACCGCCGGATCGCGCGCAATCGGCAACTCGTCGCCGGCAACGGCCACCGGCACCCCGGCGGCCACCAGTGCCCGCCGCAGCACCGGTATCGAGCGGACCCCGGAGCGGACCAGGACCGCCATCTGCGACCAGGCCAGCGCCGGCTGGGTCATCTCCGGCCGGCCCGCCGGCGGGCCGGGCTCCAACTGGCCCAGGTGTGCCCGGCGGAGCAGATCGGCGATTGCGACCGCCTCGTCGGCGATCGTGCCGAACACCGCGACCCGGACCGTGCCGTCGGTGGTCTCGGACGCGGCCTCGATCGCACGGTGGCCGCGCAGCGTGACCACCGGCAGCCCCGGCGCAGGCAGGCCCTGCGCCACCGAACGGGAGGCGGCCAACAGCGTCGGCCCGGCCCGCCGTGAGACGCCGAGGGTAAGCACCGGCGCCGGCGCACCGCGGCCCGGAAACCGGCTGGGAAAGTCGAGCAGGCACGATACGTCCGCGCCGCGGAATCGGTAGATCGACTGGTCGGGGTCGCCCACCACGACCAGGTCCCGGCCGTCCCCGGCCAGCAACTGCAGCATGCGCTCCTGCGCGGGGTCAGTGTCCTGGTACTCGTCCACGAAGTAGGCGCGATAGCGGTCGCGCACCGCCGCCAGCACGGCCAGGTCGGTCTCCAGCAGCCGCAGCGCCTCGGCGACCAACTCGGCATAGTCGATCTCCCGGCCACGCAGCACCTGGGAGTATTCGTCGAAGAAGTCGGCGGCGGCCCGCCAATCGTCGCGCCCCTCACGCCGGGCGAGCACCCGCAGGTCGTCGGGACCGAGTGCCCGCTCCCGCAGGCGGTCGAGGAGGTCGGCAAGCTCCTCGGCGAATCCTCGGGTGGTCAGGCACGGCAGCAGATCGGCCGGCCACCGTGTGCTGCCCTGCCCGGCCGCGTCACCGGCCAGCAGGTCGCGGATGCGGACCAGGCGCTCCGGGCCGGACAGCAGCCGCGGGACGCCGTCGCCGTAGACGCCCACCAGGGCCGAGCAGAAGGCGTGGAAGGTGTAGGCGGCCGGCTCCGACAACGTGCGGCCCAGCCGGCCGGCGATCCGCTCCCGCAACTCGTCGGCGGCCTTGCGGCTAAACGTCAGCACCAGGACCTGCTCCGGCGACAGCCCCCGCCCGACCCGGTCGGCCACCGCCTCCACGAGCGTGGTGGTCTTGCCGGTGCCCGGCCCGGCGAGGACGAGCAAGGGCCCGCCCGGGTGATCCACGACAGCCTGCTGGCGCGTGTCGAGCACCGGCACCGCGACCGGCTCGTGGCAGGCCGGCACCAGGCGATAGGGCACGACGGCCGCGGCGGAGCTCACAAGGCCGCATGCAAGCATGCGGGTACGACAGTCAACGGCCGTCCCAGCGGCCATGCAACAGGTCGACCCGCCCTCCGCGCAACGGCACGCCTTCGGCCCGCAGCCGCCGGGTCGCCTCAGCCTCGTGCCCCGGCGGCAGTCGCCCGTCGCCGTAGACCACCCGGTGCCATGGCACCTCGCCGCCGTGCCGGGCCATCACCGCACCGACTGCGCGCGGCGCGCGGACGCCGACGTACTCCGCGACGTCGCCGTACGTCATGACCGACCCGGCCGGAATGCGATCGACGGCGTCGAGCACCCGCCGGCCGAAGTCGGTTAGCTCGGCGGGCACCCCGCAAACGTTAGACCAGGGCGACGTGGCACCCGCGGCGACGGCGTGGGCTCGGCTGGCAGCGAGTCGGCAGGCCGAGGCCCGCCGAGGTCAAGCAGGCAGAACCTCGCCGGCACGGCGGCGGGTCCGCGCCCGCTCGTCGGTGCCGATCATGTTGCACCGGGATGTGGTTGCTCGATCAGCGCTTCGGCACGAGCCCAGACGTCTGCGGCGTCGAACCGGTCGGCGCGCCAATGATCGGAGGAGGGTGAGGTGCGCTCTCGCCAGCTGCGGACGATCTCGGCGTGAACGGGCCAGCGGACGAAGCGCCAGACGTCGCCGTGATGTTCCCACACCGTGACCGACCCGGAGCGCAACTCGGCAGGCTTGGTCCACAGCCAAAGTCCTACCGCTCCCTGCATGACCGGCCAGGTCTGCCGGAGTTGTATGCCGGCCTGAATGATGAGGCGGAGGCCTTCGGTCGAGGTGGCGAGGAAGTCGGTCACGCTCACGCTCACCTGGCCGGTGACGTCCTGCCGGGGCCCAGGTGCCCATGGGGTGCGTACGATGCCGGCTGCGACCGGGGGCTCGTGGCTTATGACTGAGTTCCGGGATTGTTTCGCGGCCGGACGACCGTAAGGCGGGCTTTGCCTCCGGGCGAGCTTATCGTAGACATTAGCATATGATCGGCTCGTGCATATGGTCTGTCAAGGTGTACCTTCGAGCCCGTGGCGCATCCGGACGAGGAACGTCGGGATCTCGCCGCGATGCTCCATCCCCTGCTGCGATCCCTCGTCGCTGCCGAGCTGCCGGTGCTCGCGGCGCACGGGATCTCCATGTGGGGCTACATCGTGCTGAGCGCGCTCGACGACAGCCCGGTGCGCACGCAGGCGGCGCTCGCCGCAGCGATAGGCGCCGACAAGACGCGCATCATCGGCACGCTCGACGAGCTTCAGCAATCCGAGTTGATCTCGAGGGTGCCGGACCCCGCTGATCGTCGCATGCGGTTGCTGTCGTGCACCGACAACGGTCGCAGAGTGCACAGATCGGTACGAGCCGACATCCAGGCGAGCGAGGACCGTCTGCTCGCCCTGCTGCCGCCGGCCGACCGGCGCGGATTCCTGCGGGCGGTGCGGGCGCTGTCGGCACTGTCATCAGTGCCCTGAGCGATTCTGGACAGGATCGCTCAGGGCACAGTGGGCGTCTCCCTTGGCGTTGGCGACCCGGGGGGTTGACCGACGCGGCGTGATCGACGCGGCCTCGTCCTGGGCAGCGAACGCTGGCCCTACGTGGGAGGTGGTCGACTCTGCGCAAACCGCGAAACATGCCCGTGCGGACCACTCATGCGAGAAGGAGACAGCCGTGGGAGGTCGTGTCGAACAAGGGCGTCGCTGAACACCCAGCTCCCCGCCCACAACGCAGACACCTCGGAGGAGTGGGATGAAGATGTACGGACTCGACAAGCAGGGGCGATCGTCGTCGGCGAGACCAGCGGAGTCGGTGCCGCGATCGCCGAGGGACTCGCCGATCAGTGCGCGACCGTCGTTGCCGCCGGACGCCGCCAGGACGCCGGTCAACGGACGCAGAAAGCCTCGGCGGTGACTCGGAGTTCGTGCGGACCGACGTCGCGGTCGAGGCCGACGTGGCGACGCTGGTAGCGGGGGGTGGTCGACCGATTCGGACGCATCGACGTCATGGGCAACTCGGCCGGCGATGGCGGCGCGGACGAGTCCAGCACCGCCATGGACCTCGATCGCCGCCTGGACAGGGTTGGGCTACGCCGCGGCCAAGGCCGCCGTCATCCAGGCCACGCGGTGCGCGGCGGTCGAAGCATGGCCGCGAGCTGATCACCCGCCCGTCAACATGTGTTGACGGGCTTGCTCAGCTGACCAGGGATGGCAGGAGCATCGTCCCCGGTGCGGTGCGCCCGCCCGGCCCAGGCACCACGCTGACGGTGTCGGCGTCGATCGGCTCGCCGCACGCCGAGCAGCACAGTGTCGGGGTGATGACCCGACCGCACGCCTCGTGGCGGATTCGCAGCGGAGGG
Source organism: Mycobacteriales bacterium (assembly GCA_038237645.1). Classification (GTDB taxonomy): domain Bacteria; phylum Actinomycetota; class Actinomycetes; order Mycobacteriales; family QHCA01; genus QHCA01. The sequence continues at coordinate 4,747 of JBBRYN010000068.1, forward strand.
CCGCCCTCGGGAGTGGCCCATCGGTCGCCCCATGCGGTGAGCGCGAGCAGGACCGGCACGAGTTCCCGGCCTGCCTCACTCAACAGGTAGCGATGACGCACCGGTCGCTGCTGGTAGGGCTCGGTGATCACCACGCCGCCCGCGACCAGCGTGGCGAGCCGGTCGGCGAGCAGGTTGCGAGAGATACCGAGGTCGGTGACGAGTTGATCGAAACGGTCGAGTCCGAGGTACAGGTCGCGCAGAATCATCGGCGACCACCAGTCGCCGATGACGTCCAGGGATCGGGCCAGCGAACAGTGCATCCTCGCGAAACTCGTCTGGCGCATACCCTATCGTAGTGCATTGCAGTATTGAACTCACTGGCCTATGTTGGGCGAGGGGTCTACCTTCACCGGGAGGTCGGGATGTATCACCACTTCGTGGCCGGCAAGGTCAGGCACGCCTTCGCCCAGATCAGCGCCGGCGACTACGAGGCGATGATCGCCGGTATGGCTCCCACGTTCCGCTATCGCTTCTACGGCGAGCACGCGCTTTCCGGCGAACGGCACACCCACGATGCCCTGCGACGCTGGTGGCAGCGCAACTTCCGGCTGATGCGTGAGCCCGTGTTCGAGGTGCAGGAGGTCATCGTGTCGGGGTGGCCGTGGCGGACCACCGTGGCGACCGTTGTCGAGGTGCACGCGCAGGTGCCCGGCGCCGGTGCGTACGACAACGTGTTCATGCAGTTCATGAAGCTGCGGTGGGGAAGGATCGCCGACGTCCGCACCCTTGAGGACACCGCCCGCCTCGTCCGAACGCTGGATGCCGCGGCGGCTGCCGGCATCGCCGAGGCCCACGCCGCACCGATCACCGACGGCCCCGCCACGGGCTAGGCAACCCGCTGCCCCTGATCCTGGAGTCGCCGACGGCGCCGTCGACCAACTCCCGGGCGACCGGCCTATCCGATGTAGCCACTCGCGCCGCCGGTGCGGGCGCACATGCGAATCGGCTACCCGTTGTGGGCCGGGTGCTCGCTCTCCTCGTCGAAGGTGTTGCCCTCCGCGGGAATCGGAGTGGCCGCAAGGATTCTGGCCAGGTGCACCGTGTTGTGCGCCATCCAGCGGGTGGTGCGCTGGGTGTACGGATGCTGGTCGCCGCCGGCCTCGAGGTAAGAGGGGCCGGGCCCGGCATCGCCCACCCAGTAGGTGTCCGCGTTGGGCGGGATCGCCAGGCCGAGGTGGCTGAGGTTGAACAGCGTCGTCGCCGCGCAGTCGTGGGCGCCGTCCTCGTTGCCGGTCACCACCACGCCACCCACCTTGTTGTAGAGCGGGTATTGACCGACGTCATTGCACTCGGTGTAGGTCCCGTCGAGCCGTTCGATCACCAGCTGCGCGACGGAGGAGCGGACGCCGAACCAGATCGGCATCCCGATCACCAGGATGTCGCAGGCCTTCACCTTGGCCAGGATGAGCGGCCACTCATCGCCGTCTCCTTCGTCGGAGCTCACACCGAAGCGGACGTCATGGTCGACGACCCGGAGGAGGTCGCTCACGACGCCCAGCCTGTCGTACCAATCGACCACATTGCGCATCAGCGCCTCGGTGTTGGAGACCGCGGGGCTTTTCTTCAGGGTGCAGTTCAGCAACAGGGCGCGCAGGGCAGGCATGACACTGACGCTACCCGCCGCAGACGCCGATGTTCCATCTCCTGCTGCGGTCAGCGGCCAGGACTTCCGCACCGACGTTCGCAGGCTGGCCGAGGAACACGGTCCGAAGCCGGTTGGCTCAGTAGGTCGGCAACGCCTGGTCGACCTGCGTGGCCCATGCCGTCACGCCGCCCTGCAGGTGTCGCGCATCGCGGAAGCCTGCCGCCTTGAGGGCCGCCAGCGCTTCGGCCGAGCGCACGCCGGTCTTGCAGTAGAGCACCACCGGCCGCTCCTGCGGGATCATGGCCAGGGCCCGGCCGGAGAGGATCTCGTCCTTCGGGATGAGCACCGAGCCAGGGATCTTGACGATCTCGTATTCCGCCGGCTCGCGGACATCGACCAGGAAGACGTCGTCCCCGGCGTCCACCAGGTCGGCTAATTCCCGGGCGGTGAGGGTCGACCCCTGGGCCGCCTCGGCGGCCTCGGTGGACACCACGCCGCAGAACTCCTCGTAGTCGATCAGCGCGGTGATCGTGGGGTTCTTGCCGCACACCGGGCACTCGGGATCCTTGCGCACATTGATCGTGCGCCACGAGGCCTCCAGGGCGTCGTAGACCTGCAACCGGCCCACCAGCGAGTGTCCGATCCCGGTGATCACCTTGATGGCCTCGGTTGCCTGGACCGAGCCGATCGACCCGCAGAGCACGCCGAGCACGCCGCCCTCGGCGCACGAAGGCACCATCCCCGGCGGCGGCGGCTCGGGATAAAGGCAGCGATAGCACGGTCCGTGCTCGGCCCAGAACACCGACGCCTGCCCGTCGAAGCGGTAGATCGATCCCCAGACATAGGGCTTGCCGAGCAGCACGCACGCGTCGTTGACGAGATAACGGGTGGCGAAGTTGTCGGTGCCGTCGACGATCAGGTCGTACGGCGCCAGGGTCTCCAGGGCGTTGGACGACTCCAGCCGCTCGGCATGGATGACCACGTCGACGTACGGGTTGATCTCCCGGATCGTGTCGCGGGCGGACTGGGCCTTGAGCCGGTCGACGTCGCTGCGCCCGTGGATGATCTGTCGCTGCAGGTTGGACTCGTCGACGGTGTCGAAGTCCACGATGCCCAGGGTGCCCACGCCGGCCGCGGCGAGATACATCAGCACCGGCGAGCCCAGTCCGCCCGCTCCGATCGCCAGGACCTTGGCGTTCTTGAGCCGCTTCTGACCGTCCATCGCCACGTCGGGGATGATCAGGTGGCGGCTGTAGCGGCGCACTTCGTCGACGGACAACTCAGGGGCCGGGTCAACCAGCGGCGGCAAGGACACGAGAACTCCCGGGAGGCTCCTGAAACGGGCTGAGGGCTATCACTGTCTCGCAACCGACGACCGCCGGGGTCGATTCCCGGCCCCGAATCCGGTCGGGGGTAGGGCTCTCAGGGGTAGGGCCAGGCGTTGTGCTTGCAACCCTGCATCGACAGGGTCTGCTGCTGCATCGTGGGAGCCGGCGCCCCGGCGCGCGGGCAGTTCACGTGCGGATGTCCGAGGGCGTGACCCACCTCGTGGTTGACCATGTACTGGCGATAGGTCGTCAGGTCGCTGGCGTAGCCGGGTACGCCGGTCTCCCAGCGCGCCTGGTTGAGCATGGCGTGACCGTGGCTGTCGTAACAGGAGGTGTAGCCGTTGGTGTCCAGCGGCACGCAGTAGCGGTCGACGGTGCGCGGGGAGGCCAGGGTCACCCGGAAGGACACCGGCCCGGAGCTGACCCGCTGCAGCGACACGGCACCGCCGTGGGTCCAGCTTCGCGGATCACCGAGGGTGCGTTCGACGAAGTCCGCGAATGCCGTGGTGTCCTCGCCGAGCCCTCCCTCGACCTCGACGATGTAGCGGGTGAGCGGCCCGGTGCCGTTGACCCGGCCGGTGCCGGGCACCACGCTGAGCCGACCGTCGCCGGCCACCACGTAGGAGCCTGGCGCGGTCCGGCGATCCGCCGGGCGCGCGCCGGCCGGTCGCGTCCCGGCAGGCGCGGCCTGCCTCGTGGCGTGGTCCGGCGCCGACGCCCCGGGCAGGCCCAGCGCCACAGGCGGGGTGGCCAGCATGCCGCGCCGATGGGTGGCTTGCCACACCCAGGCGGAGGTGATGACGAGCAGCACCACGATCAGCGCCGTACGGCGACGCCGCCGCAGCATCTTCACCCGTCCACCGGCCCGGGCCAGGCGAGCACCAGCCGGCGGCACCGGCCGGGGCTCGACGCTGCCCCCCGCTGTTGGACCGGCGGCGCGCCGGTCGGCAGTCGGGCGAGCGGCAGTGGCTCGGGCGGGGCCGGGAGTCGGCCGAGGGCTCGGTCTTGGCGATGGACGGGACGTCGGACGAGGCGTCGGACGGGGTACCGGCGCCTGGACTGGCGCCGGTCGGGGTGAACTCACGTCCTACAGGCTCCCATAGGTAGCGATCTTCATCACGTTTTGCCGGTGTGGCGCGTCGCACCAGCGGGCAGTGTAGTCAGGAGGGATTGAGCCAGAGTCGCAAACCAGGAGGAGGTGCGCACCCATGGGTGCAGAAGACAAATTGCGCAACCAGGCTGAAACCGCGAAGGGCACCATGAAGGAGAAGCTCGGCGACGCCACCGACGACGAGTCGATGCAGGCCGAGGGTCAGGCGGACAAGACGTCCGGCAATCTCAAGCAGGCGGGCGAGAAGGTCAAGGACGCGTTCCGCAGCTAGCACGCTCGACGACGAGGCCGGTTCCTCACGGAAGAGGGGCCGGCCCCGTCGTCGGTACGGGCGGCAGCCGACGGTGGCGGGCTTGCGTGCCGCGACCCCAGATCAGCGGGTTGAGGGAGTCCGGCGGCAGCGCAGCGGAAGCCCCGGCGAGGATCTCGCGGCGGGCGACCCGGGCCGCGGAGACGCGGCGGCGGTAGTCGCAGAAGACCTGGACCTCGCCATTGCTTTCGGGCCAGTCGACTTGCGCGTAGTCCATGCCGTCTTGCGCCCATGCGCCGAGCGTCACAATCTCCGTGGCCCAGGTCTGGAGCGCGCCCTCGGGTCGGCCGCGAGGGTGATCAGACCACCGATGCGGTCGACCCGCGCTTGGGATCGTGGAGTCCACTGGTCATGGCGTTCTCCGAGCGACAGATCGCGCCAGGCCTGAAGGTCGGCCTCGGCCGCCGCGAGGCCGCGGGTCTGCCAGCGCACGGTGCCGTCGGGGGCGCCGGTCAGCGGCAGGCGGCGCCGCAGGGTGCGGGCTGCCTGCGTGTCCAGCGGGGTGATCTGCGCGGGGACGAGAGCGATCGGGTCGGCCGGCTCGGCGTCGAATGGGTTGGGGTCCAGGAACGGCCGATCGATGAGCACCAAGGTGCCGGGTTTGCGCTGGTAGGCCAACCCCCACACCAGGCGGCCCAGCAGCCGGGCGCCGTGCCAGTCCGAGAGCACGTGCCACGTGTCGTGGTAGCGGTTGGTGCTGAAGGAGGCGTCCGTGCCGGGCCGCAGGGTGATCACGGTGAAGGGGCGACCGGATAGCCAGAGGTGGCGACGGTGCAGCTTGAGGCCGTCGCCGACGCGCGTCGCTGCGCCGGGGCGCGGGCGGGCGCGCACCCTCACCTCCGATCCGGTCGATTTCGTCACATCGAGTACAGCAGGCCCGGCGGTCGAGCCGCAATCGGTTTCGCCCGCCGCGTCAGCCGGTCCCGACCTCGTCCGCCCGCTCGGTGAGCATGCCAAGCACGGCGCGGGCCACCGTCTCCGGCTTCTCGAGCTGGGCGACATGCCCGACCTGCTCCAGCACCAGCAGCCGGGAGTCGGGGATCACCCGGGCCACCCGGTCGGCCAGCGACGAATCGACCACCCGGTCCTGGTTGCCCCAGATCACCAGGGTCGGCGCCTGGATCCGGGCGGCAGCCCGCCACAGTGACCCTGGCCCGGGCGAGAGGTAGGTGCCGATCAGGGCCCGGAGGGTCCGCACGAATGCGTCCATCGCATAGGGCAACTCGTTGCGCCGCGCCACCTCCGCCTCGGCCTCCGCCATCCGGTTCTCCGGCACCAGCGACGGGTCGGCGAAGCACAGGTCGATGACGGCCTGGGCCCGCGCCCGGGGATTCATCCGGAGCAGGCGGCGTTCGGCGATGGCAGCCGCGCCCGGCACGACGAGCAGCGGGAGCAACGGATCGGCCCCTTTGCGCGGCCGCAGGTCAGGCATCGCCGGCGACACCAGGGTCAGCGTCCGGATCAACTCAGGTCTGCTGGCGGCAAGGTGGACGGCGACCGCCCCGCCGAGGGAATTGCCGATCAGGTGCACCGGCCCGCGGCCACGGTGCTCCACGAGCTGGGCGGCCCGACGGGACAGGGCCGCCAGGGTGTAGCCGCCCCGGCGCGCCGGCTCGCTGCGACCGAACCCCGGCAGGTCCATCGCGTCGCCGTCGAGCCAGGGCGCCAGCAGGGCCGACAGGTCGGTCCAGTTCGTCGACGAGCCGCCGAGTCCGTGGATGTACAGGGCCGGCTCGGCGGCCGGCCCGCCCGGCGTCCGGCGGACGAAGGTCGCCCCGTCCGGCAGGTCGATCGGCTCCCCCGGCCACGGCGCACGAGTCGCGTCCACCGCAGTCAGCGCGGCGCCGGAGAGTTCGGCCGGCCTCACGGCAGGGGAACCGAATGGCCCACGGGCACCGGCCGGCCGCCGACGGTCGAGGGGGCCGAGCCGGCGGCCGTGGCGGTGCGGCCGTCGACGAACAGGCCGGCGCACTCGGGCAACCCGAGCACGACGACGCCGCCGGGCACCACCGCCTCCCAGTCGCTGTGGCCGGTGAAATGCGGCACGACCAGACAGCCGGGCACGAGGCCGAGCCCGACGACGACCGACGGCCGGCGGCCGGGCAGCACGCAGTGCTCGCACAACGCCATCGCGCCGGCGCTCGCCCCCATGACGGGTCCCCCGGATCCGGCGTGCCGGGCGATCGCAGCCCCGACGCCGGTCATGGTCAGGCCCTCGAGAAGGCGGACCGGAGAGCCGCCCGGCAGCACGACCAGTCGCGCACGCCCGACAGCGACACCAGCCCCGTCTGGGTCCACCCGGGCATCCGGCGCACCCTGGGCCTCGGCTCCGAGCCGGGTGAAGTGGTCCACGCCGTTGGCGATCGCCTGGTCGTAGTCACGGCCGGGTGCGGCGGCCAGCGCGACCACGACCACAAGCCCGGGCCCGGCGGCCGCCAGCAGGGCGGCATCCATTTCCCGGCAGACCGGGCCGAACTCCGCGCCCCCCTGAAGGCAGATCACCGGGCCGACGGTACGACAGCCGGCCGGCCGGCCCGCAGCGCGGTGGTCGCTGAGCCGGCGTGGCGGCCCCTCAGGCGGTGCGGCGGCCGGCCGACTTCTTCGCCGTCTTCTTCGTCGCAGTCCGGGCGGCGGTTGCCTTGGCTGCGGTCTTGGCCGAGCCGGCCTTGCGCACCGCGGGCTGCTTCGCACCACCCTTCTTTGCGGCGACCTTCTTCGCCGGGGCCGCCTTCTTCGCCGGCACGGCCCGGACCGCGGACTTCTTGGCCGCAGGCGCTCGGCGGGCAGCCACCTCGTCCTGTCCGGAGTCGGCGGCGTCACCGCGCGACTGCTTGGCGCGTTCGACGCTGGCCCGCAGGGCCGCCATCAGGTCGACCACGCCGGTCTGTTTCGGAGCCTCCGAGTCGGCCGGCTCGACCACTTGGTGGCCCTCGATCTTGGCCTCGATCACCCGCTCCAGGGCTTCGCGGTATTCGTCGTGGTACTGCGTCGGGTCGAAGTCACCGGCCATGCTCTCGATGAGGGAGTCGGCCATGGCCAGCTCCTGCGGCCGGACCTCCACGTCCTCATCGAGGAATCCGAAGTCGGGGTTGCGCACCTCGTCGGGCCAGATCATCGTCTCGAGCACGATGACGTCGTCGCGTACCCGCAGGGTCGCCAGTGACTCGCGCTGTCGCAGGGCGATCTTGACGATGGCCACTCGGTCGGAACCGGCCAGCGCGTCGCGGAGCAGGACGTAAGGCTTGGCGGCGCCATTGTCTGGCTCGAGGTAGTAGCTCTTGTTGAAGTAGATGGGGTCGACCTCGTCGAGCGGGACGAAGGTCAGCACGTCGATCGCCCGGCTGCTCTTCAGCGGCAGGTCGGCCAGATCCTCGTCGGTCAGCACCACCATCTCGCCGCTCGGCAGTTCGTAGCCCTTGGCGATGTCGCCATATGCCACCTCCTGCTCGTCGGCCTGGCACACCCGCTTGTAGCGGATCCGGCCGCCGTCGCAGCGGTGCACCTGGTGGAAGGCGATGCTGCGCTCCTCCGTCGCGGAGTAGAGCTTGACGCCGATGCTGACCAGGCCGAAGGAGATGGCACCCTTCCAGATGGACCGCACGGATAAGGCTCCTTCCCGAACCGCGGCCCGAGTTAGTCGCGCCCACACATGGTGCCAGGCAGGATGTGTTCGTGCTGCCGATGCTCGCCACACCGGGTGACCTGCCAATCGGTGACCAGTGGGCATACGAGTTCAAATGGGACGGCGTACGGGCCCTGGTCGAGGTCAGCGGCGGCCGACTGGTCATCACAAGTCGCGCCGGCAACGACGTGACGACGGCCTATCCCGAGTTGCGTGGGCTCAGCGGAGCGGTCGAGGACGGGCTGCTCGACGGCGAGATCGTCGCCTTCGTCGACGGCCGGCCATCCTTCAGCGCTCTCCAGTCACGGATGCACGTGCGCGGCCGGAAGGTGCCGGAGGTGGCCCGCGCGCTGCCCGTCACCTTCCTGCCCTTCGACGTACTGCGGTTGTACGGGGTGGATCTGTGCGACCGGCCCTACGCCGAGCGACGCGCGACGATCGAACGGCTGAGCCTCGAGGGTCCGTCCTGGACGGTGCCACCCACCTTCGACGACGGGCCGGCGACCGCCACGACCAGCCTGGAGCAGGGCTTGGAAGGTGTGGTCGCCAAGCGCCTCACCTCGACGTACCGGCCCGGACACCGCACCCGGGACTGGGTCAAGGTCAAGAACACCCGCACCGAGCAGGTCGTCGTCGGTGGCTGGAAGCCGGGCGAGCGCGGCCGGGCGGGCCGGATCGGGTCGCTGCTCATCGGTACCTACGACGGTGACCGGCTGATCTTCGCCGGGCACGTGGGCAGCGGACTGACCGAGGCGCACATCGACGACATCGAGCGGCGGCTGGTCCCGCTGCACCGGGCCACCAGCCCGTTCGCCGACGCCGTACCGGCCGAGCAGGCCCGGCATGCCCTGTGGTGTGAGCCGGTGCTGGTGGTCGAGGTCCGGTTCGGCGGCTGGACGCCGGACGGCCGGATCCGCCATCCGGTCTTCCGCGGCCTGCGATCGCCACGGTGATCATGCAGGCTTGCAGGACGACACGCCGGGTGGCTGCACCAAAGCTGCATGATCGAAGAGGCTGGGAGGGCAGAACAGCTAGCCCTGCGGCCGTCGCCGCGCGATGATCCATTGATGACAGAGACATTCGACGTCGTCGTCCTCGGCTGCGGGTCGGGCGGTGAGTGGCTGGCACCGGCTGTGGCCGAGGCTGGCCGACGAGTAGCCGTGGTCGAGCAACGGCTGCTCGGTGGTGACTGCCCCTATTTCGCCTGCATGCCGAGCAAGGCACTGTTGCACGACGCGCGGCAGCACTCACTGTGGGATGCGGCAGTGCGCCGACGCGACGAGGTGGCAGCACAGCGCGACGACAGCACGGTCGCCGACCGGTTCGCCGACCTCGGCATCACCGTGCTGCGTGGTCGCGGCGCCATCACCGGCCCGGGAACGCTGAGCGTCGCCGGCGTCGAAGTGCGCTGGACCGATCTCGTCATCAACACCGGCAGCGTGCCGATCGTGCCGCCGATCGACGGCCTGGACTCGGTGCCGACCTGGACGAGCGACCAGGCGCTGTCCTCACCGGAGCTCCCCGGCCGGTTGACGGTACTCGGCGGCGGCCCGGTGGGCTGCGAGCTGTCCCAGGCCTACGCCGGCTTCGGCAGCAGGGTCACCCTGGTCGAGGCGCTCGACCGGCTGCTGGCCGCAGAGCCGGAGTTCGTCGGCACGGCCGTCGCCGAGGCACTGCGGGCAGATGGAGTCGATGTACGTACGGGCGTGTCCCTGGACGCCGTCGACAACGGCAGATTGCTGCTGGCCGACGGCTCCGGACTGGATACCGACCGCGTGCTCCTGGCGGTCGGCCGGCGGCCGGCGGTGCGCGACATCGGGCTGGAGACGCTCGGCATCCCCACCGGCGGCGCGCTGGAGGTCGACGCCGGCTGCCGGGTCGAGGAGCACGTATGGGCCATCGGCGACGTGACGGGCGTGGCGCCGTTAACACACACCGCCAACTACCAGGCGCGGGTCGCGGTCGAGACGCTGCTCGGCCGGCCGGCCGTCGCGGACTACCGGGCGATCCCGCGCGCCGTCTACACGACCCCCGCCGTCTTCGCCGTTGGCCTGACCCCCGACAAGGCGCGCGCACAAGGGATCGCGGTGACCGTCGAGTCCAACTCGGTGAGCAACACGGCCCGGGCCTTTGCCGAGGGGATCACCGAGGCCGGGCAGATCGAGCTGTACGCCGACCTGGCCCGCGGGGTGCTCGTCGGCGCCGCTGGCGTCGGGACCGACGCCGACTCCTGGCTGGCCGAGACGACGCTGGCCGTCCGGGCAGGAGTGCCGCTGGCTATCTACGCCGATGTCGTCCACGCCTTTCCCACATGGGGCGAGGTGCTGGAGCCGCCGCTGCGTAGGCTGGCTGCCAAGGCCCAGGAGGTGTGACATGGCGGAACTTCCCGTAGAGGACGCCCTCGAACAGCAGGTGCCGGTGGTGCCCGACGAAGACGACCTGCAGCTGAGCAGTCACGGCGAGGACGTCGACCCCGGTGACGCCTACGCGCAGGACCGCCTGGTCCCGGTGGACGAGGATGAGTGGCGGTGAGGTGACGGCCGCGCCTCCGGCGGATACCGCACCGGAGGAGTCCCGGCCGGCGCGCCTGCCACGACCGGCCCGACGCCAGCAGTTGCTGGCAGCGGCCCAGGCGGTCTTCGTCGCCCAGGGTTATCACGCGGCGGCCATGGACGACATCGCCGAACGCGCCGGCGTGTCGAAGCCGGTGCTCTACCAGCACTTCCCCAGCAAGCTGGAGCTCTACCTCGGCCTGCTGGACACCACTGCCGAGGAGTTGCTCGCGCGGCTGCGCCGGGCGATGGAGGTCACCACCGACAACGGCCTGCGGGTCGAGAACGCGATCATCGCTTACTTCGACTTCGTCGACGAAAGCCTCGCCTTCCGGCTGGTCTTCGAGTCCGACCTGCGCAACGAGACCGCCGTCCGCGAGCGGGTCGAGCGATTTTCCCGAGACTGCCTGGAGGCGGTGGCCGACACGATCGCCGCCGACACCGGCGTGCCCCGGGCACAGGCCGAACTGCTCTCGGTCGCACTGATCGGCATCTCCGAGGTCAGCGCCCGTTACTGGCTCGACTCCGACCGGGCGGTCGGCAAGAGCGACGCCGTACGCCTCCTGTCGCACCTGGCCTGGCGTGGCATTTCGGGTTTCCCGCGACAGACATAGCGCCGGTCGGACACCGCTCTCGGCGGCTGCCCGGGCAGGTTTCGCCGACAGCGCAGGTATGCACGGCGGCCGGAGGCCCTCCCTGCACTAGCCTGCTGAGCAGGCAGGACCGTACGGACAGCCGGCTCGCGGACCAATCGGGAGGCATTCGCGTGGAGGTCAAGATCGGTGTGCAGTTCGCGGCGCGGGAATTGACCGTCGAGAGCGCGCAGACCGCCGCCGAAGTGGAGAAGGCGGTGACCACGGCGCTCGCCGACAGTTCCGGGGTCCTGACGCTGGTGGACGAGAAGGGTCGTCGAGTCGTGGTGCCGGCCGACAAGCTCGCCTACGTCGAGATTGCCGAGTCCGAGACGCGCCGCGTCGGTTTCGCTGCCCCCTGACGCGGGAGCCCAGCCGCGCGATGGGAGGCATCCTGAGCTTGTTGATCGGCGGTCTGGTCGTCGGCCTGCTCGGGCGCCTGATCGTGCCCGGCCGGCAGCCGATCGGCTTCGTCCGCACGATGCTGGTGGGCGTGGGCGGGTCCCTGGCCGGGGCGTATCTCGCCAGCCGAGTCTGGCATTTCGGCGGCATCGGGCAGTTCGTGCTCAGCGTGCTGGTGGCGGCAGTGCTCGTCCTGGTCGTCGAGGGCAGCGTGCGCACGAAACGCTGGTGACGATCAGGCCGACAAGCCGAGCGCGGTCAGCCGCCTGGCATGCGCCGCGGTGAGCCGCTTGATCAGCGCGCTGATCCCCGTCAGGTCACCCGAGCCCTGGACCAGCAACATGATGAGAGCGTCGCGGTCGGCGGCCACCCGCTGCGCCTGCGAGATCGCCTCACCGACCAGCCGGCGGGCCCACAGCGCCAGCCGGCCGGCGACCGACGGATCGGCCGCGATGGCCGCTCGTACCTGAAACACGACGAACTGCGCGTGCCCGGTGTCGGAGAGCACGTCCAGCACGAGCGCCCGGGTGGCCGGGTCGAGCGCGCCGGAGATCTCCCGGTAGAAGTCGGCGGCGATGCCGTCGCCGACATAGGCCTTGACCAACCCTTCGAGCCAGTCGGCCGGCCGGGTGGAGTCGTGGAAGGCGTCCAGCGGTGCGACGAAGGGCATCATGGCCGCCTCGGGGTCGACCCCGAGCTCGATCAACCGCCGAGCCAGCAGCCGAAAATGTCCGAGCTCGGCCGCCGCCATGTCAGCCAGGACCGCCCGATCGGCAAGCGTGGGTGCCATGCGTGCATCCAGCGCCAGCCGGTCGAAAGCAGTCAATTCGCCGTAGGCGAGGACTCCGAGGAGGTCGGTCACCGCCGCAGTGTCGATCGAATCCGGGCCGGTCCGCGACGAGTCCACGCAGGGACGATATCGGGCTGTGGCGTACGATGGTTTTGTGGCAGTGCGCGTTCCGCGCTTGCCGGCACATGTGCGCTGACGCCCCTCTGACGCGATCGCCGCTGCTTCTTGCGGCTCGCCAGGCTTTCGTCGGCGCGTCCGAGAGAGGCAATATCGGTGACCACCGAGCTAGACATCAACGACCTGACCGAACACGACGCCGTAGACGTCGACACCGCTGAACCGCTGGCCGCCAAGGCACCGGTCACCGAAGAAGATCCGCTCTTCGCCGATCTTGGCGTGCGGCCCGAAACGGTCGGCGCGCTGGAGGCGGTGGGGATCACCCGGGCGTTCGCCATCCAGGAGCTCACCCTGCCGATCGCGCTGGCCGGGAGTGACGTCATCGGGCAGGCAAGGACAGGCACCGGCAAGACGCTGGGCTTCGGCATCCCGATCCTGCAGCGCATCCTCGGCCCTGAGGAGGGCGGCGGCGGTGGCAAACCGCAGGCCCTCGTCGTCGTCCCCACCCGCGAGCTGTGCCTGCAGGTCACCCGCGACATCGCCACCGCCGGGGCATTGCGCCACGTCCGTACGCTGGCCGTCTATGGCGGCCGCGCCTACGAGCCGCAGGTCAACGCACTGCGCAAGGGCATCGAGATCGTGGTCGGCACGCCCGGCCGGCTCATCGACCTGGCGCGCCAGGGTTATCTCGACCTGGGTCACGTGTCGGTGCTGGTCCTCGACGAGGCCGACGAGATGCTCGACCTGGGCTTCCTGCCCGACATCGAGCGCATCCTCGCCCAGCTTCCGGCCGAGAAGCAGACGATGCTCTTCAGCGCCACCATGCCAGGACCCATCGTGTCGCTGGCCCGGGCATTCATGCGCCAGCCGGTGCACATCCGGGCCGAGCACCCAGACGAGGGCCGGCTGGTGCCCACCACCTCACAACACGTCTTCCGCGCCCACGCGATGGACAAGGCCGAGATGCTGGCCCGGATCCTGCAGGCGGCGGACCGGGGCCTGACGATGGTGTTCTGCCGGACCAAGCGCACCGCCCAGAAGGTCGCCGACGACCTGGTGGCGCGCGGGTTCGCCGCCGCCGGCGTCCACGGCGACCTCGGCCAGGGCGCGCGGGAGCAGGCGTTACGGGCCTTCCGCAGCGGCAAGGTCGACGTGCTCGTGGCCACCGACGTGGCCGCCCGCGGCATCGACGTCGCCAACGTCACCCACGTCATCAACTACCAGTGCCCGGAAGACGAGAAGGTCTACCTGCACCGGATCGGTCGCACCGGCCGGGCCGGCGCCGACGGGATCGCGGTGACGTTCGTCGACTGGGACGACATGCCGCGATGGCAGTCCATCAACTCGGCGCTCGGTCTGCCCTTCCCCGATCCGCCGGAGACCTACTCCACCTCCCCGCACTTGTTCGCCGCCCTCGACATCAAGGGCGGCACCGGCGGCACCCTGCCCAGGAGTGAGCGCAGCCGGGCCGGCCTGAGCGCCGAGGAAGTCGAGGACATCGGTGAGACCGGCCGCCGGCCGCACTCCACCCGCCAGCCGCGCCGCGCTGCGGAGGGCACTGTCCCGGCGCGGGACAGCGACCGGCCGAAGCGACGCTCCCGGCCACGCGTGCGCACCAGGGGTGGATCACCGGCCGGCACAGGCGACACAGCGGCTGCGGCAGGCTCGGCCGGCCCGGCGGGCGAAGCGGCCTTGCCCGTGGCCGAACGCCCAGCGCCAGCCGGTGACCGGCCGCGGCGCCGCCGTAGCAGTCGAGGACGCTCACGCGGCGACGCGCCCGCGCCCGCAGCCGACGAGGGCTGAGGCCATCCGCTGCTGTGCCGTCGCGAAGCGCATGCGGGCACACTGACGAGGTGAGCCAGCTCGCCCGGCATCCCGGTGTGCCGCGCCTGCTCGACCTGCCCGCCGGGCGGTTCGCCGTGCACGACTGTGCGCCCGCAGCTGCCACCCCAGGCGCCATGCCCGGCGCCGCACCCGGCGCCACGCCAGTCCAAGGCGACGTATTGCTGGTGCCCGGCTACACCGGCAGCAAGGAGGACTTCGCACCCATCCTGGCCGGCCTGTCGGCCGCGGGTTTCCGCACCGTCGCGATGGACCTGCCGGGACAGCACGAGTCACCCGGTGTCGAGTTACTTGGTCATGAGTCGCCGATCCACGACGAACAGCGCGCTTACACCGTCGACCGGCTGGCCACCGCGGTGCTGGCGGTCATCGACGCCCTGACCGATGCGCCGGTGCACCTGCTCGGCCACTCCTTCGGTGGGCTGGTCTGCCGCGCCGCGGCCATCGCCGCCCCCGACCGGCTGCGCTCGCTCGTGCTGCTGGGCTCGGGCCCGTCGGCCATCGGCGGAGTACGGGCCGAGCGCCTGCGCACCCTGCGGTCGGTGCTCGACAGTGGCGGGATGTACGCGGCGATGGAGGAGTTCGACCGGCACAACGAGCGCTCTGCCGTGACCTCACCGGAGTTGACGGAGTTCCTGCGCCGCCGCTTCCTGGCCTCCTCCGCGGCCGGGCTCCGTGGCATGGCCGAGGCGCTGGAAACCGAGCCCGACCGGGTGGCCGCGTTGCGGGCGACCGGCGTGCCGGTACTGGTCGCATACGGCGAGGGCGAGGACGCGTGGGAGCCGCCCGTACAACTCGACATGGCGACGCGGCTCGGCGCCGAGCACCAGGTGATCACCGGAGCGCTGCACTCCCCCGCCGTCGAGCAGCCGGAGCGCACCGTCCAGGTGCTCACCGA